>JBLFWP010000055.1:0-23359 GCA_047611225.1 Halioglobus sp.
CTGAAACTTCATGTCAGCGGTGCGAAGGAATGCTCCGATGAAGATATTGAGGCAGCGCTTACCCGGGTTGGCCTCTATGGTTATGAGGACGTTCCCAGTCACACGCTGTCGGCAGGTCAGCATCGCCGCGTTAATCTGGCGCGCCTTTATCTAACAGATACTGCGCTGTGGTTACTCGATGAGCCCTTCACAGCGATCGACGCAGATGGCGTGAAAAGTTTGGAGTCGCTGTTCGACTCGCATATCGAGCAAGGGGGTGCGGTGGTGACGATTTCTCACCAAAAGCTCAGCGTACAATGCGGCGTGTCCGTTCTGGATCTTTCGCTGGGAGTAGCTCTATGAGCACGTCCAGTGCTTCCCCGGACGCTATGCCCGACTCTGTGGCTGACTCTGTGCCTAGTGCAGCGAGTTTTTGTCGTCGGCTATTGCGACGCCAGTTGTTACTCGCTTTTAGGCGACCTATAGAAATCGCCAATCCCATTTTGTTTTTCACCATGGTCGTGGCCTTGTTTCCCTTGGGCCTTGGTCCAGCGCCTGAGCAACTGGCGGGCTTTGCGCCTGGCGTACTGTGGATTATTGCCCTGCTATCAAATCTACTGACCTCCGATGCGGTATTTCGCAGTGACTTTGATGACGGTGGTCTAGAGCAGTTGCTGCTGTCGCCACAGCCCCTATATCTTTCCGTGCTGGCCTACATCGGTGCGCATTGGCTTACCACAGGTTTACTGTTGGCGCTGGTTTCGCCGCTGTTTGCTGTCATGCTTTATTTGCCTTCTGCCGCAATGGCAACGCTGGTTGTAAGCTTGCTGCTAGGCAGCGCTGTGCTGAGCCTGATCGGTGGTATTGGTGCTGCTTTGACCGTAGGACTAAAGCGCGGCGGTATGTTGATTTCTCTGTTGATTCTGCCGCTGTATATGCCCGTGCTGATTTTTGGCGTCGCTGCGGTACAGGCCGCGGTCACCGGCATGCCAGCGGCTCCCTATTTGGCAATATTGGGCGCCATGCTCTGCTTGGCTATCGCCTTGGCGCCACTGGCTATGGCAGCGGGCTTGAGAATTAGTATCGATGCTTGAGACTCCTTTAACTTTTACAGTGTTTGTCTGGTCGTTTCAGTTGTCCGGCAAGCCACACCGGGTATAATTAGCGCCGCTATGTGGTCCTTCTTTCATAAACTTGGTTCCCCGCCCTGGCTTTACGGCATTGCGGGAAACATCCTGCGCTTTCTGCTTCCGCTGACAGTGGCTGGCTTGGTAGCGGGTGTTGTTTGGGGCTTGCTGTATACCTCGATGGACTTCCGCCAAGGCAACAGTTATCGCATTCTCTACATTCATGTGCCAGCCGCAGTGGTAGCCCTGGCCGCTTACTATGTGATGGCGCTCGCTGGGGCAGTCAGCCTTATCTGGCGAATGAAGATGGCCGACGTGGCAATGAAGGCAGCAGCACCTATAGGTGCAGCACTGACTTTCCTGGCGTTGGTAACCGGCGCGATCTGGGGTAAACCCACCTGGGGTGCGTGGTGGGTTTGGGATGCCAGGGTCACCTCTATGCTGATTCTATTTTTTCTCTACGTGGGTGTAGTGGCCTTGTACGAAGCATTTGATAACAAGGAAGCTGCGTCAAAGGCCTGCGCCGTACTTGCTCTAGTGGGAATGGTCAACATCCCGATCATTTATAAATCTGTGGATTGGTGGTACAGCCTGCATCAGCCCGCTTCTATTAAGCTGACGGGAGAGTCCAGTATAGACGGCAGTATGTTGTACCCATTGCTGCTGATGATTGCCTCCTTTTACGGTCTGTTTACCTGCGCTCTGCTAATGAATATGAGAGCTGAGTTACTGCAGCGCGGTGCGCGCGCCAGTTGGGTGCGAGATATCGTTAGCGAGCAGGGGAAAGGCTAATGTACTTTGAGAGTGTAGAGGCCTTAATCAATATGGATGGCCATGGAATCTATGTTTGGCCAGCCTATATCATCACTATCGGCGTGGTGATCGCCATACTGATAGCGCCTATCCGCCGCCGCCGCCAAATACTGTCGCAACTAGCGAGTGAACTTAAGCGGCAGCAGGGCAGTCCAAAGCCTCTCGAAGAGGACGGTTAATGCATCCAGTACGTAAACAAAGACTCTATCTGGTGCTGTTCGTAGTGATTTTTTCCAGCGCTGCCACCGCTCTGGTGACTTATGCGCTGCGCGGCAACATAAACTTGTTTTATCCACCCTCGGAAGTGGCTGCAGGTAAAGCACCTGTAGGCCAAGCCATACGCGTGGGCGGCATGGTAGTGGAAGGCAGTCTTAAGCGCAGCGATGAAACATTGGAAGTTCGCTTTGAACTCACCGATTATGCTTCTGTCGTTGCAGTCACTTATTCGGGTATTCTTCCTGACCTTTTCGGTGAAGGGCAGGGCGCTGTCGCCTCAGGAAAGTTGAGCAGCGTCGGCGTACTTGAAGCGACCGAAATACTGGCTAAACACGATGAGAACTACATGCCTCCAGAAGTTGCGGATGCACTCGAAAAATCTGGCTACGATAAAAAAGCGAATCCTCTGTGATACCTGAAATCGGACATTTTTCCTTAATATTAGCGCTTTGCCTCGCCGTAGTACTGGCCTTAGTGCCTGCTTGGGGAGCCTGGAAGCGTGACACCGTTGCCATGTCATTAGCCCCGCGATTGGCGATCGGGCAGTTGGTATTCGTCGGCATTAGTTTCGCCTGTCTTGCTACTTCCTTTTTGCAGGATGATTTCTCGGTCAAATTAGCCGCCTCCCACAGCAATAGCTTGCTGCCTGATATCTATAAGTTCTCGGCTGTGTGGGGGAATCATGAAGGCTCGCTGCTTCTATGGTCTTTGATTCTTAGTGGTTGGACAGCGGCGGTCGCGATCTTCAGCGCACAGTTACCGCTGCTGGTGCTGTCACGGGTGTTGTCAGTTATGGGCGGGATAGGTGTTGGCTTTCTCTCGTTTTCACTGTTTACCTCCAATCCCTTTGAGCGGTTATTACCAGGAATACCGGTAGATGGCAGCGACCTCAACCCTCTGTTGCAAGACCCGGGACTGATCATTCACCCGCCTCTTTTGTATATGGGCTATGTGGGTTTTTCTGTTGCTTTCTCCTTTGCGATAGCGGCCCTGTTGGGGGGCCGGCTGGACGCCTCCTGGGCACGTTGGTCCAGACCATGGACGAACATCGCCTGGGCTTTTCTTAGCCTTGGCATCATGTTGGGCAGTTGGTGGGCCTATTACGAATTGGGTTGGGGCGGTTGGTGGTTCTGGGATCCGGTTGAGAATGCGTCCTTCATGCCCTGGCTTGCGGGTACGGCTCTTGTTCACTCATTGGCAGTGACGGAAAAGCGTGGGCTATTTAAAAGCTGGACGGTGCTACTGGCGATCTTTACCTTTTCCCTGAGCCTGCTTGGAACCTTTATAGTCCGTTCAGGCGTGCTCACCTCGGTGCATGCTTTTGCTACTGACCCCACGCGCGGTTTATTTATTCTGGTATTCCTTGCCATCGTGGTGGGCGGTTCCCTCACGCTATACGCTTTCAGAGCGCCAGCCGTTAGCAGCCGTGTGACATTCGCCTGGGTTTCCCGCGAGAGTCTGTTGCTGTTTAACAATGTCGTGTTTCTGGTAGCAACGCTTACCGTGCTTTTTGGCACGCTGTTCCCGTTGATCATGGATGCATTGGGGCAGGGCAAGTATTCAGTGGGGCCGCCGTACTTCAATGCGGTGTTCGTACCGTTGATGGCGCTAATGGCTCCCTTTATGGGGATGGGGCCAATCTCCCGCTGGAAGAGCGATGACACGCGCCGTTGGCGTTCCGAGCTATTGTTACCGGCTCTGGCGGCTGTGGTCTGTGGATTTACCTTGCCGCTGCTAGGTGCAAGTTACAATATTTGGGTGGCGTTAGCTGTCTCTCTGTCGTCCTGGTTGGTGCTGGGGCTGGCCAGGGATGTGTGGCATCGAACGCGTCAGGCGTCCTCTTTGGGTCGTGGCCTGCGCCGTCTTACGCCAAGTTACTGCGGCATGCTATTAGCGCATTTGGGTTTTGCTGCTTGCGTGACCGGTATTGTGGCTACCAGTCAGTACTCATTGGAACACGATTTAAAAATGGGCCCGGGGGATAGCCAGGAAGTAGCGGGATACGAATTCTTGTTCAAGGAAGTGGTCGCCGTACGTGGCCCCAATTTCGCTGCCGAAGAAGCCCATGTAGAGGTGCGCCGTGATGGGGTTCTCATCGCCAAACTGGCACCACAGAAACGCCGTTACTTGGCGTCTGGATCCGTAATGACTGAGGCGGCTATCGATGCGGGCCTGTTCCGAGATCTCTATGTCGCTATGGGTGAGCCCATAGGGACCGGTGGTGACTGGGCTATGCGCATTCACTATAAGCCCATGGTTCGCTGGATGTGGATAGGTGCAATCTTCATGGGACTTGGTGGCTTCACTACGGTATTTGATAAGCGTTATCGCCAGCGTCGTGTAGCGAGTGCCGCGAACAGCGGAGAAGTTCTGCATGGGGCCTAGGCTAAAATTATTCGTACCGTTGTTTCTGTTTACTCTGCTGGCGATGTTTCTGTTTCGGGGGCTGTCACTGGACCCGAAAGAAATGCCGTCAGCTCTTATTGATAGACCTTTGCCGGAGTTCAGTCTCGGCGCATTAGGCCGAGAAGGACTACTGTCGCGCAACGATGTGATAGGCGAAGTCAGCTTGTTTAATGTCTGGGCTACCTGGTGTATTTCCTGCCGAGTTGAACATCCTTATCTTCACCAATTGTCTGAAAGCGGCATCGCTATATACGGGGTGAACTATAAGGACGATGCTGCACAGGCCATGCAGTGGCTGACAGAATTAGGCGACCCCTATAGAGCGAGCATTTCTGACCCTGAGGGAACTCTGGGGCTTGATCTCGGAGTCTACGGTGCACCAGAAACATACCTGGTGGATGCCAAAGGGTTTATACGCTATCGCCACGTTGGTGTGGTGGATGAGCGAGTGTGGAACACAATTTTGGAGCCGCTTTACAAGGAGTTAACACAGAGCGGTGGAGAAGGATGAGTATGCTTTTGCGTAGTTGTGCCTTGGTCCTTGCGTTGTTTGCTACCACCTCTTGGGCCCTCATCGAAACTTACGAATTTTCAAGCGCTGAGCTGGAAGTTCGCTACCGTCAATTAAGCAATGAGTTGCGCTGCCCCAAGTGCCAGAACCAAAACATAGCGGACTCCGACGCACCTATCGCGCAGGATTTACGTCAGACACTGCATAGGCAGCTGGAAGAGGGCGCAACGAACGACGAAATACTGGATTATATGGTGGCGCGTTACGGTGAGTTTGTGCGCTATAGGCCTAATTTTAGTAGTGCTACCGCGGTATTGTGGTTTGCTCCTCTGTTGTTATTTATCGCAGCGGGTCTCGTATTAATGCTAACTCTACGCAAGGGCGACGACGCCAGGATCGTGGATCAAGATTCTCTTTCTGAACAGAATCAAGATCGCTTGCAAACCCTGCTGGATGAAACGGAGCACGATTCTTGACCACCTTTCTCTTGGTATGTGGCGGCTTGCTAGCTTTCACTGCTGTTTTCTTTCTGTTTCCCAAGAAAGTCGAGGGGACGTCTGAGGATGATCTCGCTCGTGCCAACGTCGAATGGTATCGCTTGCGACAATCCGAACTTGCCAATGAGCCCGCCAGTGCGGATGAAGAGAAGTTGGCAGAAGAAGCCAGGTTACGGCTGCAGGAAGATGAGCAAAAACCACGGATAGAAATCACCGCTGTGCCGCGTGCTTTCCCTGTCTGGATATTGATTCCGTTTATGGTAGCGGCCTCATCTACGCTCTATTTTCTATTGGGTGCTGCTCCAGACGTGATCATTGAGCAGCAGCTCAGTGACATGGACGAAGACATAACTCCCGATGAGATGAGCGTACTGATAGAGTCGATAGAGGAACGGTCTGATCAGCGACCAGACAACCTCCATTACTTGGCATTGTTAGGTCGCTACTACATGGGAGGGCAGGATTATCAGAAAGCGGCTGCTACCTATGAAACACTGGTGCTGGCCTCGCCAGAGGATGCTCAGGCGCTCGCATATGCTGCGCAGGCAGAGTATTTAGCGGCAGAGCGCACCTTGAGCGACCGGGCCAGATTGCGTGCTGAACAAGCTCTGGCCGCTGATCCTCGCCAGCGTACCGCTTTAGGTCTTCTCGGTATGGCGTCTTTTGAGCAGCAAAAGTATCGTGCCGCTATTGAGTACTGGCAGCGCCTGGTGCAGCTCGAGCCTGCGGGCTCAGAAAATGCAAAAATGATTGCAGATGTTATAGCCAGTGCGCGACTGAATTTGGGAGAGAGTGTCGCCGACGGCAGCGTAGTGCCCGAACAATCAGTGGGTGCAGGTGTGACTGTGCAGGTATCTCTACCTGACGGTGCAACAATAGCCGCTACTGACACGGTGTTCGTATTGGCACGCCACGCGAATTCGGACAGCCGTATGCCCATCGCCGTGCAAAGGCTAAGTGCAATGGAATTCCCGTTCGAATTACGCCTCGATGACTCTAGCTCCATGGCGGGGCAAAAAATCTCTGATACTGCTTCAGTGATCGTTGCGGTGCAGGTCTCGCCCTCGGGCAGCCCAGGCGCAGTTAATGCAAGTTGGATGGGCGAGGCGGGTCCAATATCGCCCTCTGTTGATGGTGCGGCGATAGCCATTGTTTTACAGCCAAACGGCGTACTCTAAGGCCATTTTTATACTCCTGTATTAACGAATTTCCGCTTTTTCGCCTGCAGGCATAGTGTTGTAGGATTAAAGCCTATACACTATATGTTGTGTTTCCTTGTCGGGAAGTTAGTGCGTAAAAACTGACAATAAACTATAAAAAACAGCGTGTTACAACATATAGTTAAGGTGCTATGCGACTAAAGTCAATTAAACTCGCCGGTTTCAAGTCATTCGTCGATCCAACGACCGTCAACTTCCCCAGTAACATGTGCGCCGTTGTCGGCCCAAATGGCTGCGGAAAATCGAATGTAATCGATGCCGTCCGCTGGGTAATGGGAGAGAGTTCGGCGAAGAACCTGCGCGGCGAATCGATGGCAGATGTCATCTTCAACGGGTCAGTCAATCGCCAACCGGTGGCTCAGGCAACGATCGAATTAGTCTTCGATAATAGCGAAGGCCGTGTGGGTGGAGAATATGCCAGCTACGCCGAAATCTCAATCCGGCGCATGGTAAGCCGTGAGGGTCAGTCTGAGTATTTTCTTAATGGCACACGCTGCCGCCGCCGTGATATCACCGATATTTTTCTGGGCACAGGTTTAGGGCCGCGCAGCTACGCCATTATCGAACAGGGCATGATCAGTCGTCTGATAGAATCCAAGCCAGAAGAGCTGCGGGTTTTTATTGAAGAAGCAGCAGGTATTTCCAAGTATAAAGAACGGCGCAAGGAAACTGAGAGCCGCATGAGGCGTACGCTCGAAAACCTTGATCGCCTGACTGACTTGCGCGACGAATTAGGGCGGCAATTACAGCACCTGCAACGTCAGGCGCAAGCGGCGGAAAAGTATACGCTGTTCAAAGAAGAAGAGCGGGAGCTCAAGGCGCAGCTACTGTCACTGCAGTGGCAGGCGTTGGACGGCCAGATCAAAATAGCCAACCAATCTATCGGTGAGCTGGAAGTAAAACTTGAGGCTGTTCACGCAGAGCACCAACAAGTGGATACCGCAATCGAGAAGCATCGCGTTGATCAGTCGGATCGTACTGATGAGTTTAACCAGGTGCAGGCCACATACTATTCACTGGGGTCGGAAGTCTCACGTATTGAGCAAACCATCAAGCACCAGCAGGACCGTGGGCGTGAATTACAGGACGACCTGCAGCAGACAACAACGAATCTTGGCGAGTCCGAAAATCATCTGGGTGAGGATCGTGACAAGTTGTCTGGATGGGACGCTGAAATCCTGACACTGACACCACAGCTGGGCGGCTCACAAGAACTTGAACAAAGTTCGGCCGCCGCCTTGGAGAAAGCCGAACACGCCATGCAGGAATGGCAGCAGCAATGGGATGAATTCAACCAGGAAGCAGCGCAGCCCAGACAGCAAGCAGAAGTTGAGCAATCGCGTATTCAACACGTTGAACAGGTATTGCAACGTATTTTGGCCCGCACTCGCCAGCTCGAAGAAGAGAAGCTCGTTTTGGAAGAGGGCCCCGCGGATGCAGAATTCGAGATTCTTGGAGAAGAGCAGGCAAAGTTTGAGCTGGCGATGGCTGAGCATGAAAAGCGCAGTGATGCCCTGGTAACTTCCTTGTCGACCACGCGCGAGAAGAACAGCGGTCTGTCTACTGAACTTAACCAGATACGCTCGCAAATTCAGCAGAATCGCGGTCGAATTGCTTCCCTGGAGGCGCTACAGCAGGCTGCGTTGGAAGACAGCAGTCACGGTGTGGGGCAGTGGTTGGAAGCCCAGCAATTATCTGACAAAGGCCGGCTGTTAGAGCAAATGCAGGTTGATGATGGCTGGCAGATTGCTGTTGAGACCGTGCTAGGCGATTACCTGCAGGCAGTATGTGTAGACAGTATTGATTCTCTGGGTAGTTACCTCGGTAGTTTACAGCAGGGGCAGCTCCTTTTGGTTGAGGGCAGTAGTGGCTCGGAGCAGGGTGCCGATTATCTGGCCTCTAAAGTACGCAGTGGCGGACAGACTGGACATTTATTGGCGGGGGTACGTATCGCTGATGATTTACCCGCGGCGTTGGCACAGCGAACCTTTCTGGAACCACATGAATCCATTATCACTCCCGACGGCATCTGGATGGGTGGCAATTGGTTGCGAGTGACCAGCAGTGCCGATCAAGAAGGCGGTGTCATCAGACGCCAGGAAGAACTGGAAGCTTTGCTTGCAACCCTCAGTGTCGCTCAAGAGCGTGAACAACAACTCGCGCAGCAGTTACTTGAGTCCGAGGGTGCCCTCAAGCAGCTCGAAATACAGCGCCAGGAATGCCAGCGGAATTTGCAGTCCAGTACCCGTGAGCATGCCGATGTGAGTGCCAAGCTATCTGCTCACCAGGCCAAGGCTGAGCAAATGACGAAGAGGCGTGAACGCATCAATGTCGAAATTGACGAAGCGCGTACACAATACAGGCAGGAACAGGAAGCTATTGGAGCTGCTCGACAAACACTGTCGGAGTCCATTGAGCGCATGGAAAAGGATTCTGCGCAGCGCGAAGAACTGTTATCCCATCGTGATCAGATCCGAGGCACGCTGGACAGCGCCAGGCAAAAAGCAAGACAGGACAAGGACGGCGCGCATCAGTTGGCGATGCGACACCAGTCACTGGAAACACAGCTCAATTCAATGCGCGAGTCGATAGACAGAGCAGACCGTCAGGTCGCTCAGCTGCGCGAAAGGCGCGATAGCCTTACCGAAAGCCTGAGTGAAAATGACAATCCGCTGCCAGAGTTACAGGCTGAGCTAGAGGAACAATTGAAGCTACGTCTCACAGCTGAAGGCGAATTGACTGCTGCGCGGCAATTGGTTGCCGAGATTGAACATCGGCTGCGTGAAGCAGAACGGGAACGCGCAGCGATAGAGCAACGCGCCACTGCAGTCCGCGACGACCTCGAGCAAGACCGTATTGGTCATCAGGCTTTACGAGTGCAATACGACACAATTGAAAAACAATTGCACGACGATAAACAAGACATAGAAGCAGTACTTGCGTCGCTGCCTGAAGATGCAAACGAAGCAGACTGGCAACTGTCTCTGGAGCGTGTCGCTAATCGTATCGCCCGACTTGGCCCTATTAACCTCGCGGCGATCGACGAATATGATCTGCAATCTGAACGCAAAAATTATCTGGATGCACAGAACGAAGATCTAACAACGGCTCTGGATACGCTGGAGTCCGCGATCCGTAAAATTGACAAGGAAACGCGTAGTCGTTTCCGCGATACCTTTGATCGTGTTAACACCGGTTTACAGGAATTGTTCCCTCGGGTTTTCGGTGGCGGCAGCGCTTACCTGGAAATGACGGGAGACGACCTTCTCGATACTGGCATCAGTATTATGGCGCGGCCACCTGGCAAAAAGAACAGCACGATTCATTTGCTTTCTGGTGGCGAAAAAGCACTAACGGCCATCGCTCTGGTGTTTTCGATTTTCCAGCTCAACCCGGCTCCGTTCTGTATTCTCGATGAGGTCGACGCGCCACTGGATGACGCCAACACCGCGCGTTACGCGCGATTGGTGAAAGAAATGTCTGACAAAGTGCAATTCATTTTTATCACTCACAATAAGATATCCATGGAAATGGCTGATCAACTGATGGGTGTCACCATGCACGAACCAGGCGTTTCCCGGTTAGTGTCGGTAGACGTGGACGAGGCGGCAGAACTAGCCGCAAGTTGAGCAGTGGGTCTTATCTTAAAGAAAGCAGACAAAGAAAATAGACAGAGCGGCTAGGGGATAATGGATTTAACAATACGAGACTGGATGGTCGTTATCGGCGTCCTGCTGATACTGGTTGTTTTGTTTGATGCCTGGCGCAGAATACGCAACGATAAATATTCCAAGGTTAACGTTGATCTGGTGGATCCGGACACCCTTGTGCCCACCGAGGCAGATGATCTCGCATGGTACCGAGAATTGCCTAACGGCGGTGCACGGGTCATAGAGCGGGGTGATATTCTCAGAGCGGCCGGCAGGCATGATGCCAGCAACCAACAGACATCTAGGCCTGACGACAGCTTAGTCACTGGTATGAGCTCAGTAGGCAGTTCCGATGAGCCTCGAAATATAGATTGGCTGGACGGTGTCAACTCAAACGGTGAACCTTCACCACACACGACAGCCGGAACACTCAGCCAGGACGAAGATCCAGAAGTATTCATGCTCAACGTGGTTGCACGTAGCGAAGAAGGTTTTAGAGGCGAAGATATACTGCACATTTTATTGGCCTGTGACCTGCGCTTTGGCGAAATGAGCTTTTTTCATCGCCACGAATTAGAAGCTGGCCGAGGTGCCATTCAGTTCAGTGTCGCTAATATGATGCAACCAGGCGTTTTTGATATCGACAATATGTCGGACATGAACACACCGGGTCTGGTTTTCTTTTTGACGCTGCCAGGGCCAGAAGACATGATGAAGGCCTTCGACTACATGCTGGAAACGGCACAGGCCGTTGCTCGCAATCTCAGTGGCGATGTACTGGATGAATCGCGAAGTGTGCTCACCAAGCAGACGATGGACCACTGCCGTCAACAAATTCGCGATCTTGAACGACGTCTCTTAGCTAAAGCGCGATAGCGCGCTCAAAACAAAAGCTATGGCAAATCTGGAACGCGAATTGGAATCTCTGCGCGGGCAACTGGACGCCTGGGGTCATCAATACTATGTGCTCGATCAGCCCACTGTCCCAGACGCGGAATATGATCGCTCTATGGCTCGCCTACTCGAGCTGGAAGCAGAGCACCCAGGCTTAGTACTCCCCGATTCTCCCTCTCAGCGGGTGGGCGGCGAGCCGCTAGCAGGGTTTCAGCAAGTGGCTCACTTCGTTCCCATGTTGTCACTGGACAACGCCTTCGATTCGCAGGATATGACAGATTTCAATCGTCGCTTACTCGATCGCCTGGGGGGCGATCTGCAGACGCTGGAGTTCGCCTGCGAGCCAAAACTGGACGGAATAGCAGTGAGCCTTCTATACCGCAACGGACAGCTAGAGCGAGGTGCCACACGTGGCGACGGGCGAACCGGTGAAGATATCACCCATAACGTGCGCACCATCCGCTCTATCCCTTTAAGCCTGCGCGGAGCAGGCTATCCAGAAGTGCTAGAGGTGCGCGGGGAAATTTACATTCCAAGGGACGGATTTGAAAAGCTCAATGCCGAGGCAAGAGCGCGGGGGGACAAGCTATTTGTTAACCCTCGCAACGCAGCGGCGGGAAGCCTGCGCCAGCTGGACCCTCGCCTGACTGCCCAACGCCCACTGCAAATGTGCTGCTACAGCGTGGGATTGGTTGATGGTGGCTCATTGCCGGAACTCCACGCCGATATACTCGAGCAACTGGGTAAGTGGGGGCTGCGCATCAATTCCGATATGGCGGTAGTGCAGGGCATCGCGGCTTGCGATGACTATTACGAGCAACTCGCACAGCGCCGCGATGGTCTTAGTTATGACATCGATGGAATCGTTTTCAAGGTAAATTCACTGGCGCTACAAGATAGGCTGGGCTTCGTCTCCCGGGCGCCGCGCTGGGCCATCGCCAGGAAATTTCCTGCGCAGGAAGAGATGACTCGTTTGCTGGACGTAGAATTCCAAGTGGGTCGCACGGGTGCTATTACACCGGTAGCGCGCCTGGAAGCCGTGTTCGTAGGCGGCGTCACTGTGAGTAACGCAACGCTGCATAACAGTGACGAAATCGATCGATTGGGTGTGCGCGTTGGCGACACTGTCATTATACGCCGCGCGGGTGATGTTATCCCTAAGGTTGTGAGTGTCGTAATGGACAGGCGGCCTGCTAAGAGTCGTCCCGTGGAATTTCCCAGTGTCTGTCCGGTATGCAGCTCGCCATTAGAACGTGAAGAGGGCGAGGCTGTTATGCGCTGCACAGGCGGCCTCATTTGTGGAGCCCAGCAGAAGGCCGCCATAAAACACTTCGCGTCAAGACGCGCAATGGACGTTGAAGGCTTGGGCGACAAACTGGTGGATCAGCTGGTGGATGAAGATCTACTGGCGACAGTGGCAGTGCTTTACTCCCTAACATTGGAGCAGCTTACCGGCCTGGAGCGCATGGGAGAGAAATCGGCGACCAACCTTATGGCGTCTCTTGAAAAGAGCAAAGACACTACGCTGCCTAGATTTATTTTTGCACTGGGGATTCGGGAAGTCGGGGAGGCCACCGCGCTCAGTCTGGCCCGACACTTCGGAAGTTGGGCCGCACTGGCGAAAGCCAGTGAAGAGCAATTATTGGCAGTAGACGATGTCGGCCCAGTCGTGGCTGACTACTTACGTCAGTTCCTCGATTCCGATTCCAGCATGGCTGTCGTTGCAGCATTGATAGCAGCCGGCTTGCACTGGCCCGACATTGAAACAACACCGGTAGAAGAGTTACCACTGACAGGGCAGGTATGGGTGGTCACCGGCAAACTTGAAGCACTGGGCCGTAACGATGCCAAGGCGCATTTGCAGAGCTTGGGCGCCAAAGTTGCGGGTAGTGTCTCGGCGAAAACAACATGTCTAGTGGCGGGGCCTGGTGCAGGTTCAAAGTTAAGCAAAGCAGAAGAATTAGGCGTTGAGACGATAGACGAACAGGCACTGCTCCTTCTACTGGCGCAGCACAAGGTGAAAGTTTGATGCGTTCAAGATTGCGGGGCTTGTCGCGGCTCCTAATGCTGCCTTTGTGTTTTTCACTGGCTGCCTGCACCACCAGTCCACCGAGCTCCACCGATAATCTCTGCGAGATATTTCGTGAGAAGAATGATTGGTATGAGGATGCCGCTGACTCTCGAGAGGAGTGGGGGACCCCCGTCAGCACACTGATGGCGATCATGTATCAAGAGTCCCGTTTTCGCGCAGACGCCCAGCCGCCGCGCAAAAAAATTCTCGGTTTTATCCCTGGGCCAAGGCCTTCCAGCGCCTTTGGTTATAGCCAGGCCAAGAAGGAAACCTGGAAGGAATACAAGCGCAAAGCAGGGCGTTATGGCGCCGATCGAGACGACTTCGAAGACGCCATAGACTTTATCGGTTGGTACAACTATCAGTCGTACAAACGCAGCGGTATCTCAAGGCAGGATCCCTACGCGCTGTACCTCGCCTACCACGAGGGGCATGGTGGCTATAACCGCGGCACCTACAAGAAGAAGCAATGGTTGATGGGCGTCGCTCGCAAGGTTGAAATAAAGGCAAAAGGATATCGCTCGCAGCTACTTAGTTGTGAAGAAGAGCTCAAAGATAGCGGTGGCTTATTCGGGTGGTTCTAGCTGCGTACTCCAAGCGACAGTTCAAGTTTGAGCACTACCCTCACTAATAGCCTCTAAGTGTCGGAAAAGTAACGCTATTCCCATCCCTATGCGGATGTAAATCCACTTGACATGTGACACAATTCGTCAAGGCTGTCGCAATGTCGGCGGCCCTCCTTTTTCTGATACAACAATCTAAGAACAAAACGCGAGCGGTAACAGTGAAACCAACTGATATTAAAGACCCTGAATACTTCCACAAAGTGGTTGATTGCCAGTACGCCTGCCCGGCGCACACGCCAGTACCTGAATACATTCGGCTGATTGCTGCAGGGCGTTATAGCGATGCCTACATGGTCAATTGGCAATCAAACGTTTTCCCCGGCGTTCTTGGGCGAACCTGCGATAGGCCCTGTGAGCCGGCTTGTCGCCGCGTGCGTGTTGAGGAAGAGCCTGTTGCTATCTGTCGTCTCAAGCGTGTGGCTGCCGATAACAAGGCAGATATTACTGATAGGCTGCCCACCATTCCGAGTAAAAAGAATGGTAAGCGCATTGCACTGATAGGCGCAGGCCCAGCATCACTCACAGTGGCTCGCGATTTGGCACCACTGGGTTACATCATTGATATTTTTGACAACCAGATTGCCGGCGGCGGCATGATGCGCAGTCAAATTCCCTCGTTCCGGTTACCTATAGATGTTCTGGATGAGGAAGTGAATTACATATTGGATCGCGGCGTAAACAGCACATTCAATATTGAAGTTGATAGCCTGCGCGAGATTCTCGACAAGCATTACGATGCTGTTTTCGTTGGCACGGGAGCGCCCCGCGGCAAGGGCTTGAATCTGCCCGGCCTGGAAGACGCCATGGACAATGTTTATCTAGGGATAGACTGGCTGTCCAGCGTCGCATTCGAACACACAGAGTCTATTGGTAAGAAAGTTTTGGTACTCGGTGGTGGTAATACGGCAATGGACTGCTGTCGCACATCCAAGCGTATGGGCGGTGAAGATGTTCGCGTAGTAGTCCGTAGTCCCTTCGAAGACATGAAAGCGTCTCCATGGGAAAAGGAAGATGCTGCTAACGAAGGTATTCCTTTTTACAATAATCATGTACCTCTCGAATTCGTCGTAGAAAAGGGCAAGCTCAGGGGGATGCATTTTGAGAAGGTAGAAGCGAAGTACGACGACGACGGTAAACGCAGCCTTGTCCCCACTGGCGAAGATATCGTGTTTATGGAGGCCGACGATGTATTAATGGCTATTGGGCAGGAGAACTGCTTCCCATGGATAGAACGTGACCTAGGCATTAAATTCGACAAGTGGGATATGCCTTTAGTTAACGAAACAACCTTCCAATCCACTAACGAGAAAGTATTCTTTGGTGGAGATTCGGCATTTGGTCCGGAGAATATTATTACTGCAGTCGCCCATGGGCATCAGGCAGCCGTTAGTATTGATTTGTTCTGCCGCGGTGAATCCGTAAGCGAGCGTCCCGCGCCTAGTGTCACAAGTTCCAGCCAAAAAATGGGTGTGCATGAGTGGAGTTACGATAACGCCGTAGAGAACGATCAACGTTTTATCGTACCGATGGCGCCGTTGGAGGAATCTCTCAAGGATCGAAAGATGGAGGTCGAACTTGGGTTCGATATCGCTACGGCCTTCAAAGAAGCGGAACGCTGCCTGAACTGCGACGTGCAGACAGTCTTCGAAGAAGTTCGCTGTATCGAATGCGATGCTTGTGTGGATATCTGCCCCACAGACTGTATTAGTTTTACCACTAATGGGGATGAGGAAGAACTGCGTACGCGCCTCGTGGCCCCGGCTGGCAACCTCTCTCAGGACCTTTATGTGTCCGAAGAACTGCCAACCAAACGAGTGATGATAAAAGATGAGGACGTTTGCTTGCACTGCGGCCTGTGTGCCGAGCGCTGCCCGACTACCGCCTGGGATATGCAGAAGTTTCTTTATAACGTAAGCAAGGCGGGGTAGTCAGAAACATGAAACGCATTGAATCCGTCAACGATTTTGTCATCAAGTTTGCCAACGTTAATGGCACCGGCTCAGCCAGTGCCAATGCTATGTTTGCCAAAGCCCTGTTTCGTATGGGCCTGCCAGTATCACCGAAGAATATTTTCCCCTCTAACATTCAGGGTCTGCCCACTTGGTATGAAGTACGAGTAAGCGAAAAGGGCTATCTTGGGCGTCGTGGCGGTGTCGATATTGCCTTGTCAGTGAACCCCCAGAGTATGGCTCAGGATATCCAGGAAGTGGAGTCGGGTGGTTACTTTATCTATGACAATACGAAGCCGCTTGATCTGCGCCTTTTGCGGGACGATGTCAATATTATCGGCATACCGCTAACGCGCATTTGTAACGAACAGTATCAGGATCCACGTCAACGACAGCTTTTCAAAAACGTCATTTACGTTGGGGCACTGGCTGCGCTTCTCGATATAGATTTCAGGGTGCTGACAGCGCTTGTAGAAGACCAGTTCAAGGGCAAAGAAAAATTGGTCCTGCCAAACATCCACGCGCTTGAGTTGGGCCATCAGTATGCGCGCTCCAAGTTAGACTGTCCGCTGGGTATTCGTGTCGAAACACGAGAGAACACTGGCGACAAAATCCTGCTAGACGGCAACACTGCTCTTGGTCTGGGTGCCATCTACGGCGGCGCTACGGTAGCTGCGTGGTATCCCATCACGCCATCGACATCTGTTGTTGATGCGTTTGAGAAATATGTAAAACGGGTTCGTATTGATCCGGGCACTGGTCGTCGAAACTATGCCATTGTGCAAGCGGAAGACGAACTGGCTGCAATCGGAATGGTGATTGGCGCGAGTTGGAATGGTGCTAGAGCTTTTACAGCTACCTCCGGCCCCGGCGTGTCACTGATGAGTGAGTTTTTGGGCCTGGCCTATTTCGCTGAGATTCCGACTGTATTGTTTAATGTGCAGCGCGCAGGCCCATCAACAGGTATGCCCACGCGTACGCAGCAATCTGACGTGCTGTCCTGTGCTTACGCCTCGCACGGTGATACCAAGCAAGTGCTGCTGTTTCCGTCTACTCCGAAAGAGTGCTTCGATTTCGGCGCACTGTCTTTCGATCTGGCGGAGCGTCTGCAAACGCCCATCATCCTCATGACAGATCTTGATCTTGGCATGAACGACAATATGTCTGAGCCCTTGGCGTGGGATGACGACCGGAAATACGATCGTGGCAAGGTCATGAATGCAGAAGACCTGGACAATTCAGAGGAATTTGGCCGTTACCTGGACGTAGACGGCGATGCTATTTGTTATCGCACCTATCCCGGCACCCATCCTACCAAAGGCTCGTTCTTCACTCGTGGTACTTCGCGTGATGAATATGCGGTGTACACAGAGAGGGGCGAGGCCTATGAAGCGAATATGCTTCGCCTGATGCGCAAGTGGGAAACGATTAATGAACACGTGCCCACGCCCGAAACGATTGACTGCGGCAGTGATACCGACATCGCCGTACTGTATTACGGGACCAGTGAGGAATCCTCACGTGAGGCACTGGATCATCTAAAAGAAGATGGCGTTCAAATGAATGCGATGCGCGTGCGGGCCTTCCCCTTCAATGAAGAAGTAAAATCTTTTATTGAACGACACGAAAAGGTCTACATCATTGAACAGAACAGGGATGCGCAGCTGCGCACACTGCTGATGGCTGAATTTGAATTTGGCCCGGATAAACTGAAGTCTGTGCTGTGCTTCGATGGTACACCGATAAGCGCACGCAACATCCGTAAGCAAATACTGAAACATCTAAACGGCGATGCCGCAATACCATTGCATCGTCATACCGCCTCCGGCGGCGCGGGAGAACAAGCATGAGTTATCAGGTTCCTAAATTCCGACACCCGGATCTTCCGGTAAATGACCTAGGCTATACAAAGGCGGATTACGAGGGCTCCATTTCCACGCTCTGCGCCGGCTGCGGCCACGATTCTATCAGTGGTGCGATTGTCATGGCTTGCCATGAGTTATCTATAGAACCGCACAAGATCGCCAAAATGTCTGGTATTGGCTGTTCGTCCAAGTCTCCAGCGTATTTTTTAGGCAACTCGCACGGGTTCAACTCGGTGCACGGGCGAATGCCGTCTGTCGTTACTGGCGCCTCCATGGCTAACCGTGACTTGTTGTATCTGGGCGTGTCTGGAGACGGAGATACGGCTTCCATAGGCATGGGTCAATTTGCCCATGTCGCCAGGCGTAATCTCAACATGGTCTACATCGTCATGAATAATGGCTGTTATGGCCTCACAAAGGGTCAGGATTCAGCCACAGCAGATGAGGGCTCAGCCAGTAAAAAGGGCGACCCGAACGTGCTTGGCCCTATCGACTTGTGTGCAACCGCATTGCAGGTTGGAGCGACCTTTGTTGCTCGCAGTTTTTCCGGCGACAAGGAGCAGTTGATTCCGTTGATTAAAGCGGCAATCAGTCATCGAGGTTTTGCGTTGATCGACGTGGTATCACCCTGCGTTACCTTCAATAACAATGCCGCCTCTACCAAAAGTTATGAATTTGTTCGGGAACATGCAAAGGCTACCGGGACTATAGATTTTGTTCCCATGCGCAAAGAAATCACTACCGAATACGAGCCGGGCCATAGTCATGAAGTGACAATGCACGATGGCTCTACCATTCATTTGTACAAGACGACTGATGGCCTGGACCCGCTAGACAGGCGCTCTGCCTTGATAGCCATGGAAGATCATCGCCAAGCTGGGGATATCCTCACCGGGTTGATCTATATGGATGAAGATTCCAGGGACCTGCACGATGTTCTTGAGACGTCCCAGCGCCCCCTCAATCAGCTGGATGAAAGTGACCTGTGCCCTGGCAACAAAATGCTGGAGAACATCAACGCTAGCCTACGCTAGCTACTAGCAGGGCTGTTTTTCTCTCAGTCGGTCCATTGCCGACATTGTTTTGCCGATTGATTGTATTGTGAGGCTCGGTTGTCATCTAACTGTCACAATTCCCCTGTGTAATAGCAGTTATACAGAAATGGAGGCTAATTCAATCAATGAGCGAGCGCACGGTGTTAATCATCGAGGACGAAGTAGCTATTCGCGACATGCTGCGCATGGCCTTGGAGTTTGCGGGTTTCCGAATTCTGGAAGCCGAAGATATTCACCAAGGTTACGCTCAAATCGTTGACGAGCGTCCGGACATTACCTTGTTGGATTGGATGCTACCAGGGGGAAGCGGGCTTGAGTTATTACGACGGCTGAAACGAGATGACCTAGCCAGTGATATGCCGGTGATTATGCTCACCGCCAAAACAGCGGAGGACAATATCGTCCAGGGTCTGGAGGCTGGCGCAGACGACTACATCAGCAAACCGTTCGCCCCACGAGAAGTAGTGGCGCGTATTAAAGCGTTACTGCGACGCACTCCAGTCGGTGCGGTAGAGGGGGAGCTCAGGGTAGGCGATCTTGTACTGGATACCAGCAGCAAACGTATCTCTATCGCTGGTCAAGCCTTACACATGGGACCCACTGAATTCAAACTTTTAGAGTTCTTCATGACCCACCCAGAAAGAGCTTACACCCGCAGTCAGCTACTGGATTTGGTCTGGGGTGCCAATGTCTATGTCGAGGAGCGCACCGTTGATGTGCATATACGCCGACTTCGCAAAACACTGCAGTCCGGAGCTGGAGACTGCAGCAGTTTGATCCAGACCGTTCGCGGTACAGGCTACCGATACTCTACGCGAGAACTCAACTAGTGGCATCGGTCGCTTCAAGATGAGTTGGATCGCGGCCGCCGGCCAAATATTTTTTATGCTGTTGCTAGCAGCGAGTGTCGGCTCGCTGTATGGATTTGTGCAGGAAGCAATGATCATCGCACTGTTAGGTCTGGTCGTATTCTGGCAGTACCAGATGCTCCGTGTACAACACTGGTTGAGCGACCCCACACGCTCACCACCTGATGTGACAGGCATCTGGGGGGAATTGACTGCACGGATTTATCAGCATCAGAGAACAAACAGGCAGGTTCAGGAGCGCCTGCAGGCCACCGTGGATTATCTGGAGGATTCATTCACGTCCATGCGTGACGGAGTCGTTATGGTCGACGACGTGGGAGCGATCAAATGGTTCAACAAATCCGTCGCGCCTCTGTTGGGCCTGCGCTACCCAGAGGATACAGGTCAGACCTTAAGCAATCTGGTTCGAGCGCCCGCATTCAACGAATATTTGTTGGAGGGAGAGTACTCGCAACCCTTGCAATATATTGCGCCTGGCGACGAAGTTGTTCATCTACGCGTGGAGATAACGCACTTTGGCAGAGGCGAGAGGCTATTGTTCGTACGCGATGTTAGTGCAGCTGTACGAATGGAGCAAATCCGCAGGGACTTCGTGGCAAATGTCTCACACGAATTGCGCACTCCGTTAACAGTGCTAACCGGATACCTAAATACTTTTTTGGACAATAAGCAGGATTTTGCGGATCGCTATACCAAACCCCTGAGACAAATGAACCAACAAACGCAGCGTATGGAGGATCTTCTCAGCGACCTGCTGTGGCTCTCCCGAATTGAGAGCGAAGAGCGAGAGGTGAAGCGAGAGCTGGTTGATGTGGGTAGCCTATTGCAGGGCCTGAAAGACGAATTGAATGATGTACATCCAGATCGAAAGTTGGTGCTAGAGGCGACCTGTCACAAAGAAGTGCAGGGTGACTATAAAGAGCTGTATAGCGCGGCCTCCAATTTAGTTGGTAATGCTTTCAAATATAGCCCTGCGGAGTCACCGGTCACCGTAAGCTGGCGCAGTGAAGGTGAATACTGTGTGCTCCAAGTGGCTGACAAAGGGGCGGGGATCGCTCCGGTTCATCTGCCCAGATTAACCGAGCGGTTCTATCGAGTAGACGATAGTCGCAACTCCACTACGGGTGGAACGGGCTTAGGGTTGGCGATTGTAAAACACGTTGCCCAGTCACATGGCGCACAATTTATTGTGAGTAGCGAGTTAGGCAAGGGCAGCTCCTTTGCCCTGAAATTTCCTGTAGGAGGCGAGTAATTATGTTGAAGCAAGAAGATTATCAACAGCATATTTCTGGAAAATTCAACGCAGAGCTAGAATCTTTGCGCAACCATTTGTTGGAAATGGGGGGCAAGGTAGAACAGCAGTTGGAACAGGCGCTGGAGGCATTTCTTGGTAGAGATAGCGGTAAGGCGGAGCAAATAGTTAAACGTGACGGTGAAGTGAACACGATGGAGATGGCCATTGATGATGAATGCGCCACTATAATCGCGCGTCGCCAACCTACGGCAAGTGATCTTCGTCTTGTAGTGGCCATTATTAAAGTGAACAAGGATCTGGAGCGTATCGGCGACGAGGCGGCTAAAGTCGCCAAGCAAGCTGTGCGGCTGGCAGAAGAGCGTTCCTCCCCCAGTAATTTTATTGAGATCGGACACATTGGCGGCCGCGTTGCTGACATGTTGCGAAAATCCTTGGACGCGTTTGCCCGGCTGGATGTAGATCAGGCTGTTGCGGTAGTTCTGGATGATGATGAAGTCGACAAGGAATACGGCAGTGCAATGCGCAGCCTGGTCACATTCATGATGGAAGATCCACGCGCAATAGGCGGTATCCTGGATGAAATGTGGGCTCTTCGGAGTCTGGAACGGATTGGAGATCACTCTTGTAACATAGCTGAAAACGTCGTTTATCTGGTGCGTGGACTGGACGTGCGACATGGCAGGATTAGTGAACTGGGTTCGGAACTGGTCGATCGCAAGTAGCGCTGACCAAAAAAACCTAGCCAAATATTTTGTAGATGAGCCGTTCTTTGTCACATTCTCGTAATAATACCTGCCTAGAATTCGTGGTGAGTATTGGGAGAAACCCAGTATTCCAACCATCCTTTAGTTACGGAGTGTTAGCCACGTGAAAAAGTACTTTGTTGGAACAATAGCAGTCTTGTCCGCTTTTACCTGTCTCGGTTCAGCGCAGGCGGCAAACCGCGAGAATGTAAGTATCGTCGGTTCCTCTACGGTTTATCCTTTTGCCACTGTGGTTGCCGAGCGTTTTGGGCGCTCTACCGCCTTCCGCACGCCAAAGATCGAATCTACGGGTTCGGGTGGCGGATTGAAGCTTTTCTGCAAAGGTATTGGCGCCAGTACGCCCGATATTACCAACGCGTCCCGACGTATTAAGAAGAGTGAATACGACCTTTGTCTGGCTAACGGCGTTACTGATATTGTCGAGGTGTTGGTAGGCTATGACGGTATCGCTATCGCGAACTCAAAGAAAGCGCGGCAGTTCTCATTGAGTTTGAAAGATATCTATCTAGCGCTGGCGAAAGATATACCTGGTCCTGACGGTAAACTCATTCCAAATCCGAATGAGACATGGAAAGACGTTAATTCCAGCTTGCCCGCCAACAAGATAGAGGTTTTGGGTCCACCACCGACTTCGGGTACCCGAGATGCCTTTGCGGAGCTGGCTTTAGGCGGCGGAGCAAAAAGGATTCCGGCTATCAAAACCCTCTATGGTCTGGGTGCGGATAAAGCGCAAGAAATCAAGGCGTTGATAGCTGCTCTGGGGATGCCTGCAGGCGTCTACGACGCACTGCTTGAGAAAAAGGGGGCTGCACCCAAAGGTAAAGACGTATTTAAGACTATTGCCTATGCAGTGCGAGAGGATGGGGCTTACATTGAGGCGGGGGAGAATGACAATCTCATCGTGCAAAAACTCGAAGCAAATACCAATGCGCTGGGCATCTTTGGTTTTAGTTTTTTAGATGAAAACGGTGACAAGGTGCAGGGCTCCAGCATCGACGGTGTTGTTCCCAACTTCGACTCTATCGCGGACGGCGACTACCCGGTTTCCCGCCCTTTGTACTTCTATATTAAGGGTGCGCACGTTGGCAAAATACCGGGCATTCAGGAATATGCCAAAGAGTTCACCTCTAATAACGCTATGGGAGAAGATGGCTACCTTCCAGAGCGAGGCTTGATTCCATTGAATGATGAAGAACTAAAGCAGGTACAAGACGACGTTGAAAACATGAATTCGCTGGAGATGTGAATTCAGAAGAATGGCTCATCATACTGGATGAGTGTCAGGGGTGTATCGCTTGAAGCGATGCATCTTTCTGGCGTTTAGAGCCTGATGATGACTCTTATTCAAGCAGGCGACACCGCGGCGACTGCAGTTGATGGACGGTAATTTCGGCAATGCAAACGACAACAGTATTTTTGGTTTTAATAGCGCTATGTGTGGCGAGTTTCTTCGTCGGCCGTAGACGATCGCGCAGCGTTGCCGAGCCTATTGGAGGTGCTACCGCACTACATTCCCTGCCCAAGTATTACGGCTACATGGCAGCGGCCTGGGCTGCTATACCGGCGCTACTTGTGCTGGTTATCCTGATAGG
>JBLFWP010000056.1:0-23223 GCA_047611225.1 Halioglobus sp.
CGCGCTCCCCATTCTCAGAGAGCTGGATACTGCACCCAGCGATGAGAGTGTGACCGCCGCCCAGAGAATTGCAGCCCTGGCTGCAGCGGCTGAACCTGCCGCAACCGCGGCCGCAGCAGATAAAGCCGCTACGAAAGCAGCAAAACCCACGGAAGATTCCGGCGAAATAAATCTCGCACCCAGTGGCACCGAAGTTCTACGTGAAAATGAGCGTGCTGCGCCAGTCATTCGAGATGTGGACACCTCTGGCATTGAGATTGACACGAACACTCAGCGCCTCTCCCCGGAACCCCTTCCTCCTCCGGCAGCACCGGACACCAGTCACCTCGATATGGGAGAAGTGGGAGATACCATCCCCAACCTGCCTTCGGATGAGGCATTGCTGTCACCCAACACAGACGGCCTGGACCTCGCTCCGGACGGTACGGATTTCAGCGACTGCGCAGCACCGCCTGCAGCGGCGCCGGACCTGGATCTGTCCGCATTGAATGTAGCCCCCTCCGGTTCGACCTTACTGGAAGATCAATACCGCTCTAAGCAGACGCCCGAAGCACCCTCCACCGATCATCTCTCACTGGATAATCAGTAACCTCGGCAATTCTCCCCCTAGGGGAGCTTTATCCTTACCTGTAAACCCGGATTATTACTACCCAACTCGACTCTGCCGTAATGGTACTGCGCGATAGCCTGTACCAGGCTGAGCCCTAGCCCGTGACCCGGTTGCTCTGTGCGACTGGACTCCACTCGATAGAATCGCCGGAATACATTTTTGCGCTCGACCGTGGGAATGCCCGGCCCGGAGTCACCAATCACTATACTGTGACTGTCGCCGCTCTCAAGGGCTGATACCGGGCTGAGTTCTACGCGTATACGACCTTGATTGGGCGAGTACTTAATGGCGTTATCGAGGACATTGGCGAACATCTGGAACAGTAAGTCAGCCTCTCCCCTACAGACTTGAGTCACACAGCTGTCCAACGCCACTTCAATACCGCGTTCCTGAGCCAGGGGTTCATATAGCTCCACCACATCTTTGAGCAAAGCACCCAGCTCCACCTCTGTACCACCGCTAAGCCCCTTGCCCGATTCCAGCGCAGAAATTCGCAACAGAGCATTGAAGGACGACAGCAAATCATCGCACTCTTCAATAATACGCTCCAACTGCTGTGATTCAGACTCCGCCGTGCGAGAACGCAATTGGCTGAGGTCGTTGCGCATACGGGTGAGTGGTGTTCGCAGATCGTGGGCAATATTGTCGGATACTCGGCGCACACCTTGCATCAGCGACTCCATCTGCTCCAGCATCTCGTTAACAATCGACGAAAGCGCACGGACGTAACCTTTTTCACCTTCAACATCCAACCGCTGTCCTGGTTCACTGCGTATGATCCTGGAGATTTCCCGATTCAATCGTTCCACCCGGCTCAAGGTATTGGCGGCACTAAAAAACCCCCCTATCATCCCCAGTAAAATGGTCGCGAGGACAACGCGTAACAAGGTGCGGAACACCAGCTCGGCCCGGCTGACAATATCGGCGTAATTGCGCGCAACGATGACCTGATAACCATCACCGAGATCCATTGGGTGCGCCAGAAAATCAACTTCAATGGACTCGCCCTGGCTCTGCATGGCCACTTCAAAGCCCAGCCAGCCATCATCAAACTCTCGGTAGCGTGGTGTCGCGGGAAGATCTCCCGCCACCTTCTCTCCAGCGCTGTCGGTGACCAGGTAGGAAAAGCCATCGAGCGCTGATCTATCCTGCTGGTCGCTTATATACTGTTCGACCCCCTCCAGTGACTGGCCGCGGTAAACCAGTTGCAGCGTTTGCAGCTCTTCCAGCACAGAATCTCCCAGTGCTTGAAAAGAGGTGTAACTGAAATAGACATAAAAGGACCCAAGCAAAATAAACACGGAGGCACTGAGCACCGTGACGTATTTTGCAATAGTTCGAAATGTGAGGCTGTTGAGAACGTCCCAGACTTGCATAGAAATCTCAGTCTGTGATTACAGGGCCCAGGCGGTAGCCAGCACCCCTAACGGTGGCGAGCAGTGGTTGCTCGAACTCTCGGTCTATTTTCTGTCGCAACCGCGATACATGGACATCAATGACATTGGTCTGTGGGTCGAAATGATAGCCCCAGACATGTTCCAGCAACATCGCCCTGGTGACAACCTGCCCCGAATGACGCATAAGGTATTCGAGCAGTTTGTACTCTCTGGGCTGCAAATTGATTTGTATATCCTCGCGCCGCACCTGCTGCTTCAGCAGATCCATAAATAGGTCGCCAACAGTTAATGTCGTCTGGGTCTCGCTGCCTGACGCCGCGCCGCGCCGCTGTAGAACTTCCAAACGCGCCAACAGCTCCGCCATCGAAAAAGGCTTCACCAGATAGTCGTCTGCCCCACTGTGCAGCCCCTGTACGCGATCATCTACCTCCCCCAGGGCGCTCAATACGAGCACAGGCGTGTTATTACCCACCTCTCGCAGTGCCTTAATCAGGGCAAGGCCGTCCATTCGGGGCATCATCCGATCGACCACCATCACATCAAAGTTGGCTTGCCCCGCTGCAGCGAACCCCGCCTCGCCATCAACCTCGTGTATGCAGTGATGCCCTGCCGCACTCAATTCGGCAACTATAAAGTCGCCTACCTGCGCGTCATCTTCCACTATCAGAACATTCATCTACCGGCCTCGTTTGTGCACGGATCAATGTAGCACGCAGCCATTTGGGGCCTCAATTTACTTTTCGTTAATGCGCGGCTCTAATACCGGCTTCGAAAATGTTAAGCTTTCGCCCATGACAACACCCTCCGCCCTCCCATCTCCCTCTTTGATGCGTCGCCTCACTGCCATTCTCTATGATGCGCTGCTGGTTATTGCATTGATAGCGGTCGTTAACGGCCTCGCCTTAGGCATTGTGGTGAAAGCTAGCGCGGGACAGCAGGAACTCCTCCACCCTGCATGGGTACAGCTTTTGACAGCGTTCAGCGTCATCAGCTTTTTCACCCTGTTCTGGTGCAAGAGTGGCCAGACACTGGGCATGCAAGCCTGGAGGATTCAATTGGTGAGCTCAGGTGGCGGGAAGCCAAGCGTCGTGCAGGCGGTCATTCGTTGCATAGTTGCCGCGGTCTCAGCTGCTTGCCTGGGGCTGGGCTATCTTTGGTGCCTGAAAGATCCTCAAAAATTGTATTGGCACGATCACGCCTCCAAAACACAGCTCATTCTTCTACCCAAACGTGACAAGTCAGCCTCGGAATCGGCAGAAGCATGAATTTCCGAGCTGCGGATTTGCCGCACTACTTTTTTCAGTTCAGTTTAGTAGCTGCTAGACATACACTAGGCTGCTTTATCTTTAACAAGGGAATCCAATGACCGCCATTACTTTCAGCGCACGCGATATCACAGACGTTACCAACGCAAACAGCCACTGCGCCGTACTGCCTGTTTTCAAGGACAAAAAATTGTCCGGCGCTGCCCTCAAGTTCGATAAGGCCAGTTCGGGCAGTATCAAAAAAGCCCTCGCTCTGGGCGACTTTTCCGCCGGCAGCGGTTCGACGCTAATACTGCCGGGCGCGGGAAATGCAAAGCGCATCCTGCTGATTGGCTGTGGCAACGCAAAAGAATTCGACCGTAAAGCCGCCAGACAATTTTGTCTGAAAGTATCAAGCGCATTAGGATCTACCCAAGCTACCGATGCTATGTTGCACCTGGCCAGCCTTGGCTTAAAAGGCAACGATGGACGAGCGCTGCTAAACTATCTCGCACGGCATCTCACCGCCGCGGCCTATCGCTATACCGCCACCGTCTCCGCCCCTAGGCCGGCACAAAAGCTTGCTCGAGTGACTATCAACACTGGCACTGCGATCTCCGCCAGTGAGGCAAAAAAATCCCTGCAGCAGGGCAAGTCAATTGGCCTGGGTATCAATGAAGCGCGCAATTTGGCAAACCTCCCCGGCAATGTGTGTACACCAACGTATTTGGCACAACAGGCTAAGAAGCTGGCTAAAGGAGAACCCCGGCTCAGGGTGACCGTGCTTGAAGAAAAGAAAATGCTCGAGCTGGGCATGGGCGCTCTGCTGTCCGTCTCTGCGGGCAGCAAGCAGCCTGCAAAGCTAATCGTGATGAATTACAAGGGCGGCAAAGCATCCGACAAACCGCAGGTGCTGGTGGGCAAAGGTATTACTTTTGACAGCGGCGGCATCTCGCTCAAGCCCGGCGGCAAGATGGATGAGATGAAGTTCGATATGGGCGGTGCTGCGAGTGTGCTGGGTACCTTCACCGCCATAAAGGCACTAAAGCTCCCTATCAATGTAGTGGGTATTGTCGCGGCTGCTGAAAATATGCCCAGCAGCACCGCCACCAAACCAGGCGATGTAGTCACTAGCATGGCCGGCAAAACGATAGAAGTGCTCAACACCGATGCTGAAGGTCGCTTGGTGTTGTGCGATGCCCTGACCTACGCGGCTCGCTTTAAACCGGCCAATGTCATCGACATTGCCACTCTTACCGGTGCCTGTGTAGTCGCACTGGGCTCACACGCCTCCGCGCTCTATGCAAATGACGAAGCACTTGCTGAAAAACTCCTGGCTGCTGGCACAGAGAGCCATGACCGCGCCTGGCGCATGCCTCTTTGGGACGACTACCAGAATCAGCTGCGCAGTAATTTCGCCGACATAGCCAACATTGGCGGCCCTGGCGGAGGCAGCATCACAGCTGCATGCTTCCTTTCTCGTTTCGCCGAGGATTACAACTGGGCGCACCTCGATATTGCCGGTTCTGCCTGGAATAGCGCGCCAAAGGGCTCTACCGGCAGGCCAGTGGCATTACTCACCCGCTACCTCATGGACTGCGCCGGAGTCTAGCCAATGACTCGGGTTGGATTCTACGTGGTGCAGGGGGCCGAGCCGGGGCAACGGCTGCAAGTGGCTGTCCGGCTTGTCGATAAGGCCTTCCAGGCAGGTCACCGGATTTTCATCAATGCTGTCGATGAACAACAAGCCCGTGAGTTGAATGAGTTGCTATGGAGTTTTCGTCCTGCCAGCTTTCTGCCCCACGGACTGCACGGGGAAGAGCACTCTGACACCATCGCCATTGGCTGGGGGCAGGAACCCATGGACCACAATGATCTACTGATTAATCTCCAGCTGGATATACCGGCTTTTTTCAGTCGCTTTGGACGCGTGGCGGAAGTTGTTACCCAGGATTCCGCCAGCTTGGAAGCGTTGCGAGCTTCGTGGACCTTTTATAAAGAGCGCGGCTATCAGCTGGAAAAGCACGACCTATAGACCCGCCTTACCTTGATTTTCTTTCGCTGCGCCGGCCATTGGGGTCAGGCAGCGACTAACGTATAATTCCCCGCTTCTAGAGGCTCCTTAACTAGCGTTTCACTGTGGCTGATCAGGCCTACTCCTTTGAAGCGCGTAAATACTGTCGTGGACACACCAATTTATGGATAAGACGTTCCAACCTGCCAACATCGAAACCCGCTGGTACGATGAATGGGAAAGTAAGGGCTATTTCGCGCCGCAAGGCGGCGAACAGGCCTATAGCATCATGATTCCGCCTCCCAATGTCACCGGTAGTCTGCACATGGGCCACGGGTTTCAGGAAGCCATTATGGATGCCTTGATCCGTTACCACCGCATGTCGGGCTATAACACTCTGTGGCAAGTGGGTACGGATCATGCCGGGATTGCCACTCAGATGGTCGTCGAGCGACAGCTGGAGGCACAGGGCATTACCAGACACGACCTTGGTAGAGAGAAGTTCATAGAGAAGGTGTGGGAGTGGAAGGAAGAATCAGGCGGCACTATTACCCAGCAGCTGCGACGCCTTGGCTCATCTTTGGATTGGTCGCGCGAGCGCTTCACCATGGACCCTGGCCTCAGCGCTGCGGTACAGGAAGTCTTTATTCGCCTGTATCGCGAAAAACTGATCTATCGTGGACAGCGGCTGGTTAACTGGGACCCTGCCCTGCACACAGCCATTTCCGACCTGGAGGTGATTTCTGAGGAGGAGCAAGGGCACCTATGGCACTTCCAGTATCCACTGGCATCCGGTGAAGGACATCTCACTGTAGCGACCACCCGCCCCGAAACCATGCTGGGCGATACCGGTGTTGCAGTGCATCCAGACGATGAACGCTACGCGCATCTAGTAGGCCAGAGCGTCATGCTGCCTTTATGTGATCGCGAAATTCCCATCGTCGCCGACCTGCACGTTGACCCGGAGTTTGGTACCGGCTGCGTTAAAATCACACCCGCCCACGATTTTAATGATTACGAAGTTGGCCGCCGCCATGACCTGGCCATGATCAATATTTTCACTGACAACGCCGCAATCAACGATGCAGCACCCGTTGCCTATAGAGGTCTGGATCGTTCTGCCGCCCGTGAAAAAGTAGTGGCCGATTTGCAGGCTCTGGGTTTACTGGAAAAAGTAGAAGATCACACTCTAAAAGTGCCCCGTGGTGATCGCTCCGGTGTCGTTATAGAGCCGTACCTGACTGATCAGTGGTATGTAGATGCGAAGGAGTTGGCCAAGCCCGCGATAGAAGCGGTCGAAAACGGTGACATCAACTTTGTACCCAAGCAGTGGGAAAACACCTACTTCGCCTGGATGCGTGACATTCAGGACTGGTGCATCAGCCGCCAGCTCTGGTGGGGCCACCGTATTCCCGCCTGGTACGACGACGAAGGCAATATTTACGTGGGAGAAAATGAAGCGGCGGTACGTGCTGAAAACAATCTGGACGACAACTTCGCCCTACGTCAGGACGATGATGTACTGGACACCTGGTTCTCCTCCGCACTGTGGACCTTCTCCACACTGGGCTGGCCTGAAGATACCCAAGAGCTGGCGATATTCCACCCAAGCTCGGTATTGGTCACTGGTTTCGATATCATTTTCTTCTGGGTAGCCAGAATGATCATGATGAGCCTGCACTTTCGGAAAGAGGTACCCTTCCATACCGTTTATGTTCACGGTCTAGTCAGGGATGCGGAAGGCCAGAAAATGTCCAAGTCCAAGGGCAACGTTATAGACCCCATCGATCTGATCGATGGCATTGAGCTGGAAAGTCTTGTTAGCAAACGTACTGCAGGCATGATGCAGCCAAAAATGGCAGCGAAGATTGAAAAAGCCACCCGTAAGCAGTTCCCTGAGGGGCTGGCGGCTTACGGTACCGATGCACTCAGGTTTACCTATTTCTCTCTCGCCTCTACCGGACGCGATATCAAGTTCGATATTGGGCGAATCGAGGGCTACCGCAACTTCTGCAATAAGATATGGAATGCCGCACGCTACGTGCTGATGAATTGTGAAAACGAAGACTGTGGCATTGAAGACGGCACTGCCGTTGAACTAAGTCTGGCAGATCGCTGGATAACCTCCAGGGTCAATGAAACTGCCAAAACCGTGGAACAAGCAGTAGCCAATTACCGTTTTGATCACGCCTCTCAGGCCCTGTATGAATTTATCTGGAACGATTATTGCGACTGGTATTTAGAGCTGTCCAAACCAGTGCTGTGGGACGACGATGCCTCGCCAGAGGCCAAGCGCGGCACCAGGCAGACCTTGCTGGTGGTTTTGGAAACATGGCTGCGCCTGCTGCATCCGTTGATGCCTTTTATTACAGAAGAGATCTGGCAAAGGGTAGGAGCGTTGGCGGGAAAAATTGGGCCCACTATTATGCTACAGCCCTACCCTCAGGCTGACTCAGAAGCGGCAGACGAAGCTGCAAATGCTGACATTGAATGGCTCAAAGCTGTGATTCTTGGGATACGCAATATTCGCGGTGAAATGAATATCTCGCCGGGCAAAGCGCTGACTGTGCTGTTGAGTGGCGGCGATGAAAAAGACCGGGAACGTTTAGCGCAAAATTCGCAATACCTGAAAAAGCTGACTAAGCTTGATGAAGTGCGTTTCTTGTCAGATTCGGAAGAAGCGCCGGTGGCCGCAACGGTACTTGCCGGAGAACTGGAAATTTTGGTTCCCATGGCAGGCCTGATCGATATGGATGCGGAGATAAGCCGCCTAGGGAAAGAAATCGGAAAATTGCAAAAGGATATTTCCCGTATTGAAGGCAAGTTGGGTAACAAGGCCTTTATAGACAAAGCGCCAGATGCAGTAGTGGCCAAGGAACGGGAGAAAATGCAGTCGCAACAACAAGCGCTGGACACCCTGCAGGAGCAACTTAAGCGCATACGAAAAGTTTGATCCGCCCAGATTTTAGGCTATCGGTCCAGGTTAGCCACTATCTTGGCGGTTAAATAATAAAAGCAAAAGATAGCCGAGGTAAGTGGTATGGATGTTCGCATTAATGGCACGGTCAAGTGGTTCAACAATGCCAAAGGTTTTGGTTTCATCACCCGGCAGGAAAGCGAAGATGATGTCTTCGTACACTTCCGCTCAATTCAGGGGGATGGCTACCGCACTCTCAACGAGGGCCAGGTAGTCGAGTTCACCTTGATAGATGGCCCCAAGGGGCTGCAAGCGGAAGACGTCTCTAAAGTCTGAGCCTGCTCAGGGCCCGCTTCACACTTTGCTTGAAGCGCAAACTCTTTAGTGATTTATTTTCTCAGCGGGGCATTCGCATGCCCCTATTTGGTGATAGAATGCCCGCCGTTCGCGCCCCGGCCAGCGGGCATCGCTTAACTATGAGAGGAATTCCATGCAGCTTTTTGCCAAAGTACTAGTCAGCCTAACCGTCGCGGTTATTGTCGCGACTGTCGTTTCCGAAATCGATTCAGGAGATATATTCAATCTTCCGCTGTTGCTGGCCTGTGCCATCACCGGCATTGCCAGCGCTATGATCAGCAATGGCAGTGCATCAGCTACCCCATCAAAACCCAAAAAAGCGGCCCCCAAGAAAGCTGCGAAATCCTCCTCAGCTGCTGGCGGCAATCGCGACATGGGTACCGTGAAGTGGTTCAACGTTTCTAAGGGCTTCGGATTTATTACTAAGGATGACGGCGAAGAAATATTCGTGCACTTTCGCTCTATACGCGGCGAAGGTCGACGCGGCTTACGCGACGGTCAATCTGTGAGCTTTGTAGTTGAGCAGAGTGACAAGGGACCCCAAGCGGAAGACGTGGTCGCCGAAGACTGAGCTGGACGGGGCTATCTATTCTGGTGCTTGAGACGGCGCCAGGAAGACCTGCCAATACGCTTCAACCATACGCGCGCCTTCGCGAAGCAAGTGTTCAGTGGGCAAAGTCTCATCTTCCAGAACCAGTTCCACAATCGCATAGCCACTTTCGACAGTCAGTCGGGAGACGGCGATGATGGAGTCATCAACCGGACGCGCCAATGCAAGGCTGATGATATCTGCAAATTGACCTGCGATTAATCGGTGTGCCTCAAGACGCCCTTCCTGTAAAGGTGCCACAGCCCGAAGCGCTTGCAATACTTCAATACCGCCCGTTTGCTCCCGGGTAACGTCATAAGTGTTTTTCAGTAATTCATACACACTGTCCAGTAACTCTTGCGGCTCGCCACCGTCCATATGTGAATCGAACCAAGTGTTGAAGACGGCATTTTGCCTATCCATCAAGACGGCGCCTAAAGCATTCAATACGGCATACTTATTGGGAAAGTACCGGTACAGGGCCGGTACGGTAATACCCGCTCGCTCGGCAATCAGGTTGGTGGAGATTCTTTCCACCCCAACTTCGACTAATAGTTCAGACGCTGCCTTCAGGATTGCTTCGTAGGTACGTTTGGCTCTGTCTTGCCGCGGCTTATTTTTCTCCAGCAGCTCTACCTGCGGTCTCTGTGCCAACATCCTTGGGCCCCTACTCACTTAGTCAGTGTTTCGTTTCGTTTTGCTGCGTTATACCGCCATCCTAACTTAGCCAAGAATGTCACGCCAGTTTAAGTAGAGCAGCTAATTGACAGCTGCCAACTATAGAACTGTAGGGAAAGCGCTGGCACAATAGCGCGCCTACGAAAATGCGCATTGGTAAATTAAGGTGGAACTGAAAATTCGAGGAAGGACAATGCCAGCATTCCGTATTGCCTCGCGACTCATGCTAACGGCATTCGCGTTTTGGTCAGTTCACAGTCAAGCTAACGAAGGATTTGAGCGGACTGAACAACGCATACCCTGCAGCAATTACACCGTAACTAAACGCCCCATGTTTGGCGACCTCCACGTGCACACCAGTTACTCTTTCGATAGCTATGTTTCCAGCCAGCGCAACGATCCTTCTGCAGCATACCGCTACGCCAAAGGCGAGCCCATAACGCTTTCCGATGAAGATTCCAATCAGATCATCAAAGCCCAAATTCAAAGGCCGTTGGATTTTACCGCGATCACCGACCACGCTGAATTTCTGGGACCTATAGAACTTTGCACGCAGGATTCCTCGAAGCTTGCCTATTGGTTCCCTGCCTGTATGGCAACGCGCAGTGAAAACTTCTATATTCAATTGCTGGCGGCAAATTACTGGGTGTCTCTTGGCGTCACCGACATCGCCGCCGACAAACCCGAATCATTCGCCTGCACCTTGGGCGACTGTAACGTGGCGCACAAACGCGCCTGGCTACGAATCCAGCAGGCGGCTGAAGAACATTACGATCGCACTAGCGATTGCAGCTTCACCACGTTTAGCGGCTACGAATATACAGACGCGCCCAATTACGCAAACCTGCACCGCAATGTCATCTTCCGTAACGACCGTGTTACCGAAACAGCCATTTCAACTTACGATACAGGCTCTATGAATTATCCGGAGTTGTGGCAACGATTGCGCAAAGAGTGCATCGATAGCGGCAATGGCTGCGATGTAATTTCGATACCCCACAACTCCAACCTGAGCCGCGGCCTGATGTTTCCAGACCCGCGTTCGGAACAGGAGGCAAACGACAGACTGTTCTTCGAGCCTCTCATCGAATTAGTGCAGCACAAAGCCGCCAGCGAGTGCCGCTTTGACCGATTACTTGGCCGCGGTGTCGCGACGGAGGATGAGCTCTGCGATTTCGAGCAGGCACTCTCTGACAACCTATCCATGCTTGGAACTGTTTTCGGCGAAATGCGCACCAGTGAAGGCGCGCCCGTTGCCGTCGACGACTTCGGCCGGCGCAACATGGTTCGAAACGCTCTCAAAGATGGCCTTGCACTAGAAAAGGACACCGGCATCAACCCTTTCAAAATGGGTTTCATCGGTAGCACCGACACACACAGTGCTACTCCCGGCAGTGCAGAGGAAGATAATTACGTTGGCCACCTTGGCAGACGCGATTCCGGCTACCGCAATATACAGGATCATTTTTTCGACAACCCCGGTGGCCTGGCAGTGGTTTGGGCACAAGAGAACTCCCGCGACAGCATCTTTGAAGGCATGCGCAACAAGGAGGCCTACGCTACCAGTGGTACTCGCCCTACTGTGCGCTTTTTCGCCGGCAACGAGCTTTCCGAAGACCTCTGCAATGATCCCGACATGATCGAGACAGCCTACAAATTGGGCGTACCCATGGGCGGCGAGCTTTCTGCCGAGCACAAATCTCCTGCATTTCTCGTGAGTGCGAGCAAAGATGCAGGAAGCCCGGGGCATCCCGGCTTGGATTTACAGCGCGTCCAAATCATCAAGGGATGGCTGGATGACCAGGGAGTGAGCCACGAACATGTTTACAACGTCGCGGGAAACATGAACAACGGCGCTACCGTCGACCCCAATACTTGCGCTCCCATAGGTTCGGGCGCAGCGAATTTGTGTACTGTTTGGCATGATCCCAGCTATCAAGCCAGTGAGCCCGCGTTCTATTATGTCCGCGTTCTGGAAAACCCATCCTGCCGCTGGAGCACTCTGCAATGTCAGGCGACCGGTGTAAATCCGTTTTCCCAAGACTGCGCTATTAAGGCGGAAGAGAAAAATCTCGAGCGGAAAGATCAAGGGGCAATCGGCAACGTCTACGACAACTGTTGCTTGGACCCGGCGGAACAACCTTTTTATTCACCTACACTGCAGGAACGTGCCTGGACTTCTCCAATCTGGGTTAACCCTCGCAACAACTTAGAGAATGCATCAAATTGACACAGAGTAAACCGATTACGGGGCGACGATTCCGTGGCGTCACCATGCCAACCAGTTCCCACAACGCTATACGCAAAGTAAAACGAGAGGGGCATACCACTACCATTCACGGCAATAAACTGTGGAAGTCCAGCTTGCTGCTGATCGACTATCTGCATAAAAACCGCCCTGAACATTCGCAGAGCGTCATTGACGTAGGGTGCGGTTGGGGTATCGCTGGAATCTGGTGCGCAAAAACTTTGGGGTCGGAGGTAGTTTGCGTGGATGCTGATCCTAACGTCTTTCCTTTTCTGGACGCTACGGCCGAGCTAAACGGCGTGAGCGCGCAGGCAAAAGTTGCGCGCTTTGAGAACCTAACCACGAAACAACTCTCTAAGTTCGACATTCTCATCGCCGCCGACATTTGCTTCTGGGAGGAACTCGTTGACCCCGTTAGCAACATGATTAATCGGGCGGTAAAGGCTGGGGTTAAAAAAATTGTGATCGCTGACCCGAAGAGAGGCCCATTCTTTGACATGGCAGACCGTGTAATGGAACGCCACGGCGCAGAAGTGATCGAGTGCAGCACCACAACACCGATTAAAGCGCGCGGCGCAATCCTCGTACTAGAAAATGCCTAGGCACTATGTTTCCGGCGGCTTTTTTGAACTATGAGAGCCGCCCATACCCCAAAAGGGCAAATAGTTAACTTTCTGTGTGATATTTAACCGCGGGCTGTGGTCTGCGGGGTTAATCGGTGATATAAACGCGCCGAATTCGAATTGAGCAGAAATTCTACATGGCATCAGGCGGTTTACGTATCTCGCCTGATGTAATACTGAAAGGCCAGATGCCCTCCCCAAGGCCTCCCCTCACCGGCCCAGACAGTGTCAAATCTGCAGAACTGAACTATCTTATAAAGCTATATACGCGCCCTATCGGGCTGGAAATTACTATGAAACAGTTAGGAATACTTGACTCTGCCTTTGTTAATCTAGAGCAGACCAACACCCCGCAACACGTGGGTGGCATGGGTATATACGATCCATCGACTGCACCAGGTGGATTTGTCCGCTTCAAGGACGTTATCGCCAGTTTCGAACGCCGACTGGGCAACATGCCTTTGTTCCGCACTAGGCTGGTAGAGGTGCCGGGCGGATTGGATCGCCCGTACTGGGTTAAAGATGCCAACTTTGACGTTGAGTTTCACCTGCGTCACATTGCGCTCCCTGCGCCGGGAGACTGGCGCCAGCTTTGCATTCAAGTAGCACGTCTTCATTCGCGCCCACTGGATATGTCTCGCCCTCTGTGGGAGGCCTACATCATTGAAGGTTTGGACAATATCCCTAACCTGCCCAAAGGTTGTTTTGCGGTGTATACCAAAATGCACCACGCCTTGGTTGACGGCGCGGGTGGCTCTTCCTTTATGGCCGCATTGCATGATTTAACGCCCATACCAGTGGAAGGCAACTATTCTACCGAAGAGCCAAGACTGGTTGACGCCGACCCCTCTGTAGGAGAGCTATTGACCAAGGCGTCCATCAATAGCGTGAAGAACACAGCAGTTCTGATGACCGGAACAGTTAGAAGTGTTCGGGATCTGGGCAAGTACGCGATTGATGTTGCTCGCAAGGAAATTCCTGCGCCAGACATCTCTGCACCCAAAACAATCTTGAACAAACCGGTAGGCCCGCATCGTGTCTTTGATGCAGCGGAGTTTCCGCTGGAAGGCTTCAAGGACATTAAGAATAGCGCAGGCGTTACTATTAATGATGTTGCGCTGGGCGTAATTGGCGGAGCGCTGCAACGCTATCTCGTGGCAAAAGGTGTAGCCCCAGCGGAAGGCTCACTAGCCGCCGCCATGCCTCTGAACATGCGCACACGTCGCGGTGTAACTGAGGAAAATAACCAGGTTGGCTCCGTGTTTTCGTCCATGCATACGGACATGAGTGATCCTCTGGAACGACTCATGGCCATTAATAGCTCTACCACGGATGCAAAACTCAGTGGCGAAGCCAGCCCGATGGTAGATGCACTGAAACTAGCCGGTGTGCTGTCACCTGCAATCTCAAAAGCTGTAGCGAGCTTTTGGTCACGGAACGAGTTGTCGAAGCACATTCCTGTGAACGTTTCGACCTGCATCTCCAATGTCGCAGGCCCGGACTTTCCACTCTATTGCGCAGGCGCAAAAATGGTAGACTACTACGGCTTGGGTGTACTCACACCCGGCATGGGCATTTTTCACCTTGTATTTAGCTACTCAGGAAAGATTTCACTGTCTGTTCTGGCCGATCGTGACATCATGCCAGACCCAGAGTTTTACCATGACTGCCTCATAGCATCTTATGAAGAGCTCTACGCCGCAGCCAACAATTTGCACCCCAGCAAATCGCCGAAAGCAGCCGTCGCGGCCAAGGCGAAAATTCAATCGCCCAAACGCGCCAGACCAGTGGAAAAAAAGCCTCGCAAGACAGCTGCGAAAAAGAAAGCCACTAGCAAAGCCAAGCTAACGTCTAAACTCAATGGCGCGAGCAAGGTAAAAACGGCTAGCAAGCCTAAGCTAAAAACTGCCGCTAAAAAGAGTACTGCAGTGAAGCCCAAGAGCCGGGCTGCTAGTGAAAGACCAAAGGTGAAGCGTAGGACAGTTACCAAGGCCCGCCCCAAACTGCAATAAGCTTTTATCGTTAGCCGACGACGACCGTCGGCTAACCATTCCTTCCCAAAGACCAAACTGCCACTCGCAATAAAGCCCTGCCGTGTTTCTGCACAGCGGCCCTATTCCTGTTTTCTGGAATTAGGCCTGCCCTATCAACTGTAGTGCGCCTTCTGGATACAACATACAGGCAAAAAAAAGCCCACCAAAAGGTGGGCTGCAACAACTCTAAAGGACCTGGATGGTTTCCCATCGGCGACCACCTAGGTGGGGCTGCCGCCCCTGGGAAGGGGCTGTGTTTCGAGTTGCATACATTGTAGGACTGGCTATGATATATACCTAATATATTAAATATATGTTTTCCATGAATACAATTCATAGTAGGCCCCGTGGATACTAAAGAGCTAAGCAAAATTGACCTTAACTTATTGATATCTTTGCAGATTCTTTTGGAAGAAAGAAATGTATCAAGAGCGGCTGAGCGCCTCTTTATCACTCAGCCAGCAATGAGCAAGACATTGTCTCGCCTACGTGCGGTTTTTGATGACCCGCTCTTCACCCGCAGTAAAAACGGCATGCAACCGACCCCACGAGCGATTGAACTTACACAGGGACTGGCAGAAATACTGGGTGATATATCGCGGTTAATGACCGGCTCAGCGTTTAACCCCGCCTCGTTTACCGGTGAGATTACCATCGCTCTGTCGGAATACATTGGCGTAGCCCTACTTCCGCGCCTGGTAAAAAAGATTAGCGAGCAGGCACCTCATCTCAATATTCGAGTGATTACCCGTGTTGAAAACCAGCTGGAAGAGCTGGCCCAGGGCAATCTCGATTTCTCTATTCATATCAAGCAGGCACATTACGGCGAAGACTATCGCGTTGAACTGCTTGGAGGCAGTGCGCCTGCTATTCTGGTAAAGGATACCCACCCGCTGACGATTGGAGAGCTGAGCTGGGAGCGTCTGGCGCAATACCCGCTGATCAGGCTGTATGTCTCCGACTGGGAACAGCTTGAGATCCAACAAGAAAGTAACGCCCTTACGCCCATCGTCAATCATCAGCATGGCATCTTAGAGATTTCCCACTTATTAACGGCCTTGGAAGTACTGCGAGAGACGGAGTATTTTATGCCCGCCCCTACCTATATCCTGCAAAATGACGATGCCACCACCGGTATCGTGGGGCTGCCACTACCGGCTGGAGCAGACTGGTCAATCAACTACGCTATGGTAGCGCATCAACGGACGGCAAACTCTCCGCTGCACTGCTGGTTGTGGGACGAAATCACAGGTACCATTCGCGAACTTCGCATGCCGCTAGAAAAGAAAATTCGCCAGCGCATGAAGGCGAACGGCGCCGGACCATCCCAATAGGTTGACTCGAAATATGATGATGTTATGAGTAAAAAGAAACGCCGTGAAATTCCTCGCTTTGAGACGCCCATTATCGAAACACATTGCCACCTGGACTACCTGGAAGCACAAGAATTAGAAGACACGCTCAAGCAGTGCCGCGAGGTGGGTATTGAACGCATCATTACCATTGCAGTGTCACCCGATAATTTGACGAAAGTACTGGAGCTCACCCGGCAATACCCTTTCATCTGGGGTACTCAAGGTGTTCACCCCCACGAAGCAGCGTCTTTCACCGAAGAAACAATGGCTACAATCGCTTCTCAGGCATTAGATGAACGTATTCTCGCGATAGGCGAAATTGGCCTGGATTACTTTTATGATCACGCAGATCGCGCGGTGCAGCGGGACGTATTCGAGCAGCAGTTACAACTGGCCTGCGAACTGGACATGCCTGTTGTCATCCATACCCGCGAAGCGGATGAAGATACGCGGGATATTTTGCGCAACTACTCCTCATCCTTGACGCGAAAGGGTGTCATCCATAGCTTCACATCAGGTCTCGCGCTCGCCGAATACTGCCTCGGTGAGGGGTTTGCGCTGGGCTTTAACGGTATCACGACATTCAATAGCGCGGACAACGTTCGGGCAGTCGTTTCGGCGACTCCCATCGAGCAAATTCTGCTAGAAACGGATGCTCCGTACTTAACACCTGTGCCTTACCGTGGCAGACCGAATGCGCCTTACTATCTACCCTTTATTGCCGAGCAGGTGGCCGCTATCAAAGAGTTGCCTGTTGAGGAGTTACTGCAACACGCCTATCGAAATAGCGAGCAGCTGTTCTTTGCAAATAGCTGAAATTCGACACAGCGTCGACAGCACACTAAATCTCACTTTCTGCCTCAGCTTCTCCAAGCTAATTGGCTACTTCAGTGCTAAACTACGCGCCCTCTTAACCACCCGACCCAGCGATACCGCAAGCAGACCTTACTGATGGCATACAATATCGGACAACGTTGGGTCAGTCATGCCGACGCACAATTAGGGCTGGGTATTGTGGTCGATATCGACGGGCGTCGTGTCACCCTCGCATTCCCAGCGGTCGACGAGGAACGTACCTACGCTACTGAAAACGCTCCCTTGACCCGATTGCGATTCAAGGCCGGCGATCACATCTCTACCATTGACGATGTAGAGGTTGTTGTCACCGAAGTATTGGAGCAAAACGGCCTGCTCGTTTATGTGGGTATTGATCACCACGATAATCAGCAAACAGTTTCTGAATTGGAACTGGATGCTTTTGTTCAGCTAACGACACCACAACAACGCCTCCTGAACGGCCACTTCGACAAGAACGCCGAATTTGCATTGCGCGTTGCCACACTGAACCACAGCGACAAGATGCAGCGCTCGAAAGTCCGCGGTCTGCTCGGCTCACGTACCAGCCTGCTGCCACATCAAGTGTATATTGCCAATGAGGTCGGCCAGCGCCACGCACCCAGAGTGCTGCTAGCAGATGAGGTAGGCCTGGGAAAAACTATAGAAGCGGGCATGATTATCCAGCAGCAATTACTGACTGGTCGCGCTTCTCGCATACTGGTATTGGTTCCGCCCAGTCTGATGCATCAGTGGCTGATCGAAATGCTGCGCCGCTTCAATCTGCACTTTTCGCTATTTGATGCGGAGCGTCTAATTGAAATGCCCGATGGCAACCCCTTCGAAGCGGAACAATTGGTACTGTGCAGCCTCGATCTCTTTCTGACCCAACCGGAAATTCAGGAGCAGGCCCTAGCCGCCAAATGGGACCTGGTTACCGTCGATGAGGCCCATCATCTGCACTGGTCTGAAGACGGCGCCGGAGATGATTACCTGTTCGTCGAGAAATTGGCACAACAAACCGCCGGTCTATTGTTACTCACAGCAACGCCGGAGCAGATTGGCCAGGCCAGCCACTTCGCAAGATTACGCCTACTGGACCCTTCTCGCTTTCACGACCTGGAGCAGTTCCAAAAAGATGAACGCCAGTACCGCCGGTGGAGTGAAATGGCGGATGCACTCGAGGCCGGGGAAACAGTACCCGACTTACCACCAGGACTGGATGCCAGCAGTCCAAGCGAAACCCTAATTGAGCAAATTCTGGATAGACACGGCACCGGCCGCGTACTATTTCGCAACACGCGCGCTGCGGTTGCAGGCTTTGGAGAGCGAGTACTAACCCGTTACCCGCTGCCTGCGCCAGAACAATACACGCTCGCCCAGGGCAGCCTCAAAGAGCGGCTCTATCCTGAGTTGCCCTATATAGATGACAGCTGGTTGGCTTTTGATCCGCGCACCAAGTGGCTGGAGCAGACATTAAAAGAGCTACGCCCCGCCAAAGTATTAATCATCTGTGCCCATGCCGATACCGCGGTTGCTCTGGAACATCACCTGCACCTGCGAGCCGGCATCCGCTCTACTGCCTTCTATGAGGGTCTCTCTATCATAGAGAGAGACCGCGCTGCAGCCTACTTCGCAGACGAAACCAATGGTGCCCAAACTCTGGTTTGCTCAGAAATTGGCAGCGAGGGCCGTAACTTTCAGTTCGCCCACCATCTCATTTTGTTCGACCTGCCTCTCAATCCCGATTTGCTGGAACAAAGAATTGGCCGCCTGGACAGGATAGGACAAAAGAGCAACGTCGAGATTCACGTTCCCTTTCTGCAACACACTGCACAGGAAACCTTGCTCGACTGGTACGACCAGGGGCTGAATCTGTTTTGCGACAGCTGCTCTGCTGGGTATATGATTTTTGAAGAGTTTCAGGTGCGCCTACTGGAACAACTGGATAAACGCACCGACGACTTTGCAAAGCTGCTATCCGATAGCGTCGACTTCACCGCCGCCACTAGGCAAGAATTACGTGAAGGCCGAGACCGCCTGCTGGAACGCAATTCCTGCAAGCCAGAAATTGCCGCTGAGTTGATCGAGGGCATTAAGGAACTTGAAGGCGAAAAAGATTTAGAGAACTACCTTGAAACGCTGTGCGAAGCCTTTGGCGTGGAGCAGGAGTTTCATTCAGAAGATACCCTGATTCTTCGTACTACCGAGCACATGCTGACCGGCCACTTCCCTTATGTCAGTGAAGAAGGCACAACCGTCACATTCGACCGAGAAAAGGCACTGTCCAGAGAAGACATAGAGTTTCTCACCTGGGAACACCCCATGGTACTGGAAGCCATGGACATGGTGCACTCAACCGAGCTGGGCAATGCCTCCATGGGCACAATGAAGCTAAAGGGTGTAGCACCTGGCACTATGATGCTGGAGGTGGTTTACACAATTAACTGTGTTGCGCCACGCGCGCTACAGGTAGAACGCTTCCTATCGCTCGCACCAATGCGCCTACTGGTAGATGCTCGTGGTAAAGATCTCGCAGATCTGGTGCCGCACGATCGGCTCAATAAGCTTATAGAGAAAGTGAAGAAAAACACTGCGCTTGCGATTATCAAACAAGTACGCAACGAAGTAGAAGCCAAAATGACATTGGCCTCAAAGCAAGCAGAAGGCGCTTTAGGAGAGATCCTAAGTGAAGCGGAAAAGCGCATGCGCGAAGACCTTGGCGCGGAGCTGAGCAGAATGGAAGCGTTGCGCGAAGTGAACCCCTCCATACGTACACAGGAGCTAGATCATCTTCGCTATCAAATCGAAGAGTGTGCTATTCACATTCAGCACGCCAGCCTTCAGCTGCAGGCCCTGCGGCTTATTATTACGACCTAGGTGACTCAAACACCTGCTCTGGAATAGCTAGCTGCCAGCAACTAGCTTATAAAGTTCTGACGTTTCTCTCGCACAGCGCTCCCACGAAAACTTCGCGGCCTGCACCCGGCCCTGCTCAGCCCAATACTGCCGCTTGGCATTATCTCGTAAAAGCTCTTCGAGCCTTTCTGCCAACTCTTCGGGCTCCCCAGTGTTGCACAACAGGCATGCTCCTTCGGCAAACTCCGACATAGAAGTCTCGGCACGGCAGATCACCGGCACCGCGCTGCTCATCGCATCCAGTACCGGCAAGCCAAAGCCCTCGTACACGGAGGGATAAGAAAACACGGCGGCACCAGAGTAGAGAATGGGTAATACTTCAGATGGAACATAACCCAAGTGCCTAACAGTGCCTCCGGCGATCAACGATTCCAACTGATCGCGAAGACTGTCATTGCGCCATCCCGCTGACCCGGTCAACACCAAGGGAAAAAACCTACGTAGCTCCTCCGGCAATCGCTCCCAAGCATCCAGTAATACACCAATCCCTTTGCGTGGTTCCAGCGTAGCGACAAGCAGTACGTAATTTTTATGGGTGAGGCCATAATCAGCCAGCACACTAGTAGTCTCGGCTTCTGCGCGCGGCCTATACAAATCTTCCACGCCTTCGTAAACCGTCCTGATCTTGTCCGGCGCAATGCCGTAATACTCAATCACTTCCTCGCGCACCAAATCGGAAACCGCGATCACCATATCAGCGCGATCCAGGCTCTTTGGCAGTAGAGCATCCAAGCGCTTCACAACATGTTCCGGGTGAAATTGTGGAAACCTAACATGGGAAAGATCATGCACTGTGGTAATTGAAGGGCCGTTATAGGACTTAAAGATGTAATTCGTTTCATGGTAAATAGCGTTAGGTACCGAATTCGCCAATGTCTCAAAGCGACCGTCCATCACAGAATCGTACAGTGTTTTGGTTCCCGGAATGGCACCGATGGCGGTGCGTATACCGTGAATAATAGCGTCTTTGGCGCCGCCTGTACTTGGTGCGTCTTGTGCTTTCAGGGCAGAGGTAATGGCCAGTTGATCATTGCCGCTGACCCAGCCTGTACCGGTAAAGCTGTGTACGTCATCAACCAGAGACTGCTTTAGCATCTGCTGAAGAAGATGAAAACTGTAATTTCCTATACCGGTAATGGGCGGCCTGAGTGCTTCGGCATTAAAAATCAGGTTCACTGCGTTAAGCCCCGTCCTGATCGGCCTCTGGCTGGCCCTCTTGCTGATCATTCGCAGCTGGCTGGATTGTCGGTAAAACATCCCGGCCCAACAGAGCAATGTCTATCTCCTGCAACAAACTCTCCAGTCTCCCTTTGAAGACTTTTTGATTGAACAGGTGGCTGCGCTCGAATGCTTGCCCCGCCATTTCTAAACGCTTCTGTTCATCGTCCATGATAGAGAAACTAAATTCCTGCAGCTCCTGCAGGCTGGAAAAGCGATAGCCTGACTTCCCCTGCACAACTATTTCACGTTGACCGCCACCGTCTATCACAATAGGCACACAACAATTCTGCATAGCCTCTACTGTGGTCATACCGAAGTGTTCCACACGCTGTGGCAGAGTTTCATCGAGACCACAGGCATGCCAAAAAATTGAGGCACGCCGGTAATTGTCCTTAATATCGCCAAAGGGAGCGTTTGCCTTAATCTCTATCGGGCATCTGGCACTCTCTGCCGCCTCTTCTAATTGGCGAAAATACACATTGTCGGGCGTACTACCACCCATCAACACCAGCTTCCAACCTTCAGTTCGTTCTGGAAATTCCTCGCACATAGCACTAAAAGCAGTAATCAGCTCCATCTGCTTTTTACTGCCGCTGACTTCAAACCGCGACACCGAGAGAATCATTTTCTCTTTTTTATCTACCGCGCTGTCAGGGTTGTACATGCTGATGGGGGGATACAATTTGTGGGTAGGCTGTAACTGCCACCGCTTGTTTACCCATTCACCTGTGTAGTCACCGTTGATGACCAGGTAGTCGTACTTATCAACCTGGAAGAAACGGGCTCTTTCCTGATCGGGAAAGTGACACACAAAAATGGAAGCAGGAGAAAGAGGATTTACCTTCCCCAGCATATTGGCATTGATGAAGATGTCGTAGTTCAGCGATTCCTTGCTGATGATATCGAAGGGGTTGGTATTTTCCTTGATCACCATGCCTTCGTCCGCAGTGTAGCGTTTTCTTTTTTCAAAGAAGGGTATCTTAATCACCTTCATTGAGCAGCCAGACAAATTCAGATCAAACCACTCTTTGTAATCGCTCAGCTTCACCTCGTTATTGAAAATATAGGTGACGTCGTAGTCGTCCTGCATTATTGCAGCCATCTCTGCGACGTAGCGCTGCCCGCCCCCGGCAAAATGCCCGGCGTGATCATAGATACCTACGCGCATCTTGCGCAGGCCCAACACGACCTCTAGCTGCGTAAAAAAATTGTGTGCACTCACCTCTCCCAGATAGCCGGGAAGGGCTTTTTTCAGCCCTTTGAGAACCTTTGATACAGTTTTCGTATCGTGGCATTCACACATTTTGCGCACACTGTGCAGTAGCGTGCGATACAGGAGGTCATACTCACCCTTCTTGTAAAAGTGCGATGTAGGGATACAAGCAGGTAGCTCTTGCGGAAAATGCTTAGCGACAAAAAAGAAGCGGTTACGGGTACAGAAGTACTCACATAGCGACTGCGAGGTACTACCGTGATACTGGTGGTACAAAATACTGTTGGGTGAATACCATAACTGCCAGCCTTTCGCTCGGCACAGGGCGCTGTAATCAACGTCCTCCATAAACATAATAAAGTCTTCATCCCACGGGCCTACGTCATCGAGACAGGCTCGCCTGAACATAACAGAGCCTCCCGTAACGTAATCCCGCTGTGCAGCTTTGGCGTAGCGAACGGAATCCTCTTCTTCAAAACCTATGTCTTTAAAGTAGAAGTGTTCAACCTCTTCCACACCGACACTATTGAGCTTATCGTTTTCGGCAAAGAATATCTTGCTCTGCACTGCACCAATCTTTTCCTCTTGATCAAAAACTTCCAGAAAGCCCTGCGCCCACTGCTCATGCACAGTGGCATCATTGTTAACAATGGCCACATATTCGCCAGAGGATTGACTGATCCCTAAGTTCAACGCGCGGGTATAGTTGTTTTCATCGTTCTCGAGCACAGTGACATTGGGATGATGCTCGCGCACCCACTGCACTGCGCCATCGGTTGAACCGTTGTCGACCATGATGACTTCAAGCTCAATATTTTTTTGATCAATGGCCGCCAGCGACGTGAAGAAATCAGCCAGGAAGGCCTGGGGATTATAGGTAACAGTAATGACGGATATTTTAGGCATGATGATCAGGGCTTATGCTAGGGTTGCGCAACTTTGAAAGAGGACAGAATTTGCTGAAGATCTTG
>JBLFWP010000057.1:0-21826 GCA_047611225.1 Halioglobus sp.
TCGCTAAATTGAGAAGTCGCTAGTGGATGCTAATACGCTCATCTTTGGGTCGATGGCGGTCATTTCATTAGCTATCTTTTTTTATTTGGGGCGATTTAAAGCGTCGTCTAAGCAAACTGACCGAGATGATCGTATTGACTGGACGAAGAGAAGTTTTTCTCTTTGGAAAATATTTCTCTATTCGTTAGTACTGGTAGGTGGGATTTTTTTGGTTTTACAGTTTATCTAGATTGCGCCTTAAGCTAAAGATTGCACCTTATTATAAAGATAAGCCGTCAGTTCTTGTCTATTACCAATGCCGCCCAGGTCATCCCAGACAAAGGTGTCGCCAATCTCAGCGTGAATGGGCTGGCCGAACTTATTACGTGCTTCGTTGAGCAATAACGCCATGCGTAGAGGCTCTGCGATATGAGATGCTAGATGAAAAATACGACTATTTTGTCCGTGAAAGTAGATTGGCACAACATTGGATTGGGCGTCTCTAATCAACTTAGCATCGAAGGTCGCCCAGGGAGCGTCAACGGGGTTCTGGCAAGTTAAATGTTTGAGCCGAAGAGAACCCAGCCTATGACTTTTAGGCGACCACTCTTTCCCATTCTGTAAACGCACTTATCCTGAGGCGCCAGTAATTTCTATAACTGACCAAGAGCCCGCAAAGACGTAATCAGGCAAGACATATGGCTCTGCCGTGATCGTGCACCTCCACCAGGCAACTGTGCAGACTCTTCACGGCCAACTCGTAATCAGATTCCTCGATCACGAATTGCATATCAACCTGACGCATGGATTGATGTATGGCTTGCACATAAATGTCGTTTTCGGCAAGAGCTGTCACAGCCCTGGCTAGAATGCCAGTCACCTTCATATCACTACCTATTGCAGACACGATACAGACTTTTTGCTGATGGATCTCCGCATCAGGGTAGCGTTCCTGCAATGCACGATTAATGCATTTCACTGACTTGAGATTGGTTGCGAGAAAATGCGTGATCGTATTGGCATTGATATCTTTGGCAACGATGTGCGCCCGGAAGCGGTGCAGTATGCTCAGTATTTCCTGATCGTAAATATCTATCTGTCCTGCCATTTCCTGATCGAACAATTCCAGCGCATATACACCCTTGCTGCCGACTATGATTTCGACGCAGGGAGTCTCGCTGACATAATTCGCCGTAATCAAGGTGCCCGCGTGATCCGGCTCAAAGGTATTCTTTACCCTCAAGGGAATATTGTTTTGCCGCAGCCCCTTGGCGGCTTTCGGGTGAATCGCTTCCATGCCAAGATTCGCCAACTGGTCTGCCACATCGTAGTTCGTGCGTCCAATCGGGACGGCATTCGCCTCACCAACGAGACGGGGATCGGCAGAACACAGATGAAACTCCTTGTGTATCACGGCTTCCTTCGCCTGCGTGACCACCGCGATGCGACTGAAAGTCATTTCACTGTATCCACGATTGAAGCTAGCCAACAAGCCATCACTACTGCGGGCATAACCGGTGACAATGGGCAAGACATTGGCCAGATCAATTCCCTCGAAAGCCTGTCGAATGCGCTCATCTAGTTCCAGTGGCACATCTTCGCCCCAACCGCTCAAATCGATGAAACAGGTGTTTACGCCATCATGCTTGAGCAACCGGGCCATGTTCCAGGCTGAATGAGCCTCACCGATACTGGCCAACATTTCCCTGACGGTTTGCAGGTGCTGCGCCAGCGAGAAATGGCCGTGGCGACACAGTCTCTGCAAATCTCTTAAACATTGCGTGGCGGCATCAAGGCGCTCATCGATAAAGTTGTTCGCCTGTTGTAAAGCAATGTCTTCTGTAAACAGGGACTGGTTGATGTTGTGCAGGTTTCCTCGTAATTTGAGTAAGGCATCCAGCCATCCCTCGCCATCTTCACTGCCCGCAAACAACGCATACACGCCGGGCATGCCCGACTTTTTGTGTTCCAGTAAATCGTTACTAACCCCACCATAGGCGGAGACAACAAATACCCGTTGATAAAGCGTCTCTTTGCAAGCGGGACGCAGGATAATATTGTCCCGAACGGCCTGGTAGTCACTCATGGAAGTGCCACCGATTTTCTCGATACTGTGTTGATGTATTTCTGTTTTTTTCACGTAGTTGATAGTCTGTTTGCTCTTGCGGTTGAATGAGTGTATGTCACGGAAAGTAGAGTCATGACTATTCGGCACATTTGATACAGAACCTGGTCGTGGGCACAGCACGTAGCCTGGCATAAGGGATTTCGCAATCACATTGTTCGCAGCACCCACCTTCATTGCTATCCAGCCAGCGCAAGTTTGCCGTCAATCGCGCAAGCTCCTGCTTTTCTACCTCCGCAATTTGGCGGTCAACGGCCGCTGCCACCTTTTCATTATGGCCGTCTTTGTTGTCTTCATTCTTCACGGCTTCAGTTGACTCATCTGCCAACAGCGATGCCAATTCATTGATACGACTTCGAATCTGCTTATCCAGTGTCTGCAATTCAGTGCTGTTCATTACTCTGCTCTTCTTGCGTTGCGTTTATTGGCGTAATCGAGCCCCTGGTGCATATGTACTCGGGTCTTGGCGGCTGACCACTAAAGGGTTCCACGACACGATTGCCTATTGCGTTGTAGACGAAAAAAATATTCGAGCGCGGATGTGGCGAGATATTGCTGTTAGATCCATGCAGGATGTTGCAGTCGAAAAGGCAAACACTCCCCGGCTTGCCAATAAACTCGACAATACCGTTCTGCTCGACCAGGCGCTTTATATTGGCATCATCCGGCACTCCATAGCACTGCTGCTTCAATGATGATTTGAAATGCTCCTCGGGTGTTTCTCCTTCGCATGCCGCATACTCCTTGTGAGACCCGGGTATCAGTAGTAATGGACCGTTTGTCGAATAATTATCTGTAAGCGTGATGGACATGCTGAGCGCCCGCATGGCCGGCATTCCATCTTCGACATGCCAGGTTTCAAAGTCGGAATGCCAATAGAATTCCTTGCCACGAAAACCGGATTTATAGTTGAGGCGAGACTGGTGCAGATAGACCCGATCGTTGAGCAAATACTCTGCCAGTCTCAGCAATCGGCTGTCGCGCGAAAGCCTGTCAATCAATCTACTCAACTTGTGCACGGCAAAGATCGAACGTACCTCCCTGCTGCCAGGTTCGCTTATCGTCTCATCCCGATTTTTCATCTGTTCATCATGACGCAAGCAATCGAGTTCTTCCTGCCAGGCCACTACTTCGTTCGCAGAGAACAGTTGATCAAAGATCATGAACCCCTGCTTGCGGTAACGCTCAATAAGCGCAAGAGCAACAGGCGCCTGACTCTCAGAGTCGGCATAAACGACAGGTTCCAGTCGAGGAATGGCACCGGCGACTTGCCCGGGTTGACGCGATGGGTAATTGTCGGTTTCTGTTGCAGGTTTGCTAACTTTCAGACTCATGTTTATCAGTACTACCTCTATTCCTTTATCGATACGGCAATCGGTTCGGCATCCAGCTCATACGCGCCCTCGGCATTATGGGTTTCGGTGCCGGCAAGGGGCGGGTTGAACACACAGGCCAGTTTCAATTCTGTGAATGCCCGCAGGGTATGCTTGTCGTGCTGATTGAGGTTATAGAGCGTACCGGCGTTGATGGGATATTTCTCACCATCGACAGTAGTTTCGACCTCGCCCTCTCCAGACACGCAGTAAACAGATTCCAAATGGTGCTGGTAGTGCATCTGAAAATTGGCCCCCGCATAGATCGTAGTGATATGAAATGAAAACCCCATCTGGTCGTCATTTAATAACAGGCGCGTGCTCTCCCAGTTACCGTCCGGTGAGACGATACGGCGACTGGTTTTTTCAGCTTCCTGAAGAGTTCTGACTATCACAATATTCTCCAATCTTGATTTGTTTTGGGCCAAATTCGGCATTCACCAAATCAGGCTACTTCGCGACTCTCTTCGAAATAATCAATTTCCTCAGGAATCGAATCTTCGCCTGCACAGGTTTCCTTGATCGCCTGCTCCACGATGTCTATACCCTTTTTCAGATTCTCATCACTTATGACCAACGGGCACAGAAATTTGACGACATGGTCTTCCGCCCCGCTGGTTTCGATAATGAGGCCCTCCTTGAAAGCGCGCCGGGTAATAGCGCCGGCAATATCTCCGTTAACACAATTGATTCCCTGAAACATGCCGCGACCCCGAATAGTGAAGTTGTCTTCGCCATAGCGAGTAACGATTGAGGTCAGTCGCTCAGAGATATATTTACCCTTGCGCTTGATCTCGTTGGTAAAGCGACTGTCAGACCAGTAGTGATCGATTGCGGCTTTGGCCGTTACGAAAGCAAAATTATTACCGCGAAACGTGCCATTGTGTTCACCGGGCTTCCACAGGTCCAGTTCAGGTCTGAATAAGACAACCGCGAAAGGCAGACCGTAACCACCCAGTGATTTCGACAAAGTCACGATATCTGGTTTGATACCGGCTTCTTCAAAACTGAAGTAGGTTCCCGTGCGTCCACAGCCGGCCTGAATATCATCAACAATAAGCAAGACATCATGTTTTTTGCAGACTTCATCCAGCCTCTGCAGCCAGCTATAAGAGGCAACATTTATGCCCCCTTCACCCTGTACAGTTTCCACAATGACAGCCGCCGGTAGATCGATGCCACTGCTGGAGTCACATAACACTTTGTCCAGGTAGTCGGTGGTGTCAAAATCGTCGCCGAGATATCCATCGAAGGGCATTCTGCTCGATCCTGAAAGTGATACGCCTGCGGCGCCGCGATGGTGAGAATTTCCGGTGGTTGCCAGAGCGCCCAGACTGACGCCATGAAACCCATTGGTGAATGAAATGATGTTTTCGCGGCCGGTGACATTACGCGCCAGCTTCAGTGCGGCTTCAACTGCATTGGTGCCAGTAGGGCCGGTAAATTGCACGCGATAATCCAAATCGCGAGGCTTCAGGATCTTTTCATTGAAGGCCTCGAGGAATTCCCCTTTCGCCTTGGTGTGTAAATCTAAACCGTGGCAAATACCGTCGTTCTCAATATATTCCAGCAGCGCTTTTTTGAATAATGGATTGTTATGACCATAATTCAGCGTGCCTGCGCCTGCTAGAAAATCGAGATACTGATTACCTTCCTCGTCATAAAGAAATTCACCCTGAGCCTTGTTAAAGACCCGTGGAAATGCGCGGGCATAGCTTTGTACTTCTGATTCGATCTCGTCAAAGATTTTCATTGTGCCAGGTTACCTCGGTTACTCTAAAGAAAGGGGAGTCGGGCGGGATAGCACCCGCGCCTGTCGCAACCACTACTAATTGATCGGGCCAATTCTTAGCAGGAGTTCCGAGTCATGCTTGCCCCCAAAATGTTCGGTCTGGTCGAAAATGGTTTCAGACGTCATTTTTGTTTGCAATTTTGCGGCCAGCCCCTGAAACAAAGCCGTGGACGCTTTATTCGCTTCAGTTACGGTAGTTTCTAGACAGACAACGCGCTCACAGATGGGCCGATCCAAAATCTGCCTGAGCATGCGAGTAGCCAATCCCTGACCTCGTGCTCGCTCGGCGATTGCCACTTGCCATACAAACAATGTGTCAGGACGCGCAGGGACGAGATAGCCGGTAATGCATCCAAGCAATCCGTTCGGTGAGTCCGCCACGACCGACGTCTCATTAAAGTGCGCGCACTGCAGCAAGTTGCAATAGACTGAGTTTTCATCCAGGGGCGGACAGTCTCGCACCAGGCTATTCAGCGCGAGCCCGTCACGCGCGTTGGGCTGGCGCATAATGATTGCTGATGGGACGGTCAGAATTTTAGCTGTGACAGTCATATTAAATACTTCGTTGTCAAAGCATTAAATTGGAAAATAATCGTAACTCCTTATTGAAATTCAAAAAAAAGCCACTTTTACTTGGTTAAAGTGGCTTTCGCTTTCGAGCGAAACAATATAGTACACTAAATATAATTTGATTTATACCCGCATCACTAAAAGCCGCTCCAGTGGACTGATATACAGTGCCGTGCCTGGTAGCAATGGAGAATAACGGTGAAAGATCGACTCGAGGACGTGCTTGATGCCTTACGGCGTGTAATAAGAGCTACAGATTTGCATTCGAAGTATCTGGCCAAAACCACCGGCCTGACGGTTCCGACAAGTTAACTCGACTGGGCCAGGGAATCCGGCCTCTCCGCTCAAGCAACCACCCTACTCCATTCATTGAACGCACTGACCCTAAGATCACGGTAATGCTGCGCGCCGACCAAGTGCCTGCTCAGATTGAATAAATCCCTGACAGCAGCATGAGTACCCAAGAATAGCTGCGCCTACTTGACTTGAACTTGCGCATTTCCCGCTTTCGCACTCTCGTCACCTCATGCGATTGCTCGGCCCGGTTATTTTCATATTGCTTAGCACTGTGGATCGACTCAGGAATTAGCTCTCGGTGAGCGACTCCATCGCTTAGCAGCTTGTCAGTCACGATCCTCCTGGGTTCGCCGCCATGCGACGTAATAGGCCTTTGAAGAAGCGTTCAGCAGCCCCATCTCGCTTCGCCTGAAGATACACATCAACCATCTCACCGTCCTGATCGACGGCCCGCCACAGGTAATACCGCTTGCCGTTGATTCTGGGGAATACTTCATCGATGTAGAAGGTGTCGCCATAACCCCGGTGCTTTCGTTTCAACCTTCTGGCGTATAGCGCTACGAACTTTAATGCACCAGAGACGGATTGCTTTGCGGCTGACGGTGATGCCGCGTTCAGCGAGTAAATCATCGATATCGCCGTGGCTTAGGTTGAATAGACGTTACAGCCAGACGGCGTAACTGATGATGTAAGGCGGGAATCGGTGGTGTTTATAAGTATTCATTCACCGATTCTACCGTTTTTGGGCAGTTAATTTGGCAGTACGGTTGGCAATCCCCAGCTAACCTCCTGGCGCTTTCGACGACGCTTCTTGCGGTCGATCCAGCGTCCCCACATCAAGCACCGGTGAGGCGTCGATATGCTCCGCATCCATCATGTAAGCCACGCGCTGCAACGACGCAATCATCATCGTCTGCTCCCATTCCTGCAAGTCGTTAAACTGCCTAGAGAAGTGCTCCTGCAACGGCGTGGGTGCATCCCTGAGTATTTCGATGCCCCGCTCCGTGAGGTGAACGTGAACCTTGCGTTTGTCCACAGTAGAGCGTTCACGCTCTATATATTCTTTCTTTTCCAGCCGATCCAGAATGGAAGTTACCGTGGGCTGACTCAAACTGACTTCATCGGCCAGCTGCCCAAGGGCGGCGCCCTCCAACTTTCGAATTGCTTGCAGCAGTAGTATCTGCGGTGTGGTCAGCCCGGATATTTTGGCCAGGTGCTTGGAGTGCATGTCGGTGGCCCGAATGACTCTGCGCAGGGACGTCAGTACTTGTTCCAGAGGATCCAACTCAAACTCCTTTTTTTGCACAGGTCTAGCGATGCCTACAGTATAGCGATTTGTGCGGGCACGAAAGACTAAACCGATTTTGATTCCCGCAAATGGGCACTATGCCCCTTGTAGAGGCTGAAGCACACCAGCAGCAGAATGAGCGTAAGAGCGGGTTAACCCTACCATTCCCGAACCCGCCAGCCTCGCCCAATTCGGCCTTGGACTCGCTGGTCTTGGCTGGTCTTGGCTGGTCAAGACGCAAACGGCATTCATAGAACTAGGCCCGCTGCCCGACAGCCCGCCATTGAGCGGGTTTTATTTTGCTCAAAAATGGATTTCCCTGGCAGCTGCTGCTGCGTGAAATACTGACACGGCACATGACGTTCATTTACCGATCGCTAAACCCGACCCCCTAGCAACGCAAAGAGCCGATATCCAGCGTAAAGAACCGAAATCGGCCCTGCTCACGATGCGGCAGTCATTGATTCCAATCTGACTACTTTCCGGCGCGAACGAAAGAGTCTCACAGGCCCTATTTGGACCCCTGATTACCCCTTGACCTGAGCCGATTACAACTAGGCCTTATCTTTGCGCAATACCGGCCGCCTCGCCCAGCCAATCGCCCTCGCCTCTACCAGATACCAGGAGAGACTAGCGATGCACAAACTTCCTAAAAACATCAGCAGCGCCAGCCTTGGGAACGGGTAGCTTTCCATTTCAGCAATCAATGGAAGCTTGAGCAGCCACGCCCCTATTGGCAGATGCCATAGGTAAAGGCCATAACTCACTGTGCCCAGATAAAAGACAGCGCGATTGCCCAAGACAACATCGACCAAGGTGCCACCGTGCGCGCAGTTCAGGATAACCACCAGAACTGCTGTGCCGAACAATGGTGTCCACAAATAGTGAATCAATGCACCAGACCAGTAGACCGCATAGTCCTCGGCCATCCAATAGCCCAAAAAAGCAAATGCCGGCACCGAACACAACAAGAGTAGCTTCAAGCACGCAGTGTAGAGTGCCGTAGGGCGTTTTCGTTCCGCGAAATGAACGTGTAAAACTGCCCCCACCATCCCCAAACTGAAGGCGTCCATCGAACCCGGCAACTGATATGTCCAAATCGGCACGTTGCCGATGGGTGCCAGCACATTGAGTACGAAATAACGCCAGGCCACCATTCCCGCTAGTGAAAGCCCCAGTAGCAAAGCAATCCGGCGATAATGAGCAAGACCGGAGATGAACGGAAGAACCAAATAGAAAGACAGCTCAATAGGCAATGTCCACCACACGCCATTTACACTCCCAGGCGCTCCCACGCCTATAGGCGGCGGCACAAACAACATAAGCAGGTACTGCATAGCGTTGGCACTGGTAATCAACATCACACCGCTAACAGCGAAGGTTATCAGGACCAACAGGACGAGCTGAAGATAGTAGGCCGGAAAAACCCTGGCAATCCGTTTGCGCAGATAACCGCCCACCTTTGGCCGCGGCGCCAATCCAGCATTGGCTCTTGCATAGGGGAGGGTCAACAGAAATCCAGAGAGTACAAAGAGTAGCTGCACCCCCGACCAGCCCAGGGAGAAAAAAACATGAACACGAATAGTTTCGCCAAAGAGATCGAACAGTATCTCCTGAGGCGTGACATAGACCCAAGCGTGATATACCAGCACCCACAACGCGGCCAGCCCTCTCAGGCCAGTTAGACCAACCATGCTGTGCCCGGCAGCGCTCGCGCCTGAAGCGATGTTGTTCATCTCTTTTTAACTCTTCTGTATAAGGAAGCGATAAACACCGTCGACCTGTTCGCTGCTAACTAGCTGATGGCCCGATCTTTGCGCAAACACCTCGATATCTCGCTCCGAACCGCGATCAGTGGACAGCAGCCAGAGGCGTTGCCCAACCTCCATAATATTGAGGGCCCGCTTTGCCTTCAGCAATGGCATTGGGCATTCAAGCCCAGTCGCATCGACCTCAATCAACTCCAGCTCTGTCATGAATTTACAGTTCCTGCCAACAAGCCGCACAGTATAGGCGATTCCTCTGGTCGCCTGAACTTTTCCAGCTACCAAGCCTCAAACAATTCACTGGTTTAAAGTGTTCCATGCCCGATTCCCTTCGGTACTTTGTTAATTGTCGACAAGGGAATCAAAGCTGGGACATGTCCCTACATCGCCCGCATGCAGTACAATGCAGGGCAACTCAACTCAATTCCAATACGGGTTTATTGATTTTAAATGGCGTCAACTTTCAGGAAGCTTTACATAGCCTTGCGGCGTAGCACTCTCACGGCTGTCGTTTGGGTACTGCTGTTCATCACTGCCTCAGCAAGTGCTCAGGAACTCAAGCTGCCCAACCTGGGCGAATCCAGCACCAGCATGTTTTCCTCAGAATATGAACATCAACTGGGCCGCGCCTGGCTCAGCGTCTTTCGCAGCAGAGTGCCTACAGTAGACGACCCACTTATGTTCGATTACCTCGAAGACCTCATCTACCGGCTGGTCACGCACAGCCAATTGGAAGACAGGCGGGTTGAACTGGTAGTGGTGGACAATCCCACCATTAACGCCTTTGCGGTTCCCGGGGGTGTGATCGGGGTACACAATGGTCTGCTTCTCTACGCCCAGACCGAAGACGAGCTGGCCACAGTGCTTGCCCACGAAATCGCTCACCTCAGCCAGCGCCATTTCTCGCGTGGTGTGGAGTTCCAGAAGAAACAACAACCTCTCACTCTCGCCGCCATGCTCGCCAGCTTTGTGCTTCTGGCAACTGCCGGTGGCGATGTAGGCATCGCAGCCCTTTCGGCCACCCAGGCCGCCGCACAGAACTCCGCGTTGCGCTACAGCCGTGGCAATGAACAAGAAGCTGACCGCGTCGGCATGCAAACGATGGTAGAGGCGGGTCTTGACCCACATGCAGCGCCTGAAATGTTCGAGCGTATGTTGCAGGCCTCGCGTTACTCGGGAGGGAAAAACATCCCCGAATTTCTGCGCTCACACCCCCTCTCTGAAAGCCGTATCGCTGATACGCGCAACCGTGCTCGGGAGTATCCAAAACATGCTCGGGAATCTAGCCTCGCCTATCAGCTTATGCGCGCGCGTGCGACAGTTGCGCTGGCGAAAACCCCCGAGGAAGCAGTGCAGCAGTTTCATGGAGAATTGAAGGGCACACCACGCTCAAGTGAAGCCGCGGCCTACGGGCTGGTGCTGGCGCTGACAGCCGCCGGGCGGCCCGACGAAGCGAGCAAAGAGCTTGAGACTATATGGGCCAAGAGCCCTACTCGACTGGAGTACATCATTGCCGACGCGGAAATAGAAATGACCCGCAATCGGCCAGACAAGGCAGCAAAAAAACTAGCGGCGCAACTGGACGTCACCCCCGGTAACCACCCGCTGACAATGGCCTATGCCAACGCACTACTGCAAAGCCAACAATCACATATCGCCGAGGAAGTGTTGATCGATCAAAGCAAACGCAAGCCCACTGACCCTGGGCTGTGGTATCTGCTGGCGGAAGTTCAGGGACTATCGGGGAATATTGCGGGGCTGCATCAAGCGCGCGCCGAATATTTTATCTTGGTTGGCGTATTGGACGAAGCGACCAAGCAACTTAAATACGCACAGAAACTAACTGTCGAAGATTATCAAAGCTCCGCTAAAATTTCCCAACGCTTGGCAGACGTAGTGCAAATGCGCGAGCAGCTGGACGACCTTTAGCCGCCTTCTTTCCTATAGGCGAAACGATCTTCGCAAACCGCTCGTGCCACTTAGGCGTTACCTTTCACTGTAACTTGCAATTGCGCGGCAAAATCCAACATTCGCTGTAATGGCACCAAAGCCTGCTTACCCGTATCCGGATCGACAAAAACTTCGTTGTCCTTGCGATCAAATACCTGCGCCAGCGCTTCCAGATCATTCATCGCCATCCAAGGGCAATTGGCACAGCTGCGGCAACTAGCGCCATTACCTGCTGTGGGAGCGATAATGAACTCTTTGTCAGGCGCCAATTGTTTCAGCTTGTAGAAAATACCCTGATCAGTGGCCACTATAAATTGCTTGTTATCCATCTCGCAGGCCGCGCGAATAATTTGCGTGGTGGAGCCCACGTGATCCGCCAACTCCAACACCGAAGTGGGTGATTCCGGGTGCACAAGAACAGCCGCATCCGGGTATACATTTTTCAAATCTGCGATGCCTCTGGCCTTAAATTCCTCGTGCACAATGCAAGCGCCGTCCCACATGATCATATCGGCGCCCGTCTCATTGCGAACGTAATTACCTAGGTGTTGATCCGGTGCCCACAGTATTTTTTCTCCCTGCTGTGTAAGGTGCTCTGCAACATCTAGCGCAATACTGGAGGTAACCACCCAATCGGCCCTGGCCTTCACCGCCGCAGAGGTATTGGCGTATACGACCACTTTGCGATCAGGGTGCTGATCACAGAAGGCAGAAAATTCTTCGATAGGGCAACCTAGATCCAAAGAGCATGTGGCCTCTAGTGTGGGCATTAGCACACGCTTTTCAGGCGTGAGTATCTTAGCCGTCTCACCCATGAACTTAACGCCAGCGACGATTAGTGTCTTAGCGGGATGATCGTGCCCAAAACGTGCCATTTCCAGAGAGTCGGAGATGCAGCCGCCGGTTTCTTCAGCGAGCGCCTGTACCGCAGGCGAAGTGTAGTAATGCGCCACAATAACGGCGTTTTCCTGCTCCAGCCGCGCCTTGATTGTTTCCTTGAGGGCGTCTTCCTGCTCTGGGCTTAATTGCTTCTGCTCAGCGCTGTCCAGGTGGTGCTGTACTTGCTCTCGAATGGTTTCGAGTTTGTCAGTGGCCAGGCTCATTTTTTAGACATCATGCGGGGAAAAAAGGAGGGCAAGTCTAGCATAATTTGGCAGCGTGTTAATTCTCCACTATCCTCCTAGGCACAAGCGATGGAGGGCTCAATCTCATGGTCACATACGATTACGTAAAGACGCGGCGCGAAGACGTTGCAGAAATCAAAGAAAGCCAAGCACCGATAATCCACTGGGTGATGCGTTGGGGCACCAAGCTCAATGTGGCGATATTCAGGGCGACAAAAGGCCGGGTGATGAACAAATTCATCGGCGGCCATCCTGTTTGTGTGGTCACCACCACAGGTGCCAAAACAGGCAAGCTTCGACGTATTGCACTCATTCATTTACCGCATGGCGACAATATTTTGCTGGTGGCTTCACAGGGAGGCATGAACAAAAACCCTGTGTGGTACCACAACATTGTCGCCCACCCGCAGCTGCAAATTATGGTGGGCGGAGAAGAGAAAACCTACGTGGCGCGCCAGCTGCACGATGATGAAAAGGCAGAGCTATGGCCACACCTGCTATCGATGTACCCTGATTTTGACGAGTATCAGGCACGCACAGACCGCAATATCCCCGTGTTCAGCTGCGAGCCCTACAAAAGCTAAGCTACTGGCCAAAATCCTCAGGCCAATCATCGCTGACGCTGCCCGTCCAGTTGGGATCGCGCCGCTCTAAGTAAGCCATGCCACCTTCTACGGCGTCTGGCTTGGTCATAGTGTGGTTCAGGGCCTGGCTTTCCAGCTTGGCCAGCTCCGACAGCGACATATCCAAACCACGCCATAACAACTGCTTGTGCAGGCCCACTGGCAATGGCGCGCAGTTCACGCTGATGTCACGGGCGATTTCCATAGCGGTATCGAGCACCTGATCGGCGGGAACACTGCGCCCAGCCAGACCCCAGGAAACTGCCTCTTCACCCAATAGCCGCGGCGCTCTTACGATAAGCTCAAAGGCTCGCTCGAAGCCCACTAGCCTGGGCAGCACAAACTCTATGGCAAAATCGGCGACCACCCCTCGACGGGACTGTAAAAACCCATATTTACCTTCATTGGCAAACACGCGCATATCCGCCTGCATGGCCATACCCAGGCCTGCACCAATGGCGTGCCCATTGCACGCCGCGATTACCGGCTTGCGCACCTGCCACGCCTGCATACTCAGAGGGCAAGAGTTCACTTCCAGCGTCTGGGCGCCACCATCGAAAGTACTGCCACCGCCGCTCATATCGGCGCCGGCGCAAAAGGCCTTACCGGCACCCGTAAGCACGACAACTCGCACTGCATCGTCTTCATCACAGCGCTGATAAGCGGCGCCCAGCCCATCGATAATGGTGCTGGTCATGGTATTGAGGGCATCGGGGCGATTGAGGGTGATAACTGCAATCCCCTCCTCAATCTCCAGTTTGAGCTCGTCGTTCATAAAAACCTCGTATGAAAATGGCAGGCTAAGCCTAATGGAAGCAAGGCAGCGGGCCCATGATGGTTCGGGCCACGAAACACTACCACTTTCTTGCGGCCGAAACGCACCCATTTACCCGGCCCATAGCTGATTCGGGAAGGGTAATTTGCGCAAAATTCCGGATTGGTAATTTTAAAGAAACATTTACTAGAGTTCCTCTAAGTAATTCCGTATAACTTCATGTTATATAAAGAATAAGCACTTCCATATCTGAATGGAAATTCAGGGTAATCTGAACAGCGGGCGCGTCTGTAGCGCTCATTAGAAGCACAATATTCGTCAATGGGCCGATCGATCAGTGCCTCGATGAGATAAGGCTCCTAAGTTCGGTACATAAAGACGCAGGCTCAGGAAGCACTAGTGGAACAAAACACCATACTGATTATCTCCGATCACAAGACTGACCATCTGGTTCTGTCTGCGTGTCTCGGCCGTGCGCTTCCAGAAAGATTCAACATCGCCTCCTCAGAAAGCTTCGAGCGACCTCTGGAAGCTCTGCTGGACCCCAATATCGACGCCGTTATCATGGCCCATGGCCCTGAATCCGAGTATTTGCTCCGTTTAGCCAGCAAAAACGAAGCCACCGCGCCGCTCATCCTGCTACTGGATGAGGCCGACGACGACAAAATCGCACAATTACGTGAGCTAGGCGCCCAGGATTACCTGGTTCGCGGCCAGCTGCAGGATGCACTGGTACACCGCATCCTCGACTACAGTATTCAACTGAAGCAAGCCCGGGAACGAATCCAGGAACTGTCCAGCCGCGATGGCCTGACAGGAGCGCTCAACCGCGTCGGCTTCCGCGCCCACCTGGACCGTGCCATTGGTCGCTCGGAACGCTACGGCTTCAACACAGCCCTTCTGTATATAAATATCGATCAGTTCGCCAATATCAATGATCACTATGGCGAAGCAGACGGCGACATCATGATCAAATCGATCTCCCGTCGCTTGATCAACAAAATGCGCAGTACCGACAGTATCGCCCGATTGGGTGGCGATGAGTTTGCGGTAGTGCTGGAAGATATTAGCTCGGCTGCAGACATGGAACTCATCGCAGAGAAGATGCTCAAGTCTATCTCAGCCCCCATGATATTGAGCGATCAGCAGGTAGCCGTAGAAGCCAGCATAGGTGCGGCGGTTTATCCCGAAGACGGCCATGAGTTTAGTGACCTGGTTGAGCACGCTCGTAGTGCTATGCAGCAGGCCAAGAGTATTGAGGGTGGCCGTTTCATTCGCTATTCCGACAAGCTCACATTCGACATCGCGGGCAATAGCTCGTTGGCCGCAGAATTACGAACAGCGGTGCGCAAAAATCAGTTTGAACTGCACTACCAACCCAGAATCGATCTCTCATCCGGGCAATTGGTAGGACTTGAAGCACTGCTTCGTTGGAACCATCCCGAACGCGGCCTTGTTGCACCGGGAGAATTTATCTCCGCCTGTGAGGACATGGGCCTGATGAAAACCATTGGGTATCAGGTAATACAGCATGCCTGTAGTGCGCAGGTGTGGCTGAATGAACAGCACATGGGCGACGTGGACGTTGCGGTGAATATTTCCTTCTCGCAAATCCAGGATGACCGTTTTGTCGATATCGTTAAAGACATTATCGTGCGCAGCGGCGCCAATGCCTCAAACATGGAGTTTGAGCTAACAGAATCCACCATATTGAAAAGCCCGGAGGGCATAAAAGCCCGCATGGACGAGCTTAGAGAGCTGGGAATATCCTTCTCACTAGATGATTTTGGTACCGGTTTCTCACAACTGTCGCACCTCACCGAGCTGCCTATTTCAGCCTTGAAAATCGACGCCTGTTTCGTGCGCGATCTACCGCACAATGAGCATCAAGCAGCCGTGTGCACCATGATCATTGAAATGGGCCGACGACTAGGCATGTTGGTTGTTGCAGAGGGTGCAGAAAGCTTCGAGCAAATTGAATTCCTGCGTGAGCAAAACTGTCAGCAGGTACAAGGTTATTACTACAGCCCCGCAATTCCATTGCAGCAGCTGCCGCGTTTTGTTGAAGATCTAAACTTGAAGTACCGACACAACAGACTGTCGTGATCTTCGGTTCGCGAGACTGACTCAGCTCTCGCAAGCGACACCCATCATCAACAACAATCAACAGCAACCATACATTGCAGAAAGCTGAACCGCTCACTATTCGCTAGTAAGCTATTCTGTTTCTTCCCGCCTTCTTCGCTCTATACAGCTGCTTGTCTGCCGCGACGATCACCGTCTCTGCGTCTGGGTTATCTGCATCGCGCTGCGCCAGGCCGCCACTGATAGTCACAGAAATCTGCCCTGGACCCAGGCGTGTAGCCCCACGTTTCTTACTGCCCTCACGAGACTTCACTGGGCGTAGATCTTTGTCTCGAATGGACATTTTGTATTCAGCGATGGATTCTCTGACCATAGAAACAGCCTCCACACACTCTTCCACCTCGCGGCGTGGAAAAATGATACAAAACTCTTCTCCTCCGTAGCGGTAGGCCGTGCCACCCGCGCCCACTCGCTTTATACGCGACGCCACCAGCCGCAATACTTCATCTCCCACATCGTGGCCATACGTGTCATTGAACTTCTTGAAGTGATCGATATCGAGCATGGCAATAGTGAATCGGGTGCCCAGCATGGTCATTTTCTCATTCATGGCGCGCCGCCCCCCAAGACCCGTCAAATCATCCAGGTAAGCCATGGTATGAGAGCTGCGCAGTAAACCCAGCACCAGGCAGAGGCTGGCCGCTGCACACATGGCCACCGAAATGTGCTCAAGATGGAGCAATGCGAGCGACAAATACAGCGCCAGAAACGCGCCCAACAGCGCAACTTCGGTCCATTCGTCACGTATAAGAAGGAGCAAGAACCCCACTGCGGCGACCAAGGCCACTAGCAGAGTACCGCCCAACGACATCACATACCCTTCTACCGGCCAAGGGGCGTAATAACTCAGGGCGGCTTCATTGACCTGGGGCAACCACGGGCCCATTTGCACGCAGATATACCCCAGAACGATAAAAGTAGTGGTGAACGCCATGCCAAAGAGATTCCAGACACCGCGCTCAGGCAAAAGAAAAATATAAAGCCCCAGAATGGGTAGCGCCAGACTGATCGAAACATAGGCGGTTTCCGCCTCTGGATCTTCCAGGCTGACCTGCAAATAACTTCTCAATACCCAATAAAAAATGGCTACACCAAAAGAGGCAAGCAAGAGGCGGCTGCGATTAAATTGGTTTGCCATAAACACGGCAACGACACAAAAAAGATACGGCAGGTTATCAACAACAACGCGCGCTTCACCGCTTAGCTGATCCATATAGTCACGCGCGAAAAAAGTCGCACCCATAAGCACGAACGGCAAAAACAATTTCAATGGTGCCGCCGGATGCAAATGCATTAAGCAAGTCCCGTGTTAGCCAGTAAGTGAGGGTCTTCAGCGGTCTACTGCGTGCCCTTGTGGTTTATTCACACTATGCGGGCGAGCCCAGTGATGATAGCCTATATTAACCATCAGACGCAGTAAACCTTGTCTAAATAATGTCCCGTACTGAACTGCAAATGGCCAACACCGAGTCGATTCGCCACAAGGCCAAAATTCTGGTGTGTGACGACGATCAGAATGTCCGACTGTTAGCGCGACAATGTCTGGAAGCAGAGGGCATGGCTGTGGTCGAAGCCTGCGACGGATTGGAAGCCATTGATCTGTTCGTGAAGGAACGTCCCGATTTGGTATTCCTCGATGTGGAAATGCCAGGCATGACCGGTTTGGAAGCCTGCCAGCGTATTCGCAGTTTACCGCAAGGGGAAAATATCCCCATTATGATCGTCACCGGCTCCGATGATCGCGCGTCTATCGATCTCGGGTTTGAAGCAGGGGCAACACAATACAAAACAAAGCCGGTTAACTGGTCTTTGCTAGGGCGAGACGTGCAGTACATGCTGCGTGCTAGTAACGCGTTCAACTCCTTGAAGCGGCAGGAGGATCGGCTGCGTTATTTGGCGTATTACGATCCCCTGACCAGCTTGCCGAATCGTCGCAGTTTCAACGAGCAGCTGAATCGCATCCTCAAACGCTCGCAGCGTCACAAGACATCTGCAGCGCTGCTCTTTATCGACCTGGACCACTTTAAACGCATCAATGATTCGATAGGCCACGCTCGCGGCGATAGCCTGCTTGTCGAGATTGCAAAGCGGCTTACTATCGAGCTGCGTGAAGATGACGCTATTAACTACTTCTCCAACAACAGTGCTGAAGACCAAGTAGCTCCTGACCCAGAGGCTGCCACCGAAATTGCCCGCTTAGGGGGTGACGAGTTCACCGTTGTGCTTTCTGATGTGGGCGCTATTGCCGATATTGAGCGCGTAGCAAAACGGATTCTCGACAGCCTGTCGCAGCCCATTGCACTGCAATCACACAACCCAGTGGTAACGCCCAGTATTGGCATTGCCCTGTACCCACAGGACGGCAACGACCCAGACACACTGGTACGTAACGCAGATACAGCAATGTATGTCGCGAAAGCCGAGGGCAGAGCCTGTTACCGCTTTTACAACGAAGACATGAACGCGCTGGCCGTTGAGCAGCTAAAGATGGAAGAAGAATTGCGCGATGCAATGCGCAATCAAGAGCTGGAATTACGCTATCAACCACAGGTGAACTCAATCACTGGCGAAGTTGTCAGTATGGAAGCGCTTGTGAGATGGAAGCACCCTACCCGTGGCATGGTTTCCCCAGGTGAATTTATTCCCGTGGCGGAAAGTACCGGGCAGATTATTGAGCTGGGCGAATGGGTAATGGGTGAAGTCGCCAGAAACTGTCTCTATTGGGACACTCTGGGCCTTAAGGCATTCCGCGTGTGTGTTAACATTTCGCCGCTGCAGTTCAACCAAAACCATTTACCGCAGTGGATCGGGCAATTCCTTGAACGTTCCGGCTTACCGCCAGAGCGCCTCGAGCTGGAACTCACCGAAAGCGCGATTATGACCGATGCAGAAACCAATATCGCCAAACTACGCGAGCTGAAAGGACTGGGTGTAGACTTGGCGGTGGACGATTTTGGTACAGGTTACTCCTCGCTGAGCTATCTGAAGCGCTTCCCGATCGACACATTGAAAATAGACCAAAGCTTTATCGCTGATCTGGAAACTCCAGACGGTGCCGCCATTGTTGACGCTATCCTGGCACTGGCAAAAACCCTGAACTTAAGGGTTATCGCCGAAGGTATCGAAAGCGAGCACCACATGGCGTACCTCGTGCAAAAAGGCTGTGACCTTTTACAAGGTTTCTACTTCGCTCGCCCCATCTACCCAGAAGATGTGCCTATTATGCTGAAGCAAAACTTCCTCGGCCAGATTCAAAAAGCAGTTGAAGCCGAACCCATCAGCTAACACCTGCCGATGAAGTTCCGCCTTCTTACCGCTGCGCTTCTCGCACAATTTTTCCTTTGCGGCCCTTCGCTGAGTGCCGAATCAAGAAAATTGCTGGTGATGCTGCAGGGCTCTTCCGCAGACGAAATAACCGAGTTGGTAGAGCGCGCCGGCGGCAGCGTTACCCATGACCTGCATATTATCAATGCAGTTGGTGCTCGAATGACCAGCACGCAACTCGACGAGGTGATGCAGTCTCCCCTCATCACCCGCGTTATCGATGACCTTGAAGACGACACCCCCCAAAAATCTGAAGATGAGGATGTAAATTGCCGCGTTAGGGGCCACATTGAGCTGGATTTTACCGCTGATGGAATCAGTTGGCCGCTCTATAACAAACTCGAAGCTCCGGCCTTTCTTGAAACGCTCGAACTGAGTTGGCCCGCCCGCTTGGGCCCGGTAAAAAACCTCACCGTGGCGGGCATCAATATCGAACCGACCGCCAATGCCGCTCAAAAACATTCGGTGAAAATAGACTTTCCAAAAGCCCGACGCCCTGAAATTAAAGACAAAGTATTTCTGACCGCCAATTTCGAAACCTTCAAGAAAGGCGCCACAGCAGAAACGCCACTCCAAAGCGAATTCACAATTAAGGCCAACTTCACCGGCGACTGCCCCACCAAACTCGTTCCCGGCTACGCAAACAATCATGAAGACTTCTACTACAACACCGTAGGCGGAGTTGACGCACTGCACCGACAAGGTATCACCGGCAAGGGCGTGACCATCGCCGTTATCGATTCCGGACTGTGGGAGCACGAAGCACTCACTAACGACACAAGCGGCAAAAACCGTTTGATTGGCCGCTACGACGCTCTCACCGATACCGCAGACGCAGTCGCCCTAGACGAAAGCGGGCATGGCACCCACATGACCAGCATCATCGCCCACAGCGGCCCAACACTTAGAGATGGAAAACCTACAGGTACCTATAAGGGCGTGGCGCCGGATGCGAATATTGTGGCCGTGAAGGTGTTGGACCGGGAGGGGTTTGCGCATTTGTTGGATATTGTGCGGGCGGTGCAGTGGGTGGTGGATAATCGGGAACGATTGAATATTAAGGTCCTGAACTTATCTTTTTCGCAGGTACCGCGCTGGATCTACTGGGAAGACCCCGTGGACCAAGCAGTCATGCAGGCTTGGCGATCCGGAATTGCCGTGGTCGCGGCGGCGGGAAACGAGGGCCCTAAGCCCGAAACTATAGGCTCGCCAGGGAATTTGCCCAACATCATTACTGTCGGAGCACTTACCGACTCCTGGACACCTAACAATCGTGATGACGATTATATTCCCGATTTTTCTTCCCAAGGTCCAACACCAGCGGGACACGTGAAACCGGATGTGGTCTCCTTGGGTGGACATATGACAGGACTCATTCGCCCCAGCTCTGCTCTGGCAACAAATCAACCCGAAGATATTCTTCGTACGGGAGAATTTGTATCGACCGGCTCTTCTCAGGCAACAGCATTTGTATCAGGAATTCTCGCTCTCTTACTTCAGCTCGAGCCCGAGCTCAGCCCAAACAACCTCAAGTGCAAATTAATTACGAGCGCCGAACCGGCCATCAACCAAGACGGCTTGCTTTCCTACAGCCCCTTTCAGCAAGGCTATGGCTTCGTGGGTGCAACCAGAGCAGTGACTTTGGGGGAAAGCCAATGCGCAAGCCAAAAATTGGAAACTGCCGGTGAGCCCTCAACTTTACGCAAGGAGTTAGGCCCTACTACCGTTGGCATTAATGGTGAGCCTCTACTTGATGGGCTTGGGTCAAAAGTTTCCCAAACACCCAGCGCAAAAGGCCTGAGCAAGACTAGAAGCTGGGGCGTCAAAAGCCATATTGAAAAAAAGTACCCAATCCGCCACGAAGAAATAGACCCAGACGGCATCGATGCTTATTGGATGGAGCTCTATCTTCTCGAGAAGGCAGCCATCAAGATCCTTTCGGCAAGACCCTAACAGGGCTTTAGATCGGCCTATCTCTACTCCATAACTCCTTACACCCCGCTGACCTTAAAGGGTTAAGCGACTCCTCGATCATTTTCAGCTAACTGCCTACTATTCATTGAGTTAGGGGAAGTGTTCGATTTTATACGAATACGCCCCTAGCTTTGATCCCTGATCCAGGACTGTACCCAAAAAGGGGTACTACCGCGTCTTCAATTGTCCTAGATTATTCCGTATAAATTAGTCAAGCATCATACAAAGAGAATGCGACCAGGGTCCGTAGTTGGTCCCGATTAAGAGAAACAGGTCACAAATTCGCGAAAGTGAAGTAGTTGAATTTAACGAAGGCAGGTATCACGTTATGAAAACGATACGAACGATAGGGTATGTAGGCGTAGCTCTTGCGCTCACACTTCCGGCTCTAAGCATCGCAGAATCGCAGCAGGCAGCTTCGGCAAGCACTGAAAACTCAGGCAACATAGTGAGTAAAGTCAGCCATGCGCTAGCAGCAGAACAGCGATATACAAGTAACCCAGCATTTAGCTACCAATGGGGCCAGCGGACTCAATCAATTGAGCCCCAGGCAGATTGGTCTGTTTCAACAGACGCTTCAAGTGGCTACAGATGGGCAGAGGACGGAGCACTAAACAGCGAATCTAAGCGCGTTGCTGAGCAGTCTGGCCGTGGTTGGGGTCGCAACAGCATCTCCGAGCAAGCCGGGCGTGGTTGGGGTCGCAACAGCATCTCCGAGCAA
>JBLFWP010000058.1:0-21773 GCA_047611225.1 Halioglobus sp.
AATCGTCAATATTACTGGGCGAATTTTCAGGGTAGTAGGCGATATGTGCGGTGCCCTTGGCGGGCGCGAACAGCACCATGGCATTAATTGAGATGCTCTGGTCACTGCCGTCATACAGGTAGTCTTTTCCCTCTTTGGTTATTAGTACCCTATCGACTCCCGGACCGTTGTCCGCCACTAAAATGTTTTCACCCATCCGGGTTTGCCCAAACGGATTGCGCAGGCCACTGGCAAAAATATAGTCGGCAAGAGAGGCTTCCTGAGCAGGCTCGAGACCAGCAATGGGCGAGCCATCAAATCGCATACGCAGGATTTTTCCAAAAGACGATTGATCTGATCGGGGACGATGGGCCAGCTCGCCATCCCCAATACCAACATAAAGGTGGTTGTCGACAATTTGGCATTGGCCTATCTGGTGCCCAAAAGGGAATCGGGTAAAGGCAGAATCACCCAGCGTAAAAGGCTTATGAATTGGGAATGCTTCCTCTGGTCGTAGCGAGAAAGTTCCGGGGGTGGTGGAAAAACGGGTGATGCCATTAAAGCGACCACTGTCATTGTCGTGAACATAGGTGGCAAACAGAAACCCGGTATCGGCGTCCAGACAAAGTCCGGTCAGGCCTATAACACCGGCAATAGAGGGCAGTTGTGCTGTACTGCGAAGGGTGAAAAAGTTGTCCGTAAAAACTTCGACCTTGCGATCATTTCTAACCACCAGAATACGCCCGCCCAGCTCGGCGACATAGTACAAGGGCGCATCGGGCGCGCTGCCGGGATTGGGAACCATGGCAATCGAAACCGGCAACTGATAGCCGCTGGTATCCACCTCCAGAAAATAACCGGGCGGTATGGCCCAATGATCGCGCCAGTCCTGTGCCTGACCCTGCGCCGTATTTATGCTGCAGCAGACGGTGACTACCCACGCTAGGAATACAGTGAGCACGGAGAAACGGGAATGTATTATTGTTGCTGCGCCCATACTAGTACCAGGTCCTGTTAGTGAGTATTACCAAGAATTTAGCGACTGCGGAAATCTACCTTAAACTGAATGGTTCGACAAATACAGTCTGTCGAAATGTTGGGCATTGGTGGCTTGGAGGGCAGACAGTGTACGCCAAATACTGAATATGAATACGCAGCCCTGGGATGATGAGACGAATTCATTCAGTAGAATCTTTCGAATTAGCCGAAGTCTATGGTCACTCTTGCACGACACATAGCCGCTGGAATAATTATTCTGATTGGGGCTGAGGCACTTTCAAGCGGCAAGCAATTGGGGAGATATTCAAGGAGAGGGGGGCATGTCCGCATACAAAACCACAGTGTCTGCCACTGGGAGTATCCAAACTATTTACAGAGGTGCAGTCTGCCCCTGATCTCCTGCAACATACGCTTTGTACGGTTCGGATTAAGGCAGCTGCTCAGTGTAGTGGGGATGAAAAATGGCGCCGTGATCGTACTCTTCTTTTTTTAGGCGCGGCACAGGGAGCGGCTTGGGGACGCGGAACACAAAACCCATATACCACGTGGTCAATCCCGCAGGGATTACCAGCCACAAATAACTCGCGATGATATTAAGGTCCGTGGCCAGGTCTCCCCCCGACAGTGTTAGCCCTCGAGTCATTAATTCGTACAGCCTTGTTGAGCAGTACACCACGAAAACCAGTTGCCAAACACGCCGGGGAACAATGAGCATTCTTACCGCGAAAGCCAGAAAGGATAGCAGCCCGAATACATAAAGACCCCAGGTAAGAAAGAAAGCGGGGGTTAGAAAAACCTCCATCTCCACACCATTGTTGAACCAGATCCAAAAGTTGACCAAAGCAATAGTAAGGTAGATTAACGCTGCAATTTTCATCGGCTTAATCCTTCAAAAAGTATTGCGACCAGAAAACTTAGGCCCGAACAAATAACGAAGCAGATACACAATACGAATCTGTTCTTCGTACATATCACTCATCCCACCATCTCCTTTTCAGTTTCTTTAACGTCTTTGCTGTCTGGTCCTATCGGCATAAGGTCGGAGTCGTAGCAGCACCCATGATCACTGCGCCCGCCTGCAACATAGAAATCATCACTCGTAGAGACTACAACCCAGTCTCTCCCCCCTCGGCTAACTATGACACGCCCAGTAGGGAGGGTTATCCGACCCTCAAATGCAGGCATCACAACCTTGACAACTTTCCCAATATTCGCGCCTGAAGAGCTGCTAATAACTAGCGCAAAAACCCCGACCTTACACTTCATTGGATAGCCCCTTTACCTTCTCCGATAGTATTTGTCGAATGACCTACTCAGAATTTCCCTTTTATTTTTCCTCTACATAAATCGGCGTTGTAGCGGCTTGAATTAGGGGAACTGTCCCCTTAATCCCCTTAATCCGACCGCGTCAGAAATCGGCACTGAGTAATTCTCGCTCTCGCCTACGACACACGCCTCCTACAGTTCGGGCTAAGGCAGCTGCTCAGTGTAGTGGGGATGAAAAATGGCGCCGTGATCGTACTCTTCTTTTTTTAGGCGCGGCACAGGGAGCGGCTTGGGGACGCGGAACACAAAACCCATATACCACGTGGTCAATCCCGCAGGGATTACCAGCCACAAATAACTCGCGATGATATTAAGGTCCGTGGCCAGGTCTCCCCCCGACAGTGTTAGCCCTCGAGTCATTAATTCGTACAGCCTTGTTGAGCAGTACACCACGAAAACCAGTTGCCAAACACGCCGGGGAACAATGAGCATTCTTACCGCGAAAGCCAGAAAGGATAGCAGCCCGAATACATAAAGACCCCAGGTAAGAAAGAAAGCGGGAGTTAGAAAAACCTCCATCTCCACACCATTGTTGAACCATATCCAGAAGTTGACCAAAGCAATAGTAAGGTAGATTAACGCTGCAATTTTCATCGGCTTAATCCTTCAAAAAGTATTGTGACCAGAAAACTCAGACCCAGAGAAATAGCGAGGCAGATACACAGGACGAACAGGCTAGTGTAAACAGTGAGTTTGACGAACGGGGAAAACGGCGCGCTTGTTGCCGCGCAGTCGCTCTTAGCCTGTGCCAATGCAACTGTATTCATAGCGTGGCAGCCCATAATGGCTTGCCTCCTGCGTATTTCACTGATGCGTGTCATTGGTCTCGAAATATTTCGAGATTGGGAAAATCTTATTCTCTATAACCAGTGTGTTCAATTGACACTATGGCCTAAACGAAAGTTTACCTCGTGTCAGTAAAGAGTTTGCCCTGACGCTCCCATGACACTGGAAGGTACTTCTGATATCTTTCGAGGGACGGAATGCACCAACCTCAGGAAGAGAGAGGAGTAGAGCATGCCTGTTCGGGCACTTATCATTGATGACCATCCCATCATCCAGGAAGCACTGACCAGCTCACTGCTTACCCTCGGGGTATTTGAAGAAATCGAAACTGCCTGTAGCTTCCGGGAGTTACTCGAAAAGTTGGAGCGAGAGGCCAGCTATCAACTTCTGATTCTCGACCTGAGCCTGACTGACATTTCCGGTTCAGATGGGATGGTCTATGTTCGCGAGAACTATCCAGACATTCCCATTATTATTTTCTCAGGCAATGACTCTGCTGAAATCATCAGCCAATGTTTCGAATATGGCGTGCATGGGTTTGTTTCCAAGAATTCTTCGATGCAGGTGATGGTCAATGCAATTCAAATCGTGCTGGCGGGTAGTGTCTATATTCCGCCTTCAGCTGCCAATTTAATGGGGTTCGCACCATCGCCACCCAGGCCATCCAGTCTGGAGTCGAGAGAAGAAAAGATTCACTTTACGCCAAAGCAGCAGGAGGTTTTCGAGCAGCTTATGCAGGGCGTGCCCAACAAGGTTATCAGCAAGCGCTTGAATGTGGCTGAGGGCACAGTCAAAGCGCACTTACACAGCATTTACCAGTCCCTTGGTGTCAGTAGCCGCGCACAGGCAATTTTGAAGGCACAGCAGCTGCAGATCATTTAGTGACCGGTCTATAGGGCAGCATGCGAAGCCTGAATACGGTGCCTTCACCCAGTTTTGAAGACATCTGTAGATCCAGACCGAGTGCCTGGTTAATTTTCTCAACGATGGAAAGGCCGAGTCCGGAACCAGCGGGGTGCGACCAACTTTTTTCTACACGGGTAAGGCGCTTGAATATCAAGCCTTGAAACTCCTCGGCTATACCGCGGCCCGTATCCATAACCATCAACTCAATGAATTCTCCGTGATCTCTGGCGTAGCAAGACACTTCCCCAGAATCAGTATAATTCACTGCATTGACCAAGAGGTTACGCAACAAGCGCAGCAACAGCTCCGGATCGGTAAGCACTTCAACGTCATCCATGTCCAGCGTCCAGGCCAGACCTTTACTGGCGCAAAGCGGACCGATCTCCAGGTCGATACGTGAGGAGAAATTACCCAGCGATACTGCCCCGAGTGTCACTTCAAAATTACCATCCTCGAACTTCCCGAAATCCATCAGGTCGTCGAAGTGCTTTGAGACATGCTCGATACTGACCCTGAGGTGCTTCAGAACCCGCCTGCTTGAGTCGCGTGGATCAGACATCGATAGAGTATCAGCTAGTATAGATAGCGCGTGCAGAGGCTGCTTGATATCGTGGCTGGCTGCAGCCATGAAGTATTCCTTCGAGGCATTGGCTGACTCCGCTTCAAGCAGAGCTTTCTCGGTCTTCTCCCGCTCTAGTTCGTTTGTTCTTCGTGCCGACGTGCGTTCAATGACCAGGCCGCCCGCCAGAACTCCAAGCGCCAAAAAGGCTGTCATCGCGAAATAGGGAACCATTGTACGCCGGGATTCGATGAAGGTGGGCCCAGGTGCGGCGATGACCAGCCATATATGATTGGCGAAACTAATCCTTGCGGTCCCGTGTATCACTTCTCTCAACCTCGCGAGGGTGGGGGCAGGCTCACGGGTCTCCGCCTTAGAGTGGCTTTGTGAGAATCTCGTGTGGTGCCACATAGGGTCTTCGTCCTGTGATTGGTCAATCAGGTGCAAGTCTATGTCGCCGGTAACGTGAAAGGGGGCGCTATCGAACATAGGGCCTATCAGGTACACCGCGGATGCAAAACCGATGAGGTTGGCGCGACGAGCCGCGACAGAGTCCAACACCACATTCTGCTGATAGACTGCAGCGCAGATTAGTACTGCGGGCTCTATCTCCGATGCTTGGACGAGGGTGATAGATGACGCCATGGCGAAATTACCGGTATCCCGGGCACGCCCCAGGGCCCGTCGACGGTTCTGTTCGGAGGCGAGGTCAAAACCTATCGCCCCTTCGTTGCTTCCATCAAGGGGTTGGATAAATTGTACTGGGAAGTAGTCGCGGCCTTGCGCCACTGCCACTTTCTTTCCAGAATGATCGCGTTCGTACAGCGTCACGTTCCCCTGCCCATTGCTGCGCATCTCGTTTTCCCACACTTCGACATTAGTTACCCGCGGAGCCCAGCCCATTCCCTGCACGCCTGGAACTGCAAGCCGATTTTTTTTACCCACCATAGTGAAGCGCCGAAATTGATCAGCATCGGCTCCTCCAAACGTAGAGAAGAAAAGAGCTCGAACCTCTTCCACATCGTCTGCAGCCTCTTCCAGGACCACTGTGACGCTGCTTGCTGCAATAGTGGCTTCTCGCTCTAGATATTCCAAGATTCTGCCCGTCTCGGAATTCCACAAGTACAGGAAAGTGCTTAGCGCCAGCGCCGCAAAGCTACTGTTGAGTATCACAGGGGGAATAAGCGAATCAGGTTTTACTGCGTCCCCGGATGTCTGCAGGAATCGGGCGGCCAGACAGATCACCGGAGCGAAGAGCAGCATGCCGAAGAATTCGGCCAACCACCACATGCCCGCTTCTGACAGGATTTTGTCCAAAGGCACCAGGTCGGCGACATAAAGGACGCTCATACCGCCTAAGCCGGCAATGGCACAGGCTAGGGCCATTACTACCGTTCCCATCAGTAAATCCGAGGCGTGTGTCCACAGGGGTGCTTCTGGAGCGATGCGCTTCATCAGTGTAGCGGCTGTCAGGGGCCCAAGCGTCGCGGCAAAGGAAATAACCATGCCAATGAGGAGCGCCGAAAAAGTAACATCCCCCAGTAATTCTGACAGGTAGGGCGACAGCGTCTTGGGGAACACGGTGGACACTGGATGCAGCCCGAGTAAATAGCCGGCAAAGATCGAGCCCAGGAAAATACCCGGCAGCGCCTGACGACCAAACAACAAGATGGCGGCCAGCGCAATCCCGGAGGGCGGCCAGAAAAAGGTGGCATTCCACTCCGTAAGCCTAGCGAAGAGAAAGCCCAGTTGCCCGGTCGTTGCGTAAGCCAGAGCAATGCCGAGGGTGAGGTAGAGCTTGTTGGGCATTATTGTCACAGTCCCTATGTGGTTGACCGTACTCTGTATTCGAGCATGCCTGAAAACGGGAGCTTTAGCATATCAGGCTGCTTCACTGGCGAACAATGCAGGCATTTTTTAGAGCGCGATGCGGCCTGACAGAGTTATGGAGAAGCTCGCCTGGAGCCTGCGATTTTCCGACCCCTAGCAGGCACTCAAATTCAATCAGAGCGCATCAAAAGTCGCGCCTCACCAACCCCGGTGCCGGACACTCTTAGTCTTTGCACACACCCCTTGCGGGCCTCCCAAAGAGTCGATTGATGCCATTCGCCGCTACTAAAAAAACCAACAGCACTGATTTGATCCCTCCCCTAAAAATCGCCTGAGCCTACGGTGAATAATGGGGCTGCGTTAACCGCGGGAATCTCTTAATCCTACTTTTTAATAAACGCATTAATACGTTCCTGCACGTCTGGGCCAACCCCTTCGGTCTCCATTACTTCCCATAACAGCCCGGCATCCATTGCCTGGCCATCAGTGCTTTCCAGCAAGCGCTTATTGGCTGCGTGGGAGAACGGTGAATTGGCGACGATCTGACGGCCCATATCTTCTACCGCTTGCTCAAACGTTGCGTTTGGAAAAACCAACTCACACAGACCGATACGCAAGGCCTCGTCTGCAGGAATCATCTCGCAGCTAAACATCAATCTTTTTGCCGTGGCAATGCCGACTCTGCGCGGCAGGCGTTGGCTCATACCCCACACTGGCGCTAGCGCCCATTTGGCATGAGTATCGCCGAACCGGGCAGTGTCGGAGGCGATAATGAAATCCGCCGCCAGGGCGACTTCCAGTGCCCCTGTGTAACAGTGCCCATGCACCGCAGCGATAACGGGCTTAGGTAACTTCTCCAACATGCGCAGTGTTTCGGAATGCCAGAATGGCGAAGAGATCTCCTCTCCTTCTGAAATATCACCTAGGTCATGCCCCGCAGAGAAACATTTACCCGCACCGCGAAGTATCACGCAATTAACGGAATCATCCGTTTTTAGTTCCAGGATATGGGCACGCAATTCCTCAAACAACGGCACATTAAGCGAGTTCAATTTCTCGGGACGATTGAGTGTCAGGTAGCACAATCCGTCACGGTCTTCTCTTATAACAAGTGATTCGGTCATAGTTAAAACTCGGCTTGATTTCAATTAATTTTGGCAGTGCTCTCAGCAGACATTTCCTGCCTTATCCCTTTGCAACGGGACGCCTACAAGACCCCACGTTTCGCAGAGCTTTTAGCGCAGTCTAAATGCCAGGTAGGGCAACAGCTCGATGGGTGACAGTAGCAGCACTGCAATCTTAGAGCTACCTTGGGCGTGCTGGCAATATTTGGGGAACCGAATTCAGGGGCAGACCACCAATTACAGCTAGAATTTGGAAGAGGTTAAGCGTGGGTGCACGGTTTGCGTGCAGGCCCGGGCGAAAATAGTCCTGGCCTGTACTTGCTATATAGAGCGATTTCTAAGCGGATGGGTGCCATGCGCTCATTCATCCCATCCCAGCCCGTCATTCTTTCCAATAAGCTGCGGTAATCTTCGCCAAATTGCGACTGATTACGCGCTATCAGCACCCAGGTGGAAGCGTGGCAGGAACAATTTTCTGGACCTTACCAGTAAGGCCCGTGAGCAAACCCGACTCGCTTCCGATGACATATAATTCGCCGTTACCGTCCTGCCCAAATCCATTAATTTTCGTACCCACTCCATTGGGACTATGCGGTAAAAGAAACTCCATAACCGCAGTGGGCGCCTCACCCGGCCCGCCCGTCAGCTCACTCGCTTGAAGATAGAACAGGCGCCCTGGCAATGGATCAACAAAACTAGGAGCCCAGTCGCCGAAAACGTAGTGCCCCTGAAGACTCGGTATCGCGCTACCGCGATACACAAAGCCGCCTGTGATGGAAATCCCCTCATCGTGATCATATTGAGCAACGGGATCTATAATCTCCGGAACACCGCCGAATTCTGCATCGGTGACAAAACCGCTTTCAATTCCATTCGGGTCAAAGCAAAACGCTCCGTCTTTAATACGCCAGCCGTAATTACCACCAGCGTGAACTATGTCGACTTCTTCAACATCATTCTGACCAACGTCAGCGACTAAGAAGGCGTTGTTTCCCTGCATATCAAAAGAGGCACGCCAGGAGTTCCGAAATCCGTAGGCGTAGATCTCATCACAGGCACCATCCACACATCCAGCCTCGCCACCGACTTCTCCTAACAAAAATTGCTGGGCATCTACGAAGGGATTGTCCGCCGGAATTCCGTATTGCCCATTGGGCGCGTTTGTTCCTCTGGGATCAATGCGTATGATAGACCCGAGAATATTACTGATGTCTTGGCCGTTACCAATATCTGAATGGCCTATATTGTCACCGTCATCGCCTTGGTCATCCGCTCCACCGCCATCGCCCAATGTGATGTACAGCAGATTGTCCGGCCCGAAGACCATCGATCCACCATTGTGATTGAACTGCGGCTGATCAATGCGCAAAATTTCTCTCGCACTGGAAGGATTAACAACTGCAAATGGACTCATTGGAGCCACCACCTGCCATTCAACGATGACACTTTGATGATCTGGCAGAAAGCCTGAGGGCATTGTTGAAAAATCTGCGGGGAGATCTGGATCCTCTGATTGGTAAGTGTAGAGCAGGCCACTAGAAAAGTAATCCGGCGCAAATACAACACCCAGCAAACCTCGTTCGTCGTAATCAATTCCGAACAAGCCTAGCTCGACCAGCCGGGAGCTCAGATCAAGGAATAGCGATTTGCTACCCGTGCCCAAATTGACGGCCCAAATTTGCCCGGGCTGGTCAACCACAAACAGGCGGCCAGTTTCCCCCTGTGGCACAACACCCAGTAATGGATTGACGAAACCGTCTGCAACTACTTCAAAGTTGACCGCCTGAAAACCTGTAGTGATCGGCGTCGGGATAGGGTTAATCACCCTGTTACCCACTGGACATACACCCATCGGGTCAGGAAGCTCAAAAACCCCCTCACCATTCAAGTCTACAATCACCGAAGGTGAGTCCGGATCGTTGCTGTTAAGCGACAGCACACCATTATCTAGCGCCTCAGCTTGTGGGCTGTAACTCAAGGTGGCCAGGGTCGAGTCGCCAGCTGACAATACCCCTGCTGGGAAGGTATCAATAGTATAGGGAGCCCCGCTAGCCACTGCACTCAACGTTAAGTCGAGCAGCCCTGTGTTGACAACATTGACGTTTAGGCTTTTGCTCTGTCCAATTAACACCGGGCCGAAACTCAGCGACGGGGGAGTAACCTGTATGTTGGGCTCTGGGACAGAGTTCGTATCATCATCAAGCACGAGGCCGGCTGGAGGAATTCCGTTTCCCGCATTCGATCCGTCCGCATTATAGATCTGGTTACCACATCCCGCGGTTAGGGGGTCACACCAGCCAGGCTGCGTACCCGCTTGAATCTCAGTGATATTGTCTCCAGCAATCGCATCCGAATTCAGGGATTCAACTAGCAATAGAGCAGGTGAGAGGTCACCGTTAGCACCAACACTCCCGCCATTAGCCAATAAGTCGCGGCCATAGGCATTCCAGGGTCGCCCGCCACTTGCGGCGGCATGACATGTGGCGCAGCCTGCCTGGCTTGAAACAGATGCCGGGTACTGCGAATCGAATTGCTGTAAAAAACCTGGGTGTGCATTGACTTGCGGGGCACCACACAGAAGTGCAATGAACAAAATGTTTAGATTTACAGCCTTAGGAAAGTACATACGGAATCTTGTCATCGCTTTAACTCGAATTATTTTTCTTGGCTTGAAAAAGACTACTAGTCATAAGAATGCGTTTTAGGAGCTGTGCATTACGACAGAAAAACAGCACCTTTTTCAGGCTACACCATTTCTGAGCGATATAGCTATAGTTTATTGCGAACGCAGGTTTCTTTTAGAGAAGGGGCACGTAAGGGGGTATGGGGCAAGTTTCTGCATAACAGGGCGATGCTGAATTTTTTCTGCCTGGTTCAAGATAGCTATCAGTGTTCATTTAAACCAGTTTCACAAACGGACATAGCGCGCGTAGTAGGCCCATCGAGAGAACATATTCATTGAAGATACTACTTTGGCCCAAACAATTAGGAGTAATAATTATCGCAATATGCACTCGCCTTCCACAAAAAGACACCTGTCTATTTGGCTTCTCGATGGCGGTTCAAATATATTTTGTAAAATATCGAACGATAAGCGACACTGCAAAGCGCGCAGAGTTTTCTGAAAAAAAATGTAGCTATGGTTACTTTTTTCGGAAATGCCAATAGGGCACAACACAAATAGTAAAGAAGGTACTTCACATGAAAATCATTAACACATATTTTGTGGGATCATTTTTTTTGTTCTCAATTTTTGTAGCGTCACACGGTCAAGCAGCGGACTGCTCAAGCGTAGATCTGAGCGAAAAGGCATCGGGACTTTGTAATGCTTACTGTGAATCACTAGACTGCTCCAGCGATGCAAACGGCGGCTCCAATGCATGCAACCAGATAAAAAGTCAGTATCTTTCCGCTACAGGCGAAGTTCCGCCCTGCGAGGCATCCAGCTGCAGCCTCATAGAGCCCGGAGTACTTTTTGAGCGCATATCCCATATAAGCAATCCTGAATATATTTGTTATTCGGATAGCGATACACCTCCTTACACCTACGCCGAATATATCGTCGAGAGCGGCGGAACACCGCAAATCGGATTGGGAATGGAAGATCAGTTTGACGGAACTTGGTATGGCTATTACTTTGAGTATCAATCTGGATCTTCAGGGGAATTGCCTGAATTTTTTCGTTATGACCTGACACCAGAAGAAGTAGGTGCTTGCCGAGCAGCTTTTGAGCCACCCTTCTCCTGTCCTTAGCGCTACCGGACAGATCAGCTGTAAACCTTTGCTAGAAAACTGGGATTCAGGAATAGATCTCGATACCTGGCTCGACCTTGCAAGAGGTGGGGGTGTCAGTTCCTATAAGTGGATGGGCTGCGTGGAAAATAAACGTGGCCTGCCCTAAGTTTTTTCCTGAGTAGTTGCAGTGGCTAGTTCGCTTCCGCATCAATTGCTGCCTGCACAGATTTGTAGAACGCCTCTCTCTGCTCTCCTACCGTTTTGCGATCCGTAGCCTTGGGCCAGTTGCTGTTTGACGCAATCACCAGGTTTCGTTTGGGATCAATAAAAATGCCCTGCCCGAATATACCCTGAGCTGAAAAACTGCCGCTGTCATAGGTCCACCATTGGTAGCCATAGCCCCTTCCAAGAGAACCGATATCAGCCTGCTTGCTAGTCGCCGGGGCAATCCAGTCATCGGGCAGTACTGACACGCCGTTCACCTTCGCGCCACCTAACATAAATAGACCGAAACGCGCAAAATCCCGAGTTGATGCCTGCATACAACAGCCGCCAATTTCTAAACCGGTAGAACCCAACAACCAGCTGCCTTGCTGCTCCATACCAAAAGGTGCCCAGACTTTTTCCGATAGATAACTTGCCAGGCTCTTATTGGTTGCGGAGCTAACCAGTACACCAATCAGATTAGTTTCGCCCGTCTTGTATACCCATTTCTCTCCAGCGGGTGCCTCGCGAGAAAGTGTGCGCATGTAGCTAACGGTTACATCAACACCCGGCTCGGCTTTATGTTCATTGAAAAGCGCGACATCGCTATTTCTGTCTTCGTAATCTTCGTTCCACTTAACGCCTGATGTCATCGTCAGCAGCTGTTCAATCGAAACATCATCATAGACAGAACCCTTCAAGCCAGGGATATAGTCAGACACCATATCGTCTATGTTCTTAATGAATCCGTCTTTGATTGCGGCGCCAACAAGGGTAGAGGTAAAGGATTTTGCGACGGAGAAGCTAGTCCATCGTCCATTGGCATGAAAATCCAGCCCGTATTTTTCCAGCCGGACTTTCCCGTTCTGAATGATCACCAGACCAGCAGTGCGCTGCTCACTCATGTAGGCATCAACATCAGTGGCGATAGTGATTGGCTCACCCTTTGGCAGTGGAAAAACCGTATCCCCAGTTTCGATGATATTGGACTGGGCAAGAAGCGGCACCGAGTCTAGCGCACGAAACAGAGCATCACGCTGCGGCGTGCTCCAGAACAACACATCACGGTCCGTGGGCAGGTTAGCGAGTATGTCCCGTGTGTTCTTGTCCGCTTTGAGATAGGAAAACCCCAAGGCCGCTACTATCACGACCAATATACCGCCTATCCACTTCCACATACTCACTCCCAAATACTAATGATTGACCCGTGTCGCCTTTGACAAAAATACCGCACACGCAGTACATCAGACTACCAGCCACAGGCCAATGAATTTTTCGTCACAACCGTTTCTCATTCAAACCAGCGAAGAAATTGCTACTATTGGCACAGATACTGCTTAAGAACTAACGAGGCTATTTACTATGTACTACCGACTCAAAAACAAAGTTGCACTGGTCACCGGTGCCGGTGCTGGGCTTGGCGAGGCCACTGCTAAACGATTCGCACAAGAAGGGGCTACCATTGTAGTAACCGACATCAACGGCGAGAGCGCACAACGGGTGGCGGCTGATATCAATGCGGACGGTGGCCGCGCCGAGGCCAAAACTCAGGATGTCACCGACGAACAGCTTTGGAAGACACTCATGCAGGACATAGTAGCGACCCATGGCGCGCTGCACGTGCTCGTTAACAATGCAGGCATCGTCATTCCCGACAATGTGGAAGAGGCAAGTGTTGAGGATTGGCGAACAACCCAGCGCGTGAACGGCGAGAGTGTTTTTATGGGTACACGCGCAGCTATCTCGGTTATGAAAGAGTGCGGCGGTTCCATCATCAACATTTCCTCTATAGAGGGGATTGTCGGTGAAGCCCTCACTCCTGCCTACAATTTCAGCAAAGGTGGCGTGCGTATCTTCACCAAATCAGCCGCACTGCATTGTGCGGCAGAAAACTACCCCATTCGTATTAACTCGGTTCATCCCGGCTTTATTCTTACGGCGATGGTGAAAAACGGTATTGCCTCCATGCCCGAAGCAGTGCAGAACCAAATGCAGGAAAGGCTTGCCCGCGAAATACCGCTGGGCGGCGCGATGGGTGAGCCCATGGACATTGCTAATGGCTGTCTCTTCCTGGCATCCGAAGAATCGAAATATATGACGGGTTCGGAATTGGTAATTGATGGTGGGTATACATGTCACTAGTGGGCAATGGCAGACCTGACCCTAAAAACCTTGTACATTCGTTGTGGAAGCAGTTGCGCTTGATTTTTTCGACCAAGCGCCCATAGTTATTTACAACGACTGAAGAAGACAGAAGAAGGCGTTTTTGCCATGAGAATTGATCCTCTAACCCCCGCCATCGGCGCACAGATTCTGGATGTAGATCTTGGTGAGCCTTCACCTGATTTGGTAGGCCATGTTCGAGCAGCACTACTGCAACACAAAGTCGTTTTCTTTCGCGACCAAAATATAACGGGTGAACAGCACATTGCCTTTGCGCGCAGCTTTGGTGAGCTGGAAATTCATCCGGCAACGCCAAAGAATCAGCTCAATCCCGAAGTGCTTCACATCGCCCACGGGCCAGATTCGCGAGGGTCTGAAAATTTTTGGCACTCGGATGTTACCTGGCGCGAGGAGCCTTCTCTCGGATCGATACTACGTGCCCGCGAGGTTCCCGCCGTAGGGGGCGATACATTGTTTGCAAATATGGCTCTTGCTTATGAACGTTTGCCCGAAGCCACTAAAGAAATAATCCAGAACTGCATCGCGGTGCACGACATTGCACGCGTTTTTGCCAAGCGTCTGAATAAGAAACCCGAAGAGCTACATGAACTCTATCCGCCGGTGGAGCATCCCGTGGTACGCACCCATCCAGAGACGAAGGAACCCGTGGTCTATGTGAACGGCGCATTCACCAGTCATATAAAAGGCATGGAGCCTGAAGAGAGCCAAGTGCTGCTGGACGAACTGTATAAGTCTGCGTGGAACCCTGAAGTTCAGTGTCGTTTCAAATGGGAGGCTGGCTCAATCGCCTTCTGGGATAATCGATCCTGCCAGCATTTTGCTGCATCCGATTACTTTCCGGCGGTACGTGAAATGGAGCGGGTTACTGTTGCCGGGGATAAGCCCTATTTTGACAGAAGCTGCTTACAAAGTGCAGCTACAGGGTAATAGCGGCAATGTACTCAATTCGAGCTGCCGCTCGAAGGCCATTCAAATGATGAAAGCATAAGCCAATAAGAAGAAAGGGGGACCCTTTCAGGACTACCCTACTTTTCACCACAAGCCTTCTATAAATGCTTTCTTGCTAATAACGTATTCTCACTGGGCTATCAACGCACTACTCACGGCTGAGCGTAAACCTGTACCCTCAGTGATTCTTGTGGTGATGACTGATTGCGCATTGGCCGTTAGCACGCCAGGCACTTTGTATTTCATTTGCTTCGATTTCTGATTCCCATATTCGTCAAAATGAGCGACGGCCACTTCAACATTAATTCTTGGCATAACCTTGTTGCAGGTGGAACGCAAAATAATCCGGATACAATTTAATGGCCTGATCGTAGCTGGATACCGCCTTTCTATACTGTTTTTTGTTCAGCGCCAAATCGCCCTCCAAGCCATAGAGTTTCGACTCGTTCGGTTGCAGCTTTATGGCTTTGGCGATCAGAGTGGAGGCTGCAGAATAGTCCTTAGCCTGCGCAGCTTTAAGGGCTTCGTCGTGTGCCTCGTAAGCGGCTTGATCTCTCAGCAGAGGTGCAATGTCCTTTGTGCAGCGCTCTTTTACATACTGTAGATCATTGCCGCTGAGCTGTCTCCCGATTACGGCTTACACGCTCTTGAGAAAGCGGGCGCGAAGCGAACAAACCGTCAATCCAATTACTTTCACGTCCCGCTGAAAGACGCACAAACGTTTGCTGCAAATGAATCGCAGCAACCGGGTTATAGCCCGCGCGAAATATGTACTCCCTGCCGTACAGATCCGATTCCAATTCAGCATCGCATTCATACTTAGTAGTGGTAAGTTGCGCACAGGGCATGGCGCCGACACCGATTAACTGCCCATATTCAATGCCAGCGGCGGCGATCTGGCTAGCTATGACTGCGCGCTGCATCCGTACTCTGCGCTCTTGGCGCCGTGCCTCGCAGCAGGGTGCACAATTTCGTGGCCGAGCACAGCGGCAAGTTCCGCCTCGCTCTGTAACTGCGTGAGAAGCCCGCGATTAAGGCCATTTTTCCGCCGGGCATCGTCTAGGCGTTGGGCACCGAACTGTTCAGTACCTCGATCTCAAAGGGAAGCTCCCGGTAGGAAACAGCTGCCAAGCGACTGCTGACCTCCTGCACGTAACGAGTAACACTGGGGTGTACTTTGTAATCGCCTCCCTGCACTTGCCGCGCAGGAAGGTCGGCCTGTTCACCCATTTTTATCTCGGTAGTCGTCGAAATAAATTGCAGCTACGACCTCCCGTAACGGGATTGGTGCCACAGGCCGCCACCAGAGAAAGACTTAAGAGCACTAAACACAGGTACGCTCCTCTGCGTAAAGTAGCAACACCGCCCATTATTGAAGCCACTATTCAATCTCCTAAGACAATCTTCGATGGTTTCATTGTAGTCTGAACCGAGCAAAGATAAAAAACGGGCTGTAGTAAGCAATAGGGGCAGAGTAAAAACGCTCTCAAGGCGCCGCCAAAAGAAATACAGAAGCGCAACCATTTGGATCTTGCCCCCGACTGGCCAATATTGACGAAGGTTTTGATCGGTGCCCTAAATTGCAGTGCGTCTGCATAAAACTCTACCAAGTTTTTCCAGATACAGAACTAGAGGACACCTAACATTTGGATCTTGACCAAGGCTGGCTAGTATCGATGAATATTTTGATGGGTGTCCCTCATCGCCTCTACTTACCTCTACATAGGACAATTGCAGGCTTTGACTAAATTCTGCCAAATTTTTCCATAACTAATTCACGGGCAAACGAATTGCAAAAACCTCATTCCCGTACATACTGTTTACTGGGATAGTAGTTTCATGGCCGGTAGCACCGCACCTATTCTTCACCCTTGGATCAATGGATGTATTTTCCAGCACAGAGGCGTGTTCAGTGACTCTTCTAAAAACAGTATTACCCATTCTTCTTGGCCTTTATTGTGTAGGCGCTGCCGCGCAGCCTTCAGGGGAAGAAAACGAGCCTACGCCAGAATTTCTGGATGCGACATTCAGCGGTACAGATGCCGAGCGCGTGGCTACCGGTTTCAGTGATGTGATAATTGAACGTGCCTCCCACGACGACATTGGCAGCATGACAGAGGCCGCAGAGCTGGTCTTTCGCGGTACTGTCCAATCTCAATCCTATAGTTATGATGAACTGGGAGTGCCCTCCACCAGCACTACCTTTGCCATCACCGCGCAACTAAAAGGCGACCACCAAGCTGACAAAATTACCCTCGTGCAACCCGGCGGGCCATCACAATCCGACAGCAACCAGGTTTTGATGGTATCGAACGCGAGGTACTTCGCGGTCGGTGAAGAGGAGTTATTGTTCGTTGATGGTAGCTCTAACAACGCTGTGAGCCCGGACCAGACAAATCTATTATCCCGCTTCCGTATTTACGAAAACAAACTCTATAACGATGATGGTTACGGCATGTTGCTGAAACCGGCGAAGGATGGTGGAAAGCCCCAGCTGATACAAAGCCGTGACAGGAATCCCGCTGCACGCTTCAGACGTTTCAACCTGGGCTCACACCGAATGACAAAGAACTTCGGCGGCGAAGATACAGACGGCCCGGGCGCTACGCGCAAGCCTGAATCGAACGGCGTAGATGTAGACACTTTCAGTGCGCTCATCAGGAACTAGGAGAAGAATACAATCATGAAACACTCTCCCGAAATAGCCACACGCCCTGCGACTCTACGGACTCAAACTCTGCGTGCCCTGCCTCTGCTTGCTATACCTCTGCTTGCCCTCAGTTCACTGAATGCGCAGGCCTACAACTGGAGCACCTGCCCCGCCGGCGGCCCAATAGACTACAACAGCGGCCACATGACATTTAACTATGGCAACGACCTGTCTACCGCACAAAAAACTGCCCTTAGCCTGGGCCATGCCAGAACCACGGCGTTTTCAGACTCAAGCATTACTACGATAGACAACGGCGACAACGATTTCTTTTCCGGCAACGGCGAAAATGAAATTTATCTGAATGCCGCCGAGCCAACTGCCGTCTGCAGCACCTGGCTCAATCCCGTCACCTGTGTTGTTACAGAAGCGGATATGCAGTACGGCAGCCAGACCTGGACCACCACGGATAATTCAGCGCACTTTCCTTACGCAAACGGCCGGTCGATGACGGCCACAGCGATTCACGAGAGCGGACATTGCATCGGCATGGCTCACAGCAATGACATTTACAATATGATGGGGTCCGATTTTAGCCACGTAACGCGACAGGGCACCGACGCCTATTACGGCCCTGGCGAGGACCTCTCGAATGGCCTTATTGATTTACATGGCGAAAAATCCGGTGGATCAGACACGCATCGCGATGTAGGTATTTCTGTTATGCGCTACAGCGGTGTGAGTGGCCCCTACAGCGTGCACGATTTTGGCCAACTGCGAGACTTAGCAGGCACACCCCTGCCTATCGTTGGCTCCTACGTCGGCCAAGCTCTGTATCGCGTGGTTGCCGGCGCGACCATTCAGATGGAAACAACAGCAGAAAATAACGGTGAACTGGATACCGAAAACCCGAGCGTCGGCATTTATTTGTCGGACAATGACATCATCAGCGGCACCGATGTGCTGATAACACAATCAATTGTTCCGCTGACAAGAGATACACCCCTGGAAGCGATAGCCAATGTGGTCATACCTAGCAATACTATTGCTGGAAATTACTTTTTGGGAGCCTATATAGATAACGACGACACAATCACCGAAACCACTGCGGCAAACAACTATGCCTATTACCCGCTTACTGTTATCGGCGCACCCGATGTTCTCTCATTGTCTCCCGGCGTAAGCGACGCCACGTTGAACCCGTCGCAACTATTCACCGTGTCGGCGACAGTCATGAACGACGGGAGTCTCTCCTCTAATGCTACGACTCTCAGGTACTACGTGTCTACTGACGCCACTATCACCACCGCAGATACATTTTTGGGAGCCAGCAGCATTGGCAGTCTTGGCACTGGCGCTTCCAGCGGACACATCAGTCCATCCGTTTCCATAGCCACCAGTGGCAGCTACTGGGTAGGGGCTTGCGTCGATCTTGTTTCCGGGGAAGGCAATACCTCGAATCAATGCACTACAGGCGTTTCCGTGGCGGTGCTTCCGCCGGGCTGCTAAGTGGCAGCGCATTATCAACGAATGCGCATAAACATCACACTGTAGAATTTGGCCTGAGACCACACGTAGGAAATACCATTGCCCTACGCTCTGGCCACCTCGGCAATCACACCATTCATATGCGACATACCCGAGCCAGGCTCAATAGACGCTGGCCCATCAGGCATGATGACGTTGACGTTGGCGCCTTGTGTATTGCGGGCGACGCTGAGCCCACTGGCCTTTTGATGCCCCCAGCCGTGTGGTACTGAGATGGTTCCCGGCAGTAGGTCTTCATCCAATTTGACAGGCACTAAAACGAATTTCTCACCTACGCTGACCTTGGCCACATCACCCGTGTCCAGGTTTCTTGATTGTGCATCCTGGGGATGAATGTAGAGATAATTGGTACTGCGTTCGCCTTTTACAAAAGCCTCCACATTGTGGGCCCAACTGTTATGCGTGAAACGTTCCCTCTTCTGTATTAATTTAAGTGATTGGGCACTGAGTCGTTCGCTCTCAAAGAGTTTATCCAACCCTTTTGCGCGCTCAACCAGATCGGGTGGAGCCAGTTCAACTTTACCCGAGGGTGTATTGACCCTTTTACCGAGGAAATCGCCCGGCTGGTTGGGCTCCAACAAAATGCCATCCGGATGTTTACGCAATTTTCGCAACCCACCCAGCTTCCCGGAAATCGTCAACAAGGACATAAAAAGTCTGTCCAGGGATGTACGCCCGCGAAGCAGTGGTATTTTGTTTACTGCCTCAGCGGCATTACTGAACAACTGAAATATTTTTGATCCCGCGATCGGTCTCACCGCCTCTCGACATAACTGACGGAAGACCAAACCCTCGTCTCTAGATTCTCCGGCAGGAGACAGCATGGGTTCGGTATAGGTGAAACTTCGAATGGGCATCAGCCCCATATAGGTAAAAAAGTAAAATGGTACGTCAGCCCGCTCCAGACTATGCAGCCCGGGTAGTATGTAGTCTGCATACTCAGCGGTTTCGTTGCGCACTATATCGAGACAGACAAACAGTTCCAGGTCTGCAAATGCTGTGGCCAGACGCTCACTACCAGCGCAGGTTAGTAAGGGGTTCCCCGCCATATTGAACATGGCGCGTACCCTGCCCGGGCCGGGAGTCAGAATTTCATCTGCCATAATTCCCGCCGGTATTGTGCTATTAACGTAGGGAATATCGTTAATGCGAGACTTGGGTGCTGCACCTGCAGGGGGCGGAGGCGGGAATACACCCTTGCCTGCCAGTACACCGCCTTTTTTGTCCAGATTTCCGGTAATTGCGTTGATGGCTTCCTGCAACCAGTAAGCCATAAGCCCGTGGCTACCCTGATTCACCCCGGTAGAAGAGTAGATAGCGGCTCCGTCGGCAGCCGTGTAGTCATCTACCATTTGCCTAAGCCTTGCAGCGGGAATTTGTGTCACCTCGGCAACCCGTTCCGGCGTCCACGGCTTAGACACTTCTACCAGCGCTTCATAGCCATTCATGTACTGCTGTACATGTTGGGTATTCACCGCACCCCGGCGGATAACTTCGTGGAGAAAACCCAGCAGGAAGAAAATATCGGTATCCGGTCGAATGGGTACATGTTCTCCCAGCCGCTTCGCAGACTCGGTATAGAGAGGGTTGACCCAATAGACCTTGCCACCCCTGCCCTCAATTTCCTTGAGCCGCTCCATCGGGTTAGGCATGGTGATAAAGCTCATCTTTGAAATAACAGGATTGCTGCCGATGACAATCAATAGACGACTGTGATCAATATCGGGAAAGACCTGATCATTGGGGCTACCAAATAATCGCTCTCCCCCGGCAAATTTGTTGGCGCAATCTTGCGTGCCTGGCGTGAACAACTTATCGGCACCAAAAGCCTTGAGAAAAAATGTCATCATGGTCGTCGGCCAAATACTAAAGCCGATCGGGTTGCCCATATAGGCGGCTATTGATTCGCCTCCATGGCGTTGCTGGATCGATTTTAGTTTGCCGCCAATTTCTTCAATGGCCTGATCCCAACTTATCGGAATGAACTTCCCATCTACTTTTTTCAAGGGATGTTCCAGGCGATCAGGGTTGTGTACGAAGTCGCCCATTTTCAGACCCTTGATACAGGCGTAGCCTTTACTCGCAACATGCTCCTTGTTCGGCTCGATAGTAACGATCCGATTATCCCGGGTACTTACGATCAGGCCGCACTGCGCTTCGCAAATCCGGCAGATAGTTTTCCCGTGTTTGATCTCAGTCACTGTCAGTATTCCTCCTGCCTAGCTACTACCGAGGGCGCGATATGCCTCTAGCACAGGCGCGAACTCAGTGGGCGTCGAGCCGTGGATTACGACACCGTCTGCGCCATTGGCCAGCTGATTCTTCCAGCCTTGTGCGCACTCTGCAGCAGTTCCAGTGGCCGCCGTAAGCCACTCCTGCGGGATCAGTGCGCTCATCTCTTCCAATTGCTCAAGGGTCGCAACGCTATCTATCCCACCCAGCATCGATGACACCGTTTTATTGGCTCGGAAGTCCTCCAGAACTTTAACATCCCATCCATTGAGCGCAATCAACATCTCCGCGTAACCCGGCGCCTGCATATAGGTGGCCATGCGCGCCACAAGTTTGCGTAAATAATCTTCCCGATCCGGATTCAGCACCGTGGCCTGAACCGAGTGAATCTTGATGTCATCAGGGTTTCGACCGGCCGCCTCTGCGCCCTCCTGCACCAGTGCTTTTGCCCGGTGCAGGCCCTCATCTGTAATAAATGTATGCAGATGAACACCATCGAAATGCCCGCCAGCAAAGCGCAAGCTGCGCGGGCCGAAGCCAACAAAATGGATGGGAATGTTCGCATCCATCCAGTCGCCCATACTGAGATAAGGAAGGTTTCCCATAGGCCCGTCATAACCCATGACTTTCTCGCCTCGCCAAAGCCTACGCAGGATATCTAGCCCTTCCACCATATGATTATTGCTTACCGTCTCCAAACCCATCAGCTGGTTGCGTATCGCTACGCCTCGTGCCAATCCCAACTCGAAACGACCGCCGGATA
>JBLFWP010000059.1:0-21412 GCA_047611225.1 Halioglobus sp.
ACACCTTTCCCGGCGGCAACTACACTGTGGCTCATTGGGAAAACTTTCTACTGACCCAGTGCACCGGCGCCGATCTGTTACCCGGTGGCATCGTGCATCCCGTAGCGCTTTTTCATATCCCTATAACGGGCGCTGGCACTTCCATTGCCGAAATGTTCGAACTGGGCCAGGCCGAGTCTGACCTTTCCATTATGATTGAGAGCTACGATTGGGAAATGTTTTTGCCATTGCGTGAAGAGCTTTGCTACAAGGTGAACGGCAGTATCACCAGCGCAGAACGTTGCACTAACGATGAAGGAAAAACATACGATCGCATTCAGTTTGTATTTGAATTGCATACGCTTGAGGAAGTACTGGCGGCTCGCACCACTATCACCTGGCACTACACGAGGAATACCCTTTGACTATTTCGAAGGACATCGCAGTCGGCGATAGTCTTCCTCAGTGGATAATGGAAAGTGTGTCTGCGCAACGCATGCAGACCATGGCTGCAATACTCAGGGACCCAAACCCCCTCCACTGGGACCGCGACGCTGTAGACTCGCTACCCCTTGGCCTTGGCAAGCGCACTATCAATCAAGGGCCGCTGGGGCTTTCCTACATGGTAAACATGTTGCATGCATGGGCCGGCCCCGAATGTATACGCCGCCTTGTGATGCGGTTTCCGCAAGTCGTGCTCGATGGCGAGAGGGTCATTGCAAATGGCGAGATCACCGCCCTGCGGGAAGAGGAAGGCACGCCTTTGGCTGACTGCAACGTTTGGCTGGAACACGAAGCGCGCGGTGTCCTACTGGAAGGAACCGCGACTATTACGCTGGCTTAGCGCCGGGGATATACCAAACCGGTGAAGACCAGGCGCGCTCCTGAATCACCTTGGGTATAACAGGGTCACTGCAAATTTCGGGGCGCTGCGCCTCGGGCAGTGACAAGCACTGATGCCACGTCCAGCGACAACTGGGATTTTCAACTGCGCGAACATACCAGGCCGCACTTTGTTGTGAATCAAAAGTGGGGTCTCTCCAGGTAGCACAGAACTGTGCGCTGCCCTCACCACTCACTGCACAGTTATTGAGATCAACCCAAGCACCGTTGTCTGCATCGCCAGCAATATCTGTCACCGACTGATGGAACCCACCCTCTTCGTCATACCAGACTTTCACCATCTGCAGTCGCTGCAGCAAACCACCATCCGGGTCGGCACTAACAGCTGCTGCAAATATTGGTGGGGCAGTCATAGGCCCCTCCAGGACCTCTCCCATTGGCACACCAGAACGATAACCCGCCTCTGCAAACTCTCCTGAGCAAATCGTCTCTTCCAGGTTCGCACCGGCAAATAGCCGCGGAGTAATACGTGGGCCACTAGTGGCAAACACCTCGCGCCTCTGCATAGCATTGAACAAAGAATCCCTCGAGTTCTCTTCCGCCCACACGCCCATTAGGCCGCCGGGGTTGCGCATCGCCACGGGGCTTCCACCAAACCCCCTCTTAGCGTTGAGGCGCGCCTCTACAGTAACATCTGTGTTGGCACAGCAGCCTTGATAGCTGTCCTCTACTACATCCCCCGGGCTGGCGTTGTGGGAATCGGTACTGCCTACCATGCCAAACTGGTAAGGGTTTACGCCAATACGCCCCTCTTCCACCATGCCCTCTATCAATGCATAGCGAGCGAAGTCCAACCGGGACTGACAACCCTTGCCCCTAATCGCGCCAGTACCATAATCGTCTTTACAATCGATAGGAGGGACCTGGGCTGCACTGCGCAACTTCTCAAAATCACAGAGCTCATCCTCACCATATACCTGCCACATATCGCTTTTACATTCAGACTCACCTTTAATCTGCATCATTTCGACGATCGGTTCCATGCGCGCACGCAGTGTGGCCTGTCTGCGCTGTTCTTCTATTGGCTCATCGCGCCATGGCACCCAAAAAGCCCGCCCATTAGAAACATTGGCATTGTGTGGAATTGATATAGCCTCGCAATCACCTGTACTCTGATTACACAAGGCATCTATGCTTTCCCACAAGCCCAAAGGGTCGCGCTCCTCCAAAGAAGACACCGGCAATTCCGGAACTCGCTCATTGCGAAAGATAATATTGCGGTGCACTTTGGACTGTCCCAGAGAGTTGCTGTACTCGTAACCGTGAAAACTGGTGAAGCTGCAGTCAGAACTTCTATCGTAATATTGCTCGGCCATTTCCTGTGTCACTTCCCAGGCACTCTTCAGTCCATCGCGACACCACTTATTGCCCGGGCCGCAAACATCTGACTGCCTATCGCCAAAGCCGATAATACTAAGCATACGCGACGAGCCTGCTATCAAGGTTGCTACCGAGGTCACTTGCTCTGCTTCACCCCGAAATGCCCGACAAGCTCGGCTGTCGTAGGCAGGAGAACCCGACTCCGTACAGACCGTAATTTCACCAATCCATTCGGCGTGGTCTGTTACGGCCGCGAAATCCAGCGGTTTAGACAATTTCCAGCTGCGCTGCCCAACTCGATTCTCATCAAACGGGCCAAAGCCAATTGACTCACCACGGGCAAAACGGTAAGCGTCCGAGGGGGTACCCAGCATGTCGCGAGACCGGGCATCCATCGAATAGGCGGTGTGTATGTGAAGGTCGCCAAAAAAAGCACGGCGCAGTGGTTGGTTGTCCGCACAAGATTCACGATTGGCAGCGGGCACTGTACTGGCCGCCTCTACTGGCGGATCCCAGGGCGAAGCGGACGCCGTGATGGCAATATGATCCCATTCCCACCACAGCCAGAGACCACAGCCTAAGGAGGCGAGGAGCAAAACTGTACATCCTTTTTTTAGCATAGGAGAGAACCGAAGCATTGGAACCTCATCCTAGACCGGAGCTCCCGCACAAGTCTATAAGCTGGGCGTTCACCATCAGGGTTTACCCACACTGATGTGAAGTGGAATGTGCAGCGGAAGTTCCAGTAGTTGCAACAGTGGCGGTAGGCAACGAAGATGGCATACTTAATCGATAGTCAGGTGGCCCGGCCAGGTATTGTCCGCAAAGAAACTGCCGAGCTGCCAGCACACCCGACGGCGTGAAAAGACGCTGGATTAACGCCCTGAATCACCTCATATTGTACTTATTTTTTAATTTAACATATTGCTATAACTTACTGTATTTATTCGAGATAAACTTAATGAAATTATTAAAAGCTTGGACCCTCAGCATCACCGCCTGCATGCTCCTCATCGGTAACCTGCATGCCGCAGACGGCACCTCCCCAGCAGCCCAGGTATTGATAGATCAGCTTGGCCTGCGCGCATCCTCCACGCCCATGGCCGACGTTCCAGGCTGGAAACCTAAGAAAGTTCTGGTGCAGATACTGCCGCATATGAATATGAATCCCACTGAGTTCAAGCAGCAGATACTGGCAGTCGCCGGCGATGTAGAGCTGGTGTTCGATGAATCAGGTGGCTTCATTCCCCATGAGCGACTGCTGGCAGACGTAGACGCATTAATAGGCGTGTGTACCACCCCTGCCTTAAAAAAAGCCGGTATGGAACTGCGCTGGGTACACAACTATTTCGTCGGCATGGATCACTGCAAAGAAGTGGGTGACATTCAGCGTGCGGACATTGTGTTTAGCAATAACAAGCGCCTGTCCGGCCCTGCTATCGCGGAACACACCATCGCAATGTTAATGGCTTTAACCCGCAATCTACCCACATACCTAAAAGCACAGGGAGAATTCAAGTGGAGCCGCGCCGCTGAAAGCGGCGTTACCTTCGGTGAGCTAAGAGGAAAAACAATACTAATTGTAGGCCTCGGTGGGATTGGCTCAGAAATCGCGTGGCGTGCACACGGACTGGGCATGCGCGTTATCGCCACCCGTAACTCCTCTCGCACAGGGCCCGACTACGTCGAGTACGTAGGGCTGTCAGATGAACTGCATGCGCTCGCCGCTAAAGCGGATGTTGTCGCTAATGCCCTGCCACTAACTGAGTCCACCACCGCCCTATTCGATAAAAGCTTTTTCGATGCAGTAAAACCAGGGGCTATTTTTCTCTCTGTTGGCCGCGGAAAAAGCACCGTAACCGATGACCTGATAGAAGCACTACAATCGGGCCAGTTGTATGGTGCAGGCCTCGATGTAACAGACCCTGAACCTCTGGCCCCCAGCCATGCACTATGGGACCAGAAGAACATCATCATTACACCCCACGTTTCCGCTGCAGGCGCAGATAACATAGAGCGCACCAAGATTATTGCTATAGAGAACTTGCGCCGCTACGTGGCGGGTGAAGCATTGCTCAATGTGGTTGATATGGGAAAAGGCTACTAAGCAAAGAGAAGGACCTGGTCTCTCGTAATACTTAGCGTATTAGATATAGGTGTAGCGGGCTTGCCTGTCTGATGGAGGTGCGTAGCACGGGATCGTAATTGACACCTTGTTAGGCATCACACCCATACTAAAAGCCCAATCACCAATAAAGCTAGCAAACACAACAATGAAATGCGGAAGGTTACCGACCTATACAACTGAAGGTTACTGTAATAGAACGCAGCGTAAGCCAGCCTGAGAAGTAAGTGAGCGTGCAGTTCGGTTGGTGTTAGTTACTTTTTTCACTGCCATACCACCAATATGCCAGAATGATCGGAAGGTTTACAGCAATAGCAAGAAGCCAAAGATAACGCTTTGATGTAAACGAATGCACGACGAAGAAGAGCCAGCTTGTAAAACAGGCAGCCGAAATAATGATGAACCAGTACTCTCGCCAAAAATCTGTCCGAGGTAGAAAGAGCGGATGAAATGCAGGGTTTTCTGCCAGCGCTAGAAAAGCATAGATAAGGGTGGCAATTGGGAGCAACGCTAGTAGACACCACGCTACATTTCTATTCATTCTAGGCACCTAACAGCTACATCATGGCGTGTTCTGGCGATGAACATTGCCATGATGATCACCAGTATCCAACAGAGATACACGGCTAGCACTGTGAGTGGGATTGTCATCTGCGAAGCTTATACGAACAGCTGACTGCAGCATTAGATGTATTTGGGGCTCGATACACAATACTTGGTCGCGGCACAACGAAAAAGCGCCGGCTAGGTCCGGCGCTGTAGTAGAGGTTTTATTTCCTCGATAAAACCTCGGAGAACCCGGGTGACCCGGGTGTAATACGATTGCGTTTTTAACTGCGTGCCGTAACAGCTGTAGTTCTGGTCCACAGCAGTGCAGCCAGAGCTAACAAACAAAGCAAAAGAGAGGCAGGAGCTGGAACCGGGTTCCGATCGGGCTCAACAACACCAGTCACACCCAGGTCGATGCCAATATTGTGCTGGTCGTCACCACCCCCAAATATAGAGTTGCAGGTTAGTGCCGCCGAAAGACGACGAGTTAAACAGGCTGCTACCGTAGTTGTCATTGGAGAAGTTAAACGTTTCTATTTGAGAACCGTCCAGAATGTAGTCAAGAGTTCCTGAAGCAGAGCCACCAGTGACGTCATTCAAATCAAGATCCAGGCCCGTAAGCTCAATTGAGCCCGTGCCACCGTTCTGGCTAGTAAGACTAAATAACTGATTACCAGACAGGGGAATGGTGCCCGCTGTAAGATCGAAACTCAGTGATTGACCGCTGTCGAACCATAACCAGTATGCAGAGTTACCGGCACTACCAGCGTTACTTCCACCGTGCTCGACTGAATAGCCACTGCTAGCATCAAGCACCGTGCCATCAATAGGTATAGCCATGGCATTTGTTGCGAAGGCCATAAGACCTGCCGTCTGCACCAGTAAACCTACCAATCCAAATTTCTTTAAAATGTTCATCTTTGCATCGTCTATAAAGCGCATTTGATCATTTTTGTGTTGCGATACGCAGGTATTAGCAATCGACGTGCCAACTGTCAGAATGGCTCGTGTTTAGAGGAGTGCAAGGGGAACTTCGAGGAGTTTCTGTCGAATACCTCACATTTTGAGCGGTTTCAGGAAGACTTATTCAAGATCGAGAATGGCCAAAAAAACACATGGATGAGAGAAATGTAAAATTTTTTGACACCAAACACTGCACTGCAAGCTTGGCTAGATAGGCGTCAATAAAAGCTGCTCCCGGCTGTGCGCCGGGAGAACAAGAAGACTGTGCCTATGTCGGAAGACCCGCAGTCACACCGCCATCAACCACCATTTCTGCACCGGTGATATAGCGGCTGTCGTCACCGGCAAGGAATGCCACCATGTCGGCAACGTCTTCGGCTGTGCCGTAACGCCCCATTGGCATCTGACTTTCCAGATGCGCCTCCATCGCAGGACCTTGGTCACCCGCTGCACTGAAAAGAGCCTCAAGCATGGGTGTGCGCATCACGCCAGGGTGAATCGAATTACATCGAATTTGATGCGCTGCGTTTTCAACCGCAACTGTTTTGGTCAACAAACGCACCGCGCCTTTTGATGAGCTGTAAGCGGCCCCACCAATTTGGCCTCGCAATCCTGTTATGGAAGACAAATTGATAATTGATCCTCCCACCACATCTTCATTCTGCTTCATTGCTCGCACGCCGTGTTTGCAGCCCAGAAAGGTTCCAATCACATTGATATCGATGAGGCGCTTGAAATCTTCCAGCAATGCCTCGTCCACGGGAGCACTGAGAAAAATACCCGCGTTGTTCACCAAAATATCCAGCCTTCCAAAATTTGATACCGTTGTCGCCATCAGTGATTCCCACTGATCTTCCTCACGTACGTCATGAGCAAAAAATGTCGCCCCGTATTTCTCTGCAGTCGCGCCGCCCAAATTTTCATTGCTGTCAGTGAGTACAACTTGCGCGCCGTCTTTCGTCAAACGTTCAACCGCTGCTTCGCCAAGGCCCTGTGCTCCACCTGTGACAATCGCTATCTTTCCTTTGCGTTGCGCCATTACTTTTCGCCCTTTATGTGCGGATTTTTCCCCGCGATAAAATCATCAATCAATTCATGCATACGTGACACCCGGCTTTCCTGGTTCGCCAAATAAGAGCCTTTATAACCGCGTGATCGCATGCCCATCTGTTGCGCCGGGAAAATCGTCATGTCCTGATCGATAGTAAGCCCCATACTTTGGGACCCCGCCTCAAACACTTCGTGCTCGACAATGGCATCACGTTCAACCAGCCCGGCTGTCGTTCGAACCGCATCGGTCTCACCTTCTGGGTCCGGCGCATACCACCAGTTATCGAATAGACATTTTTCAGGATCTGTAGGATGAGGTCGTGCGCGCAGGAAGTGAAATCCATCAACCCATAGAGACACTGCAAAACCTGGAAACAAGGTGTAGTGATAGGCGTCCGTCAGCTGGCTGTCGTTGAGATCGTTAAAGTAGTCGTAACCTCGACCTGGGCCCAGTTTTCGACGCGCCTGCTGCAGTGCCTCACGCGTATCTTCGCCGCGCCCGGTAAAGTCCGCCGGATCCAACTCCCACTCCCGAAGAATCGTGGCCAGCGGTTCGCCTACAATGCCGTCTTTATCGATTGCCGGGCCAGCATAACCACCTAGCATAATCATCCGGCCATGACCTTCGTCGGCCATGTCAAAACGCGAGGTGGTGTAACTGGTATCTATACCGGAGTGAATACGAAGCTTTTCAACATCCGCACCCTTTGGTTTATGTACAGTGTTGACGTGGTAGGACTCGTTGAAATTGTCCATCACCACTTTCCAATTGACCGGAGCTACCGTAGTTTTCGCTACGAAACGTTTCCACTTTTCTACACCGTAAGCTTCCCAGTCGCCCCACACCGGGCCCAGGAATTCTTTCAGGCTGACACAATCCGGATCCATATTGACCCAGATGAATCCGGCGAAGCTTGCACAGGATATTTCTGCAAGGCGCAGCTTGCCGCAGGGATTGCCACCGGGGAAGTCATCGGCGTCTTGTACATAATCCAGCGTACCGTCCGTATTCCAGGCCCAGCTGTGATAGGGACAAACGAAACGCCTTACCTTGCCTTTCTCTTCACTGACCAGACGGTGTCCACGATGCTGGCAGACGTTATAGAACGCCTTAATACTGCCGTCTTTCTGACGCACCATTAGTATGGACTCTTTACCCACCTCTTCTTGCTGCCAGTCTCCAGGCTGCAGCATTTCTTCTTCACGCCCCAGCAGCAACCACGCCTTAGTCCAAACGTGTTCCCATTCTTGCTCAGCAAATTTTTTAGAGGTGTAACGATAACCGTCAAGCTTGTGGCCTCGTATTTTTTGTTGTGGCCAGTCGGGAAGATCGCTGGCTAATTTCCCGTCGGTATTTACTAACGCCATTTTCTATTCTCCGTAAACAATTTTATGCTTGCCACCTTGCAATTCTGATCGCGGGGCGAGGTATTCCAAATCGGGCCCGGGGACCAAAATACTGCTACACTTTCGGCCTTGTTTCCACATTAAGTTGATCGCCGCCATGTCCAATACTTTAGCCACTGACCGCTTCGAACTGCAGGACCTAATGCTCAATTACGCCGCAGGTGTGGATGAGCGTGACATTGAGCGCTACCGAGCCTGCTTCGCCAAAGACGTGGAAGTGATTAACTTCGGCACCCATACCTACCGCAGCTCGGAGGAATGGGTGAGCTATGTATGGAGCGTGCTCGACAAATACAGTGCCACCCAACACATGATGGGGCCTCAATTTGCCACGATAGACGGCGATACCGCCACTACGCGTATCGACGTTCAGGCGGTGCATTTTGTCGCCGGCATCGAGGAACGCTTTACGCTGTGGGCCACGTACGACACGATTATGCAGCGTATTAATGGCCGCTGGTTGATCAGCCGCCACGAACTCACGGTACGCGGCGCCAGCACTGATTGATCCGTCGGTTGCGGCCCTCACTCTATTTTCCTTTAAAAACAGGGTCTCTGCCCTCTTCCAAAGCCTTAATAGCCTCGGCGTGATCTTCACTCGGCCGTGTAATCAGCATGTGAGACGACACGAGGTCCAGGTGTGTTTCCAGATCCATCGCCGCACTTTGACGCACTGCGCGCTTCACCAGCTTCATCGCCAATGGCGCTCGTTCAGCAATATCGTGAGCGAACTCCATTGTGCGTTGCATAAATTCATCATCTTCAAATACCTGATTCACCATACCTATGCGCATTGCCTCTTCTGCGCTGATGGGCTTGGCCGCAAAAAATAACTCCAAGGCTTTGGCTTCTCCTACGATACGCGGCAAAAAATAGGTGCCGCCATTGCCAGGCACCAAACCGAAAGCGGTATAACTTACGCGGAAAGTTGCGCTGCGGGCTGCAAATCTCATATCTGCCTGCAAACTGACATCGACCCCCGCTCCGGAGGCCAAGCCATTAACAGCTGCAATCACTGGCTTATCAATTTGGGCCAGCTTTTTGGGAATGGCGTGCAGCCTATCCCAGAACTGTTCTTTGATCTCCAGCGGTGAGGGCATGGTGTTTGCACCAAGCTTAGTAGTATCGCCACCACGGCAAAATGCTTCCCCTGCACCCGTAATCACCACCACCGCTATATCACTGTTAGTGCGGCACTCTTCCAACGCCTCCACCCAGGGCGGCAACATCGCCTCGTTGATTGCATTGCGCACGTCCGGACGATTCAGGGTTACAACGGCAACCTTGTTCTCTATAGTCAGCGTAACGGGTGGACTCATTGCCTTTCTCCGGCTTGGTTATTGGGTGTTGTCGTCATCAAGTATTTTCTTTATCAGTGGAAATATATTTATCCAGCGTTTGGTGGAAGTGGCGAATGCGCACCTCCTGATAATTGGCTAACTGTATATGGCCACTACGCAGTGACGCCAGCCCCTTATGCACCAGTGGCAGATTACTAAAATCCTGATCAAATACCTTCGCAAGCCCCGGCTCAATACCGGGAGTATCAGCCAGCGTTTGATCAGCAGGTACAAACTGCACCGCCGCGTCTTTCGGTCGCTCTTCGCTTTCAGGAAATCGCATTAGTAGCATGATCTCCATGGTGCATTCGTCAGGGCTGTCATTGTAAGGCAAAAAACGGTAGGTCACGTTGGGGCGAAAGCCTGCCCATGGTGCGAAGTTGGGGAATACGGAATAGAGAATGGCATCCAGCACTTCACTGTGCGTCGCCAGCGCACTCAGGTCCTTCTCATACATTTCAGAGAAGCGCTGAATATTCAACTCTCCCAAATATTCACGCGCAGACATTCCCTGGGGCACATCGGGAAGCGCGTCGCCTTCGGCAATTACGCCATATATCGTCAACCACCGGTGTACCGATTGCTCTTCGCTGGTGCCCGGTAAATGCGGGCTCACCACACCCATGGGCGTAATAGTGCGGCTGACATTGTCATTAAAACAATCGTACTGGGAATTTGAATCACCGGTATAGGGAAGCAACTGCGGATGCGTGGCAATGGTATGAAAGGATTCAATGAACGCTTCATGTGCCAGCTTCCAGTTACAGCGCAGCACTTTCTTGATATGGAGTGCCTTGTAGGTGTTCTCGGGCTGCCAGCGCTCAAAATGGCTCGCCATAACACCCAGGTATTCAAGCAACGGCGGCGCTGTGCCGTCGAGGTTGACGAAAACCCACCCGCCCCACGTTTCCAAACGTAGGTCGGGTAAATTGAAAGTGGCGTTGTCTATATGAGGAAAGTCCCATTCGCAGGGCGCGCCTTCAAACTGGCCCTGGAGGTTCCAACTGAAGCCGTGGAAGGGACACGTCAGATCACTGCTATTTCCCCGCCCGGAGCCACCACCGGCTTTCAAACGGCGACCTCTATGCAAGCAGGCATTGGGATATGCCTTTATGCCGCCTTCCTCACTCCGAACAATAAGAATCGAGGTACCAGCAATGTCGTGCACAAAGTGATCGCCAGTATCAGCAATCTCCGATTCACGGCAGCAGGCCTGCCAAACGCGGGGCCACAAATGCTGCTTTTCCAACTCGTGATATTCCGAGCTGAGGTAACGATCAACGGGCAGCGCCCGCGAACCTAAAAAGACCTCACTACACTCTCGCAAGGCATCCGGTACAGGGCGAGTTTCATCGTCCAGCATTGCCTGATAGGACGTACCGGAAAAACCCGTTGCGATTTTTTTGCTTTTAACCAATTGAAACCCTGTGCTATTAATAGCTGCGCTTTAATTCAAGATAGAGCAAAGAATCCAATGTATGCAAACCCTCAGTCTATTCTAATCACCGGCGCCTCCAGCGGCATCGGTGCATCTCTGGCTAAACATTACGCGGCTCCTAACATCACTCTTTTTCTGAGTGGCCGCGACGAGCAGCGCCTGGAAGCTATTGCGAATAAATGTCGCCAGCTGGGTGCTGCCGCATCCATTTGGGTAGGCGATGTCACCGATGAATCGGGCCTGCGCGACTGGATATTCGCCTGCGACGCACAACGGCCACTCAACCTGGTTATCGCCAATGCCGGTGTCGCACTGGGAGCCACTGAAGTTCAGGGCCTGCACAAGGCCGCAGTAGATTCCTTTAACATTAACGTAACCGGTGTTTTCAACACGGTACATCCCGCGCTTGAGGCGATGGCCTCTCGACAACCCTACCCCGTCGGCAACGCCCAGGTAGCCTTAATGAGCTCGGTAATGGGTTATGCCGGCATGGCGCGTTCACCCGCTTACTCCACGTCCAAGGCAACGGTAAAACACTACGGTCAGGCTTTGCGTGGTACGTTTCGCGGAATGGGCATTGGCGTCACTGTTATTTGCCCCGGCTATGTTGCCAGCGCTTTGACCGACAAAAATTCCTCTCCTATGCCCTTTTTAGTGAGCGCCGAAAAAGCGGCAGACATCATTGCCAAAGGACTTGCCCGTAACAAGGCACGTATTACTTTTCCCTGGCAGATGGTGCTCATCACACGCCTGGCCATAAACCTGCCTGGGTTTCTCGTTGACCGCATCAACCAACCCTGGGGTGTGCCGCGGCTGGAAAACCAAACGCCCCCAGAATAATCACCTAACAAGTCGCGGCTAGGCCGCGGGGCCCCAGGTACCGTGAAAACACACTGGTACGCGGTGAGAGACATGCGCTTTGCCTACCGGGCCGGCGGCTATATTCTGCGCATCAAACACACACAGGGCACTAGTATTGCTAGGGATGTCGTACACACACGTTAGTACGTAGCCCTCTCCCTCTGCTGCACTTTCATTTCGTGGCACAAACATCGGTTCTGATACATAGCCCGCTTCAAAAGCATAAGTGTCCGCTTCGTTTGTTTTTACATTGAAGTGGACGATGGCGTTGTACACCACATCACTATCGGGTATCTGAGCGGGAATGCTGTGGTCAGTGGAGGTGTACCAGCCGTGCGTGTATTCGCGCATCGCGTAGCGTGGATCTATCACTGGAAACTCAGCACCGTGATCGGCTAGAGGTTCCATTTTCACCCGCGGTTCATCGTCATTGAGATCGATAGTCCAACGCGCAAGTGACGGATGTATATTGGGCGGTGTGGGTGTGCCATCTGCCATTGGGAATAGAGGCGGAGAATCAAAGTGACAAGCTTCCACGGTAATCACACCGTCTTTGTCGTAGCCATTCATAAAGTGGAATACGTAGCAGGCATCGCCGTCTATCCAGCGCATATCCTCGGGGGTACCATCACGCGGCATAATCCCCACCTTGGTGCCCACCTCCGGCTCCCAGGCAAAAGGCGGCTTGCCTTCCATCGCTCGCCCCATATCACCAGTAATCGGCATTACCGGAAACAGTATGTAGTTCTCGGTGACGACAAAGTCATGCACCATCGCTGAGTATGGCGCCTTAAACAGATGGGCGTCGGTCATGTGCCCTTCTTTGTTTACACGATACAAACCCATATCGTCCGAGAAAGGCCCGGTCGCCATATAGGCGTGAAACAAAAGTTCGCCTGTTACCGGATCAACCTTTGGATGTGCCGACATTGTTGTATTGAGCTTGCCGTAAAAACTCCATGCACCGTGAGATTCAAGTGTGTCAGGGTCCATTTCAAAGGGCAGGTGCCCCTCTTCCAATAGCAACATCCGATCGCCATGCAGCACGATGGAGGTATTGGCCACACCCTCTTTATCGGTGAGAACAAAGTCCAGGTACTCAGGCGGTGTGTCCAATGGATTCAGACCACTAAACAGTGATTCACCGCTGCGCTGCTCTATCTTAAAACGCTCGGTACGCGCCCAACGATTTTTGTGACTCACCTTGCCATTGCTAAAAGTGAAGGCATGTACCATGCCGTCGCCAGTGAAAAAGTGATAATCGTTTTTCGGCGGCACTTGGGGGTTTGGCCCGTTACGGTAAAAGGTACCGTTCAGGTCCTTGGGTATTTCGCCTTCAATCACCAGATCCGGCGCAGTGCACTCGGCGGTAATGGGTTCGTAGTAACCTTGCAAAAATGCATTATCTGGCCATGGCTTCATTGGCAGGCGTTCTCCTTTGTTATTTTATGAGCTCCATTTTGAGCGACTAACTAAGCGCCAGGACGCCATGTCCCATGGAATCCTGAAGGCACACAGTGCGACAAGTGCACTTTTGCCAGCGGGCCTGTAGCCACCTTAAGAGCATCAAAAATAAACAGGCTACTATTGCGCGTCTCGAAACTGGTCACCACAGACAACAGGTAACCTTCCCCTTCCGCTGCATCTGCAGACTTGGGAACAAACAACGCTTCAGACACCATTGCCTGTCCGCAGGAGTAACGATCTTCTTTGCCGGTTTCGTGATCGTAGTGGCCGACCACATTGTAATAATTATCGTTCTCCGCCATATCGCTTTTCATTTTGCCATCGGGAGAGGTGTACCAGCCATGGCGGTAAGGCTTACCCATATAGCGCGGATCGCACTGCGGGAACTCGGCCTCATTCTCGTCCAGTCGCGTAGACTGAGCGCGTGCGTCCTCGTCATTCATGTCGATGGTCCAACGGCTCAGGTGCGGATGCGACGCGCCGGTAGATTCACCATCTGGTGTCGGGAACAATGGAGCCGTCTCAAATTCGCAGGCGTCTATGGTGATCACACCGTCCTTGTCAAAGCCGTTCATAAAGTGAAAGGCAAAACACAAGTCCATTTCGATCCACCTAACATCTTCTGCTGTACCACCGTGGCGCGGCAGAATAGCGAGGTGAACTCCCAGATCAGGCTCCCATGCAAAGGGTGGGCCACCAACCATGGCTCTGTCCAGGCTACCTGAAATTGGCATTATCGGAATCATGATGTAGTTTTCGGTGATCACAAAATCGTGAACCATCGCTGAATAAGGTGTAGGCAACACAACACTGTCAGTGAGCAAACCCTCTGGGCTGACTTTGTGAATGATCACGTCAGCTGAAAACGGACCTGACGCCATGTATGCGAAAAACACCATCTCCCCGGTATCGGGATCCACTTTAGGGTGTGCCGTCATCGCAGAATTCAACTTGCCTGCGTAATTCCAGCTGCCAATAGAATCAAGTGTGTCTGGCTCCATTTCGAAAGGCGGGTGCCCTTCTTCTATCGTCAGCAATCTATCGGCGTGCCAAACCACTGCCGTGTTTGCCAACCCGTCTTTGTCGCTGAATACAAAGTCGCTGTACTCGGGTTCGCAGTCGAAGGGGTTCATCGGATTGATCACGTTACGGCGTTCTCTGTCTTCAATCTTCCACTTCGCCGTGCGTGCCCAGCGGTTGTTGTAATTGACCACGCCATCTTTGATGTGAAAGGCATGCAGCATGCCGTCACCCGCAAACAGGTGGTAGTCACCACGAGGATTAAATCGCTGGTTGGGGCCATTGCGATAGAGGCTACCATGCAGCTCCTTAGGGACCTCTCCCTCGACCAGGAGGTCGTAGGCATTGCACTCCATCTGGATAGGGCCATAGGGAAAATTGAGAAACGGGTTGGTTGCTGACATCGGTTGGGCCACAGGAAATCCTCGCAGTTATCGGTGTTGTCACTAGAAACATTAGCATTCAAAATTTATGTTTACAACAGAAACACTTGAAGTATTTTTGCTATGATGGCAACAGAACTCAGAGGAGCACAGCGCGACATGACCGCAGAAAAACAAGCGTACCACCATGGCGACCTGCAAGCCGCTCTGCTGGATGCGGCGCTAGACGTGATCAGCGAGATAGGTCCCCAGGGGCTCACCATACGGGAAGTGGCCAGACGGGCCGGCGTTTCCCATGCCGCTCCCTACCGCCACTTCACCGACAAGAATGAACTAATCCTGGCTGTGGTTGAACGGGGCTTCGAACTAATGCAGCAAACCATGCAAGCCGAACAAGCCGCTGCAAAAGGCGACCCTATGAGCCAGTTTGCCGCCAGCGGCCTGTCCTACGTGAACTTCGCGCTACAACACCCTGCTTACTACCGCATTATGTTCAGCGGCGACTTACTGAGCTCAACCGGAAACGTGAGCCTGCAGCACACGGGCCAGGACGCCTTGGACGAGATGGTCGCTGGCATCACCGGCTGTCAGGAGCTTGGCATTGTGCGCCCGGGTAACCCGGTCACCCAAGCACTTGCCATTTGGTCCACTATCCATGGCTTCGTGTCGCTGGTGAACGATAACCGCATTGAGCACTTGATTGAAGATCAAGCGTCCCTCGATGCCATTCGAGATGCAGTACTGCCGATGATCTTTCAAGGCCTGGGTGTGGACCCCGACAGCGCTCGGTAGCTGCATACCCTTACTTTCTATAAGTCTACCTAGTAAAAAAACAGTCAAATCTGTTTGTTTTAAAAGAAGCGTTTTGATACTGTTGCTGCACACTGGGCACAGCGGCAATTCCCTCTTTTGTCTGCTGCAAGACCTACCCAATAACTACAAGATTTAACGGGCATCAAACATGGCTATTCGTCACACGCTCTCAGGCCTTGCACTGCTGGCACCGCTACTGATTTCTTCCGCCCTCGCTCAGGAAGAGCAAGACAACAAACCCGAAGAAAAAGAGGCATTTGCGTTAGAGGAGATCATTGTCACCGCCAATAGGCGTGTACAGAGCCTGCAGGAAGTGCCCATGTCGGTGACCGCCTTCACCAGTGAGTTCTTTAAGAACTCAGGCGTAAACGATTTAGCCGGGCTAGAGCAATACACACCCAGCCTGAAGATCACACCCGGTACAGATTCTCGCTCTACCTCCATTCGCATTCGCGGTATTGGCTCGGTCGGAACCAACGTAGGCATAGACCCAAGTGTCGGCATGTTCATCGACGGTGTTTATCAGGGTCGCGCGGGCATGAGCATCAGCGATTTGATTGATGTAGAACGCATCGAAGTCTTACGCGGCCCCCAGGGCACGCTCTACGGTAAGAATACCGCTGCTGGCGCGATTAGTATCATCACTAAAAAGCCATCGCTCGAATATGAGTACGAGGGCGAATTCAATTACACCTCGGAGAATCGCGCCGAGCTTCGTGGGATGGTTAACATTCCTCTGGGCGACTCCGGACACGCCATGCGCTTCACTGGCTTTGGCATTAAGGGTGATCATACGGGCGAAAACACCTTCACTGGTGAAGGCGTAAACGACGCAAACAAGTGGGGATTGAAAGCTCGTACACTCTTTGACACCGAAGCCAGCGGCTCTGAGATTGGTGAGTTTCTACTGACCTTCGATTACACCAAAGAAAAAACCGATTGCTGTGCCCTTTCCGTAGTGGATTACAGCGGCCTTTCTGTACTCAACGCACCCGGCACTAACTCCCCCTCTCAAGAACTGTCAGACGCACTGGGTAACAATGCACTGGGCAACCCTATTCTGTCGTATCTGTCCTTTGAGGACTCTGAAGGCATGTCACCGCCTCCCAACGATCCTTTCAGTGACAACTACTGGTTCGACGCCCCCACTTTTAATGAAGTGGAAATAGGTGGTGTTTCACTGGAATGGAACAAAGATGTATGGGCGGAAAACACACTGACCTTAATCAACGCCTGGCGCCACTTTGAATCAGACAGCGCCTTCGATGGTGACTTCACCGCCTATGACGCAGTACTGGGCTCTACAACGGTAGAACTGGACCAATACTCTTCGGAATTGCGCATTACCTCACCCGGCGGTGAGACCATTGACTATCAGGCCGGGCTCTATGCCTACTATTCTGAACTGGAGTCATTCGGCACAATCACCCAGACACCTGGGCTGACAGCAAACCTGGGAGCGATCGGCCTCATCTTCCCAGACGGCACTATGAATGTTGACGAAAACATCTACAAAACTACTAGCTACGCCGCGTTCGGCCAGATGGTCTGGAATATCAATGAAGAATTGAGTGCGACATTTGGCCTGCGCTATACCACCGAAGAGAAAGAGCGCGTTGGCTCGCAACTGACCTTCCCGGAATCCATTATTGATATTCCGCCAGTGGCTGGGCCCGATGTGTTTTACGATGAATCACGCACCGACAGCGACCTTTCACCTTCCTTCAACCTGCGCTATTTCTTTACTCCCGATGTAATGGGCTACACCAGCGTCAGCCGCGGCTTCAAATCTGGTGGTTACAACCAGCGCCGGGAACTTGAAGGTTTGAATGGTGAGTTCGACGAAGAGACTGCCACCAACTACGAAATTGGCTGGAAGGCCAGCTCTGACGATCGGACCCTGCAACTCAACGGCACGTTCTATTTTGTAGACTATGAAGATTTTCAAAGCCAGGGCTTTGATGGCTCATCAGTTCGAGTAACCAATGCCGGATCCATGGAGAGCTACGGCAGTGAACTGGAGCTGGTCTGGGTGCCTTCGGCCGACGTGACCATCGGCTCCGCGCTCGGTTACAACAAAGCTGAATACAAGGAGTTTAAGAACGGCCAGTGCACCATCGACTTTAGTTTTGAACAGTATTACGTCATCGACGGCCGCCAGGGGGGCACGCCAGGTACCGCATCGCCGCCTTGTACCGCCGACCTCTCCGGCGAAGCAATCGACAATGCACCGGAATTGACGCTCAGCTCTTTCATTCAGTACGACAGAGATTTGTCCGATAATTTGCAGGGTTTTATACGCCTTGAGCACAGTTACATCGATGAGTTTTTCCTGGACCAGGATCTCGACCCCAAACTGATAAACGAAGAAGTGAACCTTATCAACTTGAGACTGACCATGACCAATTCGGATGACACCTGGGAAGTTGCCCTTTGGGGGCGCAACTTACTCGACGAAGAGTACTACGGCTTTGGTATTGATATTCCCGTTTTGGGTGGTATTGCTGGCGTAGCAGCGCCCGGAGCGACTTACGGTATTACTTTCCGCATCCGAAATTAGCCACAAGCAAGCAGAGCCTGACGCAATAGAAAGGGGAGAAAATAGCATGTCCAGCGAAACGCTTATTTCAACCGACCAGGGTACAGGCCGCATTGCCGCTCACAAAAAGCTGGGCTTTTACGCCAATTGGGGGCCACAAGCCTGGATAGACATGTGGATGTCCAACAGTATGCTGGTAAAAAAGGCGATGCCTATCGTCAGCCACACCTTTGTTCCCATTCTTCGCTTGTCCGGCGACAAAGAGCAAGTCGATAGAGACTACGAAGAGATTAAGTCTCGCCGCGAGGCCCTCCACACCTTCGATTCACCCAGAGAGAAATGGCGCAAGCGTTACGGAAATTTTGTACGCGAGAGTGAGTGGGCTCTGCTGGAACTGCGCAAACACTTCAGCCAGAAACAATTCGAAGAAATAGTCATAGGCACCTCGGTCTCCTTGTCTTACGAAACCTCTGGCGACTTTCTCAACATGATGAACGGCATGTCCGAGAAAAACAAAAAGAAGAAAACAAAGCCCGCCAAAAACGGCTCTACCAAGCCTAGCCGGTGGAGCACGTTTATGTTTGAGACCTTCAATCCCGCACATTGGCTCACCGGCCCCGCTACCATCACCGAACACGATCCCTCCAATGGATTCACGGTAATGGAAATACCCGATTGCGCCTGGCATACCTGCGCCAGCCAGGACAGCCTGCCTAATCCCAACGCTTTGCCAGAAGAGGGTTGCCTGCATATTTGCAAAGGGCCGTTTGAAGCGTTATTTAAAGGCGAAGGTGGCGGCTTGAAAATGGAATTTGATCCACACCTGCCTGAGACTTCATGCACCATCAGAATGAGCTGGCAAACCGCCTAGTACTGCGAGCGCGCTAGTGAGCAAACTTCTGGATTTATTTTCTGCGCAAAAAACACTGCTGCGCCAAGGGCAGGAGCTTGAACAGCTGCGCAAGGAAGTCAGCACACTAAAAACTCAAAACGAAAGCATGCGAGCGGGCATGCGCCGCTGCGTAACCTGCGAATACCGAATCGACTTCAAACAGCGACAGGATGCCGAGCTCGAATAAGCTCTCCTGCCTCATCATTTCCCACTAACCACCTGAAAAGATCACGAGAGGAAAACCATGTCCGTAATTCTAGTCACCGGAAGTAGCACAGGCATAGGCCAAGAAAGCGCATTGAATATGGCACGCAAAGGCCACGATGTTTATGCCGCCTGTCGCAGCCCCGATACAGCAGATGACCTGAAGGAAAAGATCGCTGCCGAGAGTCTATCCGTAAACATTATCAAACTGGATCTCGTTGACCCCGCCTCCATCGAATCCGCTGTGGCTGAAATTATGGCGAAGAGCGGCCGCATCGATGCATTAGTGAATAACGCTGGAATCGGCGGTGGCCGTGCGGTGGAAGAAACAACCATAGATGAAGTGCGCGAAATTTTTGAGACCAACTACTTCGGCAACGTAAATGTACTACGCGCTGTCACTCCCATCATGCGCCAGCAGAACTATGGCAGGATTGTGACTGTGGGCTCGCTCGCGGGTCGTGTCCCTATGGGCTGCCATGCGCATTACTCTGCCTCTAAGTGGGCTATGGAAGGCTTGAGTGAATGTCTGGCGCAGGAGATGGCCGAGTTTAACGTGAAGGTGGCCATCATCGAACCAGGTTGTGTGCTGACACCTATCTGGGGCAAAGGATCTCTACCTACAGAACCATCGCCCTACCAAAAATCACTGGAGCGCTTGGGCCGCTTTTTCGAATTTGGCCTGCGCCGCCCCGCAATGCCTGACGATGTCGCTAGCGCAATCGCCCATGCTATCGAGTCAGACAAACCGCACTTCAGGTACCCCATCGGCCCGGATGCAGTAGAAACCGTGGCGGCACGTGCAAAGGTGTCTGACGACGAGTGGATGGAAGCGAACTGCCTGCAGGGAGAGGCTTTCTATGATCGCTGGCAGGAATTGGTAGGAGTAGATTACTTCCGCGACGCCAAGTAGCGTCACGCGCATCACTTTAGAAGCTAAGTCGGGCCATTTAGTTTGACTTAGTCGAACCGTGTCAAAACCTTGCACTGACCACTGGGCGTGCGCAATGCCTCGAAGGCTTCTGGCAAGTCATCGAGGCTGACTATGTCCGTCACCATCGCACTAACATCAATACGCTTCTCGGCCAGCATCGCTACACAGGTTTCGAAATCATCTTTGGTATAAGCAATCGCGAACTGTATATGCAGCTCTTTGATGAGACCAAAGAAAGGCATAATCGCATCGGGCTGCTCGCAGACACCAACGGGTATAATCTTACCGTGGTAAGGCGCCATCTCGATACACTGCTGTAACAAACCCGGCGCACCTACACATTCGAAAATGACATCCGGCGGCCCGCCAGCCACATCGATAAACTGCTCCAGCAAGCCTTCCGCGCCTTTTTCCAAATCGGGATGGATAACCTGTGTAGCACCCATTTTGCGCGCCAGCTTGGCTCGGGACTGAGCCACTTCGCTAACAACTACTTCCCTGGCACCAAAGAAGTTGCACCATAAAGCAGTGGTAAGGCCAATAGGGCCAGCACCAATCACCAATATACGACTACCGGCTTTTACTTCTGCCATACGAACCGCATGAATACTCACTGCTAATGGCTCTACCAGCGCAGCGGTTTCCAAATCCAGCTCGTCGGGAAGCAGGATCGTTTCCCTGGCACCCGTTGTTACGTATTCGGCAAAGCCGCCCTGATCATCAACACCGGATACTTTCTTATTCGCACATTCGAAAAAGTGACCCGCCGCACAGGGCAAACATTGGCCACAGGCGATAAAGGGAAGAGCGCAAACTCTATCACCAACACTCCAATCACCGGCGGCATCCTTACCTACTTCAGCAATTTCGCCAACGTATTCATGACCAAGAATTTGACCACAACAGGCGGTAGTCAATCCTTCACGGGTAGCGTGTAAATCGGTACCGCAAATGCCGCAAAAGCTTACTTTCATGACAAGTTCAGTAGATTCGGGAGTAACGTCCTCTACCTTTTCAACTACAAGCGGCTGACCCACTTCTTTGAATACTGCTGCTTTCATTGCTCAACCTCTGTGTAGGGTGATGGGTGCTAAATACGATCTTCTCGCCTTGTGAACTAGCCTGCTTCAGAAGGATGAATACTTCCCGCGGCACTTGGACGCGCGCCAACGCGTGCATGCCACGCCGTAAGGTTCGCAAGATCAGCACTAAAGCCCTGCCCTAT
>JBLFWP010000060.1:0-21066 GCA_047611225.1 Halioglobus sp.
TCAATCCAGGCCCAGTTTTCTTGCACCGTTTCTTTAAGGTCATCTGCAGCGTGGGGTATTACGTGGCAACGATTTTCGAACAGTCCCAGCGCTTCAGCACTACGAAATGCGAGGGACATGGGCTCTAGAATGCGGCCATCAAAACGACGAGTCCACATATTGGTCTGCGCTCTCTCCTCGGGCGTCGCGCCTATCAGTGAGTCACCTGCTGTAACTTCATCCAGATAACTGCAAATCACAGTAACTTCAGACAAGGTACTGCCGTCATCCAACTGCAAACAGGGAGACTGGGCTGAAGGGTTCAGTTTTTTAAAGTCATCGGAGAGGTTTGCACCGCCCATGATATCCACCTCTTCGGTGGCGATTTCAACACCGCGCTCCAACATAAACATTCTAACTAAACGGGGGTTTGGACCAATGGAAGAATACAGTTTCATCATGCTCTCCTACTTCTGTGAGGGGTTAAATATGGCCGCCAACGGCGTGCCTTGCAGGCCGGATTGGGCACCCACATTATCGGATAGAAAATAAACAGTCAAATCTGATTGTTTTTTCACAGGGGGTTTGATAACGTGCCTTTCAATCAGTTTTTTGCACTCATCCTCACAGCCGGGACCCCGCTAATTTAGTACCTTTGCAGGCTCTGCGTCGCGTCCGGCCCCAATAACGATTAATCAATCAAATCATCTCAGGAGTCTACAATGGATCTCGGATTATCTGGCAAGAAAGCAGTCATCACCGGTTCAACTCGCGGCATCGGTCGCGCTATCGCCAACCTGCTGGCAGACGAAGGTTGTGATCTGGCAATCTGTTCACGCAGCCAGGAAGAAGTTGACACAGCCATCGCTGAACTCAGCGGTCGCGGTGGCAAGGTTGTCGGTTCAGCTGTAGACGTTGCAGACAAAGCAGCTTACCAAGGCTGGATCGCGAGTATGGGCGAAGCACTTGGCGGCATCGACATCTTCGTGCCAAACGTTAGCGCCGGCGGAGGTGACATGAGTGAGCAAGGCTGGCTCAATAACTTCAACATTGACCTGATGGGTACTACTCGAGGCGTTGAAGCGGCTATGCCCTTTCTGGAAAAATCTGACGCTGCCTCTATCGTCATTATCTCCAGCACAGCTGGCGTTGAAACCTTCATGGGCCCACAGCCTTACAACGCCATCAAAGGCGCATTGATCATTCACGCCAAGCAACTGAGCCAAGCACTTGCCCCCAACGGCATTCGCGTTAACTGTGTATCTCCCGGCCCGATATTCATTGAAGGCGGCGCATGGGATTTCATCAAGAACAACATGGCTGAATTGTACGACTCAACTCTGGCGCAGATTCCTTCTGGACGCTTCGGCAGCGCTGAAGAAATTGCCAACTCAGTTGCTTTCCTTGCTAGCCCTGCAGCCAGCCTGATTACCGGTGTAAACCTGGTAGCGGACGGCGGCTTTACCAAGCGAGTTCAACTGTAAGATGAGCAAGAGTGATCGTATTGACGTCTACTTAGTTGCAGGCGGCAAATATCACAACATCGACCACGCCAGGGTTGAGATTCTCAAACTCCTGGCGGAACAGCCGCGCATCAAGGTACAAGTAGGCGCGGACTTCAGTGATATCGACGCCATTTGCGATGCCGACTTCCTGATCACCTACACCTGCGACATCGTACCGACCGAAGCGCAAACATCGCGGCTTGTTGATTTTATTCAGGGTGGAAAAAAGTGGTACGCGCTGCACGGCACCAACTCTATTCTGCGATTTATGGAACCCGGCCCGGACGGCACTCCACGTGTGGATTGCCCAGAAGAAAACGTGCCATTCATGGAAATGCTGGGCAGCCAGTTTATGTCGCATCCCCCTATTCAGGAATACGACGTGCTGGTGACAGAGCCTGAGCATCCGTTGGTCAAGGGCATTCCCACTTTCACCGTGGACGATGAACTGTACCTGTGTAAGTTCCATGGCGAACACCAGACTTTGCTGCACACACATTGGTCTGACCCTGTAGAAAACTTCATCAGCGACGCCTGGATGAAAGACACAGACGTACAGCCTGTGCTCTACATTCACCCCTATGGCAAAGGCCATGTGTTGTACAACACCCTGGGGCACTGTCGCGGCAAGTACGATATGCAGCCATTGATGGAAGAGTATCCCGAGCCTGAAGAAGGCGCGTGGAAAACAGAAGAATTTTACGAGTTACTGCGCCGTGGCATTGTCTGGGCAATGGAGCCGGTAGAATAAACGCTACGGAATAAGCTATGAATCTGAACTTCAGCGACGAGGAACTGCAATTTCAACAGGAAGTTCGCAGCTTCCTCGCAGACAATCTGCCGCAAAACATCATTGAAGGCACCGCTAATAACGGCAGTGTATTTGTCGAAAAGGACATCGCTCTCCAGTGGCAAGCCATACTGGTTGCCAAAGGCTGGGCGGTTCCTCAATGGCCTGTAGAGCACGGCGGCACTGACTGGACTCCCGCGCAGAAATACATTTTCTCCAAAGAGTGCTATACGGCCGGCGCGCCTATGTTGATCCCGCTGGGATTGCTAATGCTGGCCCCTGTCATCATGGCCTTTGGCAGCGAAGAACAAAAAACAGAATACCTGCCGAAAATTCTCAGTGGCGAGCACTACTGGTGCCAGGGTTATTCTGAGCCCGGCGCAGGCTCTGACCTCGCTAGCCTAAAGCTTAAGGCACAAGCTGACGGCGACGACTACATCGTTAACGGCTCCAAGATTTGGACCACCCACGCCCACTTGGCCGATCACATCTTCTGCCTGGTGCGCACACAAGCAAGCGGTAAGCCCCAGGCCGGCATCAGCTTTCTATTGATCGACATGGACACACCGGGAGTGACCGTAGAGCCGATTATCACGATGGCGGGCGATCACGAGGTCAACCAGGTTTTCTTCGATGACGTACGCGTGCCCCAGAGCAATCGTATTGGCGAAGAAAACAAAGGCTGGAACTACGCCAAATACCTACTCGAATTCGAACGGGGTGGCGGCTTTAGCGCCCACCGCATTCGGCATGAACTAGAAAACCTTAAAGACCTGATAGACGATGCTACCGCCAGCAACGAAAGTTTCGATGCCAACGGCGAGATCGAACGCAAGGTCGCCCGATTTGGAATTGATCTCAAGGCGCTGGAAATTACAGAGCTGCGCATTCTGTCTTCCGTCAGCGGCGGCTCCAACCCAGGACCTGAGTCTTCTATTATGAAGCTCAGTGCCACTCGTCTGGAACAGGGAATCAATGAGGTCTCTATCGATGTGATGGGTTACAGGGGTTTTGAAATGAACCCGGTAGCCGAAGGTAATCCGGTAAGAGCAGATTACACAAATTCTATCGTCCCCCGCTATCTCAACAACCGGGCAGCTTCCATCTTTGGCGGCTCCCAGGAAATCCAACGCAACATTATTGCGAAAATGGTTCTGGGGCTGTAAACGCCTCCTCGCCGGAGAGAATCAATGCAGCGGCAACAACTGGTCGAAGAAATCAAAACCCTACTGGATCTGGTGGAGAACAAAACCACCAGCCTGACCGATTCTGTCATGCAAATCGATGTCAGTGAGTACACCGACCCTGGTCAGTTTCAGCGCGAAAAAACAGAGCTGTTTCGCAACTACGCGCAATTTGTAGGCCCCAGCTGCATCGTTCCCGCAGCAGGCGACTATTTTGCCTTTGACGATACCGGCATACCTATCCTCATCGTCAGAAATGACGATGGCAAACTCAATGCCTTTGTCAATATCTGCTCCCACCGCGGCGCTCCTCTGAACGAATGCAGCCACGGCAAAGCCAAAAAGGGCAAGCTCTTCTCCTGCCCGTACCACGGTTGGACTTACGATCTGGAAGGCTCACTGGTAGGCGTTCCCTTCGGTAATGAAGGCTTTGACACCATTGACCGCGAAACCCTCGGTCTGCGGAAACTGGACGTACAGGAAAAGTACGGCATGATCTTTGTTATGCCTAACCCTGAGCTAACGTTTGATATTGACGAAGTATTGGGTGGACTTGAGGAACGACTAGACGGCTTTGGTTTTGAGGATTCCTACTACCTAGGGGCCAAACAAGTATTCACCGAGTTCAGCTGGAAACTCAACATGGATACTTTCCATGAGTTTTATCACTTTGAGTTTCTGCACCCCGAATCCATAGCCACCATGTCCTATTGCAATACTGCGCATTACAAACAGTATGGTCGCAATCACTCCATGGGTTCTCCAGCGCTGTCTATCAACGAATTGAAAGAAATACCGGAAGACCAATGGAACCCTCGCGCCCATAGCTCCTTTGTAAACTTCATTTTTCCCAATACGGTTATTTTCGTGGTGGAAGATCACTTCCAGACCTGGCGGGTCTATCCCATCGAGCCAGGCAAGTCGGTGGTGTATCACAGCATGTTCTTACCGGAGAAACCTAACACCGAAGAAGAGCAGCAACAGTACGAAGAGTACTTTCAAATGATTAACGATGTTGCCGTCGCAGAAGATTACACGCTGGTTGATAAGATTCACCGCGGCCTACAAGCGGGCATTGAACGCAAGGTGATTATTGGGCGCAATGAGCCGGGCGTGCAGAATATGCACAGGCAATTACAGGATCTTCTAGGGTAACAGCGCAGTAAGCCTGCAGATACGCTTAACGCAGGCGAAGCTTTTCCAGACTATTTCCCTGTCACTAAATAGAACCCTATCTCGTTGCGGCCTCTTAGAACTTTAGCCGGCTGCATGGCAACGAAGGCATGCGCTACTTTTTGAACTCTACCAGTAGCGAGCCGGTGGCAAGGGTATCGTTTATGCTATGCCCCGCGTACGCGCAACAGACTATTTACCGAGGTAGGCATCCAACCAGTCGTGAAAATGCTGCACACGAACCTCATCCTGATTCAGTAAGGCCGAGTCAAAACCTCGCGAATGCATGCCCGCCTGCATATCGGCCAGATAGTAAATATCCTGATCAATGGTGATAGTCAGTGAGTGTTTTCCCTGAATGACATCTTCAGCTGTGAACACTTCGTGCTGCGGCCGCTCATCGTCCCTACCCACCATCAGTCGTGGGTTCAGCGTCAGGCCACGCTCGCTGTCGCTGCCGATTTCCATTGGGATCTGCAGCGTCCACTTGTCGAAGAAACATTTATTGGGGTCGCTTGGATGAGGCCTTGGACCATAAATCCAGAGCTCTTCAGCCTGAATCGTCATAAAGGTATTGGGGAAGATATCGTACTGCCAAACATCCGTAACTTGCTCATCCGACAGCGGCGAGTAATCAAAACCAAGCTGTTCACCCACCTCACGTTTATGCTTTTGTACTGTTTCTCGAATTTGAGAAACACGACCATCAAAGTCTTTCGGGTCGAGACCAATACCCTTGAGCAGCTCTACCAAATGTACCGGCGTTTCCTCTGGCTCAGGATAGCGAGAATTGGTGACATAGCCCTCTACCATCGTAGCGGAATGTCCGTAGGGCCATAGGATATTTGTAGAATTACAGCAGTCCACCAAAGTGGCGTGCTGCGGGTGAATAAAGTCCACATGGTACTGCTCCAGAAAATTGTCTCTGGCAGTTTTCCAGTTAGCATCGATGCTGACAGTTTGGTGTTGGGCTAGCACCATCTTCTCAAAGCGATAGGGCGCGAGGTTAGCCATAATGGGGCCCAGGTACTCTTCCAGTGACTGGGACTCTGGATCCATATTCAGCCAAACCATACCTGCCCACTGCGCTACTTTTACCGGCTTGAGAGAACGTTCAGACTTCTCTACCGCGGGACAAAATCGCTCTTCGTCGGGAATTTCCAGCAGCTGCCCATCCAGACCGTAGGTCCAACCGTGATAGGGGCATGCCACTTGTGCAATAGAGCCACTCTCACTGGCAAGTAAGCGATTGCCCCGATGCTGGCAGACGTTGTAGAACGCGCGAATCGTTTCATCGTCATCGCGCAGCACCACTATAGATTCGCGGCCAAGGTTGTAGACGAAATAATCCCCTGCGTCAGGTAGATCAGATTCTAGCCCGGCAAATAGCCAACAGCGCGTCCACACACCCTCCCACTCTGTCTCGGGGGTAGAGGGCGCGATATAACGCTGCTTCTCCAAGGTCGCTCTGCGCTTCGTGCGAGCCTCAATGCCCCCTGGGAAAGGTTCCTCAACGGTAGTTTGCGTCATTGATCATCTCCAGCGGCATTCAACAACAGTCCAATACCCTCTTTAGTGGCCTCTACTTTATGGCTAGTTAGCGCTATAGAAGCCGGACGCGTCAATGCACTACCGTCGCGCACATCAAACGCTGCGCCATGCAGTGGACAGAGGATGCGGTGACCCTTGAGCTTCCCCTCGCACAACCGTGCCGCCGCGTGGGTGCACATATTGTCTACCGCGAAAATACCTTCTTTCGTATGACACAGCAGCACCTCGTGGCCATCGACTTCAACGCACAGTATCTTGCCTGGCGGCAGCTCGTCGATTTGGGCCACCCTACGAAATTCAGTCTCGCTCATTTGCTATGACTCTGTATCACTACTTGTTTCACTACTTGTTTTACTTTTGGACAAGAACTCATCCAAAGTCATATGTACCCGCCGAATTCGGGCCTCCTGATAATTACCCAATGTGAGACCGGGCTTGCGGCTGGTCTTGAAACCCTGGGTTTGCAGCGCAAGATTACCGGTATCTTCGTCGTATACCGGGCCCAGCCAGCCAATACCATCAACCTCTGTGTAGGATTGCTCCAAATCAAGTAACACTGGCTCGGGTGGTTCCGGATGGGTTTCTCCGGCGGCCATTGGCTGCAGAATCATCAGGTCAAAAATACTGCTGTCTACGTCATCGCCGTTGGGCCGAAATCGGTAGGCCATTGGTATGTTGATACCGGGAAAGAAAAACATGTTGGGAAACAGGTGATACTCGATCGAATCAAGCATCAGGCACTCGCTGACTTCTGACAAATCTATACCCAACTTCTCACTCAAGTTTGCACGCAATTCCTCGGCAACTACTGAGCGCGCCGTTTCCCCCTCGGGTACCGAATCCTGCTGTATTTGAAACACGCTCAAAAATGCGAGCAGCTCATCTTCTGACAAAGCGGGCCGGCGCCATTTATCACCCGGGTAATCGTCCAGTGACTCCGGGCTGTAATTACCGATGTTATGTATAAACCGGCTGACATACTTACCAAAAATATCGTACTGCGTATTGCCGCCATTGGGAGAATTGTGGGTCTCGAAGTTGTGGTAGGCCTCCATGAAGGCCTCCTGCGCCGCCTTCCAATTAGCAGGCAGTTTTTTCTGCACATGCAATTTGATGCGTCGCTGTTCCAGCGGAAAATGTTTGAAGTGATCTGGCATGACATCGAGGAACTCAGCCAGCGGTTTTGCCTCGGGATCTATATTGATAAATACAAACCCGCCCCAGCGCTCACAACTGACCCGCTGCAGGTCGTGAGTATCGTTGCACACGTGAGGAAAATCCCACTGCGCCGGTATATTTCGAATAGAGCCATCTAACTCCCAGGACCAGCCGTGGAAAGGGCAGGTAAACGCGGGGCTATAACCAGTGCCCTCTCCCGCCAATATCCGCGTACCACGGTGGGTACAGCTATTGAGAAAGGCCTCAATGGTATCCTGGGCGGAGCGCACCACTATTACTGAATACGGCCCGATATCGTATACATAGGTATCGCCAACCTCCTGTATATGCTCCTCACGACACGCCCACTGCCATGTACGAGACCATAGGTCACGGATCTCACGTTGGAAAAAATCGGGAGAGATATATCTCTCGAAAGCAATGTCTTCATCCCCCAGAAATTCGTAACTGTTTTCCAGAAGAGGTGGCGGTGGCCCGACGCGATCACTGGTCAGCGTATCAGCTACGCTGGGACCCTTGGCCCGGGCTTCGCCAGGCCGCTTGTCTGTATCTTGTGTCATGGAGTATTCCGATCTGTTACTGCTACGTTACGCCTGCCTGCATTGAGGGCTAATGACGCAACAGCTATGGACTTCAATCCATTCCTGATAATACAATCAGGATCGACTGTTTTTTTAGTATGTACTTTTTCGGGCGGCCAATGCAAGCCTCGCCCACCTCCACATCCCAACAGAGATGAGCACTATGACAGGCACACCACCTACCCCCCAGGAACTGGCCGATCGTAGCGCCATTGAAGACATTCTCTACCTACACAGCAGAGGCCTTGACCGACTGGACTCGGCCGCCATAGCGCAATCTTATTGGGATGATGCAGAGGTCGATTACGGCAGCTATAAAGGCCCCGCCCAAATGTTTTCCGAACTGGTTGTTGGGGCACTGGAGCAGACCTATGAGCTTACGCGGCATAGTCTTAGCAACACCCTCATTGAATTTAGCGACAATAGCGCTCTGTCGGAGTCCTGCGTGCACGCAGGCCACCTTCTCCCCGGTGGTGAAGAAGAACTATTGTTCTACGGCCGCTATTTGGACAAACTGGAAAAAAGAGACGGGCAGTGGAAAATCCTGCATCGAACAGTAGTGATGGATTGGAGTAAGCGCCTTCAGGTTGTTGATGAACGCAGCAGCGAAGCTTTTAATGATATGAATAAAGGCGGCCATATCGACGCCGACCCGCTCTACCCTTTCCTTAAGCAATAGCCACAACACCTCACTACGCATTAACACACCAAGGAACAAAAAATGGACGACCGCATCGAACAGTATCTGGCAAAACAGGACATCTACGAGCTGTCCTGTAAATACATGCGCGGCCTCGACCGCCTCGATGAGAATTTGATGTTGTCGGTATTTTTCGAAGACGCCTGGTGTGACTACGGCTTCACCAAGGGGCCCGCTACTGAATTTGTAGGTTTCTGTATGGAAGCACTCAAATCACATGCCGCCAATCAGCATATGATAGGCAATGTACTGATCGATATTCAGGGTGATGAGGCCTTTGGCGAGGTCTACTTTAACGCTTACCACAAAACCCCTACCGAGGACGGCTTCGAAGACGTCATCATTGCGGGTCGCTATCTGGATCGCTACGAAAAACGTGACGGTCTATGGAAGTTTGCCTACCGTAGTGAAAGAGTAGACTGGAGTCGAACTGAGCCCACCCAGGACAGCTATTTTGATATGGCCCCGGACTGCCTTCGCGGCGGACGGCAGGACGACGCAGTGTTCAACACCGGCAATCGACGTAGGCCAGAATAAAGCTTACTGCACCATGCTAGATGCATCCGGGAGTCGGTCAAGACACTCCCCGTTCCCCTCACTGAGAGGCAACTCAATCTGGCCGGATGCCGAAATAGTGACAATAGTTTTTCCTCAACTCCCACTTTCAAAAGGACTATAATCGGCCGGCTTAGGTAGTTTTGTTGCTCACTCTCCAGTAAAAAAACAGCCCTGTGTAGGGTAGGTGATTACCGTAAAAAAATACGAAAACGGAATCCAGGCTAAAACTTCAACCAGAGCACCACTGGCCTCTGGTGCTCAAACACCGCTATCAATAATTCCCCCGCGACGCCTGGGTACTGCCAATCCAGCTAAAGAACCATTCACCGTCATGTCCGTCTCAATCAAGACTAGAGCTATCTATGCTTCTAGCCACCTGCAGCCCCCTAAAAACCTAGCGTAAATTCAGACAACGGGATACCAGAAAAATAAATGAAAACAGTTATCAATGTCGCCAATCGCCTGCCCGTTACTTTGGGCAACACTATACGCAAATCATCGGGTGGCCTGGTTGCTGCACTCGAGGGGATTTCCAGCGATCAATTCTCCCTACAATCAGTAGGCTGGCCGGGTGCCGCTGTGGAAAGCGAGGAAATACGCTCGAAACTGGAAAATGAGTTCAACTGCATCCCGGTATTTCTCGATGACGATCAAATCGATGGCTATTACCACGGCCTTTCAAATTCCAGCCTATGGCCGCTACTGCACTATAATCGCGCCTACATGCACTATACAGAATCCGATTGGCAGGCCTATGTTGAGGTCAATCAAAAATTCGCTGACGCCCTGCTGGACTTAGTAGATGAAGATGATGACGACACTATCATCTGGGTGCACGACTACCACCTAATGTTGCTGCCCGAACTGCTGCGCAAAGCGAGGCCAGAACTAAAGATAGGTTTCTTCCTACACACACCCTTCCCTTCTTCAGAAATAATTCGCTGTCACCCGCGTCGCGAGGAACTAATCCGCGGGATGCTGGGCGCAGACTTAATTGGCTTTCATACCTCCAGTTATCTGCGCCATTTTCGAAGCTCGGCACTACAACTACTGGGACTGGAGTCCGAGATGACGACCATCGCCTCCGGCAATCACGAGGCCTCTCTGGGCGTGTTCCCTATCGGCATCAATTCACAGAGTTTTGAACGAGAGGTACTGCAGGAGGAGTTTCACGAAACACTGGCCGAGTACCGAAACAACTGGAAAGATAAACGCATAGTCCTTAGTGTCGAGCGGCTGGATTACAGCAAGGGGTTGCTGCGCAGATTGGAAGCCATCGAAACCTTTCTCTCATCCAGCGATCAGGCCAGGGATGTGGTGTTTGTTTTTATTAGTGTACCAACCCGCGGCGAAGTAACAGAGTACCAGCAGCTTCGCGAAAAAATCGAACGGGAAGTGGGACGAATCAACGGCAGCTATGCCAGCGTAAAATACAGTCCCATTCATTTCATCCACCAATCGATCCCCTTTACTGAGCTCTGCGCATTGTACGCGATCGCCGATGTCGCCCTGGTCACTCCGCTGGTTGATGGAATGAATCTAGTGGCAAAGGAATACATTGCCTGTCAGCACTACGACCCTCAAAACTACGACCCTGGCGTACTCATTCTCAGTGAATTTGCCGGCGCCGCCCAAGAACTGGTAAACGCCCTTATCGTAAACCCCTACGACAGCATGAAAGTCGCTACCGCTATCGACACCGCCTTGAGCATGCCCTTGGATGAACGAAAAGAACGCATGGGTTATATGACTAAACGCGTGCTGGAGTTCGATGCGAATCATTGGGCCGGAAACTTCCTGCAACAACTTATTGAGCGCCGCAGAAAGTCCCCCCTACCGCAGGCCATGGGTGACAGTGAAGCTAAAATCCTAGAGGCTCTACAATCCGCGAGCAAACCGGCTCTTTTTCTCGACTACGACGGCACATTGAGGGGATTTGAAGATAAACCGGATCAGGCGACGCCGGACACTCGCCTACGCGAACTGTTATCTCAATTGGCAGAAGCGCCTATTGATATCTATATCATCAGCGGAAGACCGGCTAGCTTTTTGGAAGAATGGCTGGGCGACTACCCCTTCACCCTGATTGGCGAGCACGGTAATTGCTATCGCAAGCCGGGAGATTCCGAATGGGAAACATTAAACCCCAATGTTGATTTCAACTGGAAAGGACCAGTGAGAGATGCCTTTAAGCTCTACGAGGGCTCAACCCCGGGCAGCGCAATCGAAGAAAAGCAGTCATCGCTGGTATGGCACTACCGCCAGAGTGAGCCAGTATTTGCCCAGTGGAAGGCCAATCAATTGGTTCACGATCTATTCGATATGCTGGGCAACTCGCCTGTAGAAATTCACCACGGCAAACGCATCGTCGAAGTGAGCTCAATCCACGTCAACAAAGGCAGGGCAATGGAGCACTTCATTCGGGAGCAACAATACAATTTTGTACTCTGCGCAGGAGATGACCAAACCGACGAAGCCATGTTCAAGCTTGAAGAGGAAGGCCTCGTTAGCATCAAAGTGGGTGGAGGCGACTCACAAGCCCAACACCGCGTATCCGATGTAGATCAGTTCTTATTGATGCTTGAACGCATTGCAACCGGTTTCCAAAATATTGAGAAGGCGTCCTAGTAACATGCTGATAGAAAAAGGCTGGAAATAGATATGGTACACATGAATTACGGCGTTATTGGCAACGGGCAGAGTGCCGCATTGGTCAGCGAGCAAGGCGTTATAGAGTGGTGTTGTTTACCCGCATTTGACTCCCCTTCTGCTTTCGCACAGCTACTTGACCGCGAACGCGGCGGCCATTTCGGCATCGACATGCCTGGCGACAATGTCAGTTACGAGCAAAAATATCTGCCCAGAACCAATATATTAGTCACCCGCTATTCAAACGGCACAGATGCATTTGAAGTGATCGACTTCATGCCGCGATACCCGGACCGCAATAATGTTATTTGTCCTCCAGAAATTGTTCGCAAGATACGCCGTCTGAGCGGAAGTCCGAGAATGGTAATCGACTTTCAACCGCGTCTCGCCTACGCAAAGGGCGAAACCACAACGACAGTCGAAGCCAACTTTATCAAGTCGGTCTGCAATGAACCCAGTTACGAATCCATTTATTTGTATTCTGATCTCGCCACCGAAGCACTACTTGAAGCACAAGTAGTCGACGTCAATGAAGATCACTTTATTCTTCTCAGCTATAACCAAAAAATTGTGAGGCCAACCCACGAGACTATCGATCTCGCCTATGCGAGAACCAAAGTGTACTGGATGAACTGGATTGATCGTTCAATCAAGTTTGAAGGCTGGGACGAAAGCGTTGAGCGTAGCTTGCTGGTACTAATGCTTTTAGCCTACCAGCCAACAGGAGCGGTACTGGCCGCTGTGACAACCAGCCTGCCCGAAGAAGTCGGCGGCGTGCGGAACTGGGACTATCGATTCTGCTGGCTACGCGATGCTTCGATGGTAGTAAAGGTGTTCAGCCAACTTGGTCACTACCCCGTCAGCGGTCGGTATCTCGATTTTATTCTCGACGTAATTCCTTTCAAAAACGACAACGTGCAGATCATGTACGGTATCAATCGCCAAAAAGAACTTACGGAATCCAGCCTCGACTGGCTTAGTGGCTACGGCAACTCATCGCCGGTGCGCATAGGTAATGCCGCATACGAACAAAAGCAACATGACATCTACGGATTCGTTTTGGATACGATTTACCAGCGCCTTACAGACCACTCTGAATCACTGATCAACTCAGAACAAATCTGGACGGTTGTTCGCACCCTTGTTCGTCACGTAGAAAGCCAGTGGCGCAACCCTGACGCGGGCATCTGGGAGATCCGTGGCGATAAGAAACACTTCGTCTTTTCAAAAGTGCTTTGCTGGGTGGCGATTGATCGCGCCATAAAAATCGCAGAATTTTTTAACCAGACGGCACCACTGGAAGACTGGAAAACAATCCGCGATGAAATCTACGAGCAGGTCATGACCAAGGGCTGGAACGAAGAAATACAGGCATTCTCCCAGGCCTATGGCGACACGCACATGGATGCTTCAAATCTTCTGATGGAACACTACGGCATGATCGCAGCGGATGACCCCAAATATGTCCGCACGGTAAATCGCTGCTACGATGAATTGTGCCGAGACGGCCTGATGTTTCGCTACAAAAACATAGACGACTTTGGAGAGCCGCACTCGGCCTTCACCGTTTGCACCTTTTGGATGATCAAAAGCCTGCACAGAATTGGCAAGAAAGAGCTGGCCTCGCAAATGTTCAAAGACGTGGTCTCTCACACCAACCATGTGGGCTTGCTCAGTGAAGACATGGAATTCAATACACACCAGCTACTGGGCAACTTCCCACAGGGTTACAGTCATTTGGCCCTGATAGACACTGCGCACGCTCTGTCACAATAACGAGAAACTGCCTGTCTTTCCTCGAAGACAGGCAGAACTTTTGACATACTGGCGTCTTTATTTTTTGTGAAGGAATAGCACCTTGGAAGAACAAGTAACCCAATCGGGCCCGTTGACCACGCTTGTACAGCAGGGCACTGACTACCTTTGGCACGCTCTCTCCTCTGATGTCCCCGCCGATCTACACTGGCCAGTTTTGCTACTGACCCTGGCACTGGCCATTACACTCTTTATCTATCGCAAAGGTCATGGCGCCAGAACGGCCGACGGCCATGAACGAAAAACCGGCCTCATTCAATTTCTATTGCCTAGAGATATTTACACCCACGTCTCCGCTCGCGTTGATATTCAGCTGTGGGTTTTCGACAAATTGCTGCGACCGATCTGGGCGGTGACGATACTGGCAACGGTCGGGCCCGCGACGGAGCAATCGATAATCTGGTTTTTAGGCACCGTCGCCGGTGAGTCCCCCGCCCTGCATTCGAACCTTCCATGGATGCTACTTTACAGCCTCGTCACCTTGCTTCTCTATGACCTGGTTTTTTTCATCACCCATTTCAGTATGCACAAGTTCCCCGTGCTTTGGGCCATTCATAAAACACACCACTCGGCGGAGGTACTGACACCTCTCACTCGTCACCGCGAACATTTTCTGGCGACGCCCGTGTGGGATGCAGGCGCGGCCCTGAGCTATGGTACAGCCGCAGGTATCTTTGGGTATTTATTTGCGGGAGACATTACGGAGGCTACGCTTTTCAACATCGGGTTCTTTACAGCGCTGTTTGGGTTTAACGGCACCTTCCGCCACTACCATGTGCAGTTTGGCTATCCCCGCTGGTTGGAAAAATGGTTGCAGAGCCCTGCTATGCACCATATTCATCACAGTTATCTGGAACCGCATCGCGACACTAACTTCGCAGCGGTGACCAGCATCTATGACCGAATGGCCGGAACGCTTTACCATCCGCAGAAGGATGAATACACCCCGTGGGGCTTGGGACCAGAAACCCAGGCAGAAAATCGTTCTTTCTGGGATAACACCATGGGCCCATTTCGCGATTGGTACGCCTTACTAAGGGGTGAGCAAGAAACGCAAAGTACCGACGACAAACCTTCGTCTGATTAAGCAGCTGAAATGGCTGCAGACTAAAGCCTGCTCAATAAAACAACCAACCACCGCGCGCAGCTAACCGCGTCAGAATATATAACGTTTATAATCAGATGGTTATAGGCTATAACTAATCTAATATAGAGAAATAATTTTCTGGCATTGCATACCTCGATTGGCAGCTTAACCCTCTCCTACAGCGCTTTCATTTTCCTTATAATGATCAACCAAATACTGTTGAGAGAAAGGATTCCCATGAACGATTTGAACGGCAAAATTGCGGTAGTGACCGGTGGCGGTAGTGGCATTGGACGCGCCCTGGTGCAGCAGCTGAGCGCTGCGGGCTGCCATGTTGCATGCTGCGACCTGGACAGCGAAGGGCTGGAACAAACACGAAGCATCAGCCTACAGGAGGCACCTGAAGGGACTCACATCAGCCTGCACATCTGTGACGTCGCCGATGAGCAAGCTATGCAATCCTTCGCCACGCAAGCACTCACCGAGCACAGCACCGATCACTTCAACCTCCTAATTAACAACGCAGGTATTGCCGGTGGCGGCAGCTTCATCAGCGACCCGCGGGATCAATGGGAAAAGACTTTTGGTGTTTGCTGGGGCGGAGTCTATATCGGTTGCCGCGTGTTCCTACCCCTGCTAATTAAAAGCACGGAGGGTCATGTGATAAATATCAGCAGTGTGAATGGATTCTGGGCCTGCATGAGTCCCAATTTTCCTCATACAGCCTACAGTGCTGCAAAATTTGCGGTGAAGGGTTTCTCCGAGGCATTAATGATCGATTTGCAGATCAATGCTCCCCACGTTGGCCTTTCTGTTGTGATGCCCGGCCACATAGGTACTTCCATTGCAATCAATGCCCGCAAGGTCCACGACCTCGTCTTACCCGCTAACATGAGCGCCGAGGAAATAGCAGAGGTGCGTAAGCTATGGGCCCGTTTAGATGAGAAGGCAGGTCAACTAGACGACGCTACAGTAGTACAGATGCTCGAATTACAGGGGCAACATTTTCGCGATAATGCTCCCACCACCGCCGCTGAAGCTGCAACCATTATCCTCGACGGTATGCGAAGTAAACAATGGCGTATTCTGGTGGGAGACGATGCTGTTGGCATGGATGCTATGGTGCGCGAAGAACCACAAAAAGCTTACACTTTGGATTTTTTCCAACGCCTGCAGGCCAAAGGCATCTTTGATCAGACTGCGGTTTAGCTCTTAAAATTCGCCCTTGGACTTAGTGCTGGGGCCTACCCTTCAAACCGGTACCCAGCTCCATAGACCGACTGCACTAACTCATCAGGGGCCTGCAGTGTCTCTAACTTGCGCCTCACCTTTCGAATATGACTATCGATGGTGCGCTCGCTGACAATCCTATGATCCTGATACATCCCATCCATCAATTGACTGCGGGTAAAAATACGCCCGGGCTCCTGTGCCAGATGGCTCAATAGCTGATACTCAACAGCGGTAAACTGAACGGCCCTACCTTCATATCGCAGCTCCAATCTTCCGTCATCCAGTACTACTCTCGACTCAGGAGTAGCTGCGACATTCAGAGTGCGACGCAGTACAGCCTTTACGCGCGCCATTACCTCCCGCGGACTATAAGGCTTACAAATATAATCATCAGCACCCAGTTCGAGGCCCAATAGCCTATCAATTTCTTCTACCCTGGCGGTGAGCATCAGTATCGGCACATTGGATTTCTGGCGTATCTCCCTGCACAGAGTCAAGCCATCGACTCCCGGCAGCATGAGATCTAGAAGAATTGCGTCAGGCGAATTTTGCGCCAGCCAGGGCATCACTTCATCACCGCGCGCGAGGCTATGAACGCCATAGCCTTCTTGGCGCAGATAATCTATCAACAAGTTTGACAGCTTTTCCTCGTCTTCGACAACCAGAACTGTTGCTTCATCCATAAGAGTTGTCTTTCTAGTCTAGGCTAACAAAGGAAGTGTCAGGGTGACAGCAAGGCCACCCAACTCTGAATGGGAAGCCCCGAGCGTACCGCCGTGAGCTGTCGCTATGCGTGCGCCAATCGCCAGCCCCAATCCGGTGCCACCCGTTTCGCGTGAACGCGAATCATCTGTGCGATAGAGATAGTCGAATAATTTACCCAAGGCGGCGTCAGACACACCAGGTGCACTGTCTTCAATGCTCAACATTGCCTGGCCTTTGGATTCTTGAAGCGTAACTAGAACCTCGCCCCCTGCCGCAGAGTATTTTTCATTGTTCGCCAAAACATTACCGAGCAATTGCACAAGTCTGCTTTCATCGCCCCATACAAGGCCTATTGTATTGTCTATCTGACCGCTTAGGGAAAGGCCGCACTGTGACATTTTTTCACGGTATTGAGCGACTAGTTCTTCGCACAGGGTTGCCAGATCAACTTTATCCATTCGATACTGCATCGCGCCCACATCCGCACTGCTCAATTGTCGCAGATCCTCGACCAAGCGCCCCAGTCGCAATACTTCCTGATGCACCGAGCGTATAGCCTCTGGTGTCGTTTCTCTCACGCCATCGAGCATGGCCTCCAGCTCGCCCTGAACAATCGCCAAGGGTGTACGCAATTCGTGACTGGTATCCGCCAGCCAGCGTTTTCGTGCAACGTCTGCATCGTTAAGCGTCTGACTAAGTTGATTGAAATCTCGCGCAAGGTCAGAAAACTCGTCGCCGCGGCTTTCATCACATTGCTGATCATAGCTGCCCTGGGCGAGAAGACGTGTTTTTCCAGCCAGCTCTTTCACCGGCACCACCAGCTGCCTTGCCAGCGGTAGACTAGCCGCTGTTGTAAGGCAAATCACCAACAGAGAGATTATCAGTAACGTTTCCCGTTGCTGCTCTAGAAAGTTCAGCTCGAAGCCGTCAGTGATTTGGTCGTGAGCGGGCACCAATAGCCATCCTACGGTGTCCTCATTGAGCACAATGGCAACTTCTAGGTAGCGATCGCGCGCGGGGCTAGCCGCCACCACTTCAGCACCGCTAGCATCCAGCAGGGCAATTTCAGGTGGACTGAAAGTGCCAGGTCGATCAGACGAAAAGCCACGCTCAAGTGGCCGCCCTGCGTGATCCTTGTCAGGCGGTGGCCTACGCCTCCCCTGATCTTTGTCGGGGCCAGGGCGTTTTCCCCTAGGGCCACGGTTGTCAGGTTTATCAATCCCCAGCAAGGCATGTAGAGCCCTGTGATCACCGCGCAGCTTTTCCCAGCTGCCGTGCTCATCGAAATAGGAGGCTAGAGGTTCGGCACTGTCCTGCCAATTTTGCAACTCGCGAGTGTTCACGTAATCCAGTAAACCGCGATCAACATTCCACTGCATTAACACCACAGTAAAAGCAACCGTCAGGCAATTGACGATGGCAAAAACAACAAAAAGTTTGCTTTGGATTCTCACTTACTCTCCCCAGAGAGCTAGACTAACCGCAATAGTTCGCTGTGCCTATCGTTAGCGCGAAATCCTGCGTTTGGAGCCTGGCTTGACCCTATTTTTATTCGTTTTCTGTTGATCGTTACACGCAATCTCGCTCCTAGCGAGCAATGGCACTTCTACGTAAAAAAGTGAGGCCACAGTGCAACTACACTACACGGCTCCCTGGCAAGTTCGGCGCTACTGGCCTGAGCCTATTCGGCACCCTCCTCTGGGATTTGAAACAAGGCGCCTAGATTAATCGATCCGTGGCTAGAGGGGGTTTGAACACCCTCGACATCAGCGGCATCGCCCGGATTGAGATTCGAGGCAGTATCGTCAGGCGGAAACAGCACCAGAGACTGTAAAAAGGCAAGCAGCTGGCTCTGATCACGAGGGTTGAGGCGCGCATAGCGCTTGGCACTGGCTGAAGCTTCGCCGCCATGCCGGCGAATCACCGCATCGAGATTGATACTGCGACCGTCGTGACCATAGGGCGTGGTTGAGCCCACACCCCACAGCGGTTCTGTCACAAAATCAGTAACCAGAGAGCCGTCGTATTCCCGTTCGTAAAAAGCAGGCCCCAGATTATGACGTTTGAAGTCAGAGAAGATATCTCGCACTACAAAGGGCTGCAGTTGGGGCAAGAGTAAGGGATAAGCCTCTCCATCCTCCACCACATCGAAGCGGGTTGATGCAGTCGCAAACAAGTCGTTGAATATCCCATTGACCGGGTCATATACCGTTTCAACGTCTGCGATTCTTCTATCACTCTCAATGCGCAGATCAGCTTTGTGACAGCCGGTACAACCAATATTACGCAATATATCTCTACCGCGGTCCGTCTCACGGTTGGTGCGGTAAGAGCCCGGCTTGAAGTAATTCAACAAATAAAATTCCATGTGATCGACCAGCGCCGGATCGACTTCTGCGACCACACCATCTTCATCGGCATCTACCGTCGCGTCACACAATGGGGGGCGTTCAAAGTTATCCAATGCGGGGTCGTACTTAAAGCCACTGGCACTCACCTTCGCCTGTGGATTCTGCGAATCCGTAACGGAACACAGCACTGGGTCCCAAGCTTGCAGCCCCATCTCATCTTTGAAAGCGCCGATGATGAACTCTCGAATACTGGCAGTTTGCCCGTGATGGAAGAAAGGCCGCACCCGGAGATCCGCATCCACGCCCTCGACTTCACCGGTCTGAACACTGCCGTCTGGGTTTGCCGTAAGGACTCCAAAACGCACACCCTTAGCCCGCAGCTCGCGCCGCTGGCTGCGGCCCGTGTCTTCAGCCAACTCGATAGCGGCACTGCGGTTTGAGCGCAGCTCAGTTGTCATTTCATCCGCAAGTTGTTCAACAAGCCCGAGACCAAATAGATGAGGAGCATCACGGCTATCGGGCCTGGTCGCCACATCGCCGCCAAAGCCTGCTGAGCCTTTCGGTCTGCCGTGACAAGCCGCACAACTATCTGTGAGACCAGCACCCAAAGCGCGACTGTCGACGATATCGCCTACAGACTCATAATTAACTCGGGGGCCCAAGCCTTCATAGGCCGAAAATTTGCGCTGGAAAAGTTGCCGTCCACGCCGAACAGAACGAGCCGGATCACGTTTGATCAAGTAAATAGAAGAGCCGTAGAGAGTGATGTCACCCTGTCCCTCTCCTATTTGCTCCATCAGTGTTTTCATCACACAGCCATTGGGGACAACCGCTGGGTCTACATAGGCCAGGTCACAATCGACCAGTTGCGCTCGCGCGCCACCACTAAATAAAACAAGCCATCCAAGTATTCCCATAGTGGAGAATCGTGTAGTACACATAATTGTCGCCTGTCGCTCTAGGAGTTATGGCACTACCTTAGGGACAGAATGTGCAAACAATACGCACCAAAAACGGAAATATTGAGGAAGCGTACACGCGATCGCCAATTGCACAGGTAGCGCAAAGGCATTGCAGGGTGATAACAATAGACGGCGGCGCTATACGAAGCGCCTGCAGACCAGGCGCGCCGCTGTTTAGGAATAGCCGCTAGAGAATAGCCACTGGATTGATAATCATTTGGACCGCACCTCTCACTTTCGCCTGCCCTAAAACAAACAAGAACTCGTGCGCACCATCCTGAACCAGCGGACCTGTGTTCATAGTCTCTAACAAAAAGATGCCGCTCTCCTGTAAAAGAATCACATGCCCTTGAAAAGTCCGTAAGGGATCTGGCGCCGGCACGACATCAACACCCCAGGTATCGGACCCTACAGCGACAACGTTTTTACTCGCCAGATACTGAGCCACCTCTTCACTCTGCCCAGGCGCTCCTGCCGTCCACGCCTTCGGATCAGACTTCATCTTGGCATCTGTCCAGCCTGTATGAAACAGCACTACGTCCCCTTCCCTGATAGGCGTTCCCTGCTTCTTCTCCACTGCCTTTACATCATCAACGGTAAAGAATTCACCCGCAGCCAAATGTGACACACCTTTGTGGCCCGCCATATCCAGAACAATACCCCGTGCTACCAATGGCGGCACCGTATGAATCCCCAATTTTGTCAGACCGGTAATTTCTGCAAATTCTTTCGCATCATGGCAGTTGTAGTGAATACCATCGGGATCACCGATATGCCCCAAGCCATCGAGTTGCGAGCCGATCCCAAACCAGCCGACAAACATGTCATCGTTATAGGTAGAATTGGGAAACGCTGCGCGCCCCTGCTGTTGACCAGGCTGCACGATGTGCAAGCTCATGCTGCGCGGCGCAAATGCAGGCGTAGAACTGTCAATGGTAATACCCAGTGAGTAGGTCTTTCCTGTTTTTACCAGTTTGGAGGCCGCCAGTACGCTCTGCGCAGTAATCAGGTTTGCGCTACCGATTTCATCGCCTTCGCCCCATTTCGAAAAAGTGCAGTCAGGT
>JBLFWP010000061.1:0-20888 GCA_047611225.1 Halioglobus sp.
GCCGGGTCGGAGCCTATAACCACAGCACTGGCAGAGCGGCCGTCCTGCAGCATCACCTGGATGGCGTCGGCACCGACAATGACATGATTGTTGGTCAGTATGTGACCATGCTTGGTCATAATGACACCGGACCCGAGAGACCTTTCCACTCTGCGACGCTGGTTTTGTGGCTGTGCAAACCTGCGAAAATAGGAGTCTTTTAACAGGGGACTGGTTTCGGGTGTAACCAGCTTAGCGGTATAGATATTAACGACCGATGGGCTGGCTGCCCGCACTCCTTTGGCATAACTGGCAGTTGCTGTTGTACCTTGTGACGCGGTAGTCGCGGGCAGCACCCAGCGATCGAGAATCACAAGTGCAGCGAGTAGTCCCGCGATGGCGGGCCAGATAATAAAGGTCAAACCTTGCTTCATTTAGAGCCCGCTATTCATTTTAAGCCCAACAATGTTGTTTGCAGTTGCATTGTATATGATGCGCACTAAAGCATGCCAAGTTGATGCCGTCGATGTGTAAATTACAGGTGAAAAGACTATGAGCGTCTCGCTGACTGAATTGGACCAATACCTGAAACAGGCGTTGAATAGTGATCTGTATCGCGACTATTGCCCCAACGGGTTGCAGGTCGAGGGGCGGCCACAGATACAGCGTATCGCCACCGGGGTGACTGCGTGCCAGGCATTGCTAGACGAGGCTATCGCCTGGGGTGCTGATGCCATTCTTGTGCACCATGGGTATTTTTGGCGAGATGAAAGTCCTCAGATCGTTGGCATGAAGAAGCGTCGAATCGCTGCGCTTTTAGCGAGTGACGTCAGCCTTATTGCCTACCACCTGCCGCTGGATGGGCACCCGGAATTTGGCAACAACGCTAAATTAGGGGAGTTGATGGGGCTGCCGCTGGATCTACAGGAGCCACTAGAGCCTGGCGTGGCAGGTAGTGTTGGCAGCATTGGCACACTGCCCGTTGCTACTACATCGGGTGAATTTGTCGCTGCCCTGGAGAAGGAGCTGGGCCGAGGCGCGCTGCACATTGGGGATCCAGCCGTCTCGGTTAGCCGAATCGCCTGGTGTACCGGTGGGGCACAGTCTTATATCGACAAAGCGGTAGCGGCCGGCGCAGATTTGTTTATAACCGGAGAGGCCTCAGAGCAGACGGTGCATGTGGCGAGGGAGGAGGGTGTTCAGTTCGTTGCTGCAGGCCATCATGCGACTGAGCGCTACGGAGTGCAGGCACTCGGTGCCCATTTGCAGGAAACATTCTCTGTTGAACACCGGTTCTTTGATATCGACAACCCGGTTTAGGGCTGTCTTGATCGTGGCTAGGAGCTGGCCAGCGAAACTGGTTAGTCCTTCGTTATTTCTTTTGCATGCTCAGGAACGGGTTTGCGTTCCAGACCAAATTCCTCGTTGAGCATGCCCTTTTCATCCGGTGAGGTCTTGGGTGCGTAGTCCAGCGGTTGCTGAACATCGGCCATTTCCGAGCGGTCGCGATTGTTCTGCAGTCGAGCCAGAGCAACCGAGCCCTCACCTTGACACAAAGTGTCAGCACCACTGGCAAGGTGGTTGTGCACGTCGCGGTAATTTTCAGTGAGTTTGTTTAGCAGCTGCGCGGTTTCGGTAAAGTGTTCGACCACTTCGTCCTCATAGACCTTTTTGTCCTGCAGCACCTGGTCAAGCTTACGCTCAACTTCTCGATACTTTTGGCTAGCAGTCGAAGTGCGCCTACCCATTAACCAGCCAAGCACCACACCCAGCACAAGCAAAGATGCGCTGATGATCAGCCACGTTTGAGCGCTTAATTCAGATAAATCCACTGACGATTCCTCATACCCATAAAAACGAGAGGACGAAGTATACCCCCATTCGCTTTTGGACTGTAGCGCAGGTGGGTAGGTATGTCCGACATTGCCATCCACTTAGGCTGTCGTTACAGTGCTTACTGGCTGGCAACGCACCCCCCAACATGACGACGCCCTGGCAACGCTACCAAGCGGATTTACAACAAGAAGACTTCAATCACGACCCTGCCCAGGAAAAGGCGGTGTTGTTGTTGCAGGATTTGTATGAGCGGCTGATTTCAGACAAAAACGCCCATGAGGGTCGAGTGAGCAGTCTGTTGCGAAGATTTCGCAATGCGCCGAATGAGCCGCAAATCGGGCTCTATCTATGGGGCGGAGTAGGTCGCGGCAAGACCTATCTGGTCGATGCCTTTTACGACTGCCTGCCTTTCAAGCGCAAAATGCGGGTGCACTTTCACCGCTTTATGCAGCGCGTGCATTTAGAGTTAGGCAGCCTCGAGGGTGAGAAGAACCCACTGGAGATTGTCGCCGACAAGTTGTCCCAGGAGGCGCGGGTGATCTGCTTCGATGAATTTTTCGTCACAGATATTGCCGATGCGATGATTCTCGGTGGATTGATGGAGGGTTTGTTTGCGCGCGGTGTGACACTTGTTGCCACCTCAAATATTGAACCTGTGCACCTTTACGAAAACGGTCTGCAGCGGCAGCGATTTTTGCCGGCCATTGCATTGGTTGAGAAATACACCAAGGTTGTGAATGTCGATGCTGGAGTTGATTATCGCTTGCGTACGCTACAGCAGGCAGAGCTCTACCACTCCCCACTGGATGAGGGGGCAGACCGCAGCTTGCAGGACAGCTTTACGCGCCTTGCGCCCGAGGTGGGCAAGCACTGGGAGCGTCTGGAGATCAATGGCCGCTACCTGACGTGCCGTTGTGTGGCGGACGATGTCGTTTGGTTTGATTTTGCAGAGCTGTGCGATGGTCCCCGCTCGCAAAACGATTACATTGAACTGGCCCGTATTTTTCACGCTGTGCTTATATCGGGTGTCCCGGAATTTGTGCCGGACCACAACGATCAGGCCCGCCGCTTCATCAATCTGGTCGACGAGTTTTATGATCGCAATGTCAAACTGGTATTGGCGGCGGCGAAACCCCTGCTGGAGCTCTACGGTGGAGGTCAGCTCGAATTTGAGTTCCAGCGCACGGTATCTCGACTACAGGAAATGCAGTCCTATGAATATTTGGCGCGCGAACATAAGCCATAATGGCTCATTACAAGCGCTTGCCCTGGCGGGGGTAATGGTCGCAAAATGCGATATTTATGCCCGGGCTGGCTCTCGCTGCCTTGGTAGGCCCTATTTTGGTCGCATGGGGCGTCTCCAGTAATGTGCTGACATGGCTCTTTTTGGGGGGCAAATGTGGATTTTTACCCGCGGCCAAAAGACGCTTTTGGGCTCTGGTGGCGGGCGTGAATTCGGCTCCCAGCAGCCCGGTTGTTACGGCATTTGGGGCTCAATTTAGCGCTTGGATTTGAGCGTCTCCTCGGTTACATTCAAGCCCGTGAAATTTAATGAATTATGCGCTTGAAATGGGGGGGTGCATTGCGTAGTATTCGCGCTCTCGAAATTGGACTCCTCCAAGAGGCAGTTATTGATGAAAACATTCAGTGCCAAAGCAGAAGAAGTGTCCCGCGATTGGTTCGTGGTAGACGCTGCTGACAAGACTTTGGGGCGTCTGGCTAGCGAAATTGCGCACCGTCTGCGTGGCAAACATAAGGCCGAGTACACCCCCCATGTGGATACCGGCGATTACATCGTGGTCGTTAACGCGGAGAAAATTCGCGTTACTGGTGCCAAAACAACCGATAAGCTGTATCGCCACCACACGGGCTATCCAGGTGGTCTCAAAACCATCACTTTCGAGAAGCTTCTCGACAAGGCGCCTGAGCGGATCATTCAAAAAGCCGTAAAGGGCATGCTGCCGCGCAATCCATTGGGCCGCGCCATGTTCAAAAAATTAAAAGTGTATGCTGGCAGTGAGCACCCTCACACAGCGCAGCAGCCACAAGCACTGAACATCTAAGAGAAACCACTTATGCCAGCTACCCAATACTATGGAACCGGCCGTCGCAAGACGTCCACTGCCCGTGTCTTTATGAAGAGCGGCGGTGGCAATATCACAGTCAACAAGCGCCCTTTGGATCAATTCTTTGGTCGTGAAGTGGCACGTATGATCGTACGTCAGCCTCTGGAGCTCGTTGAGCTGGGTGATAAGTTCGATATCAACGTAACAGTTGCAGGCGGTGGCAGTTTTGGCCAAGCCGGCGCTATTCGCCATGGCATTACTCGCGCCCTGATGGATTATGACGAGTCTTTGCGCGGTGCACTGCGTGCATCGGGCTACGTGACTCGCGACGCTCGCCAAGTTGAGCGTAAGAAAGTGGGTCTGCGTAAGGCACGTAAGCGTCCTCAGTACTCCAAGCGCTAGATCAGCAGTACCTTCCCCGTTTTCCGGGGAGATCAGGCAAATCCAGAACGCCCGGATGCAGTGCATCCCGGGCGTTTTTTTATTCTGCACAGCAGCCTCATCACGATTCGCGCCTAGAGTCGGTTCTTTGCCAAAATCGCAGTAAAATCAAGGCGTTTTGCTTGTAAGAACACGCCAAAATCATTACCATTTGCACCTTTTTGAGACGTCTGGTTCAGGGCGTTGCAAAATGGCCCCAAGGGGGCCTAAAATCTGGGGAGAAAAGCATGAGTAGCGAGGGCGTAAACACCGGCAGGCGCAAGTTCCTGACGGCAGCCACGAGTGCGGTTGGGGTCGTCGGTGCGGTAGGAATCTTCACCCCTTTTGTGGCTTCATGGAACCCCTCTGCCAAGGCCAAGGCTGCTGGCGCACCTGTTAAAACAGACATCGGCAAATTAGAGCCAGGACAAATCACCACAGTCGAATGGCGCGGCCAGCCAGTCTATATTCTGTATCGCACCGAGGCTCAGCTGGAAGAACTTCCCAAGTTGAACGAGAAGTTGGGAGATCCCAATTCCGAGCTACCAGATTCACAACCCGAATATATCACTGGTATCGATCGGGCTATTCGTCCCGAAATACTTGTCATCGTAGGTCTTTGCACACACTTGGGTTGTGCGCCCAAGCATCGTCCAGAGGTAGGGCCTACTGAGTTTACCGAGGACTGGGTAGGTGGTTTTTTCTGTCCCTGTCACGGCTCAACCTTTGATCTCTCCGGAAGGGTATATGCCGGAAAACCCGCACCTTCCAATTTAAAAGTTCCCCCGCATTCCTACGAGAGTGAGAACGTACTCGTTATTGGCGTGGATACGGAGGCTTCCTCATGATTAATATGCTGATTGGATTGCGCGATTGGGTTGATGCACGCCTGCCTATCATGAAGGCGTGGAATACCCACATGGCGAAGTACTACGCGCCAAAAAACTTCAACTTCTGGTATTTCTTCGGTGTGTTATCCCTGCTGGTACTGGTTAACCAGCTGCTCACCGGTATCTGGCTTACTATGAGTTTCACCCCTAGCCAGGAAGGTGCTTTCGCATCGGTGGAATACATCATGCGAGATGTGGATTACGGTTGGATGCTGCGCTATATGCACTCCACTGGTGCCTCCGCCTTCTTCATGGTGATCTATCTGCATATGTTCCGTGCTTTGCTGTACGGCTCGTATCAGAAGCCACGTGAACTGATCTGGATCTTCGGGATGCTTATCTTCGTCGTGCTGATGGCAGAAGCCTTCGTGGGTTACGTTTTGCCCTGGGGCCAGATGTCTTACTGGGGTGCACAAGTCATCATCTCGCTGTTTGGAGCGATTCCTGTAGTGGGTGAAGACATTGTTATCTGGATACGGGGCGATTATCTGATTTCAGGGATCACGCTGAACCGCTTCTTTGCGCTGCACGTGGTGGCATTGCCCATCATCCTGCTGGCTCTGGTGCTGCTGCACTTGCTGGCCTTGCATGAAGTCGGGTCAAACAACCCGGATGGTGTGGATATCAAGAAGCATAAGGACGAGGATGGGGTGCCGCTGGATGGTATTGCGTTCCATCCCTATTACACCGTTCATGATCTGCAGGCGGTGGGTGTGTTTTTATTCATCTTCTGTGGGGTCATTTTCTTCATGCCTGAGATGGGCGGTTACTTTCTGGAATTCGCCAACTTTGAAGAAGCCAACAATCTGAAGACACCTGAACATATTGCTCCGGTTTGGTACTTCACGCCCTTCTACTCGGTTCTGCGCGCTGTGCCGGATAAATTCTGGGGGTTCATCGCTTTCGCGGCCTCGGTTGCCATTCCGTTCATGTTGCCTTGGCTGGATCGCAGTCGGGTTAAGTCCTGGCGTTATCGAGGCAATATCACCAAGTTCATGTTGGTAATCTTCGTTTCCTCGTTCCTCATATTGGGCGTACTGGGCGTTTGGTCTCCGAACGATGCGCGGACCTGGCTGGCTAGAATCTGTGCAATTATCTACTTTGGCTTCTTTCTCCTGATGCCGTTCTGGACTTCTATGGACAAGACGAAGCCGGTACCCGAGCGGGTAACTATGGATGGAGGAATTGGTTTCTGGGGAAGTGTTGGTGGGCTCATACTGATTTTGGCTCTGGCCGCTCTCCCTCTGAAGGCAGTAGCGTCTGCATCTGCTCACGCTTGCGGCAGTATAGACTGCGACGAGATCGTTATAGATCCTTTGGACAAGCCCTCGCTACAGCGCGGTGCCAAGACTTACATGAACTACTGCATGGGTTGTCACTCATTGCAGTACTCGCGCTATAACCGCGTCGCGACCGATCTTGGAATCCCTGAAGATTTATATATGGCCAACCTGATGTTTGATCCCGATGTAAAAATCGGCTCGCTGATGGAAAATGCTATGGACGATGCCAGCGCACAAAAATGGTTTGGCGCTGCCCCGCCGGATTTAACACTGGTGTCGCGCGCACGTCAGCCTGAATGGCTTTATACCTACCTGCGGAATTTCCATAAGGACGATAGCCGTCCCTATGGCGTTAACAACAGGGTCTTTAAGGATGTAGGCATGCCGCATGTGCTGCTCGAATTGCAGGGTATGCCGGAATGTCAGGGAGATCATTGCGAGGAGCTCACTTCCGGGTCCGTCGGTTCTATGACGTCTGAAGAGTTCGACGTGGCAATGTACGACCTAACAAATTTTCTCGCCTATACCGCAGAGCCCATGGTTACTGATCGAAAACGTATCGGTACCTACACCTTGCTTTTTATCGCTTTATTTACTGTATTCGCGTCACTGCTTAGCCGCGAGTATTGGAAAGACGTGCACTGATACAAATGTGTTTGATTACGCTGCCGCGGTTTAAGAATGACCGCGGCGCTATATTTTTTTAGGAAATAACTGAGGGTTCCCCGATGGGAGTTGTGGCAAAACGGTCTTCGATGACATTTTTCTCCGATAGTATGAGTCACTACAGTCATCGGGTGCGCATCGTCCTGGCTGAGAAGGGCGTAACAGTTGATATGGTTGACGCCGATCCGGCTCATCCGCCGGAAGAGTTGGCCGATCTTAACCCGTACAACAGCCTGCCTACATTGGTTGATCGTGACCTTGTGCTGTATGAGTCCAAAGTGATGATGGAGTACCTGGACGAGCGCTTTCCCCACCCGCCGCTGTTACCAGTCTATCCAGTAGCTCGCGCTGAAAGTCGCCTCTACATTCATCGTATTGAGAAAGACTGGAGTGCTCTGGTCGACTCTATCCTGCACACACGCAGTGACAATGTTGTGAAGAAATCGACCAAGGAATTGCGCGAGAGCATTATGGGTATTGCTCCCATCTTTGCTGAGAAGCCATACTTTATGAGTGAAGAGTTCACCCTGGTGGATTGTTGTATTGCACCCATCCTGTGGCGATTGCCTGCACTGGGTGTTGATATTCGAGCGAGCAAGCAATCCAAGCCCCTGCAAGCTTATATGGATACTCTGTTTAGCAGGGAGTCTTTCCAGGAAAGCTTGACGGAACAAGAGCGAGAAATGCGCCTATAACGGTGCGTGACTCAGCTTTAGCGGTAGTCGAATCGTGAATTCCAGCCGTCCGTACATTATGCGCGCGCTCTATGAGTGGATCGTGGATAACGAATGCACACCCTATGTTTTGGTGGATGCCTCTATGGCAGAGGTGATGGTCCCGCAGCAGTTTGTGAAGGACAATCAGATCGTTCTCAACATTTCACCGGAAGCCGTTGTTGATCTCAATATTACTAACGATGCCGTCTCATTCAATGGCCGTTTCGGTGGTATAGCTGCGGATGTGTTTGTGCCTATTTCGGCTGTGGTGGGCATCTATGCTCGCGAGAATGGGCAGGGCATGGTATTCGACCCGGAAGAAGCGAGCGAGCCGCCAGATGACACGCCGCCCCAGCCTATCAAGAGTGACAGCAGGCCTTCTTTAAAAATCGTTAAATAGAAAGCGGCTTTGCCGGCTGCTTTTCTCAGCAATACCACGAAAGCTGTTTAGAGCAGCACCTCGAACAAACGCACTACTCGCTGTACGCCAGAGATGGTAGCTGCCTTATTTGAAATTCGTTCCGCTTCCTCATTCGTGGCTAGCCCCATGAGGTAGACCACACCGTTCTCCGTAACTACCTTGACCCGCGTTCCCTCTATGCTGCTGTTTCCAAGCAACCAGGATTTCACCTTGGTCGTAATCCAGGTGTCGCTGGTACGTGTTATCCCGGAACTGGGCGCGGCAATCTCAAGTTCGTTGTAGATTCTGCGTACGCCCTGAACTTTGCGCACAACATCCGCTGCTTTGGTTTTTAATTTTTCACTGTTGACCTGCCCTGCCAGTAAGACGTAGCCGTTGTAACTGACAGCGACCAAATGGGCATCGTGAAAACTTTCGTTTGCGGCATGAATATTGACGATGGCTTTGGTTTCAATGTTGTCGTCATCTATGATTTGCCCCAGGGTGCGCCAGCCCGGATCGTCTTCAATGGTATCGGCCTGCATGGTCGCCATGAGGCTGCCGCAGCCTGTCAAAAGGCTGAGATAAAGAAAGAGCAAGGCGGCAGAGAAGGGTTTCATATCTTATTCCTGGATGTAAGTTCCGAACAGACTGTGATCAATTAATTCACAGAAGCAGTTTATCGCCATGACCTGCAGCTCGACGATACGAGCGGGACGTGGTGCTTCTATGCAAAGTTCTACATCTTCAGCGCGAATCAGTGAGCCCAGTTCAGTCTCTTCGGAGTTCGACATCAGGATAACGCCCATGTTCCTTTCCTGTGCCGCCTGTACAGCCCGCAGCAAATTGCTCGCCCCTGGGGAGCTGTTGATACACAGTAGGACATCGCCGGCTTGACCCAACGCACGCAGCTGCCGGGAAAAAATATCGTTGAAGCCACTGCTGTGGGAAATTGCAGTTAGCGCAACACTATCCACTCCCAATGCGAGTGCAGGCAGTGCCGGCCTTTCTTGTTCAAAGCGGTTGAGGAGGTTGCTGGCAAACAATTGCGCAAGCGCTGCGTCTACACCGTTACCGCAGGAGATGATTTTGCGGTCAGCCAGAAGCGCTGTAGACATCATTTGGCTGCCGCGTTCGATGGGCTCAGCCAGATTGTCGACGGACATTGCAATAGTTTCGATGGTGCTCTGAAAATTGTCGGCAATGGTCTGGTAGTAATCCATGTAGGGTTTCCGGCTCTTGTCGTTCAGGCGGTGAATGCGCCCCGTATCCAGCGAACACGGGAATCGGTGGTAGATTGTGGCGGCTCAAAGGCAATGACGTCAAATCTGCAGGATAAATTAGCCAGATCCCGGTGACTCTGCAGGAATAATTGTGCGGTTTTTATGATGCGCTGCTGCTTGCGCCAGTCTACTGAGCCTGCCGCTGAATTGAAATGCCGATTGCTACGGCAGCGCACTTCTACAAATACCAGTTGCCTATCTTCGATTGCAATTATGTCTATTTCACCATACTTGCTGGCGAAATTGCGTTCCACCAGGCGTAAGCCTTCAGCCTGAAGAAAATTCAATGCTTTATCTTCGTGCTTATCTCCCAACGATTTCATGTGGCGTAGCTACATCCCGGCGGTGGTTACCCAGTGACAGTGTAGCTATTGTGTCGTTAGGTCGCCGCCATCAAAAGTAGCCGGAGACAGCTCCCTTTGTATACGTAAATCCGGATCCATACTCAACAGGCCGGTGCTTCCGCGCAGCAGTGCGTCCGGGCCACTGCTGAGTCGATTGAAATCCGACTGCAGTAGAAAGGCATCCGCACCCAGTGCGTTGAGGCGTGTGTAGTTGCCACTGCCGGAATCAGCGGCAGCAATGGCAACGCGCAGGCCGGGTTTGGCCCCCAGTAGCCAGGGTGTTTCAACCAGATGGATGCCGTTGAGGTCGCGGTTGCGATCGTCGGGCACACCATTATAAATACTTGATAGGGCATACACAGGTAGGTCTCCCGCATACAGGAAAGCCAGCAAGGGTTTTAGCGAACGCGCTTGGCTACCATTGCGACTGAGCAAAAAAACCACATCGGGATCCTGCCGTCTACGCGGCGTGAACTCGATATTCTCGGCCAGCATGTCACGTACATTTTGCCCCCGCTGTTCGCTCCCGGTCAGGCCTAGTGAGTTTTGTAATTGCGCCGTGTAATTCTCTAATACGGTGTAGTGTGTGCTGTTAACCACCGAGCCACCCAGTAAAACCCAGCGCGTGCGCAGCGCATGTTCAACCTTGCTCCCCCACTCGTCATCAGGGCGAACAATCAATGCCGAGCGAGTACCTTGCCCAAAAGCCAGTTCTGCAATACGCGCAGCCTCGTCCGCCGGATTCAATGCCAATTGCACTAGAGCCGCACCGGATGCAGGCAGCACTTGATCAATATGGTTGAGGGCGAGAACCGGTACCGGCCGTTCCAGGCGAACGGCCAGATCAGCCACACCGGACTTGCTCAGCGGCCCGATCACCAGGCTGGCTCTCAGTGCTACTGCCTCATCGTAAGCCTCGTTGGCGGATGCGTAGTTGCCCTGATCAAAAATGTGTAACTCATAAGGGGCGGTGCCCGCTGCGCGTGCGCTGTAATAGGCTGCGAGGTAACCGTCCAGTACGGCTTTACCTGCTGGAGCCAGGCGACCACTGAGTGGCAGTATGAGGGCAATGGCTGTGACATTGGGTGCGGGTTCCATGCTCTGAGCCAGCCCGCCAGGGAGCGGGTTATCTGCTAGGTGCTGTGGATAGTTTTCTCGCCACAGTGCAACTTCACCCGACAGCGCTAGAGGGTTTTCCCGGGTGATGATGGCCAGCTCAAGCCAACCTAGCCAGCTCTGCTGCGTTGCGTCGGTGAGACTGGATTGTAGCTGAGAGAGATTGCTGCGCTGCAGGTTGCGCCACAGCTCCCGTTTCAGGCTTGCTGCGCCGTCAGCAGGTGTAAGTGGCAATAGTTGATTTGCCAGCTCAGCGCTTTCAACATAGTCACCGCGTAGTTCAAGAATATGGCGTTTGAAGCTTAGGATGCGATAGCGTAAAGCAGTATCGCCGGTGGTGTCCTGCAGTTGCTTGAGTCTCTGCAATGCCCAGCTCTGATCGCCTCGTATAAATGCGATGCGAGCTTGCAGGTAGGCTAGGTAGATTTCGTCGTCTGCCGACAGTTCATTTTGTGAAATGTCAGCCAGATCAAGACTTGCCTTCATCCAGTCAAAGTTTGCCAGAGCCCTCTCGGCGTTGTTGAATTGCGTGCTGAATGCACTGAGCGGCAATTGCAGTGCAGCAGTCTTCTGTTCGTTGGGGGTTTGTTCCTGTGTAGGTTGCGCAGACTGCTCTTCCGCTTTTTTCTGGGGCGCTGAACCACAGGCAAGGAGGGCGGAGAAAAGCACACAATAGACAAGCGCTTTTATAGAGGACTGCCGTAGGCGCACTTTTTCCACTCCCGGGCTACGCCCTTTGATTTGGGATATCTCTCTCATGCTATGCTTCACCGAGCTTTATGGGTGACCACCGATAGGGCCATTAAAACAGGCAGACAGTATAAGGGGAAATTGTGGATTCTGGGCTCTATGTTGTGGCCACGCCCATTGGTAACTTCGGTGATATGTCACAGCGGGCTGTGGAAGTTTTGCAGGGGGTGGAACTAATAGCTGCGGAAGATACGCGGCATAGCCTGCGTTTGCTGCAGTTCTATGAAATCGACACGCCAACTATGGCGTATCACGACCATAGTGATCAGCGTGCTTTGGATCGAATCACGCAATGCCTGGCCGACGGTGGCAGCGTGGCGCTGGTGTCGGATGCGGGAACACCTTTGATTTCTGACCCTGGATACCGCTTGGTCCGACATGTGCAGGATGCAGGGTATACAGTGCGCCCGGTACCGGGCGCCTGCGCTGCGGTCGCCGCACTCAGTGCGTCAGGGCTAGCCACTGATCGGTTCCTGTTCGAGGGGTTTTTACCCTCTCGTGAGGGTGCCAGGGCCAATCGACTGTCTGCTTTGGCTCGAGAATCAGTAACACTTATTTTTTATGAAGCTCCCCACCGTATCGACGCTAGTTTGAAGAGCATGGTTGAGGTTTTCGGCGGTGAGCGAGAAGCGGTGCTTGCCAGGGAGGTGACCAAGACATTCGAGACTATCCGGCGCGGTAGTCTGCAAGAGTTGTCCGAATTTGTTGCCGCCGACCCTAACCAACAAAAAGGCGAGATCGTGTTGTTGGTCACTGGCCGGCCAGATGGCGAAGCGGAAGTGTCTGATGAGGTGGCGAAGCTGCTGGAGCGCCTTAACGAGGAGCTACCGGCAAAGAAGGCAGCAGCGATTGTTGCTGAGTGGAGCGGCCTGCGTAAAAAGATTTTGTACGACTATCTGCTGGCTAGAAAGGAACAGCGCGAATAATTTCAATCCATCTGATCTTGCTCTGAAGCGCCGGCAAGCGTAGTCTTGGCGCCGAGCTGGTTAGGCGATCGCTTCGTGAGTGCTTTTGGTACTTTGCGGGGAGGAAAGTCCGGGCTCCATAGGGCAGAGTGCCAGGTAACGCCTGGGGGGCGAGAGCCTACGGAAAGTGCAGCAGAAAGTGTACCGCCCGGCTACTTTTAGTAGTCAGGTAAGGGTGAAAAGGTGCGGTAAGAGCGCACCGCGCAACTGGTGACAGTTGTGGCGATGGTAAACCCCACTCGGAGCAAGACCAAATAGGAATCCTTTAGCTGCGGCCCGCAGTGGATTCGGGTAGGTCGCTACAGGCAAGTGGTGACACTTGTCGCAGATGAATGATCGTCCACGACAGAACCCGGCTTATCGACCGGCTCAACTTATTTTTTGTACTAGTGCTCACAATGCCGCCTCGCTTCCTGCGTGGCGGCATTGTGGTTTTTGCGGCCCTGTTTTCGGGGTCGACTTCGAGTCCCCGCAGCAAAAATGTCCTGACAGTCGCTTCTTGCTCTTCCACTTATTCCTTTTTGGAATAATAAATCATGTTTCAAATGAATAAAGAGCCTTTAACTTAATGTAAATCCTTAGAAGGTCGATTTACATGGCTGTTTTGTTACATTTTTCTCTCTAAAATAAACTCTGAAACAATGCCTAAGTGGCGCTAACGGACTGAAATCACAACGTTTTTTGCTACAGGCCGCCTTGACCTGCTGGGCACCCCCACCTATGATGGCGAAGAGTGGAGTTTTTAGGGATTATTTGGCTTTTTGTGGTTATAAAGTCAAGCAAGTGGAGATTATTACCGTGTTTCGCGGAGTACAGCACATCAACATGGATGCCAAGGGGAGGCTGGCGATGCCATCGCGCCAGCGAGAGCCTCTGCTTGAGCAATGTGCTGGAAAAATTGTCGTGACCATCGATACCAAGTCCTCTTGCCTTGTTATCTACCCGTTGCCGGAATGGGAGCGGATAGAGCAGGAAATACAAAGATTGCCTGCACTGAAGCCCGCGGTAAAGCGTTTTCAACGTCTAATGCTGGGTTACGCGACTGATCTGGAACTGGATGGCAGTGGACGCATGGTGCTGCCGGCACCGCTTCGAGAGTACGCGAAGCTAAGTAAGAAGCTGGTGCTGTTAGGGCAAGGTAACAAACTGGAATTGTGGGCTGAGGAGCTGTGGGATGCCGAGAGAGACCAGGCGCTACAGGATTCTGCCCATGAGGAAGATCTTCCTGAAGAACTAATGTCATTGACCCTATAGGTGGCTGAACAACATCAGACAGTTTTGTTACGAGAGGCGGTTGATGCTCTCGTCAGCGACAGCAGTGGTTTCTACGTTGATGGCACCTTCGGTCGCGGCGGACACAGCCGTTATCTGTTGGAGTGTCTTGGTGCCAATGGTCGTTTGCTTGGGGTCGACAAGGACCCAGCAGCGGCAGAGGCTGCAGATGAGTTAGTGAAGAGTGAGCCCCGGTTTGATTTTTTCCACGGGTCGTTTGCTCAGCTTCCCCATCAACTGCGTGGGATGGGGATCGACGCAGTTGATGGCATTTTATTAGATCTGGGCGTTTCTAGCCCGCAGTTGGACGAGGGTGAGCGTGGTTTCAGTTTTTCCAAAGACGGCCCATTGGACATGCGCATGGATACCAGCCGAGGTGAAACCGCCGCGCAGTGGCTCGCCTATGCAGAGCCGGGTGATATCGCCGCGGCGTTGAAGGAGTACGGCGAAGAGCGCTACTCCAAGCGAATTGCCGCGGGAATTGTAGCCGCCAGAGAAGAGTCACCTATTGAAACCACAGGCCAACTGGCTCAAATAGTGACTGACTTCAACCCCCGTTGGGAGAAGCACAAGCATCCGGCGACCCGCTCTTTTCAGGGTATTCGGATCAAAATCAACAGAGAATTGGACGACTTGCGGGATTTACTGGATTGCGCACTGGACATGCTGCGCATTGATGGCCGTTTGGTCGTGATCAGTTTCCATTCTCTGGAAGACAGGATGGTTAAACGCTATATGCGCGATATGGCGCGAGGGGAATCTTTTCCTGCCGGCGTACCTGTGTTGGATAGCGCATTGAACAAGCGCATGAAGTTATTGGGAAAGGCCACGAAGGCGAGTGTGGAAGAAGTTGCAGGAAATGTGAGGGCGCGCAGCGCTGTCATGCGCGTGGCACAAAAAATCAGTTGAACGGGAAGTAGCAGCGTTGAAAGTCGCCAAAGGCAAAAAGTTAGATGCGAGCACGTCACAGGCTGTGGTGCAGTCTTCGCGCGAACTGCTGCTTGTGAATGCGACGCTGCTCTGTCTGTTGCTGGCTTCGGTGTTTACCAACATTCATTCAACGTATGCCTGTCGCTCATTGTATGCGCAGTTGCAGGTGCTGGAATCATCTCAGTGGTACTTGCATGAAGACTACGGTCGCTTGGTGCTGGAGCAAAGCACCTGGGCCTCACACCATCGGGTAGAAAAAGTGGCGAGAGCTGACCTCGGCATGCGCGCTCCGGATTTGTCGAAATTTAAAGTGGTGTCCCGTTGAAGGTGGCGAAGAAACAATCTGTTTCGGTATGGCGCCTTTATCTTGTAGCCGCTGTGTTATGCACGCTGATGCTGCTGCTTGTCGGGCGCATATTGGCGCTGCAGGTGCTGGATGTAGAGTACGGTCGCAGCTTTCTTCAGAATCAGGGAGACATGCGCTCGGTGCGCACCGCCGAGCTTCCCGCCTATAGAGGTGTTATTACCGATAGACGCGGTGAGCCTCTGGCTGTGAGCACGCCTGTCGTTTCGATTTGGGCTAACCCACAAATATTGAAAGACTCAGAGCGACTGCCGGAATTAGCTGAGGCTCTTCAGATGGATCTGACAGTGCTTGAAAGCAAGCTGCAGACCTACCAGGACAAGCAGTTTATGTACCTGCAGCGGCATCGAGTCCCCGCTGAAGCTCGTGAAATCCTGGATAGAGCGGTGAAAGGTGTTTTCGGAGAGCGGGAGTACCGACGTTTTTATCCCGCCGGAGAAGTTGCAGCGCAATTGGTAGGCTTTACCAATGTAGACGGGCAGGGGATTGCCGGTTTGGAGTTGGCCTACAACGATTGGTTGGAAGGCAAGCCAGGCAAAAAGAAATACCTGAAGGACCTGCACGGTGATGTGGTTCGCGATATCGGTGTGTTAGAGCCTGCTCAGGCGGGGAAAAATTTAACACTGAGCATTGACCTGCGCCTGCAGTATTTGCAGCACCGAGAATTGCAGCGTGCGGTGACCTCACTGGGGGCGGTGTCCGGCACCGTCGTAACTCTGGATAGTCAGACTGGCGAAGTTTTGGCGATGGTTAACTACCCGGTCTATAACCCCAATAGCCGCAAAGGAACGAGTTCGGCGAGCATGCGCAATCGGGCGATGGTTGATGTGTACGAGCCGGGCTCGACTATGAAAGCGCTAACGCTGGTCGCTGCGTTGGAGAGTGGTCGCTATACACCCAATACCATGATTGATACAGCACCTGGGCGCATTCGCGTGGGGCGCAAAACCTATGTCGACCCGAAAGACTATGGCGAAATTTCGCTGACGCGCGTACTGCAAAAATCCAGCCAGGTTGGTGTTACCAAGATTGCTCTGGAACTCGGGCACGAGCCTATTTGGGATGTCTTCAGTCGTTTTGGTATTGGCCAGCCTCCCGGTACAGGCTTTCCTGGCGAGAGCGGCGGGAAGTTGCCCAATCGACCCCGTTGGCACCCCACTGAGAAAGTTTCACTGGCTTTCGGCTATGGCATAACCGCATCACCTTTGCAGCTGGCCAGCGCTTACACAGTTTTTGCCAACGGAGGTGTGCAGCAGGAAGTGTCTTTGTTGGCGTTGGAGGGCGAGGTTCCCGAGGGACGGCAAGTCATATCCCAGCGTACTGCGGCGCAGGTCCTGGATGTGTTGCATGCAGTAACGGGAGAGCAGGGCACGGCCCGTAAAGCTCGCATAGCCGGTTATCAGGTTGGTGGTAAGACAGGTACCGTGCACAAGGTAGGTGCCGAAGGGTACATAGACGATAAGTACGTCGCGCTGTTTGCTGGCATTGCACCTATTGATAACCCACGCATTGTCACCGTAGTGGTAATCAATGAACCCAAGGGCGATAACTATGGTGGCGGTTCTGCCGCAGCACCCGTTTTTTCTATAGTCACTAAAGGGGCATTGCGTATTCTCAATGTGCCACCGACCCAATTAACTGATCTACCTGTAGTTCAACAGATAGTGACGCCAGGAGGTGCCGCGTGATGCTGGCCTCGCGTGAGGGTGCTGCGCCTCCAATGCCACTGCCGGAGTTGCTGGATAGCAACAATCCAAGGCTCGCTGGCATTGATGTTTCCGGTATGCAATTGGACAGCCGTAAAGTACAGCCGGGTGACTTGTTTCTGGCGATGCCAGGAGAGATGCACGATGGTCGCCAGTTTATAGAGCAGGCCGTCGCTAGTGGTGCAGCCGCCGTTCTGGCAGAGGCGCCGGTATCCGGTTTTGTTGATGAAGTGTCTGTGCCCATTGTTGAGGTGCCGGAACTGCGTATTGAAGCCGGCTTCATCGCGGCTAAGCTCCATGGTCATCCCAGCCAGGATATGCATGTGGTTGGCACTACCGGCACCAACGGCAAAACCACTACCAGCCGATTAATTGGTCAGCTGGCGCGAGATTTGGGAACACCCTGTGGCGTCATCGGTACGCTGGGTTGTTCGCTCACAGACGAAGTAACTACCAGTGCCAATACAACGCCCGATCCACTCTCACTGCAGTGGCAGTTGGCGCAGTGGCGTCAACAGGGCGTGCTCAGCGTTGGCATGGAGGTGTCCTCTCATGCATTGGTGCAGGGGCGGGTCAATGGCGTGCAATTTGAAACCGCCATCTACACCAACCTGTCTCACGATCACCTGGATTATCACGGCACCATGGGCGCCTACAGCCGAGCCAAGCTACGCTTGTTTGCCAGTGAGGGCCTGAAAAATGCCCTGATCAATCTCGATGATGACTTTGCGCCTTTGGTTGCAGCTGCTGTACCGGCTGGCGTGCAGATTCTAACCTACTCGGCCAGCGGCGCAGCTGCTGATATTCGAATAGAGAAAGCACAGTTTCACGCAGGCGGTGTGCGTGGCGAGTTGCATTCGCCCTGGGGTAGTGCCCAGTTCTCCAGTCCCTTGCCTGGCGCTTTCAATCTGGCAAATCTTGCAGCCGCTGTTAGTTCTCTAGTGCTGGCGGGACAGGACTTGCAGTCGGTGCTGGCCGCTGTGGGCGGCTTGCGGCAGGTGCCGGGTCGTATGCAATCCATTCCAAATAATCAGCAGCTGCAGGTGGTCGTGGATTATGCCCACACGCCCGACGCGCTGGAGCAAGTCCTGCAGGCTCTGCGGCCTCATGTAGAAGGTTCGTTGATCACTGTGTTTGGTTGCGGTGGCGATAGAGATCGTGCCAAGCGTCAGCTGATGGCGCGCGCCGCATGTACATTGTCAGATCGTGTTGTTGTGACCAGTGACAACCCGCGCAACGAAGAGCCCTTGCAGATCATTGCCGATATCGAATCTGGGTGCAGCGGAGATTACTTAGTGCTTGCCGATCGCGCTGAAGCAATTGCCTACGCAGTTGCCGAGGCCGCAGCCACAGATTGCATTCTGATCGCGGGCAAGGGCCACGAGGACTACCAGCTAATAGACGGCGAGCGTCTGTACTTCAGCGATGTTGATCAGGCGCGTGACGCGCTCACGCGGAGAGCCCAGTTATGATGCGCGCGCTCTCCTTGGCAGAATTACAGACGCCTCTAGTGGCGCAGTTGCTTGGTTCAGACTGTGAGGTGCTAGGCGTTTCAACCGACAGCCGTACCGTTGGAAAGGGTGATTTGTTTGTGGCGCTGCAAGGCGAAAATTTTGATGGCCACGATTATCTCTCGCAAGTGGAGAGCGGCGGTGCAGCTGCCGCGCTGATCAGCGTTAAGACGCCGTCGGGCTTACCTCAGCTACAGGTACAAGATACGCAGCGTGCGCTGGGATTACTCGGTGGCGTTAACCGCCAGTTATATACAGGCCCTCTTATCGCTATTACAGGCAGCAGCGGTAAAACAACGGTCAAAAATATGGTGCAAGCCGTGTTAAACACGCGCGGTGAAACGCTCGCCACCGAGGGTAATTTCAACAACGAAATTGGCGTGCCGCTCACCCTATTAAGGCTAGGCAGCAGTACTGAATTTGCAGTGATAGAAATGGGCGCATCGAAAATTGGCGATATCGCCTGGTTGTGCGAATTGGGCAGGCCTTCTATCTCTCTTTTGCTGAACGCCTTACCGGCACATTTAGAAGGCTTTGGCTCACTTGAAAATGTAGCTAAAGCAAAAGGAGAAATCTTTGATCAGCTAGGTGCAGGAGATACTGCCATCATTAATGCTGACCAGCCCTGGGCCAGTAAGTGGCGCAAGCGCGCGGGAGATGCGACTGTACTCGATTTTGGTCTGCAGCAACCCGCTGCCATCTGCGCTCGCGACATCAGTTTGCGTGGCATGCAGGGTGTTAGTTTCACCGCATCAACTGGGCGGGGTGATATTGCGATCCGCCTTGCGCTACCTGGCATGCACAACGTCGCCAATGCTTTGGCGGCCGTGGCTGCAGGCTTGGCCTGCGAATTATCTTTGACTGATATCCGCGATGGCCTTGAGTCATTACAGCCTGTCGCAGGCCGCCTACGCACACTTGATTCACCTAGCGGCGCGATCGTGATTGATGATTGTTATAACGCCAACCCTGGATCTGTACGCGCCGCCATTGACACACTGGCAGCCTGCGACGGCTCGCGCACTTTGATTCTGGGTGCCATGGGAGAGCTGGGCGAGCGCAGCGCAGCGTTGCATCGAGAGGCTGGAGAGTATGCACGCGATGCCGGTGTTGATCAGCTATGGGGTGTAGGTCCCGAATTGCAGGTTGCCGTAGAAGCCTTTGGCAAGGGTGGCCGATATTTTGAAACTAGAGAGCTCGCACTGACTGCTACTCAGAGCGGTTATGGACCGGGTGACATCGTTCTTGTGAAGGGCTCACGCAGCTCCCAAATGGAGGATGTCCTGGGTGGTTTTCTGCCCCAGGCGAGCATGGAGGGCGCGCCATAATGTTGTTGCTATTGGCAGAGTATCTGGCGCAATTTGAAAGTGGCTTCCGCGCTTTTCAGTATCTCACTATGCGCGGCATCATGGCTGCCGGCACGGCGCTAGCAATTTCTTTGCTGGTAGGCCCCTTCATGATCCGGCGTCTTAACTTTTACCAGGTGGGCCAATCAGTGCGCACCGATGGCCCCGAGAGTCATCTGGTTAAATCAGGCACGCCCACCATGGGCGGTGCCCTGATGTTGGTTGCGATCGCTGCGTCCTGCTTGCTGTGGGGTGATTTGAGTAACTCTTATCTCTGGATTGCTCTGCTGGTCACAGGAGCGTTTGGTGCCATCGGTTATGTTGATGATTATCGCAAGGTCGTTGAAGGAGATTCCCGGGGCCTGCCGGCGCGCTGGAAATTTTTCTGGCAGTCGATCGCGGGGTTAGCTCCGGCGATATATCTCTACACTGCCTTTGATACGCCCGTGACTACGGAGCTGTATATCCCCTTTTTCAAAGACTTCGTTTGGGACATGGGCCCATTTTTTATCGTGTTGACCTTCTTTGTAATTGTCGGCTCGAGCAACGCGGTCAACTTGACCGATGGTTTGGATGGTTTGGCGATTCTGCCTACGGTGCTGGTTGGTACTGCCTTGGGCATCATCGCTTACGTGACGGGCCGCGTTGATTTTGCCGATTACCTGCACATTCCCTATGTTGCCGGTAGCGGAGAACTGGCCGTGTTCTGTGGCGCGATGGCAGGTGCTGGTCTCGGTTTTCTGTGGTTTAACACGTATCCAGCACAAGTGTTTATGGGTGATGTTGGCGCGCTGGCCCTTGGGGCTGCATTGGGCACTGTGGCGGTAATAGCCAAGCACGAGATCGTATTTTTTATTATGGGCGGCATTTTTGTTTTGGAGACTGTGTCGGTCATTCTCCAGGTGGCGTCCTTTAAATTGACCGGGCGGCGAATATTTCGTATGGCGCCCATACACCACCATTTTGAATTGAAAGGTTGGCCAGAGCCGCGCGTGATTGTGCGCTTCTGGATTATCACGGTCATGCTGGTCCTGTTTGGGCTGGC
>JBLFWP010000062.1:0-20322 GCA_047611225.1 Halioglobus sp.
CAGTCTCGCCAAGCAGACAGACCTTTCTTTGCCTATGTGGCATTCACGACTGCGCATTTGCCCATCCAGGCCCCCGGTGGTCTGGCCGAGCGTTACCTTGAGCAATATCGCGAACTGGGATGGGATGGCCTGAAAGCCAAGCGCATGGATGGAAGAGCACTTCAGCCAGGACATTGAGGATGTAGGACATGGCAATTCCAACTGGCAGATTGGCATCGAGTGGGCCAATGCTACTACTGGCTCTCTTCAATGGTGGAAGTGGTTTATTGACGAAGGTGGCATTCGGGTACCGTTGATTGTGGTTCCACCCAAATCCCATGGTGATAAGTTTAAGCAGCAGGGGGACATTACCAACACCTTTACCTCGGTTAAAGATTTGCCAATGACTATTCTGCAATACGCTGGCGTTAAGCACCCGATGACACGCTATCAAGGGCGCGACATTGTGCCCCCGAGTGGCAAGAGCATGGTTAGCTTTTTGGATGGCAAAGCGAAAACCGTATACGGTCCGGATGACTGGACAGCTTTTGAGCTGTTTGGAAACGCTTACGTGGTGCGCGGCGACTACAAGGCGATGAAAGTCCGTTCGGGCATGTGGGGCGACGGCAAATGGCACTTGTATCACCTGACAAACGACCCTTCAGAAAGCAATCCTCTGGAAGGCGACAAGCCTGAAGAATTAGCGGAGCTTGTCGCACTTTACCAGGGCTATGCCGAGAAATGGCAGGTCCAGGACGTGCGCGCGGACTGGAACCCACAAAAAGAACTGGGGCACTAGTCGGCAGCTTATCCAGCCGCTAGGGTTCCAGCGCTCCGCCAAAGACGGAGCTAAGCCTGAAATTGATCACCCGCAGGGGAACAGACTTGGCGACGCCCTGGCGTTCTCCCAAGGCTAGCAGATCATTAAAGCTGAGATGGATCTTACCCTCCTCGTCTTCCCAGACGAGGAACTTCTGACAAAAAGCATCAAGCCCCAGTGTTGGGGCTTTACTCATTGCCTTAGCCCCCGGGGCCGGCCCTCCAAATAAAATCAGCGAACTGGAACGAAGCTCCACCCCCTGCTCGGCAGCCTCAGCCTGAAAATCGACAATACCAAATGAAACAGTATCGTCCTGAGATGCGATTGCCCTTTGCACCCGCTCCATTGTTTCCTCGAAATTGTAAGGGCTATTGATAGTCGTGATGCCATCGGTCTCTGTGCGGTCTTTCTCAAACGCCGCAATATTCTGCGCTGGAATTCCTCGCACGGCAGCGGCCATGGCGTCCTCATACTCTTTCCGTAACGCGGGTTGCTCCGGCAGGCCATAGCGGGCCTCAATGTAGTCATAACTGTTATAGATAACCTTGCTCTGCCCATCGGCCTCCGATTCATAGGCCAGCACGCGCAACGGCAGATCAACACCCACAAGAGGATTCAACTTTAAAAGTGCAGCCGACAGGGCCGCATCGGTAAACATAAGAACGCGCGCCGGCGGCATGGCTGAGCCCGCTTCACTACCCAGCCTGGAGTGGTCAATCTCAGCAACCTTAGACCAAGCAGGGTTCGCAGCAACATTGGCTTCAATCTGATCAAATAGTGTGTCGGGACCCAAATATCGCTCAGGCGTGAGAGGGAGTTCACTGCCGCAACCTCCTGTAAAAAGAAACAACAAAGAAAGGCCTAGATAGACAACAGTATTGCGCATGGAATCGTCCCTTTTTAAAACTGGCGAATAAGTAGATTTTCAATTTCGATCATAGATCGAATTGGCATAGGGTTCCAACTTGGAAGCAGCCACGCCACCGCTGATAAAAAAGTAACCAGGGCCCAATATCTGCTAATGTGACAATGTAAATCGACCATGCGAGCACCGTGTCGAAAGCGTGATAAACAACTGACCTTACATTTTTATGACAGGTAAAAGCTGACTTATGCGCAAATCATCCAGAATTAAGCAGGCATTGCCCTGGTTACCGATAGGCTCTTTTTTTTCGGCGCTTCTACTCTTTCCCCCAGCCACAATATTGCAGGCGAGTGAATTACCTGCGGTAAAGCCGCATATCCTCATAATCCTGGCTGATGATCTGGGTTGGAAGGATGTGGGATATCACGGCAGTCCTATACGCACACCCAACATAGATCGAATCGCCGCCCAAGGAATCGAACTGGACAGGTTTTATGTACAGCCCAGCTGCTCCCCAACACGCTCCGGCCTGATGACGGGAAAATCGCCCGCGCGGCTTGGAATGTTTGTCCCACTCAACAAGAACCACCCCGGTGGCTTGCCGCTGGAAGAGAAAATTCTGCCGCAGTATCTCGCTGACTCAGGATACCAACGCTTCATAGTGGGAAAGTGGCATCTGGGCAAAGCGTCGGCGGCTTACCTTCCCACCTCTCGCGGCTTCGAACACTTTTACGGTTCTCTCACAGGCGGTATCGGGTACTGGGACAAAGTGCATGGAGGCGGTTATGACCTGCAGCGAAATGGGAAAACCGTACGCGAAGCAGGTTACGTTACACACCTTGTTCGAGATGAAGTGTTACAGCTGATTGAAACACGGGACACGCACAAGCCACTGTTGATGTATGTCGCTTTCCAAGCGCCGCACTTACCCAACGAAGCGCCACCTGAAACCGTGAAACAATATGCAGGTCTCGCAAAAAACCGGGCGATCCATGCGGGCATGGTCGATGAATTGGATCAGGCCATTGGCGCCATTTTGGTGGGCTTTGAAGATAAGGGAATGCTGCACAACACTATCGTACTGTTCATGAGCGACAACGGCGGCCTGGTGGCGCCTTCTGATGATCCCCAGTATCACAGAACACCACAGAAACTGGCGCTTGTACTAGCCAAGGTTTTCGATCGGCCAATACCGAGTTTCCCTTTCCCGGGTTTAGAATTCATAGCTACCAACGTTCTGGATGGTGGCAGTGACAACTCACCGCTTCTTGGCGGCAAGACTACGACAGCAGAGGGTGGCGCGCGCGTGCCGGCTGCAATCTGGTGGCCAGGACGACTGGAAGGCGGCACGCACAGTCAGCCGTTCACTATTTCCGATGTACTACCGACGTTACTGGAGGCAGTAGGTGCCTCGATTCCCTCCGGGTTAGATGGACGTAGCCAGCTTGCAAGTCTTGAGGGCGGCAGCAGTGAAACACCGGATTACCTCTCTTCGGGTGTTTTCAATGATCTGGCATTTTATCGCTGGCCCTACAAATTGGTGGCATCCGAACCTCCTCTGCTATTCAACGTTATAGAAGATCCTACTGAGCAAAAAAATCTGGCAGTACAGATGCCGCAAAAGGTGACGGAGCTACAGAGCGCTCTGACGAACTGGAATCTGCCGCCTATTTCTGGCACCTCTTTCTTCGACATGTTGTTCGACCCGGATAACTTTGGCGGGGATGAGGACCGCGAGCCCTGGGCCGATACTGTCGGTCAGTGATTCCCCCAGTAATCCGGCACTAGTTGAAGCCCGTTTGCACCCATGTTCAAACGGCGTATGATGACAAAACCAAGCAAGCGCTTGGTTTGATATGGGATCACCCAATATCAAAGTCCTGCATCGAACGCCAAAGAGCCCATAAGAAGCATGTCCAACTCTGACGACTACCGCACTCCCAGCATCAATAGGGACGACCCTGCTCCCGACATCGGAACAACCCGCTTCTCTGGGGATCGCTTCCACTCGCCGGATTTCATGCAACAGGAATGGTCTAAGCTGTGGCGCCGCACCTGGAATATGGGCCCCAGGCTGGAAGAGTTCACCAAGGTAGGCGATTTCATCATTCACGACCTAGGCAAGGAATCTTTCATCTTCGTCATGACCGGCGAGAATGAAGTGCAGGGCTTCTATAATGTATGCCAGCATCGCGGCAAACGTTTAGTCTGCGACCAACGAAAAGGCAACAGACGTTTTTTCCAATGCGCATTCCATGCCTGGAGTTATAACCTCGACGGCAGCATAAAGGGTGTCCCCGATGGCGAAACTTTTCCCCAACTCCAAGACGGACTGCAGCAGGACGCATTGTCGCTGACGCCGGTTCGGGTAGACACCTGGGGCGGCTGGATATGGTTCAACATCGACGCTGCGGCGAAACCGCTACTCGAATACCTGGACGTTTTACCCAAGCACATTGAGCCCTATCGTATGGAAGACATGCGCACCTTCGTCAATGCCACCTTCTTGTGGGACTGCAACTGGAAAGTCGCAGTTGATGCTTTCAATGAGAGCTATCACTTTCGCGGCATTCACCCCGAGATGATGATGTGGTCCAACGCGGATGCAAAACTCGAGCTGCTTGGCATACACAGCCGCATGATTAACGAGTACGGCGCTCCCAGTAAACCGCACCGCGACACAATGGACATCTCCGATCGCATGGAAGCCTACATGCGCTACTTCGGGCTCGACCCCGCCACGTATGACGGACCCGCTAGAAATGTTCGCATCGAAAAACAAAAAATGAACCGTTCGCAGGTCTCCCGCGGCGAAGTCGATCACCTGCCCTACGAGAAGATGAGCGACGAACAACTGTCCGACGTTTATCACTATTTTTATTTTCCCGGCGCCGCCCAGAATATTTTTCCGGAGGGCGTGAACACCTTTCGCTACAGACCACACGAAACAGACCCCAACAAGTGCTACTACGATTTAATCATGATGGGCCACTTCCCCGAAGGGCAGGCACCTGAAGGTGTGGAACATGTGTTTTTCGATCACAAAATTCAGTACGTAGAGTTGTTGGACCCGGCGCTAGAAGTCGCCTCCTATATTCTGCAACAGGACGCAGACAACGTTCCCGAGGTACAACAGGGCGTACAGTCAGAGGGCTACAAGGGAATGTATCTTGGTGACCAGGAAATTCGGGTTCGCCATTTTCACAACATCATAGACCGCTATCTTGAAGGCGGTGAAGCACCATGAAAATTGGCATCATGACTGGGTCGGGATACGACCCGGACTTCACACTGCAAGGCATGATGGACAACGCCAAGCGCATTGAACAGCTGGGTTTTGACAGCCTGTGGATGGCCACTATTTATAACTACGATGCTCTGACTGCATTGGCCGCAATCGGCACAGTTACCGAACGTATTGAACTGGGCACAGCGGTGACCGCCACACACCCCAGGCATCCTATGGCAATGGCGCAACAAGCGCTTACCACCAGCGCTGCCTGCCAGGGCCGCTTTACCTTGGGTATCGGGCTCTCACACAAATACGTGATCGAGACTGAGATGGGCATGTCCTACGACAAGCCTGCACAGCATATGCGTGAGTATCTGGAAGTGCTAACTCCGCTGCTGAGAGACAACACAGTTGCCTATGCGGGGGATCGTTTTTCTACTCACGCAACGTTGGCTGTTCCAGAGTCTGGATCACCCTCTTTAGTGATAGGCGCACTTGGCCCCGCGATGTTGAAACTGGCTGGCAGTCGCGCTGACGGAACTACATTGTGGTTAACGGGCCCGCGCACCATAGGCGAACACACTGTGCCCACCATTCGCAAGGCTGCACAAGATGCAGAGCGACCCGAACCCAGAATTATAGCCGGCATGCCAGTAATACTGACCGACGAACCGGAAGCTGCAAGAACCATGATCAGTGAACAGCTTGGTCTGTACAGTGGCATTCCCTCGTATAAGGCAATGTTGGACCTCGAAGGTGCCATTGGACCCGGCGATGTTGCATTAGTCGGTAACGAGCAAGAGCTGCGGCAACAAATTCGCGCACTGGGAGATATCGGCGTTACTGATTTGAACGCAGTGCTGGTCAACGACGACCCGGCTGTCTACGAGCGCACGCTGGAATTTTTGGCAGGCGAAATACAAAGATAGTGAAAAAGGCGAGAATGAATGAGCGCTACTGACAAGAACGAAGACAAGAAGTACTTCACCCCAAGCATAGACGGCGACACTCCCCTGCCCTCCTTGGGTGAGGAACGTATCGACACAGAGCGCTTCAGTTCCCCTGAGTTCATGGATCTCGAATGGCAACAGCTGTGGCGCAAGGTGTGGAATATCGGGCCGCGCATCGAAGAGCTGGTTGAGCCGGGAGACTATGTCACTCACACACTGGGCAAGGAATCCTTCCTGTTCAGCCTGGACAAAGAAAATCAGATCCACGGTTTTTACAATGTCTGCCAACACCGCGGCAACCAGTTAGTCCCCGACAGCTACTGTGGCTCAAAGAAATTCTTTCAATGCCCCTTTCATGCCTGGAGTTACAATCTCGATGGCAGCCTTAAGGGGGTACCCGGTTCTGAGCACTTCCCACAGTTTCGCGACGGCATTCCAAAAGACGAAATGGGGCTGGAGCCCATTGAAGTGGATTTTTGGGGCGGGTTTATCTGCTTTAAGCTAGATAAAGGTGGCCCCTCCTTAATGGAGTTTTTAGGCGATCTACCCGAACAAGTCGCACCCTACCGGCTTGAAGATATGCGCCTGCTGGAATACAAAACCTTCCTATGGGACTCCAACTGGAAAGTGGCCTGCGATGCGTTCAACGAAAGCTACCACTTCCGCGGCCTGCACCCACAAATGCTGAAGTGGTCGGACGAGGTCGCCCGTATCGAACTGATAGGCGAACACAGCAGGATGATTAACAAGTACGGAACCACCAGCTCACCCTTTACCGGGGGGCCCGAAGTCTACCCCGAATTGAAAGAGTGGATGATGTACAACGGCATGGACCCGGAAGCCTATGAGGGCGCGCCGGAAGATGTCTGGAAAGCCAAGGTGGAATTTACCCGCTCTGTGCAGGACGCGCCCGGTGTCACTGCGCCCTATCACGATATGACCGATGAACAGCTCACCGATGTGTATCACTACTTCATTTTCCCCGGGTTCGCGATGAACGTTTTTCCCGAGGGCATTAACGGCTTCCGCTATCGGCCCCACGAAACCGACCCGACCAAAATGTATTACGACCTGATCATGCTGGTGCACTATCCCGAGGGAACACAAATTCCCTGCGAGCGTAAATTCTTCAATGAGAAAGTACGCTACGACGAGATTGCAGACACTCCCATGTCGTATATCGTGACAGACGTGTTACAGCAGGATGCTGACAATGTGTCGATTAACCAGAAGGGTATTACATCCGACGGCTTCAGAGGAATGTATCTAGGTGATCAGGAATTGCGCCTGCGGCACTTCCACAATTGTCTGGATAACTATCTGGCGGATAAATAATCCGCCATTACTGTTGCGGCTTTAGCTCAGGTCGCGAATGTCCTTATCGTTGTCCACCATATCGCGCATAGACTCAAGGCTATCCGGCGCCACCATCAAATCACAGAATAAGGTTCGCTCATTAGCCAGACCCTCCTCGGCGGACCAATCATGTGCCCCCCTGACCAACTGTTTTATATGCGCCGCAGCGCGACCAGAGTGATCCACAATTCTGCCGGCAATCTCTCTTGCCCGCGCCACAATATCTCCCTCTACACACTCCATCGCCACACCATAATCAACAGCGGTCTGCGGTGAAATCGTATTGCCCAGTAAAACCATTTGCATAGCTATTGATTGTCCCACCAAACGCGATAGCCGTTGTGTACCACCTGCGCCTGGCAGTAATCCCACTGTCACTTCAGGTAGGCCAAGATTATAGTCACCGGCTTGCACCAGTCGTAAATCACAGGCCAGCGCGGTTTCAAATCCGCCGCCCATAGCTGAGCCGTTTATCGCCGCGATAAACGGCACCGGTAGATTCTCTATGCGCCGCAGGCAACTGTGTACCTCTGATTCAGGAACCGGTTGCTCTATGGAAAAGGAGATGCCCTGCTTCGCCATATCACCACCCAGCTGCGCCAGTTCGCTAACGTCATAGTGGCGAATGAACACGCCCGGTTCGCTGCCCGTAAGAATGACCACGCGTACCGTTTCACTGCTCTCGATCTCATCAAGCAGTGCCGTGAGTTCTGCCGCAGTGTGCTGATCCATGTAGCTTTTCGGTGGATTGTGGAACTGCACAATCCACACCGGGCCTTCTTTTTCAACGATCAATCGCTTCATACTGGTTACTCTTCCTAAATAGGGGAAATACTGCGCCGTCTTGGCGGGCTCATGTCTGGCCTGCGTGGTGCGCAACTGGCAAAGGTGTCTATCAGCACCTTGCGGGTGTCGCGCGGGTCTATCACATCGTCGATGCCAAAATCAGATGCGGCGTGCAGCGCACTGGTCTGGTCGCGTATATCATCAATCAGTACTTGGCGCTGCGCGGCAGGGTCATCACTGCCTTCAAACTGCTTGCGGTAGGCCACGTCCACTGCCCCTTCAATCGACATGGCGCAGATTTCTGCGCCTGGCCAAGCAAAGGCTGCGTTAGCATTGAAACTGCGCCCGCCCCCCATAGCGTAATAGCCGCCACCATAGCCCTTGCGTAATACCACCGACACCATAGGTGTGGTCGCTAAAGCCATCTCGTAGAACAAGCGGCCACTGCGACGTCCAATGCCCGAGTCCTCAGCAACCGGCCCAATGGCCAGACCAGGAATATCTATGAGCGATACCAGTGGCAAGCCAAAGGCATCACACAGTGCAACAAAATGCGCGGCCTTCTCGCAGGCTGCGGCATCCATTACACCGCCTTTGCGCATAGGCTGATTGGCGATGAAACCTACGGGGCTACCGTTCAACCTCGCAAAGCAGGTCAGCATATTGGTGGCGTAGCTGGGCTTGAGTTCAAACACACTATCGGCATCGCTTATCGATGCAATCACCTTGCGCATGTCGTAAACCTTACGGCCGTTGGCGGAAACCAGCTCCATCAAATCTTCAGCGCGTCTATCGCAAGGATCATCACAGGGGAGAACGGGCAATGCCTCCCCAGCATTGGCCGGCAGATAGGATAAGAAGCGCGTGATCGCAGCAAGACATTCTTGCTCAGATTCAACTGCCAGGTCTGCAATGCCCGAGCCATCCGCTTGACGTTCGCTGCCACCCAACGCTTGCGCGTCTATGTCTTCACCGGTTCCCGCTTTTACCAATGCAGGCCCCGCCATTCCCATAGTCGATTGGCCTTTGATCATAACGACAAAGTCAGCCATCGCTGCATAGGCTGTTGGCCCGGCAAAGCCCTGCCCCATAATCGCGGTGACATTGGGAATCCAACCTGAACCCCTAGCGAGCTTATTAAACACAGGAGAGGCGGCGGAAAAATGTGCGGCGTTCATGCCATCCTGAATACGGTGGCCTCCTCCCTCCAGCAGCAACACTAGCGGCTGCCCGTTATCCACTGCCCGATCCAACAGCCTACCCATCTTACGATCGGCAACGGTGCCTATGCTTCCGCCCAACACCGTGTAATCCTGCGCCAGCACACACACGTCGCGCCCATCAATCTTAGCGCTTCCCATTACCGCGCCATCGGCGGGTGCCTGTAAATCTCGGGACAGCGCATTGCTGCGATCGGGCTGCACCAGTCCACCCACTTCTTTAAAGCTGCCTTTATCCAATAACTGATCAAGGCGTTCTCTGGCGGTGAGCGCACCCAGCGCCCTGCGTTTTTCAACTGCCGCTGGACGTGCGGCATCCGTTAAGGCTTCACGGGCCTTCTCCACCTGCGCCAACAATTTTTCCGTGCTCTTCTCATCCGACATTTGGTATCTCCTCAGTCGCCGATTTTGTCGCGCTTAACGACAATACCTGCCGCCTCGCGATCCCAGGTATCTACGGTCACGCCTTGTTCTTTCAATACATGTTTGGTGATTTTCTGGGTGGGCGTCTTGGGCAACTCCTCGACTACGCGTATATAACGAGGCAACATAAAGTGTGCCATGCGCGGCTCCAGAAACTTGAACAGCGCCAGTGGGTCAATATTCTGACCCTCTACTGCAGACACCACCACCATCACTTCATCCTCTCCCAACTCGCTGGGCACACCGATGGCCGCGGCTTCTCTCACCGGCGCAAAAGCGGTGATTTCATTTTCTACTTCAAAGGACGAAATGTTCTCCCCGCGCCTACGGATAGCATCCTTAATGCGATCGACAAAATAGAAATAGCCCTCTTCGTCATACCGAAAGCCATCGCCAGTGTGGAACCAACCATTGCGCCAGGCAGCGGCGGTAGCCTCTGGGTTTTTGTAGTAACCGTGGTTGAGCGACCAGGGACGATCTGTTCTCAAAATCAATTCGCCAGTAACGCCGGGCGCTACTTCACAATCGTTCTCGTCCACCACCCTGACTTCCACGCCTGAACGAACCCGACCGGCGGTGCCACTCTTTGGTGGAAATGGTTCTGACACAAGCGGCCCAGAAATCTCTGTCATATTGAAACAGGTGCGCATTTCTATGCCGTGTCTTTCACCCATCGCGCGGCCGTCTTCATTCCAGGGAACGCAAAGGCCCTTTTTAAGCGGATGGTTTTGGTCATCCTGCGAGGGAGGTAACTTCAGTAGAAACGGAATCATCGCAGCGACAAGACAGGTAGAGGTAATCTTGTGGGCCCGCACCGTGTCCCAGAATTCTTCGGTTTTAAAATGAGTGTCTATGTAACAGGAGCCACCATTGGCCAGCGTCATGATTACGTAGATTGTGCCGCCCGCGTGAAACAGGGGCATATTAACCAAAGAGCGATCACTTGCGTCTACATAGGGATGCGCCTCGGGACCCATTGAGAAGCCTTGTACATAGGAAGACAGGACAGCTTTGGAGGGACCCGTGGTACCGGAGGTGAAAATAATATACTGGGCATCCCAGGGAGCCACTTCTTCGGGCATGGCTGTGAGCCCGCTGGATGGCAGCAGTGCTAGCGACTTATGGCAGGTCAGAGCTGCGGTAGAGTATTCGCCGCCAGTCACAAGCAGATCACAAACATCACCCATGCCTATCGCTTCCAGCCGCGGCGCAAGGTCAGCGTGACACACCAAGAGACTCGCGCCGGAAAGCGCGATGACATGCTCGAGAAGTTGCCCCTTGTAAGCCACGTTTATGGGCACATAAACAGCGCCCAAATAATTCAAGCCAAACCAGGTAAGCAATGCCTCGGGAGTATTGGGCTGCCAGGACAGTACGTGATCACCTTTGCTTACGCCCAGCACTTGTAAACCGAGTGCCGCGCGGCGCGTCATCTGGAGTGTTTGTGCCCAGGTCCAGCTTTCGCCACTGTGAAAAATAATGGCTATCTGCTGCGCGCGCTCCTTCGCCCAGCGTTCCAACTGATAAGGTAGCACGCTCTCATCGCGGTTAGGCATGCGCGGGTCAAAGACCATACGTGGCTCTTTTCGGCTGTCTTGTCAGGGGAGCCATACTCATGCAGTCACGCCACCGTCCACCGGATAAATACCACCATTTAGAAAAGCCGCCTCATCACTGCACAAGTGAGTCACCATGCTGGCCACATCATCTGAGTTGGCATAGCGGCCCATGGGCACCATCGATTTCAGTACCTGATGTACATCGTCAGCACCGCCCGCTTGCATCTGCGATTCAATCGAATTCATCATGCGACCAGTCATCGCAGAGGGGCAGACTGCATTGACTCGAATATTGTTTACGCCCTGCTGCATGGCAACAGAGCGGGTCAGCCCCACTACTGCGTGCTTACTTGCGCAGTAGGACGTTAAACCAGGCGCACCGGAAATCCCTGCCACCGACGCGGTATTAACAATGGCTCCACCACCGCGCTCGCGCATTACCGGTACTGTGTGTTTCATACCCAAAAGAACACCGCGCACGTTAACCGAAAACACACGGTCGAAATCGTCCATGTCGCATTCACTGATGTCGCTGTAGCTGCCTTCCACACCCGCGTTGTTGAACAAAGCGTCGATGCCGCCAAACACTTCACAGGCCTGTTGCACATATCGCTCTACGTCACTCTCAACAGTGACATCGGCAACCACCGACAAGCAACTGTAACCGTCATTTCCAAGCTCTGTACACAGCGTCTCTACCGCCACTGCGTCAAAGTCTACAGCGACCACATTGGCACCTTCCCTCGCGAATCGAGCGCAGACTGCGCTGCCTATATCACCAGCCGCTCCGGTCACTACCACTACCTTTTTGGAAAAACGCTGTTCCATCGCGCACTTACTCCTGTTTCTGTCAAATTTGAGACTGCAGGTTTATTCTGCCAGCTCGATATGCAATACAATTTCGAGAGTGGCAGCTACTACTTACATACGTGCTATGCCAAACGTATTGGGCCGCAACGAGCGATGCCTGGATTCCCAGCAGGTCTCCAGCGCAAAACCCAACACCCTTCGGGTATCTCGCGGATCAATAACGCCCTGGTCAAGCATCCTGCCTGAAGTATAAAAGGCATCGGACTGATCATCGAAGTAACGAATAAGTTTCTCGCTCTGTTCTTTCAGAGCCGCCTCATCCACTTGCTGCCCGCGACGTTCTGCCGACATCCTCGCGACATGATCCATGGTCGATGCGGCCTGCTCGCCTCCCATGACGCCGGTGGTGGCATTGGGCCAGGCAAAAAGAAAATCGGGATCGTAACCTATGCCGCACATACCGTAGTTTCCAGCACCAAAACTCGCTCCTATATAGAGAGTGATCCTCGGTACGCGAATATTCGATACGGCCTGTATCATCTTGGAACCGTGTTTGATCATGCCCGCGTGCTCATAATCCTTGCCCACCATGTAACCGGTGGTGTTACTGAGATAGATCACCGGCATATTCGCCTGATCACACAGCTGCATGAACTGTGCTGCCTTGGTCGCACCATCGGGATCGATAGGGCCGTTGTTTCCGATAATGCCGCACGCATTGCCATAGATCGCAGCCTGAGCGCAGATTGTTGAGGCTCCGTAACGCGACTTGAATTCAGTGAAGTCAGACCCATCAACGATTCGTGCTATCAACTCGCGCACATCGTAGGGGTGGCGGTAATCTACCGGCACCAGGCCAGCGATTTCATCCGGGCTGAATCTCGGTTCTTCAAAGGATCTGTCTGATGCAGCGACGCAGCGATCATTCCAGTTCAGATGTTGCAGTAGCTCGCGCGCTATTTGTATTCCGTGGGCATCATCCTGGGCAACATATTCAACAAGGCCCGATACCGTTGCGTGCATGTCCGTACCAGCCAACTCTTCCTCATCGGATACTTCGCCTGTAGCAGCCCTCACTAACGCAGCCCCGCCCAGGGAGGCACGCCCTCTGCCTTTCACACTGATCACGTAGTCACTCATTCCCGGCATGTAGGCACCGCCCGCAGTAGCAGGGCCGTGTAACAAGGTAATGGTGGGAATACCCGCAGCACTGAGCAAGGCGTGCTGATAAAACATTCCTCCTGCCCGTGCCCAGGATTCAACTTGATAGGCAAACAAGTCCGCACCCGCACTCTCTACCAAATGTACAAACGGAAGTTTGTGACGCAGCGCAACTTTGAGACAGGCCTCTATTTTCTCTCCGGTCGTGGGTGTGGCAGAGCCTGCCGCTATGCCGCTGTCGTCGACCAGAAGCAGGCAACGTATGCCGCTGACAAAACCGATTCCTGCAAGCACACTGGCTCCCGGTACAGAGGCCGAGCGATCTTGGGTGTCCACCAAAAAATTGGCAAGCCCGTATAACTCTAGATAGGGCATACCGGGATCAAGCAGGCGCTGTAATCGCTCTCTTGGAGTCACCTGCCCGCGCTCATCAAAGCGCGGACGGCGTTTTTCCGACAGGGCCTCAGCTCGACCTCTCATCTGCCCCAGAGTATCCACCAAGCTCAGCATGTCATCCCGATTGGTGGCGTATTTTTCTGAGGTGATATTAAGCTTGCTTTGAAACTCAGTCATCGCGTAGCAACCCTACTCCACGTCAAGTCGGGCCACGGGATCTCCCGCGGCGACAACATCAGACTTGCTCACCAGAATCTGCAGGACCTTTCCGGCTTTGGGCGTGCATACCGGTAGTTCCATCTTCATACTTTCGACAATCACCACAGCTTCATCGGGCTCAAGCGACTGGCCCACCTGTGCTGAAACCTGCCATACGACGCCGGCAACTTCCGACAAAATAGTAATAACTGCCATTAGCTCTTACCACCGTCCTTGGTCACTTTTTTCATATCATCAAGGTAAGCGAAGATGGGCTTGCCCGTTGCGGCAATGCAATTCGCATGGCCTAGTTGGTGCATGTCGAAAGCCGCCTCCAGCGAGCTCTGGTAGCCCTGAATATCTTGCGTGCGATTGACCGCCCGCTTTGCCATGGCTAAACCGAAGGCTGGCTTGCCGGCGATAATTTCTGCCATGGCCATTACCTCGGCGTCAAGATCCTCCAAGGCAACAACTTTGTTCACCATACCAAGCTGCTCTGCGGTAGATGCATCGATAAAGCTACTCGTAAACAGAATCTCCTTTGCCTTGCGCGCGCCTAGCTCCCATGTATGAGCGTGATACTCAACACCCCCTATACCCATAGTCACTACCGGGTCGCTGAAGCGTGCGTTTTCCGCAGCAATAATAATGTCGCAGGGCCAAATCAACATAAGGCCTGCAGCGATGCAAGCTCCCTGTACAGCCGCAATCGTTGGTTTGGATATATTGCGCCAGCGGGTACAGTATTCGAGGAAGTGTACTTTCTCGTAGTTGTATAGATCTGCCACCGACTCATTATCCCAATCGATGCAGGTCACCTGATCCATCGCCTTATCGGTAATGTCGTGGCCAGCAGAAAAATGCGGGCCCTTAGCATTGAGCACGATCACTTTTACGCGCTCGTCATTGGCAGCCTGCATCCACACTCTATCGAGTTGCTGCAGAAGGTCGAGATCCTGAGCGTTGCGCTGCTTAGGGCGATTTAGTGTGACAATGCCGATGTTGCCACGAATCTCTAACAGTACCTTGTCTTCACTAACGTCTTCATTGGTCATAATTTTTACCTATTTCATCTCGCAATTGTTGTTTAAGAATTTTGCCACTGGGGTTACGGGGTATCTCATTCACACAGTGGAAGTACGCCGGTATCTTGAATGACGCCAAGTGTTCGCGACACAGAGTGCGCAATTCATTGTCATCGGGCTGCTCACCTTCCTCCAACACCAGAATAGCCAAGGGGACTTCACCCCAACGGTTGTCGCTGACACCTATCACTGCCGCATCGCGAATGAGCGAATGCAGGGTTAATACGTTCTCAACCTCTACCGGGTAGATGTTCTCGCCTCCGGAAATAATCATGTCCTTTACGCGCCCGACAATACTGAGATAACCCTCGTCATCAAACTGCCCGATATCGCCTGAATACAACCAGCCATCGCGCAGCGCCTGTGCAGTGGCTTCGGGGTTATTCCAATAGCCCAACATGACCTGCGGCCCTCGGGCAATAATTTCACCTGCTTCGTTGGCCGGCAGAGGATTGCCCTCACCATCAATGACGCGCAATTGCGTATTGAACGCCGCCCTGCCGCAGGCGGAAAGTATTTCAGGTCTGCCCGCCAGCGCCCTACGGTGATCCGATGCAGACAGCATGGCGACGATAGAGTTTGCCTCTGTCTGTCCATAGCCCTGGGTAAAGTCGCACTCAAATATTTCTATAGCACGCTGCAGCAACGGAACTGCAATCGGCGATGCGCCGTAGTAAATCAGGCGAAGATTGGGAAATGCCATCTCATCAAGGCCCTGCACACTGTCGACTATCATCTGCAACATCGCCGGCACCAGAGTGACCGCGGCGATGGGGCGATTCGCTAGCGCCTGCACTGTGCGGGCAGAATCATAGTCGCGGTGAATGACCAGCGTCAGCGCCTGCATTAGCCCCGTGTAGGCGATCATGATTCCCGCCGCGTGGTACATGGGAGCTACCAGCAAGAACTCATCGCCCGTCATGAAAGTATATTCAGACCCCATCGACGTCTGGTAGACATTACTGATGATGTTGCCGTGACTGAGTAGAACGCCCTTGGGTAGGCCGGTAGTTCCACTGGTGTACATCTGAGACATCACATCATCAAAACCCACCTCGGTTTTTTCGTAATCGTGAACCTCTTGACCCAGCCACTCATCGAATGAGGGAAAGCCTGCTTGTTCACCGTGCAGGCAGACTGCAGGTACTCCCTCGCAAGCCTGCCCTACAGCTGCAATAAATTCCGCATCGGCAAACAAGTGCTTGGCCGTCGCATCGCGCACAATGTAGGCACACTCTGTAGGCGTGAGACGATAGTTGATGCCAACGGGCACTGCGCCTAACCTAGCGCAGGCCAGATACATGAAAAAGAAATCCACAGAGTTTTTGCCCAACAGCGCCAGTCTCTCGCCTTTCGCAACACCCACTGCCGCCAAGCGTCCAGCAATACGATCAACCCGTTGCTTGGCTTGCGCAAAATTTAGCGTGGCAGCCCCTTCCACAACAAAGATCACATCAGCGTGCACACGTGCGTGGTAATCAAGATAGTCATCCAGGCGTACTTGCATTTCGTCAGGCATCCGGCGCAAGGTAATCGTGAACCATCTCACCCGTGTCGAGAATAATATCGCCAACCGTATACACAGAACTTACGATTTGTTTTATCGGGATATCACCTAAGGGACTGGCTGCTGTAGAACGCAAAGTCAGGTCGGCACGCCCTTCCCAGATTTCCTTGCGTTGGTCATTGCGCACACGACAGCTGTTGATCTGTCGAATGTCGTGACCTTTCCCGTCTACCGAAGGAATCGATTTGAGCAGAAAATGCTCTCTGTCATAGATAGGAATGGGCTCCCCGGCCGTCTCAAAATTCATCTGCATGTGCATGATGTCAACGTCGCCTTCACGCACGCGAGCTTCCACGCCCTCGTTGCTCTTTTCAAAGTAGACCTGACCTTCAAACTTTGGGAAGCCCCACACTTCTCTCCCGGAGGTCAATAACTGCACTTCATTAAGGTAGAGCACTGGAAGGTAGGTGCCGGCGCGCTCGCCCAGCGTCACAGGAACCATCATGCCCGCTTCCCCGTAACTGACAGTGCTTGGCTCAGTCACATTCATTGAACCAATGTAAATTACCAATATGTTTTCTGCATTGGGCTGCATAGGCTCCGGCACCAGAGCTCGCAGATAATCGGCCTGGGTCTCTACCTTTAGCGTAAACATTTCATTGTTGCGGTATTGATAAGGTGGCACCGGATAGGGCGGCCTGTCGACACCGAAATTTGTTCCACGAAAGTTGTACTTGCTCATTCTTCCAATACCTTTAGGATTTTTTCACTGGCTAACAACTGACCCCACCATCCAATACAAGTGCATGGCCGGTCATAAATGAGGATTGCGAACTGGCCATCCAAAGGGCAGCGTCTGCGACTTCCTTGACTGTGCCCAGACGACCTAGCGGATGCATTTTCAGTACCCGACGCGCCTTGGTTTCATCCTGGGCGAAGCTGCGTTGAGCAATCTCCGTTTCAATCACACCGGGGCAGATTGCATTAATACGTATACCGCGGCTTGCATACTCTCTTGCGGCTGTTTTGGTCATACCGACAATGGCGTGCTTGCTCGCGGTGTAGGCGCAGCCCATCATTTCGTTGGCGCCTAAACCTGCGATAGACGACATATTGATAATCACGCCGCCGTCTGCCAACAATGGGATTTCAAATTTCATACAGCGCCACACGCCTTTGAGATTGGTATCGATGACAGAATCGAATACCGATTCTTCATAGTCAGCGGTCGGTACGAACGGCGTACCCTCAATACCAGCGTTGTTAATAGCAATATCGAGCGGCCCATAATGTTCGATGGCCTTTTCCACTAACGCTGCCACCGACTCTGTACTGCTGACATCAACGGTCATGAAACAGGCACGTCCACCCGCCTCCAAGATGCGGGCGACTACTTCGCTTCCTTCTTTTTCACGTCGGGCGGCAACCACAACACGAGCACCTTCCTGTGCAAGGCGACAAGCAATAGCACTGCCAATACCGCTACTGGCCCCCACCACTAGAGCGTGTTGATCCTGCAATAAGCCGGTCATTTCTCGTTACTTCGCTGGGAGCAGGCCAGACGCATTGTCTCCTGCGTCAGCTCCTCCAGAGAAAGCTTGCCGGCTGGGTCGTACCAGGTAGGTGTCCAGTGAATGGCGCCAGCCAGCAATCGCCGCAGCACAAAGGCATCTCCCGCGACCAGACCGGATTTTTTTGCACCCTTAAGCACATCCATCCACATTTTTTCGTAGGCGGCTCGATACTTGAGGATGTCTTCCTGATGAGACGGCGACAGGCTGCGCCACTCATTGATCAGCACCGACATCATCGCGATGGTATCGTCGCCTATGGTGAACTGCAGTTCACTGCGAATACAGGCGAGCATTTTTCCCTCAGCGCCTTCCGCCGTGTCGATCGCATCTCGCAATTCCTCGGTGAAATAGACCAGCGCCTCTACCATCACCGCCATCAGAATGTCTGCCTTGGAGGAATAATGGTGGAAGATACTGCCGGACTGAATGCCTACCTTGGCTGCGATGTCTCGCACGGTCGTGCGCTCATAGCCCTTCTCTCGAAAGAGGCGCGCCGCCTTGTCCAGTAGCTTGCCCCTTGGGCTGTCGGGGTCGGTAATCTGCCCGTCTTCTATCAGGAGTTTCAGGTGTCCCATGGGAGCTCGCTCAGAGGTGGGGTTAGTGCGCTGGAGGGGCCGGAGGCTATTGGGGAACAGCCGTAGAGCCTCAATAAACCAAGCGCTTGCTTGGTTAGCCATATTACGCCGAAGCACCTAAACTTCAAGGCTTAATACCGCTCTGGGACGGTGCATAGGAGAGGAATACTGCGGCTTGATACTATCGCAACAGGAGATCCGCGCTCTCACTGATGCTTTAAGTCGGAACCGTTAGCCAGAGGCGGCCGCAGGTTTTAAGGATCGCTAACTGAAGGCCGTTGCGACCCAGGTTCGAGAGCGTTAGTACAGCTTGGAACTCGCCTCTATTGTTTCAATTCCAGATCAACCGCCTGCATATGCTCGATCATTTTCCTCTGCAAAGCGGGCAGAATCTCTTCTGGGATATTGTGTCCCATCCCCTCGTAGATCACCAACTCTGAACCGCTGATAAGCTGTGCCGTATGTTTTCCGTGCGCCGATGGCAACAGCGGGTCGTCTGCGCCATGAATCACCAGCGTGGGGCTAGCAATAGTGGCTACTTCTGCAGAGCGATCGCCGGTTTTGAACACCCCCATCATCTGCCGGCCCATGGAATCCGGATAAAAGCCTCTGGCCACCATACTTGCTCTTCGTTCAGTCGAGCTCTCGTCATCATTCGCCGTGCCTTGCAAAGCTTCAGCGGCTTCAGCAGTAGGCGGTGGCAGGTCAGGATCGCCCGTCGTGGACATGATGGACACCAGACTGCGAGTGCGCTCAGGGTATTTGGCCGCTACTACCTGCGCAATCATCCCGCCCATGGAGGCTCCAATAAAATGCGCATCGGTCACCTCCAACACATCCATCAAGGCAACTGTATCTGCTGCCATATCATTCAAGCTATAAGGGGCATCCACTTCCAAGCCCAACTCTCGCTTCAACAGTTGCCACCAAAACGTAGGCTGACCCCAGTCATCAAAACGCGTACTGCCACCGACATCGCGGTTGTCCAACAGAATCACGCGGTAACCGGCCGTTTCAATACCACGCACCATGTCGTCACCCCACACAACATGCGATGCACCCAGGCCCATAATCATCACCACAGCTGTCCTCTCTTGCGACCCCAAGCTGCGGTAGGCTATGGAAATGTCATTTGCCGGCGTCGTTAGAAGAGGCAGTTGGTCAAGGTACTCGCGAGAAAATTCCGCGCGGGCAGATGCAGTACCCAGTACCAGACAAAGAAGGAATACACGGAACATAGGCAGACTCTCTGTAATGACGAATAATCGCTGAATTGATGGAGGCTAGCGGCTTCGCCAACGAATATACTGGACCAGCACTAATCACGCCACCAGCCCTAACCGGAAACGTACAGACAATGAAGAAGACAGTTTGCGCCGCGCTCCTCCTACAGCTTGGTGGCTGTAGTCGAATCGATTCGCTACTTTACCAGCCAGAAACAACGCCACAGCAGTGGTGCGAAGCCATGCCCTGCGTTGAGCTTTTTTCAACGGGACTTATTCTGAATCAGCCCAGCTCCACTTTAATGGTCTATCTGCTGGGCTTTATGTGGTTGTGGGTAGGGTGGCGTTTCTGGAAAAACGAGAACGGACAACAGTCCCGACGATGGTGGGCCATTGCCATGACGCTGGGCGGCATTGCCGCGCTGTCCGCGGGAACCAGTTACCAGGCTTTTGGCTACGAGCTAAAGTGCGCCGGACGCGAGCTCTGCACCTGGACCAGCTGGTGGGAGATAGCCTATCTGGTGATTCAAGCCGCGAGTATGAATGCGATGCTGGTAGCCGTCGCGTACTCGTGCACAACAGGCAACATCAGGCGCTGGCTAA
>JBLFWP010000063.1:0-19849 GCA_047611225.1 Halioglobus sp.
TCCAGTGGTGGCTCCAGCTCCAGTGGTGGCTCCAGCTCCAGTGGTGGCTCCAGCTCCAGTGGTGGCGGCTCGTGTGGTAGTGCAAACCAGGGAATTGTCTTCGACACGATCACTCTGGACAATGCGTCCAATTCAGTGAACATCCCATTGAATAACTCAACGATCGCGGCTGAGCGATTCACAACTTCGGGTTCTTCAAGCTTCAGAGCCACAATCTCTGTCGTACCATCGGCTACCAACAACAGCTCTACACGACTTGTTTGGATCTCGGAGTGCCCAGGTGGCGATGCACTTGACCAGGGCAGGACCATATTCGGTACTGTATACAACTCCTGCGACCTGAGCGGCAACCAGGTTCACCTGAAGGTGTCTCAGGAAAACGCTCCTAAATCGTCTGACTGTAAACTGGACAGAAATGAGACTTACTACATTAATTACGGCACGAGTAATTGCGGTAGTAGTAACTGTTCTGCGATCAGGGCTATTTTCCACTGATATAATGAAGATGTAGTAGCAGTCTTTGATAGACTGCTACTACAATAGAGCCTCACCAACGCCAGACTCTCGTTTGGCGTTTTTTTTTATGGAACGTATTCTTATGCAAAATTTTCGAAATGTCACATTCTTGGCAGTGTTGCTGTCGTGCTCAAATGCTTTTGCGGATGACGGACGCGTTATATTGAAGAGCGACAAGGTGGCCGTTACTTACGGTGATATGGAGCGATACCTTGTGGAGAATACACCCACGGAGGCCAATGAACGTGCGGCAGTTTTAAGCAACCCGGATATATATGGCCAAATGGCAGAGTCACTCTACACTGTACGCGCGTTGGCCGAAGAGGCGGAACGTACCCCTGGTTTCGACAAGGAACAGGCGGATTGGACTGCGCGCGTCATCTACGAACGGCGAATTGCTACAGAATACCGGAAGACATATGTTCAGCACGTCCTGAAGAATGTGGATTGGGAGGCATCTGCGAAGGAAGCCTATCAGGCTGATCAGAAATCCTACATGACTGATGAGATGATAAATGCATCCCATATCCTCATTACTACGAAAACTCGAAGTGAGGACGAAGCAAAACAAGTCGCCACCGAACTGCGCGCTAGAGCGCTGAAAGGGGAGAACTTTCCGGAATTGGCAACTGAGAATTCCGAGGACCCGTCTGCGCAGCGTAACGCTGGTAGCCTTGGTTTCTTCAAGCGCGGTCAGATGGTAAAGCCATTCGATGATGTCGTATTTGCCATGGATGAAGAAGGCTCAATCAGCGAGTTGGTGCGCAGCCCATTTGGTTATCACATCATCCAATACCATTCCAAAAAACCAGCGCAGCCCATTCCTTTTGATTCTATCAAAGACGATATTGCCGGAGAACTCCAGAAGCAAATGAGCAAGAAGGTGTGGGAAGACAAGTTGATCGCAATACGCTCATCCAGTGATATCGTCGTTGATGGCGAATTAATTGAAGAGCTCAAAAAGCAATATCAGCCCGAGGACAGCCGCAAGTAATCCGCGATCGAGCCTGACGAATTTGCCTCAGTTCCCACTGTCCCGGTTCTTTCGGTACATCGAGCCAGGTGCTACTGTGACGTGATAATGTTAGCTCCAACTTTTGCGGCAGTGAGTGAATGAGTAAGCAAGAGATACTGACGGTGGCCCCGCTGGGCTGGGAGGGAGATTCTCTCGCTGGCTTTGGTCACCAACATTTGGCTTTTCGTTTTGTGGAAGAATCTCCGCAAGACGGGCTCTCCGCATGGCTGTCAGAAACTACCGAAGAAGCCCAAATTGTAGACGTGGCCTCCCATTGTCACTCCTATGAGGGTGGTTTTAGCCAACACGCCCTGAATCGAGTCTTTTCCCAATCGTTATTGCGCCTGCGACCAAAGGTGGTTGTTGTCGTCGGGCTGGTGGGCTGTACCGTAGATTTACTGCGGGTTGCAGAGCTGATGGGCATTCCAGCACTTCTTATATTGGAGCGGCCAGTGCAGCCCCTGAGCGATCTGGAGATGGCGACCCAGTGCTGGCTACGGTCATCTCTCGATAGCTGCGACGGCCGCATTTTTGCCGAAGATCCCAGCGATCATAGTTGGCCTACTGCGTGGTTGCCACAAGACACAGTGACGCCTTTAGCTAATTTACAGTCTTCTCTGAATGATCTCTTGCAACTCCCTCGCGTTGACCTGGACCAAGACTACTCCATGTATGATTTCTGTCAGCGGGATCACACGCTGCTAGTGAGGATGCAGAAGGGCGACACGAGGCACTTCCAGGGCTGTTCAACTGTATTGGATCTAGCTTGCGGTGTGGGTATTTTTCTCGATTGTCTTCGCCAGAGTGGTATCAAGGCGGTAGGGGTCGAACGCGATGTTCGTCTCGCGAAGTACGCTACTGGCATGGGTTTGGATGTGCTTCCCGAAGATGTAATCAACTGCCTGCAGAACACCGATTCTCAGTTTGACGGAATTTACTGCTCGCATTTTGTTGAGCACCTGCCGGTTGAAGCAGTCCAGAAAATGTTGCAACTCGCGGCGAGTAGATTGAGTGCTGGCGGGGTACTGGTACTGGTATTCCCCGATCCGGAGTCAATCCGTTCACAGCTACTGGGTTTCTGGCGGGATCCCGAGCACGTGCGGTTCTATCACCCGGAACTCATTGCAGGCATGGCGGCTTCTGTTGGATTGGATCTGGAGTGGTCGAGTTACGATGAACAGCCCCATACCGCTGTTCCCTTTGAAGAAGTACCGCCTCCCATGCCGGTGTCTACGCCATTTCCAGAGTTTCAGGCTGAGGCGAATATGCGCTCGCCCGGCGTTATAGCAAGCTTGTTAGAGAAATTCGGACTGGTTTCGGCGCAGCGGTTGGTGGAGCTGGAAACCCGGCTGGCTGATTGGAGTCAAAGCCTTGAATCCAGTGCCCTGCAGGCAAAAGAAGCTCAGCGGCATTTGGAAGAGCGAACGACTAAACTTTGGGAAGTAAACCGCACTTGGGCCTGGAATGACAATGCGACATTGAGGCTCAGAAAGAGAGCTGAATAGTGTATAGTCCACTCTCGCAGAGTCTGCACTGTACTGACTAGAAAACCCCACAATTCGATTGATTAAATGACCGACCATCCCACACTTCGTAGCCTCCATACCTTCCAGATTGACATCGTTCATGGCTGTCAGTTGCGCTGCGTTGGCTGTCCCAACTCAACGCTTATGGAAAAGGTGCGTCGCGTAGAAATAGATGAGTTTCGCCGGCGCATTGAGAATGTCGACGTTGAGCACATCCAGTATCTCCGACTGTTTAATTTTGGAGAACCACTGCTGCATGAGAACCTGACAGGTATTTTTGAAGTCCTGAAGGAGCAACCCTGGCGGGCGGATGTGTTGGAAATCTCAACCAATGCACAGTACTGCAATTGGGATGACTTTGCTTCTGCACTAAAGGTGGGAATGTTGGATCGTCTGGTGGTTAGCTGTGACGGCGATGGCACGCCCGAGCAATACGAGGCGCTACGTCCGCCCAGTAAGTGGCCAAAACTAATTGAGTTTCTTAAGCGCGCCAAGTCGCTGAGAGATCTATACGCACCTGATCTCGAACTCGTAACGCGAACTATCGTTGAAAGCGAAGAAGCGATGGACCGCTGGCGCGATATTCTTATTCCTTTGGGCTGGGAGCCAGAGTTCCGCGATTGGAAGGTACTGCCCGAAGCTCAGGAAAATATGACTGGACGGAAAGTGCACGTACCTCAGGATGTTTGTACCTTCATCGCTCCGTCCAGTAGATTTGAAGTTCTCTATCACGGTGCGGTGAATCAGCTTTATGTGGACGCCAATGGTACCGTGGTGCCGTGCTGTGCTCACCCAGGCGCAGCCAAACTAGGGAGCCTTAGCGAGAATCGTGTGTCTGAGCTGTTGTTGGCACCCGAAAGGGAGGCTTTTGTGCAACGCCTTGCAAGTGATCGTGCCAGTATCCCAATATGCAATCAGTGTGAATTTGGTCCGCCAGAAAGTCCGGGGGAATCGTTCAGGCAGTTGTCTGCGGAAATGGAAGAGACAGTTACACTCATTCAGTGATTGCTTGCCCAATAGACGCAGAAAAAGTCGAACCCAATAAGCCCCACCCAATAAAATAGAGTCCATGAGCAAAAATATACACGCCTATACCAGCATTACCGCCAACTACCTTCCCAAGGCGCGTGTGCTGGCTGAATCCATCAAGCGAACTGACCCCGAGGTCCAGTTCCACTTAATCCTGTCTGACAACGCGCCGGTCGGATTCAATTTGGCCGATGAGCCATTTGATTTTCTAATCACTGCACAGGAGTTGGTGACCGACAGGTTTGCGCAATGGGCCTTTGGTCATTCCGTTGTTGAATTGTGTACCGCTGTGAAGGGCGTTGCTTTGGAGCACATTTTCAATACCCGCGACGCCGACCAGGTTTTCTATTTTGATCCTGATATGGTGGTGTTTGCAGGCCTGGATGATTTGCAGCAAGCCCTTTCGGAGGCCAGCGTAGTTTTAACGCCTCATCAGACAGACCCTGAAATTACCGATATGGGTATCCTCGACAACGAGGTATCGAGCTTGCTGCATGGAGTATTCAATCTTGGCTTCGTCGGTGTAAGGAATGTGCCAGAAGGGCGACGCTTTTCTCGCTGGTGGGCCCAGCGGTTGCACAAGTATTGTCACGACGATTTACCCCGCGGTCTGTTCACGGATCAGAAATGGGTAAATCTGGCGCCTTGTTTCTTTGACGATGTAAGGATTTTGCGGTCACCTGCATACAATGTCGCCACCTGGAATATCACTAATAGAACTGCCACCGGGTCAATAGAAGAAGGTATTTTAATCAACGATGAACCTCTTGGGTTTTATCATTTTTCAGGGTTTGATAGTGGCGATCAGATCACGATGCTGGAGCGATACGGAACACACAGTCCAGTGCTGCATGAACTGCGAGCGTGGTATATCGCTCAATGCGAAGAACATGGACAGTCAGCTCTGGGAACCCTCAGCGCGAAGTACGACCACTTTAGTGACGGTACTCCTATAGGTAAGGATTACCGCGTGCTTTACCGGCAGAGGATCGATTTGCAGCAAGCATTTCCGAATCCGTTTTTGGTACAGGGCAGTGACTGCTATAAGGCTTGGTACGACGCGCACCCCGCTGAGCATCCGCCCACTGGCACAGTGCATATTAAAGCCGGCATTCCTTTGGCGACCGTATTGAACGATTTGGCTAGGCACTTCAATTCTCTATTAGTGTCGGGGCATGTCAGAAATCCGTTGAAGAAACTGGTGATGAAGTCATGGGTTGGCTTTCTACGGCTAATAGCACTGGTGGCTGGACGTGGCCGTAGCTACTGATTTACACAGTTCGCCACTGGCGGCTCAGGAGCCGCTGGATGAGTCCTATCGCATTATCATCGTTGTCACCCTCGAAAATCTGCCCCAATTAGACGCCACGCTCTGTGATGTCAAAGCAAAATCCTTCTCCAGCTCAATATCGATTCTCGGATGTGACGAGCCTCGACTGCGTGAGGCGCTTGCCGGATTGGATGTGCCAGTTCAGCTCACTCTGCCTGCAGCAATAACCCCCGGAACCTATTGGACTACTCTCATATCCCATGTTGACTCTGGCGTTTGCAGGACGCTGTTTGTATCAGCGGGCACGCAAGTGCCGCAGGACTGGGATGCTCGCTTAGTTGCTGTAGGACAAAAAAATCCGGATGCTTTGGCCATTGCTCCCCTGTGCGCCAGGCACCCAATTATATCGGCGTTTGCGAAGGCTGATCATAATCCCAAGCTGTCGGTGGAAGAGGTTGATCAGTGGCTGAATGACTATGCTCGCGGAATAGAATTCACGGTTCCGGTATTACTTGAAAGTTGCCTCCTGCTGCAGGGAAATTACTGGCTGGCTCATGATTCTCACATTGAAACTGATCAGGCGTTACTCGATACGCTGCGCGTACAGGGGCGGTGGTTGTTAGCCACCGATCAATTGTATGTGGACGATACGTTAGCCAATTGTAGCCATGATATTTCAGCTGTTGCGCCAGCAATTTTGAATGCCTTTGAAGAACGCCACCCTCTGGCAATGATGCGACACGCGCTGTTGGAACTTTCTTTGCGAGGCGAAAAACCAGCGGTTAGCCGGCAGTGTCTACCTGTAGAGCTGCATGTCGGACACAGCTGGGGAGGCGGCCTTAGTCGCTGGATTGAAAACTATATCGACGCCGACAACTCCCGCAATCATTTGGTGCTGCGGTCAATTGGTGAGCGCAGTGCATTTGGTCAGCAGATTGCCTTGTATGGCAGCGCGGAAATGTTGGTTCCGCTGCGCACCTGGGTTTTATCCGAACCGATTCACTCTACAGTGATTGGCCATTACGAGTACGGCCAGTTGCTCAAGGAGGTTATTGGGGATTTCAACGTGGAGTCCCTAACTATCTCTTCAGTCATCGGGCATTCGATGGATGTGCTGCGAACGGCACTTCCTACTACTTGTGTACTACACGATTTCTTTCCATTTTGCCCTGCCTTGTACGCGTGCTACGAGGGCCCCTGTAAATCCTGCACGGCGGATGAATTGGCGGGATGTGGAAGCTCGAACCCGCTTCATTCCTTCTTCAAGCTGGAGTCTGATGCACACTGGCTGCAGACGCGAGATTCGTTTTTGGAGTTGTTGAAAGACCAACGGATTTCGATAGTGGCGCCCTCAGCGTCAGTAGTTGAGCGATATCGAACACTCGATTCTCGAATGCAGGAAAGGCCCATACATGTACTGGGCCATGGCTTGGCAGATGAATTGGCAGTGCTGCTTAGTTCTGTTCGCGATGCCAAGACTCTGGATGGAGAGCGGTTTAGAATAGTGATGCTGGGCCGGGTTACGTCTGAAAAAGGTGGTGACCTACTGGCCGAATTGATAGAGCCTCTTTGTCAATTTGCAGACCTTTGGTTGTTAGGTGCAGGGGAAAAAGGAGAGCAGTTCAAGGGTATTGATCATGTCACGGTTGTAGACGAATACACGATGCCTGAGCTGCAAAAACACTTGCTCGAAAGTGCACCCCACATGGGCCTGCTTCTGTCTATCGTACCTGAAACATTCAGTTACACCTTGAGTGAGCTTTGGGCTGCAGGCATCCCGGTACTTGCAACTCGATTGGGCGCTTTCTCTGACCGAATTGATGATGGCGTGAATGGCTGGTTGGAAGCCATTAATGCCGGGAGTATTTTGGGCAGAATAAAAACGATAGAAGCAGACCGGCCTGGACTGGCTTTGGTTAAAAAGGCCGTAGTTGAACAGCCGTTGCGTACCGCCAGCGAAATGGTTGCCGATTATCAGTTGCTAAGACCACACCCGGGGTTTGTTGCAGCACGACGATTCCATCTACCCTTAAGAACTTTCCAGAACCCATATCGTCAAACTGAGGTCGATCAACAGACTCTGCTGTATATAGAACGAACGCATGGTGTGGAGGCTACCTATCGGGGCGTGCTAAGGGAGTTTTTGCAATACAGTGCCGAGAAAGTCGGCCAGACGCCGCGATTACCTGGCCCAGTCAGAACCTTACTCAGGCGCCTGCTCGATCTGGTGGGACGCGCTCTCTAGTAGTAAGTACTTTATGGGTGGCAGCTTGTTATCGGATTAATCGGAAGTTGAAATGTCGTAGCATCGCAGCGCTGCCGCTACTTGCCTGTTCTTGTTCCTTCTTACGCTTGCCCCAGACTTGGCCCAATCCCCTGAGGGCATCTAGCTTCGCCTTGAGATAGATCCTGAATTGGCCTCTTGCGAGATACACACCAGCGAGCACTATGCTCATGAGTAGATGTGCGGGTAACACCAGCAGCAGCAAAGCAGCGGGAGTGTTTTTCACCATTACCCACACCAGATTGCGGTGGCCGTGGTACACAGCGAAGCCGGGATATTGCCCTGTAATGGCTGAGCCCATGTGCAACACCTCGGCTGTTGGAACGTAAAGACAGGGCCGATCCCGCAACTGGAGGCGATACCCCAGATCAACGTCTTCCATGTAGCAAAAAAAAGATTCGTCGAATCCGCCTAGCTCAGATATATCCTGCGCTCTGTACATGGCTGCACCGGCGCAGGCACTAAACACATCACACTCGGTGTGTTCCTCAATTGCGTAGTGACGGCCGTGCAGGTGGCGCCAGGCGAGTCCTGAGATATGAATTTGGTCCCCGGCCCCGTCCACAGTAGTCTCATCGCGCATCATGCGGCTGGCAAAACTTGCATAGTCCGGGTGGCTTTCGGCGGCCTTTTCCAATTGCTCGATGAAGTCAGGGGCGGGAAAGGCATCTGGGTTTAGCGTAATAAAGTAATCCATACCACTGCTCCGCTCAAAGGCAGTGTTATTGGCGGCGGCGAAACCGGAGTTTTCGCCCAGTGCATGGACTTCAAGCCCCGGAATCATGGGTAGGTCCGCCATAGAGCTGTCCTGGCTGGCATTGTCTATGATGATGACGGAGTCGGCCTGGCGAGTCTGCTTAAGCAAGTGTTGGAGGCATTTGGCGAGCAAATCCGCGCTGTTGAAGTTGACGATGACAACGGCTATTTTCACGTTCAATTGCAGCTCGTTCAGAGAGGGCGCTATGGCGTTGTGACGGCTCTCGCTCGCATTCTTGGTGGGCGAATGGGTGCTGTGACTGTCTGGCACGACTATATCATGGGCCTCGCAACCCGAATACTGCCTTTACCATGCTCAGGCAGTCAGTCACATTAGGGTGACTGCAATTGACCAGAGCGCCCTGCATACGTAATACTTCCGGGCTCTCCTTCGACAGGCCTTCACGGTTAGCGCCTGTCCCCACCGAATAAGAAGTTGATTGCATGCCAACATATGATCCGCCCGAGGAATACCACAAGTGGTACTACGACAACGAGGTCTGGGAAGAGACTCGTTTTATGGGGGTGGTTACCAATAAATCCGTGTCGGATATGTGGAACTATCAGGAGATATTGGCGGAACTGAAGCCGGCGTTTATTGTGGAGTTTGGCACACGCTTTGGCGGATCGGCCTTGTATTTCAGTGTGGTCGGGCGCGCTATTAATCCCGAAATGAGGGTGCTGTCAGTGGACTGCTCACACGCGGAAGTCGAGCCGCAGGTTTTTGAAGATACGGCCATAAGCTTGCTGACTCTCTCATCGGCTGCGCCGGAGGTGGCTGAGGTTATCGCAAAAATGCGCAGCGAAACGCCAGGTAGCGTCTTTTTTATCCTCGACAGCGATCATAGCAAATCACATGTTCTGGCTGAGATGGAGCTGGTGCGCACAGTGGTTGAGGCGGGCGACTACGTTGTAGTGGAGGATGGGAATATCAACGGCCATCCGGTGCTGCCCGATTGGGGAGAGGGCCCCACAGAGGCTCTGGACGCCTATTTTGGAAAGCACCCTCAGGACTATACTCGCGATACAGAACGGGAGAAGAAATTCGGCTTTACCTTCGCCCCTGCAGGCTTTTTGATCAAACGTTAGCTCAGGCCCCTAAGGCGTGTAACTTGTGCATTTTGCTGGCATTTCTGCTCCCCAAATAGTGATAAACTTGGCAACTTATTGCGGTATCGCGGTGTCAAAAAAAGACCACCGCGTTGTGGCTGGGCCGTCGTCGTGTGCAATGCGCGTATTGAGTGGCTGTAGCTGGCAGTAGCGGGTAAACCTTGGGGTAATTGGAAGATCTATGAAGCTGGGCGAATTTCTAGTCGAAAGTGGAAAAATCACTCACCGAGACGTTGAGCGCGCGTTGGTCGCACGTGAAGAGATGGGTGGGAAGTTCGGGCAGATTCTGGTCAAGCTGGGTCTGGTATCGGAAGTTGATGTATCGCGTGCGCTGTCGGAACAGCTTGAGATTCCCCTGCTGGAGACGGCGGACTATCCGGAAGACCCTGTCACTGTTCCCGGCCTTTCCCTGGACTTTATGCTTGGAAATTCTGTTGTACCTATTGCGGTCGACAAAGAGAGTGCCGTCTTCAGTGCCGTGGTGCCACAAGATCAATTTTTGAGTAAGGCGCTGGGTTTGGCACTGGACCGCCCAATATCGCTTTGCCTGGGCCTTGAATCTGAAATTATGGCCGCTTTACAGAAGCACACGACGTCCGAGGATATTGAGGAGAGCGAGGAAGAGTCTTTTGATGTCTACGCCGACGATCAGGAATTTATTGAACACCTGAAGGACCTCGCCAGCGAGGCGCCTATCATCCGCCAGGTGAACCAGATAATTCACCGGGCTTTGGACCTGGGAGCGTCTGACATACACATTGAGCCATTCGATGACGGATTGCACCTGCGCTATCGCGTTGATGGTGTTATTCAGGAAGTTGCAGACGGCCCTCAGGCAAGCCATGCGCCAGCCATTGCATCCAGAATCAAACTACTGGCCAACCTGAATATTGCCGAGCAGCGATTGCCGCAGGATGGCAGAATTATGACGCGAGTGAAGGGCCACGAACTGGACCTTCGCGTATCAACAATCCCTACGGTGCACGGTGAAAGTATCGTAATGCGGGTATTGGACAGACAAAGTATCCGCCTCAGTTTAACTGACATGGGTTTCGCCGACGAAACTTTGGGGCGGTTTGAAGAATTACTGTCGCGGCCTCATGGAGTGTTGCTTCTGACGGGTCCAACCGGTTCCGGTAAAACGACGACGCTTTACGCTGCTCTGTCATCTATGGATTCAGAGTCCCTGAAAATAATCACCGTTGAAGACCCGGTGGAATATCAGCTGCGCGGCATAAACCAAATTCAAGTGAAGCCCCAGATTGATCTCGACTTTGCGATGGCGCTGCGTTCCATCTTGCGGCAGGACCCGGACATTATAATGATCGGGGAAATGCGCGACGGAGAGACCGCACAGATAGGTGTGCAGTCTGCCCTGACGGGGCACCTGGTGCTCTCTACACTCCACACCAATACGGCTGTCTCGGCAATTACACGGCTGGAAGACATGGGTGTTGAACGCTATTTGATTACCTCGTCGGTGAATGGTGTGTTGGCACAGCGGCTTTTACGCAAATTGTGTACTGCCTGCCGGGAGCCCGTCAAGGTGTCGGAAGAGGTGTGGGAAGGCCATGGCTTACAACGCTTTATGGCGTCCAAGGACGATGATATCTATCGATCTAAGGGCTGCGACGCTTGTAAACATACAGGCTACCGTGGGCGTACCGGTATTCATGAGCTGTTTGTACTGGACAGTGCAATGCACGCAGCGATTCTCAGTGGCGCAGATGCCACCACCTTGCACACAACTGCACGGCAACATGGCATGTTCACTTTGTTTGAAGACGGTTTGAGAAAAGTGGCCCAGGGCGTTACCTCGATGGAAGAGTTATTACGCGTCACACTGGACCAGCAGGATGAAATCAGTGAGGCAGTCGAAACTGCCGAACTGGATCTGACGACGTAGTTAACAGGGGCAGCGGAATAAGATCATGGCTTCCTTTAGTTACAGGGCAATCTCCAGTCAGGGTAAAACCATAACCGGTGCAATTGCAGCGGACCGCATAGAGCTGGCTTCCAGGGAGCTGCGCTCTCAGGGCCTCACGCTACTAAGCCTACAGCCAGCTGCTGCGGGCAGCAGTGCCGCCAACGAAGCGAGGCGGGGTTCCGGCGGCGCCAGCAAAGATGAAATATTGGCGATGACACGAGAGCTGTCCGTTCTATTACGCGCCGGGCTACCAATTGATAGAGGGCTTAAAGTCATGATCGATATGGCTGCCACTCCACAATTGCGAGAGCTGATGGAAGATCTTCTGGCATCTGTAAAAGGTGGTAAGGGTTTGAGTCAGGCGATGCTGGCTTACCCCGATGAATTTGGAACCTTTTACATCAACATGGTGCGTTCTGGAGAGGCCAGTGGCCATCTCGCCGAGGTACTGACGCGGCTGGTGGAATATTTGACCAACGCCAAAGAAGTTCGCTCCAGTGTAGTCTCGGCGCTCATTTATCCTGCCATTTTGCTTTGTGTCTCGGTTTTGTCTGTTGCAGGCATGCTGGGCTTTGTTATTCCGCAGTTTGAATCCCTGTTCGCCGATATGGGTGATGCCCTGCCTACGCTGACACGAACCGTTTTGTCAGCGGCGAATTTCCTGCAGAGCTATGGCTTGATCATGGTGTTACTGATAGCGGCGGCAGTTTTCGCCACAAGAAGTTGGCTGGGCACGGAGGAAGGGCGAGCTAAATTTGATGCTAAGGTTGTGAAGTTACCGATACTGGGGTCGGTGGTGTTCAAATATGAAATGTCTAAATTCTCAAGAACTGCCGGAACTCTTTTGGGCAATGGAGTGTCGTTGTTACAGGCAATTTCGATCGCCGTGGACACGGTAGGGAATGGCTTTATCAAACAACATCTCAGTGTTCTGGAGCCGGCAGTAAAGCGCGGCCAACGGATGTCGGTTGCGCTGGAGGAGGCGGCTGTTTTTTCTCCGCTGGTGATTCAAATGGTGCGCGTCGGTGAGGAATCTGGCAGTTTGGATGAGATGATGACAGAATTGGCGCATGTCTATGATGAAGAGGTACAGGCAGGGGTAAAGCGCAGTCTGACCCTTGTGGAGCCAGTACTCATTCTCACAATGGGTACGGGTATAGCGGTTATCATAGTTTCTATTTTGATGGGAATTATGTCAGTGAACGAGCTGGCGCTTTAACGCTAGACGCAAAACGAGCTGCCATCGCAGCATGAATTTTAGATGCAAAACGGGAATTTCCACATGTTGAATCAAGCCAGATATTCTTCCATTACTGGTGGGGTGAAGGGTTTCACACTGATAGAACTGCTTGTGGTTCTGGTTATTCTCGGTCTACTTGCAGGTGTTGTCGGCCCTAATGTACTGAACCAGTTGGGCGGCGCAAAAACTAAGACAGCCCGTGTTCAGATTAAAGATCTGGAACAGGCCTCGGAGATGTACAAGCTGGATGTTGGTCGCTATCCCACCTCCGCTGAAGGGCTGGTGGCGCTTGTTGAAAAGCCCGGTAGCGCCGACGGTTGGAACGGTCCTTATCTGAAATCCGGTGTGCCTCTGGATCCCTGGAAATATGACTATTACTACGAGTTTCCTGGAACCCGAGCCGAAGTGGATATCTACTCACTCGGGCAGGATGGATCGCAGGGTGGTGAAGGTGAAGATTCTGACGTTGGAAACTGGTAGGCGCCTCTCCACCACTTTACCGAGTCCAGGGTTCACGCCCTCGGTGCCCAGAGCTAGTGGCTTCACCTTACTGGAGCTCATGGTCGTAATTGCTATTGCCGCTCTGGTTGTAGGGGTAAGTGCTCCGTCAATGCAGCGGCTTTACAACTCCTCGCAGTACCACGGCGCAGTGAATGACGTTGTCACCAGGCTCGCTTCAGCGCGCTATGGTGCGATTCGCGGCGGTATTGCCCTTGATGTTCTGATAAATCCGGAAACTCGGGAAGTGAGTCTGGGCGAAAAAACAACGGAACTGCCTGACAGTATTGAGTTGGAAATTTTGGGCAGCCGAGAACTAAATCGAGAGGGCGCCGGGGTCATTCGATTTTACCCTGATGGTGGCTCCAGCGGGGGTTACGTCAATCTCACGCATGAAAATGGTATGGCAGTGCAGGTTGCCGTGGATTGGCTGCTGGGAACTGTGAGCCTCTGTAAGGAAGACTGTACCAGCGATTTGCCGATCTAGAAGTGCCGGCGTTACTTCCCTTTGCGCATCCAGGCTGTATAGCGCCAGGAGCGGCTCTGCTCCATCAGTTCTATCTTTTGAGTTAGTTGTTCCGCTAGGACCTTGTTGTCATGAAGGTCTGCATCAATACGTTTCAATTCCAGATTCAGATTGTCGACAACATCCTGCGCGTCTTTCAGCCCACTACTGGTATCTACTAGCTCGCGGTTAAGGTTTTGCAGTAGATTTTCAGCGTCGGCCAGTGCCGCATCCAACTGTCGCCGCTGATCCTTTTCCATACTCAATGTCGATTGCATTTCATTCAAGCGCTTGAGTAGCGTTATGCTATAGCGCCTATGTTCTTCGAAGATGGCACTGCTGTCAGATGGGCGCTGCTTGAGGCGCTCCGTATCTACTTGACTACGCAAAGTGTAGAGGGGGTCGGAGTGTAAAAAATTTGAGACAAGATCGTCGTAGTGGGGGTGTAGTCTATGCATTATTTTGTCGGCTTTAATTTTTCTTTCATCTGACTCCAGCGCAAAGCTGGCGCCGCCTTCATGATAGACAAAAACGTCTGCGGCAATAACATGTTTCCAGTCACGTGCCGAAGCGCGAACGGAGAAATCACACTCCTCGCCATAACCCAGGCCGAAGTTCTCCTCATCGAAAAGCCCAGTATCATTTAGACAGCCGCGCTTTAGGTACAGGCAAAATCCGACGCCAGTAGGTAGCTCTGCATAGGAGCCACTATTGGCCAGTTGGAAAGCTGAATCGAGTTGCTGGGCAGACCAGCCATTGGGGAGCTCGTTTGAAATGGGGAAGACAGGGTAGGAGCAGATCGTACCGTTATTGGAAAACGGTGTAACGGTTCCAATGCTCTCATCCTGATAGGCGCATCCCTGCAATCGTTGTAGCCAGTCATTTGAGACTACGGTGTCGCTGTTGAGCAGGACAATATCTGCCTCTGGGGCCAGAGCGAAACCTAGATTTGCTGTCTTCACAAATCCCAGGTTTTCCTGGTTGATCACGATGTTAAAGCCTGCGCGTGCCGCGGCTGTCGTACAGTAGTCGCTCAAATCCTGCTCGGGGGACTGGTCATTGATGATGGTGACGTCAGTATTGTCCGGTAGATCGCTGGCGATCAGAGATTCGATGCATTTTTCCGTGGCGTTGAGATTCCGGTAGACAGGCACGATAACCATCACTCGAGCTGGCATATTCGCGGTTGAGCTGCTGTTCATGGGTTGCTTCTCTTTTGGCCCGGGGGCAATTGGCCTGCTATTGGTGGGTGTCACAGACGCATTGACGGTTGTTTATTTGTTTCGCCCACTCATTGTGGACATTTAACCATACCCTTTTGAAGGCGGGAACAATTGTGGGCGTCGCGTGAGGGTAATATGCACCCAGAGAATGGCTCAATGAGGGGCTCCGGGAGACATTATTGAAGAAAAATGGAGGATTGTGCGTATAATCGGCCATGCCTGAAACCCGCGTAGTTTGCGCCAAACCGCGCTTACCGCGCTGATTCTGAAATATATGCCCAACCTAAGAAAGCTCATAGTTGTCCTCGGTGCGCATCGCTCGGGTACGTCCCTGTGCGCCGCCGCTGTGGAGTGTCTGGGAGCGGATCTGTGCACAGGTTCAAAGTACGCAAATGAGGAGAATCACAAGGGCTTCTTCGAGCACCCGGATATAGTCGCGTTTAATGATCGCTTGTTGTCTCAATTAGGAGGTTCCTGGGATAGTCCGCTTTTTAATGGACGAGCCGCGCTTGCACGTTCCGACATGGATTCGTGGCTGGAAGAAGCGGTGCAGTTGCTCAAAGAGATTTTTGCGGGCGTGGAGATCGCCGCGATTAAAGATCCTCGAATCTGCCAATTGCTGGATTTTTGGATTCCCGTATTTGAGGCCGCTGGCTACGAAAGTGGGAGCATATTCTATGTGCACACAATCAGGGATATAGTTGAGGTCGCGGTTTCACAAAAGTACCGGTCCTTGAATAATCCCGCCTTCTATGAAATCGGTAAGGAGCTGGAAGAAGGTGCAGCGCTATGGGCCTCCTTGACTGCGCAAGCCCTCCTGGCGACGCGCTCTCTACCTATACTGTATGTACCGTTTGAGCGGCTCGTTAGAGAACCTGCCGCCACTTTGACCGAGCTCTCGGTTTTCCTGGATATTGAGCCATCGCAAAATCGCATTGCATCATTTTGCGCCGAGTTTGTTGATGGTGATTTGTACCGCAGTGTTCGAGATCCCAAAGCGCAACAGCAACTAAGTGTGAGCTTCCCTCAAGCTCTGGAGTTTGGCGCTGCGGTTCAGGCGTTGGCTGGCCTTGGGGCCGGTTCGAATGAAGCTCTGGCAAGTGTGCTTGAAATCTACGACAGGGCAGATACACAAGGCGCGCTCAAGAATGCAGTGGAGCCGGCACTTGCACGCCTAAGCGAAAGCTGCCGGACCGATAGGTTGGCGCTGGCATTGGCCTCAGATGAAGTCCACAACCTTGAGCGACAGCGCAGTGAACTCAATATGCGCGTTCAGTCAATGCGACAGGAGCACGAGGCGGTTGCGGTACCATTGGCAACAGAAATCGAGCAGCTGCGCGTTGGCTTGAAATCTTTGCAGGCTGACAATTCTGTTTTGTGGGCCAGAGGAGTTGAGGTAGAGGAGGACAAGCTGTCTCTTCAGGCTCAGATAACAGAGCTGGCAAACGAATTGGAGAAACGTTCGGTAGAGCATCGAGCGGCGCTGGAGGCGTTTCGGGATGAAGCGGAGACGCTGCAGGCGGAGAATATTCGTGTCGAGGCTGAATGTGCCTATCTGCTGGAACAGCGAAGCGAGCTCGAAGATACCTTGGAAAATATGCGCAACTCGGTGTCGTGGAAAATAACTCGCCCCATACGTGCAGCGCGCAGTTCGCAAATCGCTATTCGTCAGGGAGCGAAGAGACTCTGGGCGCGCTTCAGAGTGCAGGCCATTCAGTACTATCACCGAATTAGTCTCAGTCATCCCGGTACTGCTTGGAATTTGCGACGGGCGCTGCGCCCGGCCGTCAGAGGTATGGACAGGATTTTAGCCGATGGCTCCCCGGCGCAGCCGCAGCCAACGAACAGTGAAGCTTTGGCTTACATGAAGTATCAGCGGGCGATCGTCCAGCCTGAGTTCAGCCCTCTGATAAGCGTCATCATCCCAAATTTCAACCACGCGCCTTACCTATCTCTGCGCCTGGACTCAGTCTTTTCCCAGACCTACCAAAATTTCGAAGTCATTCTTCTGGACGATGCCTCCAGTGACAGCAGTTCCCAGATACTGGAAAGCTATCATGAGCGTCACAAGGAAAGGTCGACTCTGGTGATCAATACGGAGAATTCGGGAAGTGTGTTTCGGCAGTGGCAGCGAGGCCTCGAGCTGGCAAAGGGCGATATCGTCTGGATTGCGGAGAGCGATGATTGGTGCTCCGACAATTTCCTTGAGGCGCTGGTCCCCTTTTTCGAGAATGAGGCGGTGCAGTTAGCTTATTCCAGGACAGCGTTCATGGATAAGGCCGGCGATCAGCAAGTTTGGTCTATCAATGAATATTTGCACGATATCGACCCACAGCGCTGGAACCAGGCATTCGTGGAAACGGGAAGCAAAATAGTATCAGAGAGTTTTGCTATCAAAAATATTGTGCCGAATGTGAGTTCTGCCTTGTTCCGAACACCGAAAAACCTGGAGCTACTGCAGGATCCCGAATGGTTAAAAATGCAGACCTGCGGTGACTGGATTCTATACCTGCATTTACTGCGCGGCGGCATGCTGGCGTATTCTCCCGCCGCCTGTAACTACTATCGGATGCATGGTGGGAACACCTCAGTTGCGTCGCACTCCAAAGATGAGTTTTACAAGGAGCACGAACAAGTAGCAAAGACGGTGCAACAGTACTTTGATGTTTCGTGGGAGATGTTCGAACGTCTACAGGAAAATTTAGGTGTTCATTGGCGTAATACACGCAGCGATTTTTCACAGAAGGCGTTTGAAGCGTGTTTTAGCTTGGATCGCATTCGAGATGCCGATGCGCAAAGGGCACCGAACTTGCTAATGGCATCCTATGCCTTTTGTGCAGGCGGAGGTGAAACGTTTCCGGTGAGTCTCGCGAATATAATGAAAGGTAGAGGGTACAACGTGACCTACCTGGATTGTGGGCAGGAACCGCGCAACGATGGTGTACGCAAACGATTGCGTCCAGATATTCCTATTGTCTCAAACTTCAGGCATCTGGAAAAAATCGTCCATGATTTCGATATCGATGTTATCCATTCGCACCATGCCTGGATGGACAATACGATTCTGGATTTGCTGCCCGAGAATACTCCGGTTCAGACTGTGGTAACACTGCACGGCATGTATGAAACGATCAATGAATATGACCTGAAACCGATTATGCCGCGATTAGCCAGGCGTAGCGCGTGCCTGATTTACGTGGCAGAGAAAAACCTGGCTGCACTGCGCCGCCACAAACTGGAGGAAAGTGTTCGCCTGGCACGCATAGATAACGCGCTGCAGGTGGAAGATTTCGAGCCGGTACTGCGGCAGGACCTTGGGATTAGTGAGGATGCTTTTGTGCTGACTCTGGTCAGTCGCGGTATGGTGGAAAAGGGCTGGATTGAGGCCATTGAAGCGGTTGCACTGGCTCGTGAAAGTTGCCAACGGGATATCCAGCTGTTGCTGGTGGGCGACGGCCCGGAATACGAGCGCATGCTACACGAAGTGCTTCCCGAGTTTGTGCACCTGAAAGGGTTTCAAAGGAATGTCCGAGGTTATTTTGCCATGGCTGACTTGGGGTTTTTACCCTCCAAGTTTCGGGGCGAGAGTTTCCCTCTCGTGATTATTGAGTGTCTGCAGGCTGGTACGCCATTTTTGTCCAGTGACCTGGGAGAGATATCCCATATGCTCGACAGCGAGCAAGGTATGGCAGGTGCGGTTGTGGGAATGAGCGGTGATGAGATTGATGTTAGCGGTATGGCCCGTGAGATCGCATTGCTGGCTGCCGATTCGTCACTTCATCAGTCACTGGCGGCTTGTGTCACCGCAGCGGCCAAAAAGTTTGATCCAACGATCCTCGCTAGGAAACATGACGAGGTATACCGTGCTGCTGCGGCTGATGCCCTGTAGTTTCACACTGCCGGTGGCGCCGGTAACTGTGTCCAGGCCGAAGGCGGAGCATATTGTGTCTGTGAGACCAAACCACAAAAATAGGTGGGTTCAGCTGGCGCTAGGCTTGTGTGCGTTGGGCCTACTGCCGTGGAGTCTATTGAACCGCTTCAGCGCAGGTAATTATCTGTGCAAAGAGGTTCAGGGAGCTCAGCTGAATCGGGTTTTCCTTCGTTACCGCCGTCGGACCAACTGATACTGCTATGCCCACTTTATTTTTACACTTAGGCACCGCCAAAACTGGCACCAGTTCGATACAGCAGTTTCTTCTGCAGAATCGCGAACTTTTTGCCCGTGAGTTTAATATAGTTACCCCTGTAACCGGCAGGGAGCATCGAGAGGGCTCGTATCATCCTTTGGCTTTTTCGTTTACGGAAAACTGGGAACAACGCAAATTATACGAATCCCTATCGCCTGAAATATACGTGAAACAGATGCGCGAAGAACTTCTGGGGAGTTCGGCCGATGTTTTGTTGACCTCCGAATGCTTTGGATTTTCGCGTGGGGGATTAGTGAACTTTGTCGAGGAAGTATTTCCCTCCTACAACGTGAAAATCGTCATGTATGTGCGGCGCATTGATCAATATGTTGAGGCAGCGTGGTCGCAGCATGTGAAGGGTCGCATTTTCGTCGAAAGTTTCGAAGCCTTTGTGCAGAGATTTGAATACTTCAATTATAGCTGGCTAGCGTATTGGCAGAGCGCTCTGGGGCTTGATGTTTCATCAATGATTGTTGTTCCCTACGAGTCCTCGCAGTTTGTAGGAGATACCCTGCTTGATGATTTTGTTCACCGGGTAACGGGTAGGATGATTCCTGTAGAGTCCAAGATACCTGATGCCTACTCTAACCCGCGTCTGAACAGGGATGCATTGGAGTACATGTTGGCTGTCAATCGGTCTGCAAGCGCTAGTCAAAAAAAAGATGCCTTTCGAGCCAAGCTCATTGCTTATTCATTGCAGCACGATGCATCTACGGAGCAGGGACTTCGCCCAACTGGCTTGCTGTCTAGTTCGCAGCGGCTG
>JBLFWP010000064.1:0-19587 GCA_047611225.1 Halioglobus sp.
CACTACATCAGCGCTCTGTAATAGCCGGGCAGCTTTGAAGGTAAGGAGGTCTGGATCACCTGGCCCCGCGCCTACCAGATAAACCTCTCCGCGAGGCAAGGTCGGGTTATTCTCCAGGCGTTCTCGCAATAAACGCTCGGCGTCCTCCTCTCTGCCGGCCATGACCTGGTCACCAATCGCGCCTTCCAGTGCCTGTTCCCAGAAAAGCCGCCTGGAGGCATCATCAGCTATACCCGTTTTCACTACGTCGCGCAGGCGTCCTGCAAATTGCGCCAACAGCCCGTAGGCAGAAGGGATCAACGCTTCAATTTTACGCCGCATGATGCGCGCTAGAACCGGACTCTTGCCGCTGCTGCTAATGGCAATTAGTAAAGGGTCACGGTCGACAATTGCGGGGAAAATAAAGGTACATAGCTCAGGGGTGTCCACCACATTCACTTGCAGTGAGCGTGCAATGGCGTCGTGATAGATGCGTTCGTTGACGCTGTTGTCGGAGGTTGCTGCAACGACCAACCTCTGGTTGTTCAGATCGTCTGATTGATAAGGCCCTTCGCGCCATACTCCGCGATGTTCCGCCAGCAATGATTGCAGTTCTTTGCCTATGGTTGGAGCAACGACGGTGAGATTCCCGCCACTTTTGAGGATCAGTCTGGCTTTGCGAGTGGCAACGGCTCCTCCACCTACCAGTAGCACAGGTGTATCAGTGACGTTCAGGCATACCGGTAGATACTGCAAAGTCCTATCCCCCTAGTGACGTCACCCCGCCCATAAGAGGCTTAAGCACCTCAGGTATGGCGATGCTGCCATCTGCCTGCTGATAGTTCTCCAGTAGCGCAACCAAAGTACGACCTACCGCAAGGCCGGAGCCATTGAGTGTGTGCAGAAGTTCTGGCTTGCCAGTGGCTGGATTGCGCCAACGCGCCTGCATACGTCTGGCCTGATAGGCCCCATAGCTGCTGCAGGAGGAAATTTCCCGGTAGGTGTTCTGTGCCGGCAACCATACTTCAAGGTCATAGGTCTTGTGAGCGCCAAATCCCAGGTCGCCCGAGCAGAGAATGACTTTTCGGTAGGGCAGTTCGAGTAATTCCAGCACCTTTTGCGCATGCCCGGTCAATTGCTCCAGTGCTGCCGCGGACTGTTCGGGCCGTACAAACTGGACCAACTCAACCTTCTCAAACTGGTGCTGGCGAATCATGCCCTTGGTATCGCGGCCGTAGCTTCCAGCTTCGCTGCGAAAGCACGGCGTGTGACAGCTGAACTTGATGCCGTCTTCGCCCAATTCCGCATCTTCAAATATTCTGTCCCGCGCAATGTTGGTTACTGGGACTTCCGCGGTGGGAATCAAATACAAATCCTGATCAGCGCGTAGCTTGAATAAGTCTTCTTCAAATTTGGGAAGCTGCCCGGTGCCTACAAGTGAGTCCCGGTTCACGATGTAGGGAACATAGATTTCCTGATAACCGTGTTCTTCTGTGTGCAAATTGAGCATAAATTGAGTGAGAGCTCGCTGTAACTTCGCCAGCGGGCCATACATAACGACAAAACGGGAGCCGGTTATCTTCGCCGCGCTTTCGCTGTCCAGTAAGCCGAGACCTTCAGCGAGCTCGACATGATCTTTTACGGAAAAATCGAAAACCCTCGGTTCTCCCCAACGCGACAACTCTTCATTGTCGTCTTCGCTGGCGCCTTTAGGCACTGACTCATCCGGAATGTTGGGCGTCCCCAGCAGCAAAGTGTCGAGTTCGGCCTGGGCCTGTTTTGCCTGATCCGTGAGTTCATCGAGTTGCGCGGCAATTTTTTCCAGTGTTTCATTCACTTGGGCTTTGGCGTCATCGACGCTCATACCCTCGCCTACCAGTGCGCCAATTTTCTTGGACGCGCTTTTACGCTCTGCCAATAAGCTCTGACTCTCTACATCCGCTTGTTTGCGACGGGCGTCCAGCGCCTTGAACTGTTCCACATCGAAACTGAAGCCACGTTTTGCGAGCTCGGCTGCAATGCCCTCGGGGTCCTGTCTGACCGCCTTGATATCCAACATCTAAATACGTCCTGTTCCCTATTTTCGTTAAACCGCCGTTACCGGTAGCTGCAAATTGTCATAGCAGTATTCTGCCCAGCTGCATCGCAAGTCCCGCAACAATGACACACAAAACGGCGCTGCCTATCATGTATACAAGAGCGTGAAGAACATGCCCTGCTTCCAGTAAACTGATTGTCTCTAGCGAGAAGGTTGCAAACGTGGTGAATGCTCCCAAAAACCCCACCATCAGCACGCCTCGCCAATCGGGGTGAAAGTACTGCCGCTCTATCAAGAGTATGTAAACCATGCCAATGGCAAAAGAGCCCACCACGTTCACCAGCAGTGTGCCCAGAGGCAGTTTGCCATCCCATAGTGAGTGCACCCAGCTCGCCAGCAAATGGCGTGACACAGCTCCGGCAGCGCCCCCAAGGGCAACAAAAATCAGGTATTTCATGGCAGGGCCGACTGGCTCAATCGTAGCGGCGTATTGTACTGTTTTTGTCTCGTTCGCGCAGGTATTTGAGTTTTTCCTGAATCTTTAGCTCCAGGCCCCGATCTACTGGATGGTAGTATTTGCTATCGCGTAGCGCTTGAGGAAAGTAGTTCTCGCCCGCCGAATAAGCTTCTGGTTCATCGTGTGCATAACGATATTCGACACCGTGGTCCATTTCTTTCATCAGCGCCGTGGGGGCATTTCTTAAGTGCAGTGGGACCTCTTCGCTACCGCCACTCTCTACTTCCGCACGAGCGGCGTTGTACGCGCTATACACAGCATTACTCTTGGCCGCGCATGCCAGATAGATAATAGCTTGGGCGATTGCCAGCTCCCCCTCCGGGCTGCCCAGCCGCTCTTGCACCTGCCAAGCCTCCAGTGAAAGCGTGAGTGCGCGAGGATCTGCATTGCCTATATCTTCGCTGGCCATGCGTACCACGCGACGGGCTATATACAAAGGGTCGCAGCCGCCATCGAGCATACGGCAGAACCAATATAGAGCTCCATCGGGAGAGCTGCCTCGCACGGCTTTATGCAAGGCGCTGATCTGATCGTAGAAAACGTCACCACCCTTGTCGAAGCGCCGCAGGGATGCCTGTAGCACTTCCTCCAGCGTATGGCTGGTAATGGTGCCCTCTTCCGCCAAATCTGCAGCCAGCTCCAATAAATTTAGCGCTTTGCGCGCATCGCCATCGGCTTGGGCGGCAATCTCCTGTAGGCAATCACCTTCTACGCTTATTTGGCCGTCCAGCGCCTCCAGACCACGTGTCAGTACGCCTTCAATGTCGTCCTGCTCCAAGGGTCGCAGCTTGTACACTCTAGCGCGTGAAAGCAGAGCATTATTTAACTCGAAGGAAGGGTTTTCGGTGGTCGCACCGATGAATATGACGGTACCGTCTTCAACATACGGCAGAAAGGCATCTTGCTGGGATTTATTGAAGCGATGCACTTCATCGACGAACAGCACCGTGTCTCGCCCCTGCACTTTATGCTGTTTGGCTTGGGAGATGGCCTCGCGTATGTCCTTTACGCCACTCAATACGGCAGACAACTGCAGAAAGTGAGCGTTTGCTTGTTCAGCCGCAATTCTTGCCAGCGTGGTTTTGCCAACACCGGGAGGCCCCCAAAAAATCATGGAGTGCAATTGACCGGTGTCTATTGCCTGCCTTAAGGGTTTGCCACGAGCTAATAGATGGCCTTGCCCGGCGTAGCTGGAGAGCTCCCTGGGGCGTAACCTGGCCGCCAGAGGCTGGTATCCGCTTACAGATTCAGTGCTCTGCCCAGATTCAGTTCCCGCTGCCTGAAACAGGTCATTGGTCATAATAGAAAAGGTCGGCCCCGGGAGGCGGTATGAAGGCAAAATCAGCGGGCTTCAAATCAGAATCCGCGTCCAGGCTGGAAAATACGATCTCTACGCGCTGATCCAGGCTATCGCGCATATCCATTGAGCTAATCAATCCGCCCTGAAGGTGGACGGTGAGCTGCCGGAAACCGACATCTTGCTGCAGCGGCGTCAGGGTAAAGCTGCTGCCTGTACCCTTTACTACTTCGAAACCCTGCCTGAGAGCGGCCTCATTACCGTCCAGAATTTGCAGTGGTGCCATCTGTACTCCATCTGAGATCGGGCGGCGTGTAACTGTTTCCAAATCACGATCGTGCTGCCACAGGAACTGTGGGTCGGCGATGATGATCTGATTGTCGGGAGCGAGAATTTCCCAGGAAAAATAACCGGGTCGCAATAGGCTGAAGCGGCCGGTGGTTTCAAGTAAGGTACTGCCGTCTTCGCCAAACTGGCGCTGTACAAATTCCCCCCGCAGCTTCTCTATTTCGGAAAGTGCTGCACTAAAAGACTGTAAATCATCAGCGGAAGATTGGGTAGATGTTTGCAACTGTGGCTGTGTTTCTGCCTGAGCCGCTGACGCCGCGGCCCATAGGATCATGCAAAATAGAAGTAGAACATTTTTCATAGACGATTCGTTCTCTGGACTTACTCTTCGGGTGGCGGTGGAGCTAATACCTCGCGCTGCCCATTGGTCCCCATTTCAGTCACCACACCCGCGGCTTCCATGGCCTCTATCAGTCGGGCTGCGCGGTTATAGCCAACACGTAATTTGCGTTGCACGGATGAAATTGAAGCCCTACGGCTTTGCGTTACATAATGCAGTGCTTCGTCGTACAAGGCATCGACCTCATCATCTTCGTCAGATGATCCCGCTTTTAGTTCCCCTGGTGTAACTGGCGTGGAGCTGCCTTCGTCTAACAATCCATCGATATACAGAGGTTCTCCCCGTAGTTTCCAGTCGGCGACGACCCTGTGTACTTCTTCATCGCTACAAAATGCGCCGTGGATTCGAGTTGGGACACCGCTACCTGGCGGCAGATAGAGCATGTCACCATGGCCCAGTAATTGCTCTGCGCCGCCCTGATCCAGAATGGTTCGAGAATCAATTTTGGAAGACACCTGGAAGGCAATACGCGTTGGCACGTTGGCCTTGATCAACCCGGTAATAACATCTACTGATGGACGCTGGGTTGCTAGTATCAGGTGAATACCCGCTGCCCTGGCCTTTTGCGCAATGCGGGCAATCAGTTGCTCCACTTTCTTGCCTACGATCATTATCATGTCGGCGAATTCATCGATCACTACGACGATACTCGGAAGTTTTTCCAGATCCGGTGCTGTTTGCTCTTCGTTGGTTTCAGCGAAAATTGGATCTGGTTTCCACAGAGGGTCTGGTAGAGGCGCCCCTGCCTTCGCAGCATCCTCAACCTTACGGTTATACCCTGCAAGATTACGCACGCCCATAGCGGACATTAATTTATAGCGCCGTTCCATTTCTGCCACGCACCAACGCAAACCATTGGCTGCGTCTTTCATGTCTGTGATCACAGGCGTGAGCAGATGGGGTATGCCGTCGTAAACGGACAGTTCCAGCATTTTCGGATCAACTAATATCATCCGCACATCCGCCGGCCCGGATTTATAAAGCAGGCTCAGCAGCATGGAGTTAACGCCAACAGATTTACCCGAACCGGTGGTGCCTGCGACCAATAGATGCGGCATCTTGCCTACGTCGGCGACCACTGGCTGCCCGGAGATGTCATGGCCCAGTGCCAGAGTGAGGGGCGATTTACTGTCCTCGAAGGCCTGCGATGACAGCACCTCTTTAAAGTTAACAATTTCCCTGTCTTCGTTGGGTATTTCGATGCCTACAACGGATTTCCCGGGGATGACTTCGACGACACGTACGCTGATAACAGCCAGCGAACGTGCAAGGTCTTTCGCCAGGTTGGAAATCCGCGACACTTTGACACCTGCCGCAGGTTGAATTTCAAAGCGTGTGATAACAGGCCCTGGATATACCGCGGTAACCTCGGCGGTCACTCCGAAATCCAGTAATTTGAGCTCGAGTAGCTTGGACATAGTTTCCAGGGCTTCTGCAGAGTAGCCCCTGCTCGGATCTTTTACCTGGCTATCAAGGAGGTCCAGGTGAGGCAGCGAGCCGGTCGCGGGTGCTTCGAAGAGTGGTTGCTGCTTCTCTCGCTCCACGCGTTCACTTTTTTCGGCAGGTCCCTTAAGCGGTTTTATTTTGGGTGGCTTACGCTTCTTTTCTTTTTCAACATGCTGCGTGATGACGGCTTTGCGTTCTTCAACAGCTTTTTCACGTTTGCGTCGTAGCTGAAACTCTTCAATAGTTTTTGCTGTCCAGGCACGAGCCGCATTGAAACTGGTAATGCTCCAGGAGCCAATCTTTTCCATCGCGGTGAGCCAGCTCAAATCTGTAAAAATAGTTATGCCAAAGAGAAAGATAGCCAGCAGTATAAGGCGGCTACCGACCCCGCTGAACGCAATAGTAAAGGCACTGCCAATTGCTTGACCGAGAATGCCACCGGAGCCCTGTGGCAGTGGAGAAACGCCACTGTCATTCATTGCTGCCAATGCGGTACCCGCAATCATTACCAGCACCAAACCCAGCGCGCGTATACCGAAGGTGAGCCAATCAAAACCCTTGTCCTGATGTCGCTCCAGCAAAATGATAAAGGCACGATACGCCAACATCAGAGGAAATAGATAAGCTGCATAACCGACCAGCGAAAAGAATACGTCTGCCAGCCACGCGCCTGTAGGCCCACCGAGGTTACTGATGGAGCCGCCACTGCCGGTGGCAGACCAGCCTGGGTCTTGAGCGCTGTAAGTGATCAACGCCATTAGCAGGTAAACGCACACCGCCGTCACGCCGATAAAAGCCCCTTCCCGTAATCTCGGGCCAAGAAAGGTCTCTGTGTTAGTACTATCCGGCACGATTTTGAGCGTCCTTAGGTGTGGCGGAGGTCCGCAATTGGTCTACGCACAAGCGAGCTATAGTGTTCATAGCAATAAGCAATTGTGAACGTATTTATCATTTATTTCAAAGAGTTATAGGCATTTATTAAAGAAATTCTTATCTTTGTAGGTCGTCCACCTTTAAAGTACCATAGTCCGCCCCAATACAGAACGGATTGGCCCACTAGCGCCAACTATTTCGGCAAAATTGCACGCGATTAAAACGTTAGCTACTACCCCGCAGAGCACACAGTAATTGTCGTTTTGAAGGGCAGGCAGTAATCAATTAACTACAACTGCTAACGGATGTTAGCGACAGCAACCAGGAAATCTTGATGAGCGATACCAAGCACCACCCTCTAATCATTCTGGGCAGTGGCCCTGCCGGTTACACAGCAGCAGTTTATGCTGCGCGTGCGAACCTACAGCCGATAGTGATCACCGGCATACAGCAAGGTGGACAATTGACCACCACTACCGAAGTGGAGAATTGGCCTGGTGGCCCACACGATTTACAGGGCCCTCAGCTGATGCAGCAGATGCAGGAGCATGTGGAGCGCTTTGACGCACAAGTGGTGTTTGATCATATAGAAGAAGTTGATTTGGAAGTACGCCCCATGGTGCTCAAGGGAAGCTCTACCTACAGCTGTGATTCATTGATCATTGCCACTGGCGCCTCAGCACAGTATCTAGGCTTGCCCAGTGAGGAAGCTTTCATGGGCAAAGGTGTAAGCGCCTGCGCCACCTGTGACGGCTTTTTCTATCGCAATCAGAAGGTAGCTGTGATTGGTGGTGGCAACACCGCAGTAGAAGAAGCACTGTATCTCGCGAACATCGCTTCTGAGGTGATACTGGTCCATAGGCGAGATTCATTGCGCTCTGAAAAAGTGCTGCAGGATCGCCTGTTTGCTAGAGAGAAGGAAGGCAAGGTTACTATCATGTGGGATCACACCCTCGAGGAAGTGCTGGGGGATGACACCGGCGTCACTGGCATGCGAGTGAAATCTGTTAAGGATGATTCCTCGGCAGACATAGACCTCTCCGGGGTATTCATTGCAATTGGCCATATTCCCAACACGGGCATCTTCGCAGACCAATTGGATATGAAAGACGGCTACCTCACTATTCACAGTGGTACCGGTGGCAACGCTACTGCGACAAGTTCCCCCGGGGTATTTGCCGCGGGCGATGTCGCTGATCATATCTACCGCCAGGCGGTTACCTCCGCAGGCTTTGGTTGCATGGCGGCATTAGACGCAGAGAAATACCTGGACGCGCAATAAGCCGCCTTTTTAATGCAAAAGATCTGGAGCCTCGATAACGGCAGCATTTTCCCACCCACCAGTGAGGCGCTGGATGAACCCAACGGGCTGTTGGCGATGGGTGGCGAGCTTAGCTCTCAGAGGCTACTCGCTGCTTATCGCCGCGGTATTTTTCCTTGGTATAGTGAACCACAGCCTGTTTTGTGGTGGACGCCCGACCCCCGGTCAGTGTTATTCCCCGAAGAACTGCACATCTCTCGTTCCTTGCAGAAAACCTTGCGCGCTGATGCCTTGCATCTCGCCATAGATACGCGTTTTACCCAGGTAATAGATGCTTGCGCCGAGTTGCGCGACGACGGGCTTGGCACCTGGATCGACGATGATATGACCGATGCCTATTCTCTTCTACATTCTCAGGGATACGCTCATTCAATAGAGGTGCTGGATGCCGACGGAGGCTTACTCGGAGGCTTGTACGGCCTGGCTCTGGGTAAGGTGTTTTTCGGCGAGTCAATGTTCAGCCGCAGAAGTAATTGCTCAAAAGTGGCGCTGGTTGCCCTGGTTCATCTACTGCGCCAACACGATTTCCGTATGATTGACTGTCAGGTGGAAAGCGAACACATGAACTCTTTGGGCGCTCGAAACATCAGCAGGCTGGACTTCGAGCAGCGTCTTGCCCAAACTGTAGATGTGGAAATCGATCCCAATATCTGGTGCTTGCCCAGCACCTGTGGAGAGTTGTTGTGACCTCATCAATCAGGGATTTAAAGGTCTATACCACCTACCCTCACTCCTGCAGCTATCTCGAGGAGGAAGAGGCCACCACCTTGTTTGTAGACCCCCGACAAGCCATCGATAAGCGCCTGTACAGCAGGCTCTCTGTACTGGGCTTTAGGCGCTCCGGCAACCACATTTACCGGCCTCATTGCAGCCAGTGTGATGCCTGCGTACCCGCTAGAATCCCGGTCAAAGATTTTGTACGAAAACGCGGGCAGCGTCGGGTGTGGCAACGTAATCAAGATTTGATGGTGGTGGAGTCGAACGATATTCGTGACGATGAAGCCTTTGAACTGTATCAGCGCTATATCAGTTTGCGCCATGCAGATGGCGATATGTATCCGCCAGATCGAGAGCAGTACGAGGCATTTTTGAACAGTGTGTGGGATTGCACGCGCTATTTTCGCGTTTACGATAAATCTAAACTGGTGGCTGTGGCGGTGGTAGATGTGTTGGAAGATGGCTTGTCTGCCATATACACCTACTTTGACCCAGAGGCGGACAAACGTAGCCTGGGGGTTTATGCGATCTTGTGGCAGGTGGAAAAGTCCCTGGAACTAGGCCTCGAATACCTCTACCTCGGCTACTGGATACGCAACTGTAAGAAAATGGCCTACAAGTCTGACTATCGACCTTTGCAGCTGTACGTAAACAGCAACTGGACCACGCTTCTCTGAGGTAGGGTCGCGTAGTTCAATAACGACTGTCAGCACACCCCCGATACGCTAAATTTTACAGATTCTTTCCGACCTTTTGCCACAGATACCGCTAGCACTGGCGCGCGGATTAAGGCAAACTGCTGCCCTCTTTTTGAAGCGAATTACCGCGAGGATTGCCGCCTAATGGCAAAAGAAGATCAAATTGAAATGGAAGGTGAGGTTATAGACACCCTTCCTAATACTACATTCCGTGTGGAGCTGGAAAACGGTCACGTTGTGACTGCGCATATTTCCGGCAAGATGCGTAAGAACTACATTCGTATTCTGACCGGCGATAAAGTTCGAGTGGAACTGACTCCCTACGACCTGACCAAAGGGCGCATAACCTACAGGGAGCGCTAGTTTCCGGGCACCCGGATAATTTGGCTCCTAGCTCTCCTGCAGCTCAGCCTCTTCCTCTTCTACCGTTACCTCAAGCTTGTTCTCCGACTGATTCAGTCGGACCAGCGCTGTGCCGCCGGACTGAGCCAGTGACCCAAACAATACCAATTCTGCCAATGGCTTCTTGATGTATTCCTGAATGACCCGCTCCATAGGCCTGGCACCCATGTTGATATCGTAGCCTTTTTCTACCAGCCACAATCTGGCGTCTTCATCGACATCCAGCGTTACGCGCTTCTCATCCAGCTGACTTTGTAGTTCCGTCAAGAATTTGTCGACTACCGTAAGAATTACGTCTTCGCCCAGTGCCTCGAACTGCACAATGCTGTCCAGCCTGTTGCGGAACTCTGGCGTGAACATTTTGCTAATCGCTTCCATGCCATCTGAACTATGGTCCTGACTAGTGAAGCCAATAGTGCGGCGGCTAATACTTTCAGCACCGGCGTTGGTGGTCATCACTAAAATGACGTTGCGGAAATCGGCTTTGCGCCCGTTGTTGTCTGTCAGTGTGCCGTGGTCCATCACCTGCAGTAATAGGTTAAAGACTTCAGGGTGAGCCTTTTCCACTTCGTCCAGCAGTATTACGGCGTGTGGGTGCTTAGTGACAGCATCTGTCAGCAAGCCGCCCTGATCAAAACCGACGTAACCTGGAGGTGCTCCGATTAAACGCGATACGGTGTGCCGCTCCATGTACTCAGACATGTCAAAACGAATCAGTTCAAGCCCCAGTATTCCTGCCAGTTGCTTGGTGACTTCAGTTTTGCCGACGCCGGTAGGCCCGGCCAGTAGGAAAGAGCCAATAGGCTTCTCACCTGCCCTGAGCCCTGCTCGTGCGAGCTTGATAGACGTGGCGAGGCTGCTGATTGCCTTATCTTGACCAAACACCACCATCTGTAAATTTGTTTCCAGCTTTTTGAGGGTGTCTTTATCATCAGTGGACACAGTTTTTGGCGGAATGCGTGCAATCTTCGCTACAACCGTTTCGATGTCGCCCACTCCCACCACTTTCTTGCGTTTTGAAGGGGGCTGCAGCTGTTGATAAGCGCCGGCCTCATCGATCACGTCAATGGCCTTATCCGGCAGGAAACGATCGGTGATATAGCGTGCGGAAAGGTCTGTCGCAACACGCAGGGCCTTGTCTGTATAGCGTAGGCCGTGATGTTCCTCAAAACGGGATTTGAGGCCCTTCAGTATCTTGTAGGCATCGTCGGGACTGGGCTCCATCACGTCGATTTTCTGGAAGCGTCGGCTCAGGGCCTTGTCTTTGTCGAATATGCCGCGGTATTCCTGAAAGGTAGTCGAGCCAATGCAGCGTAGCTTACCGGAGGTAAGTATAGGCTTAAGCAGGTTACTGGCATCCATAACCCCACCGGAGGCCGCACCAGCGCCTATGATGGTATGGATTTCATCGATAAACAGAATAGCGTCATCGCGCTTTTTAAGATCATTCAAAAGGCCTTTGAAGCGTTTTTCAAAGTCGCCGCGGTATTTGGTGCCCGCAAGCAGCGCGCCCAGATCGAGTGAATAAACCACGCTGTTCTTCAGTATATCCGGCACCTCGCCGTCTACAATTTTCTTAGCCAGACCCTCGGCGATGGCGGTTTTTCCGACGCCGGATTCACCGACCAACAGAGGATTGTTTTTGCGCCGCCTGACTAGAATTTGAGCCACCCGCTCAACTTCTGCAAGACGACCAATCAAGGGGTCTATGTGCCCTGCCGCGGCTTCCAAATTGAGGTTCGTTGTAAAGCTGTCTAGCGGGCTGGCCTCGCCTTCAGCACCAAAACCCTCTTCACCTTCCTCCGCTTGTCCTGGGTCAGGCGCTTCACCATCGTTGCCGACCTTGGAAATGCCATGGGTCATGTAATTGACCACATCCAGTCGTGCAACGCTCTGCGTCTTAAGAAAGAATACCGCTTGGCTTTCCTGTTCGCTGAAGATAGCGACCAGCACATTGGCGCCGGTGACCTCACTTTTGCCAGAGGACTGCACATGGAATACAGCGCGCTGCAATACGCGCTGAAAGCCCAGTGTGGGTTGTGTATCGCGCTCTTCTTCGTCTTCGGGAATCAGCGGCGTGGTAGCGTCGACAAACTCTACGAGATCGCCGCGAAGGTTGCCGATGTCTGCGCCGCAGGCTTTGAGGACCCTGATAGCATCGTTGTTATCCAGTAACGCCAGTAGCAGATGCTCCACGGTCATAAACTCGTGGCGCTTCGCCCTGGCTCCCCTGAAGGCGTCGTTTAACGTCTGTTCCAGGTCTTTGCTCAACATTAATAACGCTCCTGTGGCTTAGCCCTCTGATGCTTCAATTTCACACAACAATGGGTGTTCTTGTTCTCGGGCGTATTGGTTCACCTGAGACGCTTTGGTTTCGGCGATGTCGCGGGTATAGATGCCACAAACTCCCTTTCCCTGTGTGTGCACATTCAGCATAACATGGGTCGCCTGCTCCCTGTTCATGCGGAAAAATATTTCCAACACCTCGACAACGAATTCCATTGGTGTGTAGTCGTCGTTAATCAATACAACCTTGAAAAGAGATGGGCGCTTCAGTTCTGGCCTGGATTCCTCCACTGCGATACCGCCGGTGGAGTCGTCCTCTTCGCTGCTCATGCGCCAATTTGGGTGGTTAAAATTCAATGACTTGCTCTCATAACTATTTACTCTCTATGGTATCCATTATACGAGTTTTCAAGGGTGGGAAAAGTCGAAAGGTTACAGGTGTGATTTATGGCCATTTATGCGCTTATTAGTGCTAGACCCCCATCGCGGCGATGAAGGGCTGGTCAAACAGGACAAAAAAAGGGACCGACGTTACCACCGGCCCCTTTTGAAGATGAAGAAACAAGCTTACATCGAAGCAACAATGGCCTGGCCAAATTCTGAACAGCTCAGAAGTGTGGCGTTGTCCATCTGGCGCTCGAAATCATACGTCACTGTACGATTTTGAATGGCGCCATTCATGCCCGTAATAATGTGGTCAGCGGCCTCATTCCAGCCCATATGTCGCAGCATCATCTCGGCAGATAGAATCAGCGAACCAGGATTTACTTTATCTTGTCCTGCGTACTTGGGCGCGGTGCCGTGAGTAGCCTCAAATAAAGCAATCGTGTCACTCAGATTGGCGCCCGGTGCAATACCGATACCGCCCACTTGTGCCGCCAGTGCATCCGACAGATAGTCCCCGTTCAGATTCAGAGTGGCCACCACGCTGTATTCTTTCGGGCGAGTGAGGATTTGCTGGAGCATGGCATCGGCAATCACATCTTTGATTACAATTTCGTTGCCAGTAACCGGGTTTTTGATTGCAACCCATGGGCCGCCGTCAATCAGTTCGCCGCCAAATTCTTCCTGCGCAAGTTCATAGCCCCAATCGCGGAAGGCGCCTTCGGTGAACTTCATAATGTTGCCCTTGTGTACCAGGGTAACGGAGGGTAGATCCTGATCGATAGCGTACGCAATGGCCTTTCGAACCAGGCGAGTAGTGCCTTCTTTAGAAACTGGCTTGATACCAATACCGACATTGTGCTCAAAACGGATTTTGGTCGCACCCATCTCATTGATGAGGAACTTCACTACTTTTTCTGCTTCAGGTGATCCGGCTTCATACTCGATGCCCGCGTAGATATCCTCAGAGTTCTCCCTGAAAATAACCATGTTGCAGGCACCTGGGTCTTTTACCGGGGAAGGCACGCCTTCGAACCAGCGCACGGGGCGCAGGCAGGTGTACAGGTCCAGTTCTTGCCTGAGTGCTACATTCAGCGAACGAAAGCCACCGCCAACGGGTGTTGTCAGTGGGCCCTTAATGCCAACTGAGTACTCTTTGATGGCTTCCAGTGTTTCTTCGGGGAACCAGTCACCGTCATACAGCTCAGCTGCTTTTTCGCCGGTGAATATTTCCATCCAGGAAATTTTACGATCGCCACCGTAGGCTTTGTTGACTGCGGCGTCGACTACGTCAATCATCACCGGACTGATATCTACGCCGATACCGTCTCCCTCAATGTAGGGAATGATGGGGTTGTTTGGGACGTTCAGGCTGTTATCTTCATTAACGGTAATTTTGTCACCTTGTGAAGGAACCTGAATATGTTTGTAGCCCATAATTTACTCCGTTTTTACAGGGTTCTGGAAACGGGGAATACTTGGATAAAGCCGCCCCGCAAAGCGGCGAAAATTATACCACGGCTGGATGCTTATAGCGCTGTGTGGCGGCGGGTTTTTCGACGGGGTCATCGCGCCTGAGATGAGCGAAATCATCCTATTCAACAAGCCCTTTAACGTGTTGAGCCAGTTTACCGACGGCGAGGCGAGGGAGACGCTGGCCAATTACCTCAGTGCTCCACGTTTCCGCGCAGCAGGGCGCCTTGACTACGACTCTGAAGGTTTATTACTACTGACGGCTGATGGCCAACTACAGCAGAAAATAGCCAATCCCCGCCACAAGCAATGGAAAACCTATTTAGTACAGGTTGAGGGTGATATCTCTGATGTGGCGCTGGAGCAATTGCGTACGGGCGTTACCCTGAAAGACGGAGCCACCCTGCCCGCGCGTGCAGATCGCATCGAGCCTCCAGATCTCTGGCCGCGCAACCCGCCGGTACGCTATCGAAAAACCATACCGGATAGCTGGTTCAGTTTGTCTATTATGGAGGGCCGCAATCGTCAGGTCAGGCGTATGACTGCACATGTTGGTTTTCCAACTCTGCGCCTGGTGCGCACGGATATTGGGGAATGGAGTTTAGGCGGCCTGAAACCGGGCGAGCATCGCAAAGTAGCCGTTGCGGGAACAGTGCTCCCCAGGCAACGTCAATCCAACCGGGGGAAACGCTAAATGGGCGTCTGGGCACCTCATGCCACTGTAGCGGTGGTCGTCGAGCAGGATGGTCAATATTTGATAGTCGAAGAGCGCGATAAAGGCTCCGGCGAGATGGTGTTCAATCAACCTGCTGGTCACCTGGAAAAGGGCGAGTCTCTGCTTGGCGCGGCGCTGCGCGAAACCCTGGAGGAGACGGGTTGGCAGGTGGAGTTGACGGGTGTGCTAAGCGTTGCCCTCTACGAATCGCCCGCTAACGGCAAGACTTACTATCGGACGACCTTTGTCGGGCTGGCGCTGCAAAAACTTGAAAATGCCGTGATCGACCCCGATATACATGCTGTGCATTGGCTGGATTACGAGGCACTAAAAGGGATTTCTGCTAGAATGCGCAGCCCGTTGGTGTTGGCCTCTATTGAGAGGCATCGCCGAGGTATTCACTATCCTTTGGACCTAATTGACAACCCATGAGCTCCAATTCGACTACTACTGCAATAGACAAGTCCTCCGGCGATCATGCCTACAAGCATGCCCATAAGGTCATAGTGGGCATGTCTGGCGGCGTGGATTCCTCTGTCGCTGCGCTTCTCTTGAAAGAGCAGGGCTATCAGGTGGAAGGCCTTTTCATGAAGAACTGGGAGGAAGACGACGGCACGCAGTACTGCACCGCCAAGGAAGACTTCGCCGATGCCCAGGCCGTAGCTGACAAACTGGACATCCCGCTGCATGGCGCGAATTTTGCCGCAGAGTACTGGGACAACGTCTTCGAACACTTTCTCGAAGAGTACAAGGCGGGACGGACGCCTAACCCCGATATTCTCTGCAACCGGGAGATCAAATTCAAAGCGTTTCTGGAATACGCACTGCTATTGGGTGCCGACGCTATCGCCACCGGCCACTATAGCCGCCGGGGAACGCTGGAAGGCAAAGCAACGCTTTTGAAGGGTTGTGATGGCAACAAAGATCAGAGCTACTTCCTGCATGCTGTAGGACATGCAGAAATTGATAAAACGCTGTTTCCTGTGGGTGAGATCGAAAAGCCCGAAGTACGCCGATTGGCGGAGCAACACGATCTGGCTACTGCCAAGAAAAAAGATTCAACGGGTATCTGCTTTATAGGCGAGCGTCGCTTCAAAGATTTTTTGCAGCAATACCTCCCTGCCCAACCGGGAAATATCGAAAGCTTCGGCGGTGAAACAATTGGTCGGCACCAAGGGTTGATGTATCACACTATTGGGCAGCGGCAGGGGCTGGGTATCGGTGGGCTCGCTCAGCACCCAGAGGAACCCTGGTATGTGGTCGAGAAAGACCTGGAGCGCAATGTACTTTTGGTTGCACAAGGCAATGACCACCCTGCCCTGTTCAAAACCAGTCTGCAGTGCAAAGATATTTACTGGGTCGCCGGTGAGTCGCCCCAATTACCGCTTAGGTGTACTGCCAAGGTGCGTTATCGCCAACCTGACCAGAGCTGTACCTTGTCGGCTGGGGTAGATGGTGGCTATCGCGTTGTTTTCAAGCAGCCACAGCGTGCAGTGACCCCAGGTCAGTCTGCTGTTTTTTATCTAGGAGACCTTTGTCTCGGCGGAGGCGTCATTGAGCGCACTGAAACGTAAATGAACGATCAGCCACTTTCGATCTTGCAGCAGCAGGCCATTGCATTAGCAGGTGTTGCTCAGGCTGCCCGATTGGTGGACCAAGTGTCCAAGACTGGCAGTTATCCTGCGGAGTTTCTTGAGTCCTCCATACACAGTCTATTTGTGTTCGATAACGAAAGTGCCGAAGATCTTTTTGGTGGTATAGCTGGCGTCAAGCTAGGCCTGCACAACCTGAGCAGCCTGCTGGCATCCCAAAAAGCAGAGGAGAATCGGGAAATTGTACGTTACGTTTTCAGTCTTCTGTATTTGGAGCGGAAATTTTCGGCGGACAAGGACATGATGTCTATTGTCCGTTCCAGGTTAGAGCACACCAGCTTCAAGGCAGAACATTTTGCCAGCAACGTTAACGATTTGTGCCACAGTGTGTCGGGGATCTATCAGGACACCTTGAGCATGCAGCGCTACCGTATCAAAGTGTCTGGCAGTGCTGCGTACCTGCAAGACTCGCAAAAAGCAGACATTATTCGCGCGCTACTTTTAGCCGGTGTTCGCTCCGCTTTTCTGTGGCGCCAGCTAGGTGGGCATCGCCTTACATTGCTGATGAAGCGAAAGAAATTGCTTGAGGCTTCGCAGAACCTGTCCCGCGGACTGGCAGTGGTGTAATATCGCCCCTTTCTTTTTCTGGAGAATTTCATGGACCTGTCAGCTCTCAGCGCAGTCTCCCCCATCGACGGTCGCTATGGCAGTAAAACAGCTTCATTGCGCGACGTTTTCAGCGAATTTGGCCTGATAAAACGGCGCGTATTGGTAGAGGTTCGCTGGCTTCAATGCCTGGCTGAGCATCCTGAAATTGTAGAAGTACCGGCTTTGTCCCCAGCTGCACAGCGCATTCTGCAAGAGTTGATTAATAACTTCAGTGAGGTCGATGCCAGGCGCATTAAGGACATCGAAGCGACCACCAATCACGATGTTAAAGCAGTGGAATACTTCATCAAGGAACGTTTTGCCGGTAACGAGGAACTGGAAGCCGTTTCCGAATTTGTCCATTTTGCCTGCACTTCAGAAGATATTAACAACTTGTCCCACGCCTTGATGTTGCGTGACGGTGTGAAGGATGTACTGCGGCCTGCCATGGGTGATATCAAAAACTCACTCGCGGCGCTGGCACAATCGACCGCCTCTGTGCCCATGCTGGCGCGTACCCACGGGCAGACGGCCAGCCCAACCACTCTGGGCAAAGAGGTTGCGAATGTTGTGGCCAGGCTTTCGCGGCAACTTGCGCAACTGGAGCAGATTCCATACCTGGGAAAAATCAACGGCGCTGTCGGCAACTACAATGCTCACCTGAGCGCCTATCCCGATGTTGACTGGCAGGCCAATGCACAGAGCTTTGTGACATCGCTGGGTCTTTCCTGGAACGCGTATACCACCCAAATCGAGCCGCATGATTACATGGCTGAACTATTCGATGTCATGGCACGATTCAATACTATTTTGATAGACTTCAATCGTGATATCTGGGGTTATATTTCTCTAGGCTATTTCAAACAGAAAACCATTACTGGCGAAGTGGGTTCCTCCACCATGCCGCACAAAGTGAATCCAATTGACTTTGAAAACGCTGAAGGCAACCTCGGATTGGCAAACGCATTGCTGAATCATCTGGCTGCAAAACTTCCTATCAGTCGGTGGCAGCGCGATTTAACTGACAGTACTGTCATCAGAAACATGGGCGTGGGTGCAGGCTACAGTCTTATTGCTTATCAATCGTGTATCAAAGGCATAAGTAAGCTGGAGCTGAACGAAGCACGGCTGGCGGCTGATTTAGACAATAGTTGGGAAGTACTGGCAGAGCCTATTCAGACGGTCATGCGCCGCTATGGTATTGAAAAGCCCTATGAGAAGCTGAAAGAACTGACCCGTGGTCAGGACATGAGCAAAGACGTAATCCAGGCTTTTGTAGCCGAACTCGATATACCCCAGGCCGCCAAAGATGAACTTCTGGCCTTGTCCCCAGCCAGCTACATAGGCAACGCCATCGCTCAGGCGCAGGCTATAGAGTAAAGCGTCCTATGAGCGGTGATTTGCGCCTCAACCTCAACGTCGACTCTTTTCTGGCGCAACACTGGCAGCAGAAACCGCTGCTGATTCCCTGCGGCGTACCTGATTTTACCCCGCCCTGCAGCGCTGACGAGCTGGCCGGTCTTGCACTTGAGCTAGAGGTGGAATCCCGCATTATCGCGGGTACGGATAGCGACTGGTCGCTGCAACACGGTCCCTTCACTGACCAGGATTTCCAGCGCGACGTACCTTGGACGTTACTGGTGCAAGCGGTTGACCACCTTCTGCCAGAGGTCGCGGAGCTGCGTAAGCTTTTCGATTTTATTCCCCAATGGCGCATGGACGATGTGATGGTGAGTTACGCATCGACAGGTGGTAGCGTGGGCCCGCATTTCGATTACTACGATGTATTCCTGTTACAGGGTGAAGGTGAGCGATTGTGGCGATTGGGGCAGCACTGTGACGGCAGCTCCCCCTTACTCGATAATGACGAGCTGCGAATCCTTAAAGACTTTGAGATAAAGGAGGAGCACTTGCTGCGTAGCGGCGACATTCTTTACGTTCCTCCTGGTGTGGCTCATTGGGGTATCGCACAGGGTGATTGCACTACATTCTCTATTGGTTTTCGGGCGCCGCGCCTCAATGGCATGGTTTCGCGCTGGGTGGATAATATTATCGGCCGTGTAGATCCCGATCGTTTTTACCAAGATGCAGGCCAGACCTCCTCTAAGCTTGCGGGTGAAATTCGAAGCAGTGATATAGAACGTGCCAAACAACAACTACAGCGAGCCCTCCAAGAGCACGAGGGTGATCAGTGGTTTGGTGAGCTGGTAACAGAGCCTCGTTACGAGACGGCCCAAGATGATGTCCATCTCGCCGAAGCGTCTGCACTACTGTCCTTAAGCGTAAAACGCATCGAACTTTCGCCAGCCGCCAAAGTGGCGTGGCAGAAAAGCGAAGCGGGTATTACAGTCTTTGCGAACGGCGACAGCATGAAGACTATTGCCGCGGCGCTGCAGCCACTAACGGCGCTGTGTGGTGGCATGGCCCTCCAAAGCAGTACCCTTTCTCGTGCACTGGATGACGCAAGTATTAACGCGCTACTGCAATGGCTATTACATTGCGACTGTCTAGAC
>JBLFWP010000065.1:0-19586 GCA_047611225.1 Halioglobus sp.
CCGAAACACGTATACAAGTTATCGTGGGCAACCCTATACCCGCTCCTGCCAGCCTATTACTGGTGATGGCTGGACTGATGGGGCTAGGCTGGCGTCGGTCGGTATCAGCAGCCAGATGAGTCCGTGACGGCTTTCTGATTGGAACAATCTTCCAAAACCCGGAGCGCTTCTTTCTACTCCTTAGTTAGAAGCGTCTCAGAATAAGTACGCATTCTGAGATTTCCCATGACCGTTATCTCCAGAAGCTCCCTACCTCCTTTAATACTCACAGTACTCATAAGCTTAGGCCTATTTTTCTGGGGTGCCTCTGCACAAAATATTGCACGAAACTGTTCTGTTCAGGGGCCCCTATCGCCGCTACCTGCTGTTGCCAAACGAACTAGTTGAGCTAGACTGAACAAACTCGAAGACGCTCCAAATAATGCGCCACCATTGGTCTCTATAGTAGGGAATCGATCATGACGCAGTTAATAGTTTAAAGTATCTAACCTTGGCCGTGATGCTGAGCATCCTAGCCGGCTGTAAAATTCCTGTCATCGAGGTTGAAAGCGGTGAAGTGCAATCTGACTCCGGTACATACACACCCGGGCTGGCGGGCACTGTGTGCGTTCACGAGGTTACCGACACCAGCTTTTCGGAGAACTTCATAGCAGTACAGGACTCCGGCTGGCATTTCACTGGCTGGAACTCGGGTGGACGTTTGGGCTGACAGAACCAGGCTCATCCTGCATGCTTGGTCTCTAATATTGTCGTGGCGGGGATTACATTAGCTGAGGCTATTGTCGCTTCCGATACAACCTGCTACATCATGCCTGTTTTCAAAGAAAGCCTGCCTACTATTATTGCCAATGTCGCGGAGTGGGCACAGCCCGAAGAATTTGGTGCCCTGTCATGGGACGAAATCAACGTAGTGTGTCCTGCGGGAGTGTGCACCGGAACCTTGAAAGGTTTCGATATGACCGGCTGGACATGGGCAACAGTTGATGACGTTAGTGTGCTGTTTAGGTTTCCTGCGGCTAGCAGATGTTCGAAAATTACTTCAATTTTTCAGTCACGCTGAATTGATAGTCACATAGATATACGCAATACAATTCAGATATTATTCAATCTGGGCAGACTGGAGCGACATACATGGCGGTACTGATCTTTCGTCTAAATGACGTGTCTGACGAAGAAGCGCAGGATGTGCGCGACTTATTGTCGGACAATGCGCTGAACAGCTATGAGACATCTGCGGGTCGGTGGGGATTTTCGGTCGCTGGCCTGTGGTTAGTCAATGAAAACGACAAGGTCTTAGCCCGAGAACTTATCGACGCTTATCAGCTTGAGCGTCGGTGCTATTTTGAGAAACTGAGGATCGAAACTCCCCCAGAAACATTTGGCAACCGTTTAAAGCGGTCACCAATAAATGTTATTTTTTTCAGTCTGCTCGCGATGACAGTTCTATTTCTTGCCCTCTCACCGTTTATCCTGTTTTTGTCAGAGTAGCTAATCGCAAGCGCGAGCTTGTGCTTCGCGAACACACAATCAATCGCCCAAACCGTCCCATCCCAGGTTCAGCATGCGTTCGGTTTTAAAAACTGGGGACAGACTACGGTTTCTTTATAAACTGCCTTATTTCGAAGAATAAACCGTGGTCTGCCCCCGATTCTTCCCCTGAAATATTTTTATGCGTTAGCACGTTACGCAGAGTCTGAGCACCCGACTCTGCAAGCCAAATATAGAAGCGAAATCGAACAGCAGTCACCGGTTCGAACCGTAACCCAAAAAAAAACAGCAACCTTTCGGTTGCTGCTTTTCGAATTGGTGGAGCTAAACGGGATCGAACCGTTGACCTCTACCGTGCCACGGTAGCGCTCTCCCAGCTGAGCTATAGCCCCGAAATACTGCGCTAACTTGTTGATCAAACTGGATTTTAGTTACAAAAGATCAACGAAGAGGAGCGCATTCTAGTGAGTGCGGGTGTCACTGTCAACCAAACGGAGTCGCAGCCGGTTCTGGGCATGGGACACAGGGTGGTCAGCCCGCTATGATAGGCACAGACTAGACGACACCCGCACCCACAAGGAAAATTCCATGCTCGGCAAAATCATATTATGGCTGTCCACACTCAGTTTTATTTCTTACGGCCTGATGTGCCTGTTCTCTCCGGAGACACCAGCGAACTACGCCGGCCTCAGTGTTGTGAACGGCAACGGCTATGCGGAACTGGGGGCGATGTACGGCGGCTTACAAACTGGCTTTGGGGTATTTCTACTGCTGGGTGCTCTGCGCTCGGATCTTTATCGCGCGGCGCTGACTTCGCTGGTCGTCATTGTAGGCGGGCTGGCGCTAGGGCGGCTGTACTCGACGCTAACCGGAGATGAAGCTGTGGGCGGATACACCTATGGCGCAATGGCCTATGAATTTGCCACTGCCATTTTGGCTGGAGTCGCGCTTAAAAAAGCCTGAGCCTATTTTTTGGTGGGATCACCGCCCAGACCGTCTGCGCAAATAAACAAACCCTCAGCGCTGGCGGTTACCACACCATCCACACGCATCTCTCCGCGGCTAATTTGCTTGCGGCCATCCTGACGCACGTTGGTGCCCCACAGTTCAATGGGAGTATTGAGCGGCGTGGTCTTGTGATAACGGATTGTTAGCGTGCCAGTAAAACCCGCATTACCGGATATCACATTGGCCATGGCAAGAATCTCATCAAACACTGCAGCGATAATGCCACCATGCACACTGTTGGGTGGGCCCGCATAGGTTGGAGAGAAAATCGCTTCGCCGTGTATATCTCCGTCCTCTTTGCGTAGCATTAACGGTGGCGCCAGTGGGTTACGTTTGCCACTGATAGGACTGTAGGGCATCACCATAGTGATATCGTCTTCACTCCAATCAAGCCCAGGGCTTTCTCCCGCCACGGAAATAGTAGACCAGCCCTCTCCCACCAATCGATGCGGCTTGAGCACTTCATTTGCTTTTTTGATGTGCTCCATGGCTTGAGACAATGCCTCTTCGGGTGCATCGCCACAGCGAAAGGTTTCAATCAACTCTCTGATCTCGTCATTAACAGGCTCATGCAGAGCGTTAGTGCCTATGACGGTGTTTGCTTCAGACATGCACTTTCCTCGGAGGGAATAGAAATACAAGAAGTGGTATACGCTGCGGTGCACAGTGTGCCGTATAGCTATTAGAGCAGCAATGGGGCGGGTCCATTGGCTTGAACTCCAGCCATTATTCCCAGCAAAGGCTATGACTTTGGCCCTTCAGGTCGTACTATCTACGCCTTACAAATACAGGAGATTGGCCTTGGAAATTGTATCTGAAACAGTAGTGTCTTTTCACTACACGCTGCGCGACGAAGCCGGCGCTGAAATGGAGACTTCACGCGGTAACGATCCTGCGTTGTACATGCATGGTGCCAATAACATTATTCCTGGGCTGGAAACCGCTATGGCGGGTAAAAGCACAGGCGATACCTTCAGTACTACTGTCGAACCAGCACAGGCCTATGGCCCTCGCGATGATGCCAAGGTACAACGTGTGCCTATGAAACACCTTGTGTTCAAAGGCAAGCTAAAAGCCGGGGATGTTGCGCAACTCAACACCGATGATGGCAGGCGCGCAGTGACAGTCATCAAGGCCGGTAGGCACAGCGCTGATATAGACACCAATCACCCACTGGCAGGACAAACGCTTACCTTCGATATTGAAGTAGTAGAAGTGCGGGCTGCATCAGAGGAAGAAGTTACCCACGGTCACGCTCATGGGCCAGGCGGGCACAACCACTAGCGGATAATGCTGATACAGAACCGCGCCCTACCCTCACTCTACGCCAACCCTATTCGGAGTATGTGTCGCGTAGATAGTTAAGAATATCACCAGACTCAAAAAGGCCTACATCAGTATTAGGGTCGTACAGGTAGGGAATCGAAACCTTGCCTTCAATCTCTTGCAAGCGTTGCCGATTCTCCAGCTCGCTACCGCGCTGAATATTCATTTTTTCTCTTACGCTGGGTAGCAGCCAATCCTGCGGCTGCGTGCGGCCACAGTTGCGCAAAATATACGGAATTTCCATCTCACATAAAAGTTCGCGCACTGGCCTTGCGTAGGGGCTGGATTCGAAGCTGTACAGCTCCAGAAAATAGACCGGTCTCCTGCCCGGGTTCGCTTGCATACCCCGGCTCAAACGCGGTGCGCTGGCCAGCATGGACCCAAAGGTTTGTAGTTTGCCGACCTTCCACTTGGCAGGCATTTCTCTCTGGCCATAGGTTTCGAACAGATAAGCCACAATGTCGAGTGACTCGTACATTTCTACGCCGGTATTGGGATCAACCAGATAAGGTAACTGTGCTTTCCCGCCACGCTCTACCAGAGCAGGACGAAAGCGTTCGCCCTTTTTCGGACAGGGTAAAATTTCCGCATCTAAATTCAGTTCAGTGAGTGCTTCCCGCGCGAGGCGGCAATAGGGGCAGTTTTCAATATCGTAGAACTGCAAAGGCTCTTTCGGCTTAACGGCAGCCGGGACACTTTGAATGCCATTGGCTGCGCGTAAAAATGTTGAGATCATCGATGTCGCTAGATTACCTGCCATCACTTATGCCTCGTTTAGCGCTTGATATTCTTTTTCAAGCCGTTTAAGAGCTTTTTTAGATACGCCGCCCATCACAGCAATCGCGTGACGGACACGCGCTCTACTCATATCCGGCCCCAGTATTTCCATGGAATCTACTACGGAGATAGAGGCACTGCTACCAGAGATGGCAATAAACAAAGGCGCCAGTAAATCCTTAACTTTCACGCCCAGTGAATCGGCCAATGTCTTAAGTGCCTCCCACACGGTATCGCGACTCCATTGCTGCTGTGCTTCAAGGCGCCACAGGGCAAACTGCATGTGCTTAACAGTCTCTTCTGGCTCGGCTTTCAAAATAGCAAAGTCACTCTCTTCGATGGGCAAGATACCCGATGCGAGAAAGCCCGCCAGCGGTGCAAAATCACTGAGCGTTTCCATTCGTTTCTGAACGTGTGGCAGCACTTTCATAAGATTGTCTTTGTTGTAGGCCCAATCCATCAAACGTTCCGCTAAAGCATCTTCACTCAGATCTTCCCGAATCCACATGCCGTTTAACCAACTGAGTTTTTCCACATCGAAAATGGGACCACCCAGTGACACTCTCTGTATATCAAATTGCGCGACCATGTCATCCAGCGAAAACTTTTCACTCTCGTCGGGCATAGACCACCCCATACGACCAAGATAGTTCACCAGCGCCTCGGGCAGAAAGCCCATGCGCTGGTAGTACAGAATACTGGTAGGGTTTTTGCGCTTGCTCAACTTGGATTTGTCGGGGTTACGCAGCAATGGCAAGTGGCACAGTGCAGGCATGTCCCAGCCAAAGTATTCGTAGAGCAGCTTGTGTTTAGGCGCAGAGTTAATCCATTCTTCACCACGCAGTACATGCGTAATACCCATTAGGTGATCGTCCACCACGTTGGCCAGGTGGTAGGTTGGCATACCATCGGATTTCAGCAGTATTTGCGCATCCACCATGCCCCAATCCAGCTCGATAGTGCCGCGCAGCATATCGTCTATCGCGCAGGCGCCCTCTTCTTCCGGAACGACCATACGAATAACGTAGGCATCACCTGCGGCTTCGCGTTTGTTAAATTCGGCTTCATCCAATTTCAAATCGGAGGGCTTTAGCGCCGTGCTATTGCCTGCGGCTCGCCTGGACTCACGCAGCTCGTTTAATTCTTCTGACGTTCGATAACAAATAAATGCCTTACCCTCTTCCACCAGCTGCCGCGCATATTGACCGTAGGTATCCATGCGTTCGCTTTGGCGATAGGGGCCACACTCACCGCCTACATCTGGGCCTTCATCCCATTGCAGACCCAACCACTTGAGGGAATCCAGTATGGCCTGTTCAGACTCCGGCGTGCTGCGGGTTTGGTCAGTGTCTTCTATGCGCAATATGAACTGACCTCCGTGGGCGCGGGCAAAGCACATATTGAACAGGGCGATATAGGCGGTCCCTACGTGAGGGTCACCTGTGGGGGAAGGAGCAACGCGGGTGCGAACTGTCATGGGTATCCGATGCTTGTGTACGAAAGAGCCGGAATTATACGGGGTCGGCGCCCTAAAGCCTACATAGGCAGGGTCTGCCTGGTGCATCCTCCCGATACTCTACCAATAGAATCGCGCCACTTCGATAAGCCCTGATTGCCTGTCCACGTGAAACAGCGCCACGCCCTCAAGCTCTGCATCGGCCGCGCTGTAACGAACCGTCGTGGAAACGACGGTGCCTGACGACAGTACCTTGCTGAAATGCAGCTTTCCCCCTTTCGCGACAGCATCCGCTATCGAAAGCGGCACAGCGCCGTAGGGAAAATCGATATTGGCGCTAGGGTCACTAAACAGTGCCGCAGCCCCTTGGGCATCACCCCGATTAAAGTGGCTGAGGAAACGCTGCGCCTGAGCCGTGCCCTGCTCACCAACGCCACGTGCAGCACGAGAAAACCCGAGGGTACCGCCAAGGCCCAGGTGCCGCATCATGCGTGCGCCGGAGGCCGCACCCACCTTCAGAAAAGGTAGGCCTACCGCTATCTGCTGCTTGAGCATGGGCCACAACTCCCAGTGCGCAGCGAGTCGCTGAACTTTAAGCAAACCGTTTTCCACTGTCAGCTCGTACAACAGGTGCATAGGCACTCGAACCGTCACTTCCTCAGACATGGCTATTTCGATAGTTAAGTCGCGCATTACGTGCAAGCCACAGACAATATCCTGATCCACATGGAACTGAATGTCATTGGGGGCAATGAAAGTCTCGTAGAAACGACCAAGCGGCCCTTCAAGCCCAGAATAGCCCGAGCCAGTGGCTTGAATATGAGGTGCTGAGCCCACAGGGTCTTCAATACGACTGTCATCGGCGAAGATAGCCAGCCACGCGGCTTTATCGTGGACGGCAACGGCCTGCGGTGAAAGCACTGCCAGACTCAAACATTGTTCGGAGGTGAATAGCGGCACGGTGGGGAATGTCCTAGCTTGCGAATTACTCTGCATTTAATAGCACAGGGGTGACGCTACGCCAAGGGGATGCGCTATTCCCGATACACCCTAGGAATTTTCATGGGCAGGCCGTATAATCTTCTCCGCAAACCTAAGGGGTGGCCTAGGCCTGAGATGGCTGCTGATTCAGCAGACAAACCCTTGAACCTGATCCGGTTAATACCGGCGTAGGAATAGGTGATGATCCACCACCGATTTACCCCTAGCGTCGCACACCGGGTCTCTACTCAAAATGGAGACTCACCATGTCAATGTTACGTCTATGCCGTCCAGCCACTCTCGGCTACAGCATATTACTCACCTTCCCATCCGCTTTCGCAGCTTCCGGCAGCACACTGGAAGAAACGCTGATAACGGCCACGTATCGCCACACACAGTTGATGGAAACCGTGGGCAGTATCAGCGTTGTCTCCCAAGACACTATTCGGGAACGCGCTGCACTGCACTTGCAAGACATCCTCAACGCAGCACCCAATGTCACCTTCGCGGCGGGTAGCTCGCGCAGCCGCTTCGTGCAGATTCGCGGCATTGGCGATTTGGAGCAGTACTACGACCCCAAGTACTACCCTTCAGTGGGCATGATGCTCGACGACTTGGAGCTAGGCGACAGCGCCAATGCCGGCATGTTGTTTGATGTAGCACAAGTAGAAGTACTGCGCGGCCCACAGGGCACCCGCTACGGCGCGAGCGCGCACGCAGGCATGATTAACATTCGCAGCAACGCGCCTACCGACACCTTTGAAGGCGAGCTCAGCGCTGGTATCGGCAACTACGACAGCTACAACGTCGGTCTGGTGGCGAGCGGACCACTTAGCAACACGATGAAAGGCCGACTGGCCATTCAACAAAACATCGGCGCCGGTTACATCGAAAATGACAACCTGGGCAAAGATGACACCAACGATTTTGATGAGCTAACGGCCAGAACACGCCTTCAATGGGAACCTACCGAGAACGCTCTATACGAATTCAGCCTACTTTATTTCGATGCAGACAATGGCTATGACACCTGGTCACTGGATAACAATAGGCATACGAATACAGACCAACCGGGCGAAGATGCACAAGAGACTTTTGCGCTTAGCACTAGCGCAAATTGGGTGCTCAATAGTAATCACAGCATGGAAGCACTCTTCAACTACACCGAAACAGACTGGCGACAAAGCTACGATGTAGATTGGGTCTCCGAACAATTTTGCACCACTTACTTATGCTCCAGCGGCCACGACACAGGCATGGAAATTTTTGATAGGGAACGGGAGCGGATGGTGGCAGATGTGCGCCTGCTGGGTGGCAACAGTAATCTTACAGCCGGCGAAGGTCGTTACGTGATTGGCCTGTATGCCAACGACGGCAGCGAAAACCTGGACTACGACTACCCCAGTATCTGGTACGGCAATTCGGGCACCGATAGCGACTACCAAGCACAACGCTATGCAGTCTACGGCGAATATGAGCACGCACTGAGTGATCGCCTCACTCTGATTGTCGGGGCCCGTCTGGAGCATTTCGAAGATGACTACGGCGACAGCAACGGCTTTACCGCTAAAAACAGTGACGACCTATGGAATGGCGAAGTGAGCATCCGTTACGATCTGGATTTCAACACTTCTGTGTACGCCACGGTGGCGCGCGGCAGCAAACCCGGCGGCGTGAATACCACTGCCACTGCTAACCAACCCTTTATGTCTCCCATCTTCCAGGATTTCACCCAAGGCAAGCTGAGCTTCGGCGACGAAGAGTTAATCAACAAAGAGATAGGCCTCAAAACACAGCTGTGGGATAGCCGCGTGATGCTTAGCCTCGCCGCCTTCCATACCGACCGCAACAATGCCCAACTGGAAAACTGGATGTGGGACGACGATGCGGGTTTATGGATCGGCTACCTCGATAGCACAAGCGACGCCACCAGCTATGGCATAGAACTCGAAACCAGCCTCGCGTTAAGCGAAATGGTGATGCTGTTTGCCAGTGTCGGCTGGTTGAACACGGAGGTTGATGCAATCGAAGCCTTTGATCTGGACCAGTTTCAATTCGTCACCAAGTCGGACCGGGATCAAGCCAAATCACCAGAGTACCAATACAACATTGGTGCGCAACTGGCCTTCACTGAAGCGCTCAGTGGGCGCATAGAAGTTGAGGGGCAGGACGACGCATTCTACGGCTATTACCACGATGGCAAGCTGAACAGCTACGATCTTCTTAACGCAAGCCTGAGCTGGCAAGCAAGTGCCCTCTCTGTCACCTTGTGGGGACGCAACCTTACCGATGAAGACTACGCCGTACACGGCCTGTATTTCGGTGCCGATCCGCGAGACAATTTCGGCGCGTTTGCTAATACTACTTACCAGCAATTCGGGGAGCCTCGCACATATGGCGTAGAGCTGAGGTACAGTTTCTAGAATGCCGAACTCTGAAATGCGCTGGAGTAACGATAGCCCATGAATCTGGAACTGAGCACGGCACAGGTGGTGGAGATTCTCGCCACCAGTGTCAACCTGATTTTCCTGGTCCTTCTGATCAAGGAAAAGATCAGCTGCTGGGCTTTTGGCATTGTCGGCAGCGCGCTTAGCGTTTATCTTTTTGCGGATGCGAAACTCTACTGGGAAGCCTTTCTCTATCTGTTTTACGTACTAATGGGATGCTGGGGCTGGCTGCGCTGGCACAAGCGCGAAACTGAAGATAACAATCCAGTCATCCACTGGAAGTTTATAATCCACTGGTGGCTCGTGCTCCTCACGTCAACTGTCGCACTAGGCCTTGGATACGGCATGTATTCCCTTAGCGATGCGGAACGGCCTTTCTTTGATGCGGCCACAACCAGTTTCAGCTTTCTGGCCACTTACATGGAAATCACCAAAGTGCTGGAAGCCTGGGGCTACTGGCTGATCATCAACGTGGCTTCGATATGGCTGTATCAAGATCGACAGTTGATGATTTATGCTCTACTGATGGGCTTGTATAGTGTGATGTCGATATGGGGCTTCATTCGCTGGCGCCGGACGTATAATCAGCAGCTGGTAATGAGCTAGCGACTGCGGAGTGATCACGATTAACAGAATGCTTTCTATAGCGCCCATGATGGACTGGTCCGATCACAACTGCCGCTTCTTCTGGCGACTGCTGAGCCGCCAGGCACTGCTCTATACAGAGATGGTAACAACGGGCGCACTGATTCACGGCGACAGGGAACGCTTCCTGTACTTCAACCAGGAAGAGCACCCGGTTGCGCTGCAAGTGGGCGGCAGCGACCCTACGGACCTAGCCCAGTGTGCCAGCTGGGCACAGCAATGGGGCTATGATGAGATTAATCTAAACTGTGGCTGCCCCTCAGACCGTGTGCAGTCTGGCATGTTTGGCGCCTGCTTAATGGCAAAACCACAATTGGTAGCTGACTGCATTAAGGCAATGGTAGACGCCTGCGATATTCCTGTGACGGTAAAACACCGCATAGGAATCGACGCCATGGAGTCCTACGAGGAACTGATGGGCTTTATTGATCCGGTCGCTGCAGCAGGATGCTCAGTTTTCATTGTTCACGCGCGCAAAGCCTGGCTACAAGGTTTATCACCAAAAGAAAATAGGGAAATTCCGCCGCTCAATTACGACTGGGTCTATCAAGTGAAAAAAGACAGGCCCGACCTTACTATCGTGATCAACGGTGGTATACAGACGTTGGCCGAATGCCAAACACACCTGGAACAGGTAGACGGTGTGATGATAGGTCGCGAAGCCTATCAGAACCCCTGGATGCTGGCCCAAGTCGATAGTCTCTTGTACGGTATAGACACACCGGTACAATCTCGAGAAGATGTGATCAATGCCTTGCTGCCCTATGTTGAGCAGCAACTGCAACGTGGCGTACCGCTGAATCGTATGACTAGACACATTTTGGGACTTTTTCAGGGTGTTCCGGGCGCTAGAAAGTTCCGGCGCCATTTGAGCGAAAATGCTTACAAGAAGGAAGCTGGGCTCAACGTGCTGACAGATGCGTTTGCATTGGTGCACTAAACCCATTCATTTTTATCACACACGACAGATAACGAAGACACTATGATTGGCGCACTCAAAGCTCTATTTGAAATCCCCCCAAAAGACACGGAGAAATCAGTGCAGCACCGGCTCAACCTCGCCGCCGCAGCGCTGCTGATCGAAACCGCCAGAGCAGACTTCACTCTGGATGAAATCGAACAAAAAGCCTTACAGGCCCTGCTAGTCAATACGCTGGATGTTAGCGCCGCTGAAGTTCAGGAGCTGGTAGACACTGCCGAGGAACACGTAGACAGGGCCACATCACTCTACCAGTACACACGAGTCATCAATGATCACTACAGCGCAGCGCAGAAACTGGAGCTGATCGGCTCAATGTGGAAAGTGGCTTACGCGGATGGCAATCTGGACAAGTACGAGGAACATTTGATTCGGCAGGTAGCGGATTTAATTTACGTACCGCATCAGGATTATATTCGCACCAAGATCGAGGCAAAAAACTGAGCTAGCTACGCTCCAACGCTGTCATCAAATCCTTAAAACGCTCCCGGTTTTCATCGCTGACGTCCATTAATACGCGATGGGCTTCAATCACTTTTTGTTTTACAGCATCTTCGCTGCCGCGCACGATGGGAATCTCGGCTATATCTTCGGGATTGCTGCAGGATTCTTCATGCAACTCAAACAAACGATTAAAAGCCATGCTTTGTAACAAGCGGTTGATGCCGGGATCACAGGAATAGATGGCAGGCGCGAAACCGAACTTTTCCTTTGCCCTAATAGCGAGCTTTGCCAGTAGGCCCAAGGTGGTGCTGTCTATACCTTCGGCTTCGCACAAGTCCACCCACACGCTGGCGAATTCAGAATCATCAAACATGCGCTGAAAATAGTCATCGATAGTGGCGCAGAGAGTGAGACGTACATCACCCACTAAACGGATGACATAAGCACCGTCGTGGCTGGCTGCTAGTATGCGTCCGTCTTGCATATCAGGCTCGAGTACTCAGGAACAGCGCAGCGATATCGTCTGGCGCAGTCTCCACTTTATCCAGCCCTAACAGGCTTATGAGTTCCGCGGGAGAATCCGCCGCCTTCTCGAATATCTCCAGAAAATAAGCTTCTTTCTCCAGCAAATTTTTGGGCGGTAGAATTTCCAAAATACCATCTGAAAACAGGGCCAGTGTGAAGCTCTGTGGCAGATCAATCATGTGTTCTTCGTATTGCACGTCTTCCATCATTCCGACCGCGGGCCCCTCTCCAGGAAGGTATTGGGCGCCTGTTCTTGAGACTAGCACAGGCAGCGGCAAGTGCCCGGCCACGCTATAACGCAATGTATTTTCCTGCATATCCAGAAGGCCCACGACCATGGTGGCAAACTTGCCTACCCCAAGGTCCAGTAGTTCCTTGTTGGCTTCGCGCAGCATGCTAGTGGGATGCATGATGGCATCGTCATTTTTTCGCATTAGGTCAGAACGTTTGCGGGCAAACAGGTTCTTCAACAAGACCGTAGCGAAAGCCGAGGAACTGCCATGGCCAGACACATCTGCCATAAAAAAGGTTACGTGGTCTTCACCCACCGTGAAGTAGTCGGTGAAATCACCGCTCAAGTAGAATGAGGGAATTACCGTATGGCTGAAGGTATAGTTCTCCAGCACCAAAGGCGTGGTCGGGAGCATGCGCATTTGCACCTGGCGGCCTGCCTGCTGGTCCTGCTCTAACATTTGTATGGTGCCGCGCAATTCTGCATTGGTAGCTTCCAACCGCTCTCGTGAGTCTTGCAACTCCCTGCGCAAACGGCGTTGCCGCACGCAACGTTCGATAGACTTGACTAAAGCCGCCTCGTCCTCCACCGGCCGCTGGAAAAAATCGATGACTCCTAGCCGAAGTGCCGTCATTATCCGGTCTGCATCGACCACATCACATAGCAGGATTGAAGGTACCTGTACGTCCATCTCGCGCAGCGTATGCCTGGCCTCAGCCCAGGAAAAGTCCTGCAAATCGAGCTCACACAGAATAACGTCCAGCTCGCTGCCGCTACCTAGGGAAAAGTCAGTTTTGGTGACATCGGAGACAAGCTGAACGGTGAAACCAGCAGATACTAAAAAGTCTGCCAGATGCTGTGCGCGATCGGCCTGATCGTCAACGAGTAGAATGTTGCCTTTTGAAGCCATCAGAAAAGGTTTTGCGGGTCAGTAGGCCGTGACAGTACGCCCATCAAGAGCCTCAGGCAACGCAGGAAATGCGCTTTCGGCAGAATTTTACAAATATTTTGGGGCTATTGAGCCTCTTTGCAGACTCTGTACTTATCGCGGGATCCGGTGCTAAAACTCTTCGTAATCGCCCTCTTCGAACTCTGAGAAGGAGTCGTCCACAACACCCCCGCTGAGAAAGTACTCCCGGCGCTGCATATAGACTTCTCTAGTAAAGATATAGCGGTCTCCCGATATCAGTTTTTCTGCATCTAATAGCCTAGCGCGGGTATCAACTGTATCCACAACGTACATTGACCGGGTGAATACGGTGCGATCGATCAAAGTAGGCAGAGTTGCATAGACATCCACCGCCTCCCCTGCACTGCTACGCAAATAGCGTGGACCGAGTATGGGCAACATCACATAGGGACCGGAGCCAACCCCCCATATCGACAGTGTCTGGCCGAAGTCAGCGGGCCTGTGCTCAACGCCCATTGGTGAGGCGACATCGAATAGCCCACCCAGACCTACTGTGGTGTTGACTAAAAAACGGCCCGTTGTATGAATGGCGTTTTCAGGATCTCCCTGCAAAATGGAATTGAATATATTGTTGAGCTCTCGCACATTCAGCACGAAATTTGTCACTCCGCGCTCCAATATATCGGGCGTAAGTGTGTGATAGGTGACGGCTACGGGCCGCAACAGATATTTATCGAGGAAATCATTGAAGACAAAGATCTGACGATTCATGGGCTCCCATGGATCGTGGTCCGCATTTGTATCACCTGTTTCCAGCACGACATCAGACGCCATCGCCGCGGCCGTAGCCATGGGAAGCAGTAATAACATCAACACAATGCAGCGGACGAACGACATTAAATAATAGAAACCTAGATTTGTTGCGGGAATGTTACGCCCAGTGGAATGCCCTCGCAAGCCTTCCAATGCGCGCTGTTCTTCTTATTGCTCGCGTTCAGCCAATACAACCACCGAAGTCGCTATCAATTGCTCTATCTGCTCCCGACCGAATGCCACTACTGTCTCGTGGGCCATCCCCATCTCGCCCGCGAGCGTTACCAGTAACTCCTGCGTACTTGCGCCTGAATTCTCTCTAATCAACTCCAACAAACGCGCGACTGGGGCGTTAATCTCCATAAAGCGCACTTTGTCGCAACGATCCCGGTAAACCGCCAGATAAGTCGGCTCAGTGGCCTCTTGAGGCCGAAACTCCGCGCCTATGCGATGTACTGGGTATTGATAGGCAAGCGACCATGCCACCGGAGAAAGCTGTGGCACGGCTGCTAGTACATCACTCGTTTCCATCGCAGCGGGAACCGTGTCTTGTGAGACGTCCAGCGCCAGTTCCACCCATTCGTAATGTGCCAGCTCCAGTATAAACGGCGGATCACACTCTCTGGCGGTAAAGTTTCCCATCAGGAATTTCAGAAACTCTTCACTGATTTGCAGAAAGTACGGTGAATGACAGCGATGTTGATCAATAAATGACCGCACCAGTGAATGCCAGTCTTCATCCTCATACAAGCTGCGCAGCACCGGAAAACCGCTGCTGATAAAGCCTTCGATATTGTTATAAACGAGTTCTTCGTAAATTTTCAGCCGCCGTGGCTCGATGCCCGGGGGCGGTTCCTGGTTTTTGGGGTCGCGCAAATATAGCGCCATCGCCATTTGGCTGTCTTTGAGTGCGGAAGAGGCCATGTGTTATGCCCTCGCCTCGGCCAGAGTTTGGGCACTATCGCGCTGCAACTCGCGAATATGTTCGACCTCCAGTAAAAGGATATCCAACGGCGGCACATTGAAGTCTCGCTCCAGTAACGTGGGCAGTGGCCCCACTCGCTGATACGCCTGTTCAAGAATATCCCATACGGGGTCGATTACATCCGCACCGTGCGTATCTACCTTAAGGTCTTCGGCTTCATCATAATGGCCGGCGATATGAATATAACGCGCTCGATCCAGTGGTAATGCATCGAGAAATTCGATTGGGTCGTAGCGATGGTTCACGCTGTTAACAAAAATATTGTTTACGTCCAGCAACAGATCACAGCCGCTCTCTGCGACAACCGCACTGATGAATTGGGCCTCGGATAGATCCGGATGTGCCTGGGCGTAATAAGAGGCATTTTCCAATGCCAAAGGTCGCCCGGTAATATCTTGTACCTGACGTACACGTGCTGCCACATGGTGTACTGCTTCTTCGGTAAAGGGAATCGGCAGCAAATCATAGAGGTGACCCTCAGCTGCGCAATAAGTGAGATGCTCACTGTAGATAGGCACCTGCACTTCGTCCATCAAAGTGCGGACTCCGCGTACCAGTTCCTCGTCAATGGGATCTGGCCCACCAATATCTAATGATAGGCCGTGCAATGCGAGGGGAAAGCGTTCCGCAAGGCTGCGAAACTGTTTGCCAAAACGACCACCGACACCCAACCAATTCTCGGGCGCCGCTTCCATAAAATCGACCGCTCCATGGTCCATAGACAAAAGCGGACCCAAAAGGGCCCGCCTTAAACCGAGACCTGCTCCATGCAAATCTCGGTGTTGTTGCTCAGGCATTACTTACCGCCGCATTTACCTTCGCCGCATTTGCCTTCGCCTTCAGCTTTGCCTTCAGCTTTGTCGCCGCCGCAGCTACCTTCGCCTTCAGCTTTGCCTTCGCCGCACTTACCTTCGCCGCACTTACCTTCGCCTTCAGCCTTACCTTCAGCTTTACCTTCGCCGCATTTACCTTCGCCGCATTTGCCTTCGCCTTCAGCCTTGTCTTCGCCGCAACCGCCTTCAGCGTGCTTGTCGTAGCTAGTGAGGTCATAACCTGAAGTGAGCTGCTGGGCAGAGAAAGGATTCACTTCTGCCGACGCTAGCGGAGAAATCGCCGTTGCCAGAAAAGCTGCACCTAGAGCGGCGGCAAGAGGGTTTTTTAAGTTAGCCATGATTTTTTTCCTGTTTATAGTCAGTCAGTGTGTTTGTTTGAGTAAAACTCGAATCGCTCTGGGGCGGATGCCACCGCAATGAGCGCTCGTGGTACCTATGACAGAGTAACAAACTGTAAGTTTCATTCCATAGGCAATGGAAGATAAATATTTGTAGCGCTATTTGGGTGCCTAATAGGGATTGTGCTGCACCCACTCGCCAACGCTAAGCCATTTTCCCCGCAATCGCTTTTCAGACACGGCTTGCTTGGTTCCCAGGTTCTGTGCGAAAAGGGAGACTCGGAACTCTTCCAGCAGCCACCGATACTCTCTTGCCATGGGACATAACTGTAATATATTCAGATGCTTGGACTGTATATCTACTAATGGTTCTACTAGTGTCTGTAACAGCGCAGTGTACTTTTGATCCTTGGGGTACTGGCCGCCCAGACGCTCTATACGAGTGCGCAGCGCTTTCAAGTACCTTGGATATTGGGCAATTACCTCTGCCGGACTGTCCCTCAATAGGTGCTCTGGGAATAAATATTGTAGTTGTTGCTGCACATCTTTATGGGTATCGACCCATTGCCCCGTTTTAAAAGCGCCCATTAACTGCCTAACCTCGCCCAACACCTCAAGCGTGTTGAATAGTGTTGATTCAGTCCCTGTCGCCAACGTGATGACCTCAGTACGACCTCGCTCTAGCATCGTGTTGAATGCGGCCTCACCGTAGGGCAATTCATCATCCAGCTTCATAGCTTGCACATAGGCTGCATTAATCAGGTCTTCCAGCAAGGCTTCGCGTTGTATGCCCGATGCCGCCAGCACCAGGCTGAATGCATTCCCTCGCAGCAATTGCTTACGCAGGTATTTTACCTGTTGAGCAGACCCCAATCGCACCAACTTCAAAACGCCTAGCCTGTGCTGCACCTGCGCTTCTTTCGGGTAATCGCACAATTCAATAGCGACCGAAGTTCCCTGATCAGTCAATGCCGGGTGAGAAACAATGTCGATGCCCGCCTGGCGAAAACGCCATTGTTGCGGCAGGTCTTCAAAATCCCAGCGGGTGATATTGTCCCGCGCCGGTGAATCCTGTTTCCCCCCATCCAAACTCTGTCGGGTATCGCTACGAAATTGATTTACCAGTGCGTGCAGATCACGCCCCTGCTCCAGCAATGCGCCTTTTTCGTCTACCACCCGAATATTCATCCGGTAATAGTCGTCCAGCTTGCTTTCATTCCAGTCATCGCGTGACAGCACTATGCCGCTCAACGTCGTTAACTTACGCGCGAGCTGATCAAGCAATTCTGAATCGCTGACCTCCATTTCATCCAGCGCCCTACCTACAAAGTCGGGCACCGGCACCATGTGTTTACGTTTTTCTTTCGGCAATCCTTTAACAAGCTGAATGCATTTTTCTCGCAACAGCCCCGGCACCAACCAACCGAAGCGGTGACGCGGCGCTCGATTGAGCAAACCCACAGGGATAGTCACTGAAACACCATCACCTAACTGCCCCGGTTCGAACTGGTAACTTAGGCGAAATTGAACATCCTCATGAATGAGCTTGTCCGGAAACTGATCCGCAACACCGCCTCCTGGATCATTGGCCAACAGTAGCTCTCTGTCCATGCGCAAAGTGTCTTGGGCCTCAGGGGTTTTTTTCAGATAGGACTGCAGACTATCGGCGGTGTACATATCCTCTGGTAAACGCTGGTCATAAAATTCGAACAAGGTGTGCTCTTCTACCAAAATGTCGCGGCGACGTGTACGTGATTCCAGTTCTTGCAGATCGCGCACGAGGTTACGGTTATGTTTCAAAAAAGCGGGAAACTGCCGGTAGTTCCCCGGTATCAGTCCTTCTCGTATCAATAGTTCGCGACTCTCGGCCGGCGCGATTGGGCCGTAGTGAACGGTTTGTTTATCCGAGAGCGTCAAGCCATACAGACTCAAACGCTCGTAGGCGACTACCTGACCCCGTCGCGACTGCCAGCGCGGTTCATAATAGTGCCGCTTGAGAAGGCCAGGGTTGATGTCCAGTGCCCAACGCGGCTCTACAGCTGCCACTTCTCTAGCGAATACTTTGGAGGTTTCGACAATCTCCGCAGACACTATCCACTTAGGTGGTTTACGCGCCTGCGAAGAACCCGGGAAGATAGACATTTTTCGATTACGACTGCCTAGATACTCCTTGCCCTCCTGTAATTGCGCAAGATTACTGAGCAACCCTGCGAGCAGCGCCTTGTGAACACCCTGATAGTTCTCATTATCGGGCAAGGTATTCGGCGTTTTAATCTTTTGCTGCCTACAGGCGATACTTAGCTGTGTGTGCACATCTCGCCATTCACGCATTTTCATAAAGGACAGGAATTCGCGCTTACACAATTTGCGCAATTGGTTCTGGCTCAACAATTGACGCTGCTCTTCATAGTATCGCCACAGGTTCAACCAGGCCATTAGATCTGAGCTCTCATGACGAAAGCGCGCATGCATCTGATCGGCTTGTTGCTGCTTGTCTGAGGGACGCTCACGCGGGTCCTGCACTGCAAGTGCACTACACACCACTAAAATTTCCGCCAGACAATCCAGTTTTTTGGCCTCCAACACCATGCGGCCTAAACGCGGGTCAACCGGTAAACGCGAGATCGACCTGCCTACGTTTGTCAGCTTGCCAGAGGACTGCACTGCTCCCAGCTCTTCCAGAAGTTTATAGCCGTCACGCACCATACGTGGGTCAGGCGGATTCAAAAAAGGAAATTGCTCCACGTCGCCCAGACCCAGCGTTAGCATCTGCAACACGACCGCCGCCAGATTGGTTCGTTGAATTTCGGGATCGGTAAACTCGGGGCGTGCGTCGTAGTTAGTTTCGCTATACAAACGCAGGCAAACGCCGGGGCCAATACGACCGCAACGACCGCGCCGCTGATCGGCACTGGCTCTGGAAATCGGCTCTATGGGAAGCCGTTGTAGTTTGGTGCGATGGCTGTAACGACTGATACGCGCCTCACCCGGGTCTATGACATAACGGATACCGGGCACTGTTAATGACGTCTCAGCAACATTGGTGGCCAACACAACGCGTAGGCCTGCACCACTGCTTGAGGTTTCAAATACCCTGCGCTGCTCTGCCTGACTCAGGCGGGCATACAGGGGCAACACCTGCAGCTGTGTAGACTGATCGCTGAGATGGCGCAACGCTTTAGCCAACTCGCGTATGTCACGCTCTCCAGACAGGAAAATCAGAATGTCACCGCGTTTGCCATACTGACCAGCATCGATATCTGCAACGGCGGATACAATATGTGACTGCATGCCCTCTTCATCTAGCTCGTCCTGCCCAAGGTAGATAGTCTCTACCGGATAGGCTCGTCCGGACACTTCTATTATTGGTGCATCGTCGAAGTGCTTGGAGAAACCTTC
>JBLFWP010000066.1:0-19167 GCA_047611225.1 Halioglobus sp.
CTTCTGACAGAGTCGACGGGTTAGTTGACAGTCATTACGGTTGCTGGAAACTGCCTGTTTGCTCTGGAATGGCTACCATCACCTCGTTGCGACGCTTCCAGGGCGGCGTCCACGGCGGGTTGTACTGGGCCAGTAAGGGCTGGCTCTGGGGTTCGATCCCATGGGCGGCCAGGGTCGCCAGAAGATCCTGCACCTTTTCCTGCACCACCTGGTCCCGCGCCCAACCGGAGAACTTAATCACGGCCACGGTCCTCGCTGGCACCTGATGCAAGGTCACACTGCGGTCGTCCGGTTCCGGAAGGCTGTCCCTGCTGTGCTGCTCAGGCATGGTGAAGGCCATATAGTTGTCGTTCTCAGCCAGAGTCCGCTCCACCGGGGCCGTCATCGCAATTTCCTGCTTGCTCGCATTACCGCCAAAAATGTAGCCTGCCAGCGTACGAAAACCGCCGGAAGAAGTAACGCCATCAGGCGTTGGGGTCCTTGCCTGCACTACGGGCGCGTAGTGCCGCAGTTCTATATCACCTTGCGTATCCAGCAACGTCCAGGCAGGTTCTTCGGTTGCATGTGCAGTCACGGCAATCTCCGACAACATTACAAAAATAACAATTAGCCAACTCTTCATCACCATCATCTATCCCTAGGAGTTGACGCAACATCGACACTCTCCTGTTAATCGAAACGCAGTGCACGCCTGTTTGACTGTATACGCGCCAACCACGCAGTCGGTTCTGTAATGGACAATGGTCTTCTTCACCCTCTCGCGCGTAGTAAACAGCACTGGATAAGAGGACTTCTCATGCTACTTGACGATCAGGGCATTGCTGCCATGACCACACGCAGGCGCGCAGCCTTCGCCAATTCCCTGGGCGGGTTTAAATCGGCCAACCATATCGACACCGTCAATTCTGGCGCAGTTTACAATTGAACCTTTGCGCTGCTTAAATCCGGTAATATTTCGGGAGGGTGCATTACTATTTCTAATATTTTTTTATTTATATATATCAGTAGGTTAATTACATTTTTCGTTTGACGCCGCCTCCACCAAACTCAAAAACCTAAAACAAAAAAACCCACAAACCGCGGGCTTTTCCTGCCGAAAAACAAGCAAAAGGGACCTAAAGCCCCCCCTACCCCTACCCCTACCTACTGAACACTCAACTCCCCCCCAGACACATCCCGCATCCAAACCGTCTGCTCCATATCATCCGGGGCAAGCAGGCTCATCACAGTAATAAGCAGCGTATCAGTAGTACCCGTCATCTTGAGCGAGCCTTCAAAGCGGCCATCCACCAGCACTGTCTTCAGTAGGCAGTTGTCGTATGACACGTCATAGCCTGCGCCATTGGGGCTGAACTCGCTGCATAGAATCAGGTAGCTTGGGCCCTGGTTGCGGGCTGAGATGTCCACGTCTACTGCTAGGTCCCATGAGTCGGAGAACACAAAGTCACTGGAAACGTTGAGGTCCTTGGTTTTGGTCGCGCCTGCATTGATGATATCCAGTAAGGTTGGGCTTTCGCCGGAGGCAACGAGATCGGCTGCTTCTTCGACAATAACCATGTCTTCCATCATTTCCCTATCCGCCTCTACACGTCGGGTATCTAGGGTAAGGAAGGCCTTGTAGCCTTCATCTTCTTCCTCTACAACAACCATACTGGCAAGCGCATCAAGCCTTGCTCGAACCTCTCCTGCCGACAACTCTTTCACCTGGTGGTACATAGCTGTCGATAAACCCGTCAGTGAAACAGAGCCTTGAATCCACCCGCCTGCACCAACGGCATAATCTTCAGGGAACACAACTGCGTAGTAACATGAGTCCTCATGGCAAGACTCTATTACAGCTGGCGCTGCTGGGTCTGCGTCCAACGTGGGGTTAGTCCTCAATAAGTTGCTGAATACATAGTTACCTGTGTAATACCCTCCGGGAGAAGCGTCCAGCAGTGCTATACGCGTGGCAACGGGTGTTGAGCGATCGTCCCAGGTATAAATATGCGCTGAGGTGCCATCGGGCAAAGGGCTATTGACGCATGCCGTGGTCAGTAGGCTTGCCGCAGCGATTGCAATCACGCGAGCCACAGTGCTATTTAAAACTGTAAACATACTGTTTAGAATTTTCATCTTAGTTGCTCCCTACGCAATTACTGTTTAACACACCATCTTCTTTGTACAGGTAGCCTTGTGCTCCGTGTGAGGGGTGTGTTGCTGCATTATTAGTATGGAACCAGTCTGATGAACTCTGTCCTTCGCTGTTTACGAAGTCGATAAAGTCTGGATAGGCAGCGGTTATATCCTGATACTCTCCGGGATGGCACCAGCGCCCGCCAATCTCAATTGCCCAGGGCAGTCCCTGTGATGTCTGGTAAGTAACACGGTTCTCGTCATCATCCACTGTAGAGGCTTCAGACACGTCACTCGCTCGAGCTAGCAGAGCCAGGTCTGCACGCCATGTTGGCTTGTGGTTTTTGAGGTGAATCTCCAGCGCATCGCCCGGTGCCACGATATTGCCCTGCTCATCCTTGAAGATGCTGCTGCGCAGAATGCCGTTAGTAGCGAATACAAAGGGGTTGAATATGCCTTTGGCTACTTGCGATGCTGGAACGTTGGTAATGACTGGAATCGTTAACGAAAATGTTGCATTAGCCGCCGCACCGCAGTTGTTTTCTGTGCGATGGAAGGAACAACCTTCTCCGGTGTTAACGATGTTCCATACGTCACGCGTTATCTCCAGAACCGCCGTTTCATTCTGGCGACTGGCGAGCCCGCGCAGCGGCTGAAAGAATCCGCTGGCATCGCCATCGAAGCTTACGGGGCGCTCGTCATTGACCAGCAGCCGCACGTTGTCCGCGTCGATATCGCTCGTTAAGAGGCCCGGTATTGAGATGCCAAAGCCACTGTGAAATGAAGCGCCAACGGCGGCAACTTCACCTTTAATTGTAATCTCCCGTATATACGAGGCCTCTTCTTCCGAAGAAGTATTATCACTGGTGATAGAGGTTTGGTAATACACCACGAAGTCGTTGAGGTCGTAATCACCAAGCGACGGCCACAGGTCTTCAAACGCGAGTGTTACGTAATCGTTTGCTGAAGGGTAGTACTCTGAGTGGGTCAGTGGACGCTTGAGTGTTACGGAATAATCCTCAACCTCTCCATCGTCCGCTGAGCCTGTGGGGCCCAAACCCTGGGTGCTGCTAATGCGTGCGCGTACCCATGTAACGCCTAACTCTGCTGATGCCGGAATGTCGATCACATACATGCCGCTGCCAACGGTACTGTCTGCATCGTCAATTACCAGTTCACTGGCATCAAATTGGCCGTTGCGATTGTAGTCAATCCACAGGTTCAAATAGCCAGAGCCTGTCATGCTCACAGAAATAACAGTCTGTTCGCCCACTAGCAGGTCGGTGATGAATTGCACGCCATCTTCATCATCGCTGTCATCTTTGAAATCATCTGATTCATCGGGCGCCGGGAATGCACGAGCTTCCGCATCTACCATCGCACCCAGTCGAGGGCCAACAGCAACATGGCTGGCGCCGTCCTCAGAGGCGCGCGTGCCGTAACTGACTGGCGCATCGCCGTAATCCAGGGTGGGAGTGATAGGTGGCGCTACTGCCGCCAGGGCACAACGGGCTCCGTCGTTGCTGCTTGAAGAAGGGCCATACGAAAACAGAGTCGCTTGTGGGCTGGCGGCATCCACATCCACACTATAAATCTTGCCGTCGCTGTTGCGGCTAATATAAAGCGTACCGTCTACGTCGAAGTACACCGCACCAAATGTGCCTTTTACACCGACGCTACCCAGCAACTCAGAAGTCGCCAAAGTGGGTGATACTTTGAACAGTCTACCGGCCCTATCGACTGAATACATATAGTCGTTATCAGGGTGGAACGCGATATCAAAAATGTTCAAGTACAGAGGTTGTGCGCTAACAACCTTCTCAGCCTTGAGATAATCAGGATCGGTTGGGTCCAGCGGTATGCGCCACAAGCCCGCATAAGAGGTGTTTTTCCTATAGGCGTAATAGGCGTTCTCACTCACCGCCACATCACCCGCATAGAAATTGACATTCATGGGAGCATCTAATACCAGAGGCTCGACACTGTAGTCAGAATGGATGCGCACAAGTTTTTTATTTTTCTTGTCCCAGGCATACAGGTAACCATCTGCGCCATTGAAACCCATGGCATTGAGTCTGCCGTCGGTATTCGTTTCGCCCAGGGGGTTGTATGCCCCACTGGTCAGATCAACACCGTATATCACGGCGGGTTTGCCCTGTGCCACGAAGGCTTCCGTTGGGCATGTCTCAAAAGGAGCTGTTTGAGCATTTACTGAGGCCACAAGGGCGGCCATCATCGGAATGTATTTGGAAAATTGGTACATTTATCTCTCTGGGTTACATCTTATGTGCTATTACATATCCAATTAGCATGCCAAGTTTTGTAAGTCATTGATAAATAATAAATTAACGTTTTGGCGCGTTTTCGGGCCCCACAATTTCTCAGTAAAAAATGCAGATTGAGTTGCGTTTTGCACGGTCGATGTTTATTGCAATTTTATTTGGGAATAAGAGGGGGGGGGGTGGAATAAGGGGTCAGCCTGGATTCAACAATCAAGTGCAACACATATCAGGTCGACCTCTAGCCCTATGAGGTCTTGTGCCGTTTTAATGCCATGTCATTGTCGAGGGCGGGTATTTAGCCGCAAACTACAGCCTGCGATCAACACAGTACTATAATGATCACCCCCTCCAGCCGCTGCCGCAGGTGGGCGTGGCGGTTCGCAGTCTTCTGGAAAATCCGGAGGCGTCTTTAAAGCTGCTGAATACTCGCGGGCCGAATGGCCCATAAGGCAAAAAGGCGCAGCCCAGACACACGTGCAAGTGCAGCAGCACTGCGCGACATGGTTTGAGCTGAACCCTATCTCAACATTAAAGCCTTCACACTGCCAAAGGTGATTGCTTAGGCAGCGAGCCCCACTGCAGTAGCCTGCATCGGTACAAATCCTGGCAGGGCTGCGATACGACCCAGCCAGGCCAGCACGTTCGGGTAGCTGTCCAGCGATACATCGCCCTCTGGTGCGTGCGCGATGTAGGCATAGTTGGCTACGTCAGCAATGGTTGGGTTGTTGCCAACCAACCACTCACGCCCCCCCAGATGAGACTCCAGTACCCCGAGCACGTTGTGCGCCACCTCAATGGCTCGTTCGTGGTCCAGAGCGGCACCGAAGACATTTACCAACCGCGCCGCTGCCGGTCCGAATGCAATTTGGCCCGCTGCGGTAGATAGGAAACGCTGTACCTGGGCCGCTGCCACGGGGTCAGCCGGCAACCAGCTTCTGCTGGGATCGTACTGCTCGGCTAGATAAACCAGAATTGCGCTGGAGTCGGCGATCACGATATCGCCGTCTTCCAGTACCGGCACCTGGCCAAAACGGTTTCGCTTTAAAAACTCAGCCTGCTTGTGCTCCCCTGCGGCCAGATCCACGTCTACCAATTTGGCATCCAGACCCAATAGCGACAACAACAACTGTGCGCGGTGAGAGTGGCCGGAAAGTGCATGCCGATAAAGTGTAATGTTGCTCATAGTCCTAACTCCTTGATTGATTCACGCGGATGCGTGGGGTTGTTGGTGGTGTTTAAAGACCTAGTTCACTAAGCCCGGGGTGATCGTCTGGTCGCCGGCCCTGGGGCCAGTGAAACAGTCGATCGGATTCTTCGATGGCAAGATCGTTAATGCTGGCGTGGCGATCCTGCATTAGGCCAGCCTCGCTGAATTCCCAATTCTCATTGCCGTAGCTGCGGTACCACTGGTTTTTTTCATTGCGCCATTCGTAGGCGAAGCGCACGGCGATACGATTATCTGAGCAAGCCCATAACTCTTTTATCAAACGGTACTCCCGCTCTCGCTCCCACTTACGGGTAAGGAGTGCAACGATTTCTTCACGACCGAACGGAAACTCTGTCCGGTTTCGCCAGCGGCTGTCGACTGTGTAGGCCAGCGATACTCTGTGCGGGTCGCGACTGTTCCAGGCGTCTTCCGCCAAGCGCACCTTTTCGGTTGCTGTCTCTTTCGTAAAGGGCGGCAGAGGTGGCCGGATTTCGTCGTTAATGCTCATTGCGTTTTCCTTGAAGACGTTGCTTTGTATTAGGGTTAACGTTGATAAATACAGCCCAGCTTCGGCGCCCATAGAGATCATCATGAGAACAACTCCAGGCGCACGCGCTCGCGGGCAATGCCAAGCTCTTTTGCCTTAGCCGTTACTGCACTAATCAGGCGCTCTGGCCCACAGACGTAGATCACAACGTCGGCTGGGGCGGCGGCCAGAGTTGCTGCAATATCCAGCCGGTTGCCCTCGCTGCTGCTGTGTACATGCATGCGATCACCGAGATGCCGTTCGAGACGATCGCAAAAAGGCATCTCCCCCCGGCTACGTCCGGCATAGTGCAAACCAAACTGGGCGCCTCGGGCCTCAAGAGCCTGCGCCATGGCTTTGATCGGCGTAATTCCGATGCCGCCCGCAATCAGCAATGCGGGCCGCTCGTCGTCATGTAGTCCAAAATGGTTTGCGGGCATGTCAACCCGCAATCGGGTACCTATGCTGTAACTATCGTGTACGGCAGCCGAGCCTCCGCTGCCGGCCTCCTCTCGCAGCACTGCAATCTCGTATACGTCACGTCGCGCTGGGTTGGAGGTAATAGAGTAATGACGTTCCACGCTTTCCTCAGACGCCAACTTCACGGGAACTCTTATGTGTGAGCCCGCTTCCACTACTGGGAGATCGCCGCCTTCAGGGTCACGTAATTCAAACGCCCGCACCCGCGGTGCGAGCTGGCGCACGCCACTGACTATTAGTTCCAACGGCCCCTCACCTAAGGTCTCCAGCGTTTGCGGCCCCTTGGGTCCGGCTACCACCGGTTGTATCTTCGCGTGGCCTGCGAGCTGTTCTTTCAAGTGGCGATTTTCGGCGCGCAGCTCAACCAGTTGAAACTCAATCTGGGCTTCAGTAAAACGCGGGGTGATGTGTTGCGGGCAATTCCAATCGAAGCCTTCCACTTCGATGATGAACCCGCGGTCAACTTGCGCCGGGTAGTCGTCGTCTTCCAGCTGGGCCAGCACATCAGGTTCATCCAACCCAACGGTGCGCACCCGTCCAAACATTTTCAGCCGCCTGCGATTGGTGTAGTCCATAAAAAACAGCGACACCCGGTTGTCGGTCTTGAAGTTACCGGTGCTAACGTACTGCCGGTTGCCGGAGTAATCAGCGAAACCAATCGTGCGCTCGTCCAGTACCTTCATGAATCCCGCCGGGCCACCTCGATGCTGAACGTAAGGCCAACCGGTCGCACCCACACTGGCCATGTACAAGCTATCCCTAGCAGTAATGAATGTGGCCTCTCGGTCACTCAGCTGGTGGTTGTAGTCGTCGCCCTCATCCATGCCGGCATACCCGCTACGACTGCCCTCCTGGGACTGGATAGCACGGACAACCGGGGTGAATGCAATCTCGGCAAACTTGTGAGCCATTATCAGTTCTCCTTTGCTGTTCCGGGCGAAGGCGCCCTGTGTGTTGCGATGGAGCTACTTTCGCAAATTCCATTTAAAAGAAGAATGATCTATTATTGGAATACTTTATTACGTTAAATGGAATAATAGATGGATCGCTTCCACCAGCTTCAAGTCTATGTCGCGGTGGCCGAAGAGCAGGGCTTCGCCGCGGCGGCACGGCGTTTACAGCTATCGCCACCAGCAGTGACCAGAGCTGTGGCGGCGCTGGAAGACACTCTCGGCGTTAAGTTGCTGGACCGCACCACACGCTATGTACGAGCGACAGAAGCGGGCCGCCGGTATCTTGAGGACGCCAGACAGATTCTGGCAAGGCTGGATGCTGCCGATGAAGTGGCCGCGGGTATCAACGCGGAGCCTCGCGGCCATCTTGCCGTAACGGCGCCAGTAATTTTTGGTCGGCAGTTTGTGATACCAGGCATCGTCGACTATCTCGAACACTACCCGGCCATGGAGGTGGAAGCTGTGTTCCTCGATCGTTCAGTCAATCTGCTGGAAGAGGGGCTGGATGTGGGAGTGCGAATTGGAGAGCTTCCCGACTCCTCCATGCGCGCCCTGCGAGTCGGCTCGGTACGCCATGTGCTGGTTGCCGCACCGGCTTACCTTGAGCGACACGAATCACCCCGCGTTCCACAAGATCTGCGCACGCACACTTTAATCGCTTCCAGCGCAGGAGGGTTCGGCAACGGCTGGCGTTTTTCCGATACAGCTGGCGAGCATCCGCTGAAGATAGACGCGAGGTTAACAGTGACATCGAACGACGCTGCTATTAGTGCCGCACTTGCGGGGTTCGGCATTGCTCGATTGCTGTCTTACCAAGTTGCGGCAGCGGTCGATGCCGGCTCACTGCAGGTTCTGATGCCAGAATACGAGCCGCCGGAACACCCCGTACATATTCTGCATCGCGAGAGCCGCTATGCCTCGGCCAAGGTAAGAGCGTTTATCGACCTACTGGCCGAACGGTTACGCAGTGAGAATTGTTTGAACGAGTCTGCGCACTAGCAACCTGGGCTGCCCCTATCCCGCTACGCAATTATCACGAATTGACATCACCAAAATCGCCTTTAGCAACCACGCAAAAGCAACAGGCTGATCAAGCAGCAGGCGATGCCTGGCGTTGGGAAGTTTGATCATCGGTCTATGCCCGCCACCGCATTCGCGCACATACGCGGCTGAATCAACATCAAACAATGCGCTCTGCTGCCCATACACAATTACGATAGGGCCAGGTGGGTTAGCCATTCGAGTGCCCTGTGCCAACAAGTTCTCATGTAATTCGGCACTGTGCTCAAACACGCCAGGCTGAAACTTCCAGGACCAGCCGCCCTCCACTTCCTTCAGGGAATGGAAGGCTATGTAGTCAAACAAATACTCTTCGTTAACTTTCTGGGGTGGTGACAAGACGCAGCGGCCCTGGGCTGTTTCATAGTCCGGGTAAACTCGACTTTGTCGGTTGCGGTACTGAGAGCCGGATGGCCCGCTGTCTTTCGCGTGTGCGAGGAGCCGCTCAGGACGTAGGGTCATCAACTCGCAGCTAACCAGACGCGAGAATTGTTCCTGACACTGCTCCATCATCGACCATTCTTATGGTGACAGCGCCGGTTTGCTTGCGATGGAGCAATGTCAGGAAAAGTGGGGGACCAAAATCACGAAAAAGTATATGGGGCGAAGCCGCATCTTTGTTGCCTGCGCCCGCCCGAACCTGTAACAGCGAAGCCAGTCGCATGCTAAATCACGGCATCCAAATTCCCGCGAAAAACCTAAACCGAAAGCCCCTACCCAACTCTATATTCCTTCCCCTTCCCCTTCCCCTTCCCCTTCCCCTTCCCCTTCCCCTTCCCCCCAACATGCACTAATCTGAAAGCATCACCGAAGGCTCGAAAAGGAAAGCATCCTTTCATTTTCTTAGCCGCACTATAATAAATCTCTAGGTGTCCCATGATTCAGTTATTTCGCAATGCATTCCTGACGCTCTCAATCGCCTTTTTCCTCACAGCCTGTGGCGGCGGAGGCGGCGGCTCAACTGCCGCCGGGCAAGTCGACAACCCCGGGCAAAGCGGTGGGCCCCAAGGCAGCCAGACGATGTCCTTCGAGGCAGATATAGAGCCCATCCTGCAGGCCAAATGTATTGGCTGCCACAACAGTGGTGATAACCCTCTGGCGCCCTTATCTCTTGAGGGCATTGAGCGGGTGAATTCCTTTAAGTCGGGCATCCACTTTGCGGTGGAGTCGGGCACGATGCCTCCCGCGGGTGTGCAGGTTTTAACCGGTAGCGAGCGCGCCAAAATTTTGGCCTGGCTCACGGATACGCCCTTTACCTTTGTACCTGAGATTCTTCACATTTCACTTGTTGAAGCGCTGGCCTGGGACCTGCAGCCAAAAAATCGCGATAACTTTTTTGATCACCGGCCCGAGGAAGTAGATTGCCCTCGCGGCACTGGGTTTCTGGTGGAGGAAGACGCGCTCGAGGTACGCACTGAGTTTTGTAACTATCTGGCGTTAACGCAGCAGAGCTTGCTTGATCTTGGCGTGGGTACCGAACTCGAACTGGCGCTGAGCCACAGTGACCTGAACTTTAACGCGCCCTCCTCTGCGCACGTGGCGGTGTCCATTGGTGGCACGGCCATTTGGGAATCCAATATTGAAATCCCCAGTGACAGTAATATTTTGAAACAAACGCTGGTGTTGCCTTTTGCCGTTAATCGGGGTGATCCAATAGACGTGCACCTGCACAATCACGGTGCCAATGCGTGGACGGTGCACTCGCTTGAGGCGCTAATATCCAGCGATGAGGAACTAAGCTATTGCCCCACTTTTGAAAGCACCTTCGAAGCGATTCAAACGGTGGTGTTTGAACAAGCCGGTTGTGCCAACTCTCTTTGTCACGGTGAAGCCAAAGAAGGCGGCCTGGACCTAACCCCTGAGAATGCCTACGACAGTATTCTGGGTGTGACTGCACAGGGCTCATCACTGCTGCTGGTTGATCCGCGCCAGCCCTCCACCAGTTACTTCTATCACAAGCTTTCTGCCAAAACGTTCCCGGGCAGTTATCCGATTGACGGTGCGCCAATGCCATCGGCCGGTACCGCAATATCGCCGGGGCAACTGGAAGCCATTCGTTTATGGATTGAGGCCGGTGCGCCCAGGGAAGGTTCTGTGGGAGATACCCTGGGCCGGGGCGAGGATGAGATCGAGAACCTTCTAGGGGTTTGCCTGCCTGAAGCTGAGCCACTCAACACCATTCCATTGCCGCCACCAGATGCAGATAAAGGCATTCAATTTACGATGCCCTCCCACGATGTTCCCGCGGAAAAAGAAACGGAAATTTGCTTCGCCGTGTATGAAGACTTTCGTAACGTTATTCCACCAGAATTTCTGGACGAGACAGGTGATTATTTCTACGCGCGGGCCGACACCATACGTGAAGACGCCTTCACCCATCACAATGTGTTCTATGAGGCGCCGGTAGGGGTTGAAGCCGTTCACGATCCCGCCTTTGGCGAATGGACCTGCGCCGGTGGCGAACAGCCGGGTGAGTCTTGTGAGCCCACTGATCTTGACTCCTGTGGTGTTGGCAAGTGTCGCTCAGAGATTCAGAAGAGCGTCGCATGCCGGGGCTACGGTCCTCCCGGTCCTGGAGGCGGTTCGTCAGTTCGCGGTATCTCGGTGGGAGTGGTTAAAGAGGGCTTCTTCAAAAAATTCCCTAGCCATGGTCTTTACTACTGGAACTCACACGCATTTAACCTCACCACCAAAGACGGCGAGCACCATGTATGGCGCAATGCCTACTTTGCTGATGACAGGCGCTTTGAAGCGTTTCAAATTACCGAAACGCGCGCGCTCACAGCTGCGGCAGGAACACCTCCCTTCGAGAAGCGAACGGTGTGCAAAGACTTTGTTTTCAAACAAGGCGATGGCGTGTTGAGCATCACCTCGCACACACACAAACGTGGCGAACGCTTTTTTATGTCGATGAAGAACGGTGAGCAAATCTACGAAACCTTTACCTACGATGAGCCGCTTTTCTTAATCTTCGAGCCAGCGATGGTACTCAACAGCGCAGAGCCAGACGACAGAACAATCGAGTATTGCGCCACCTACAACAACGGCGTAAATGAAGATGGCTCGCCCAACATTGAAACGGCCACTCGCGCCTCGAGAAGGCCACTCAATGGTCGTGCCTGCAATCCCATTGCCTGCGTAAGGGGCAACATAGGCGGCGTATGCAGTGGCGTGGATGACGACGCAGCCTGCGATTCTTCACCCGGAGCAGGTGATGGTTGGTGTGATGCCTGTGCGATCACACCTGGGGTTTCCAGCGATGATGAAATGTTTATCTTTATTGCGGATAAGTTATCCGATTACGATAAAGTAATCAGCGCAAATCCGGCGCCGGCGCCTTAGGGCGCAGCAACTTCGTGGACGGCTCGCCATTGTTTACAGTGGCAGCGCCCACAACTGCGATACTGAGGGGCAGTATCGCCGCAACTTTCCATCCCGAGAGTCGGCAGTTTGCGCCCCCGCTTTACCAATAATTTGCGTCACCGCATCGATACACCTTACTCGCGACTCTAAGGACAACCGCAATGACCAATCGCTCCCTTGCCCCCGCTCGCTTTCTACCCACAACGCTGTTCGCGCTGTTGCTATTACTGACTGCCTGCTCTGACGGCAATAACGCACCGGCGCAGATCATAGTGCGTGGCAATGCTGCGGCCGCCACCGTCACACTCGCCAGTGGAGGTAACGGAATGCCGCTGACATTCGGCCATGCCGCTTTCGATCTGGCTGACGTGGGCTACGAACAACTCGAGTTTTTTATCGAGGGAACGGCGGACGCCTATGCCAGCGCCGAGCCTCTCACCGCGGACGGCAAATGGGCGGTAACACCCATCTCCCCCACCTATTACAAAACGCGCATAGTGGTTAATCGTCCTATCGACCCCGCCAAATTCAATGGCACTGTGTTAACCGAATGGTTCAATGTAACCGGTGGTGTGGATGCCAGTCCGGATTGGCAGCACATGCATGTCGAATTCATTCGTGAAGGCTACGCATGGGTTGGCGTCTCTGCACAGGCCGCAGGGGTCGCCCAGCTTACCTGTCCCACAGCAGGGCCGGGTTGTCGCGCCGCGGGTGACCCGGTGCGCTACGACAGTCTGATGCACCCCGGCAACAGCTACGCCTACGATATTTTTTCCCAGGCAGGACAAGCCATACGCGATCAAAGTGATTCTGTACTCGGCGGGCTGCAGCCACAGCGTGTTATCGCCGCCGGAGAGTCCCAGTCAGCCATCTATCTCACCACCTATATTAACGGCGTTCACCCGGTGGCCGATGTGTACGATGCGTTCGTGGTACACAGCCGTTTTGCCGGCGGTGGACCGCTCACCCAGACTCCATTGGAACGTGTTGCAACGCCTAACCCCACATTCATCCGAGATGATCTCACTGATCCAGTGATGGTTTTTGGCAATGAGAATGACAGCGGTAGCGTCGCCGCCAGGCAGGACGATGGTCCCCTTTACCGTTTGTGGGAAGTAACAGGGACCGCACACTTTGACCAGTATGGCCTGGTGCAGGCACAGGATGATAAAGGCGACGCTGAAACAGTCACCGAGTGGTTCGAAACTATGCGCTCACCCACAGCCGACCCAAGCGCGGGTTTTAGCTGCGCTGTGCCCATCAACACCGGCCCGGCAACCTTTGTGATGCGCGCACTCCTTCGCTCAATGAACACCTGGCTGGTAGACGGCACCCCAGCACCAAACGCTGAACGGTTTGAAACCGTCAGTCTTAGCCCGCTAGTGTACAAAAAAGACGAATTAGGCAACGTGCTGGGGGGCATTCGAACACCCGCGGTGGATGCCCCGATCGCACTCATCAACGGCAACGGCCAGCCACTGGGCGGTACCGGTGTATTTTGTTTCTTATTCGGTATCACGATTCCGTTTACAGATGAGCAACTGATTGATCGGTACCAGACGCATGAAAGTTTTGTGTCGCAGTGGAATACAGCGACACAGGCGGCAGTAGAGGCCGGGTTTATCCTGAGTGAGGATGCGGAGGATCTAAAGGCAGCAGCTGAGCAGTCTACTATTCTGAGATAAGACAACGAACCGTGAGCTTGAGCAGAGCACTGTGTCACTTTCGCCTGGGTCACCAGCACGAAAAAAGTCAAAAAAGTGTATCCAGGGCCTCCAGAAAACCAAGCACCTCCTCCTTGAACCGAGGGTCATAAAGAACACTCAGGTGCTGCGCAAAGACTCCATGCGGCCCAGCATTACCAGACCACCGCAGGCCCAATTTGAAAACCCCCTAAAGCTTAACCGGTCCGCACCTGCGTGCCTGGAAAACGCGATTAGCCAGCCCCGCGCCACACTCTGGTCTACTCTTCGCGTAGCGGAAACCGAGATTGCCCCACCGTCGCAGACACCGGTAGTTGACCTATTCTGATTAATCGAAACAGTTCCCAGGGCACGGTTCTCGTTTACCGCTGTACTGGCGATGGGAAGGTATATCGGCATTGGACACTTTGGGGGTCGTCATCGCTCATACTCTATTCGGTGACTGTTGTGACACGCCATCCAATCCGACGCGTGCATACAAAACCTTACTAATATTTATCGATCACATCGAAGTTGTCATCTGTAGAAGCCAATACGCCCGACATACACGCACTGACTGAGGCGTCTTGCTTGCTGGAATGACAGTTCATTGCACCTTCGTGCAAGCTGCACCAGCGTTTTTGTCCGTTCAGGCTTGCGATTGCAGCAGTAATCTGGCCGCTACAATCCACCTCATACAAACTATAGAAACCGCCGCTGGGCAGAATCCCTGTTTTTACTTTTTCAATGTGAATGCGATCGGAAGCATGGCTAACAGCGCCATAAAGAGTCATAACAGCAAACAAACAACCAGTAACGATGCGCATAATCATGTTCCTCATATAAGCGATTAGTAAGACATACGCATATGCAGCTATTTCGGATCAACCACAGGCAGCATTAACATGCCTCACGCAGTAACCTCAGCCCACCGGCAACCTATCATCGCGCGACACCAGGATCTCGACTGTCAATGGTTCAAGTAATCGACTTTTCATACATGACCTGCAACTCAGCACATCCATTTCCGCCGTGGGTGCGTATGACTACATAACCACATTGCAAATTTCGGAGGTATTGATGGACATCGCCTTGACCCAAGAACAATTTTCCCTGCGCGATAACATTCGTAGTTACATGGCAAAGCTGATGACACCGGAACTGGTCGAGGAATTGAGCGGTGAACAGCGAGAAGGTGGCGGTCCACAACATCGCAAGGCCCTGCAGCAGATGGGTTCCGATGGCTGGATAGTGCGCAGTTGGCCAAAAGAATACGGAGGGCAGGACGCTGGCCCTATAGAGCAGTACATTTTTTGTGACGAGGTTATAAGGGCAGGTTTCCCCTACCCCTTTCTGACAACCGACGGCGTGGGCCCAGTGCTAGCCAACGTGGCTAGCGATGAAATTAGAGAAGCCGTCGTCCAACCAATACTACGCGGCGAATGTGTCATCGCGATCGGCTACTCCGAACCAGCAGCAGGCACCGATCTCGCCTCCCTCACTACTCGCGCAGAACGCAGGAATGACAAGTGGGTAATCAATGGTCAGAAAATTTGGACCAGCTACGGCAATGTAGCCGATTACGTGTGGCTCGCTGCTCGTACGGACCAGAATGCGGTCAAGAAGCACCAAGGTATTTCTATGTTCCTGGTCCCTACATCGGCACCCGGATTCAGTTTCACGCCCATCAATACGCTGGGAGTTCGCACTACTGCCACCTATTACGAAGATATCGAACTGGAGGATAAATGGCAGGTTGGGCCACTTAACCAGGGCTGGCGCATGATCACGGAGCAACTTAATCGAGAGCGCCTGAGCCTTGTTAATCACGGTCCTTGTGAATTGCTCTACGAACGGGTTGCAACATGGGCTGCACAAACCGACGCTGGCAACGGCTCTGGCAGCGTTATTGACCAGCCTTGGGTGCGTACCAACCTGGCCACGGTCAAATCCGGTCTGGAGGTATTGCGTCTGGTCTGCTTCAAACAGGCATGGAGTATGAGCCATTCTAGCCTGGGGATGGACCAGGCCTCTGCTGCGAAGATCTATGGTTCGGAATTTTTTGTCGAAGCCTGGCGCTTGTTACTGGAGATCGTCGGCCAAGCGGGTGCACTGTGCAGCGGCTCAGAGGGCGCAATACTGCAGGGCGATCTGGAACACCGCTATCGCTCTGGTTCAGTGCTGACGTTTGGCGGCGGCACTAACGAGGTGCAGCGCGACATCGTCGCTGCCGCCGGCTTACTCATGCCACGTTATCGTTAAGGGAGACAAATCATGGATTTTTCATTATCGGAAGAACAGCAGGACGTGCAGAAACTGGCCGCAGAAATCCTCACACAGGAGGTGACGGTTGATCGGCTTAAATCTCTTGAGGAGGGCGAGGAACGCTTTGACGAAAAGCTCTGGCAGCAGCTTGCCGAGGCCGGGTTACTAGGCGTCGCGATAGGCGAGGCCTATGGCGGCATGGGGTTCGACTTTGAGACATTGTGCTTATTTATTGAGGAGGTCGGCAAGACGGTGGCAGCGGTGCCTGTTGTCCCTGTACTGGCCAGTGCCGCCCTCACACTGCAGCAATTTGGCGACGCACAACAGTGTGAACGATGGTTGCCCGGCGTGGCACGCGGAGAGTTGTTAATAACCGCCGCTCTCAGCGAACCTGGCCGCGACGACCCCTCACTCCCAGCGACCCGCCTAACGCAGGAAGGTGACGCATGGATACTCCACGGTCACAAACACATGGTGGTAGGCGCTGAACGTGCAAGCACCGTGCTGCTGACTGCGCTCCTTGGAGATGAGTTAGTACTGCTGACCCTCAATCCCACATCGGCAAATGTGAAACTCATTCCCCAGCATGTAACCACCGGTGAACCACAATTCAGTATGGTGCTTGACGGGGCCGCCGTAACGGACGCAGACATCATTGCGCGCGGCGCCAATGCACGTTGTGCAATACAGTCAATGGTGCAGCACTCGTTGGTAGCAAACAGTGTGCTGACACTGGGTGTGACAGACACCATGCTGAAAATGACAGCCGCCTATACCTCCCAACGAGAACAGTTCGGTCGTGCTATAGCAACATTCCAGGCCGTTTCCCATCGCGCGGCCGATGCCTACATCGACGTACAGAACCTGCGCCTGGCTTGTCAGCAGGCCGCATCACTACTAAGTGCGCAAAGTGACGCGACCGAGGCTGTGTTAATAGCCAAGATCTGGGCTAGTGATGTCGCTCACAGGGTCAGTCAGTCCTCGCAGCATTTACACGGTGGTATTGGTGTTGATCGCGATTATCCCCTGTTCCGTTTTTGCCTGTGGGCCAAGCAGTTAGAGTTAACACTGGGTGGGGGCAACCGCTACCTGAGTGCGTTGGGTGACGCCATTGCGGAAGAATTCAAGCAGCGGGAGGCCAGCCATACACAACAGATAATGCAGCACCCTGGCGGCGACACCGCAACCCCTTCAGTAACCGCAGCAAACCCAACTGATGCACCCGTCGTCAATTCTCATGGCATTTGAGCAAGAGCCTCGCGCCGATAATTCGCTGCGAGGAAAATCTCTTAAGCGTGCCAGTAGCGGGGAATTACCCAAGACGCTAACCGCTTACGAGTGGGAACGCTGGTACGCAGAACACGGTGTTCCGATGGAACACTCGCTGGCCCCTCCCGAAGAGAAGCGCACTATCTGGTGGCGTCGAATTCTTCGGCTTAGGGACCCTTCTAAATAGAGGCATACAAATTATTCAGCAGGCGACCGAGCACCACAACATCAGCTGGATTAAACTTTTACGTAGTCCGACAGAAAGGCTTCAGTGCCGTCACAATAAAGAATTTACCGAGAACCCTACGCTACTTACCAGGGTATTGTCTTCCCATCCCAATCCAGAAATGACAATTCGCCATCCGGCTCAAGCTCTGAAAGTAACGTGATGAATCGCGCTGCTACAAACTCGGGAGTAAAAAGCTTCTCTGGTGGCACACTCTTCTGGAAGGGCTTGGACAACGCTGTATTGGTGGTGCCCGGATGAAATGCTACCAGCTTCACACGCGGAGCACGCCTTCCATACTCTATGGCCGCAGTCTTCAAAAACATATTGAGCGCCGCTTTGGCACTGCGATAGCTGTACCAGCCCCCAAGGTAGTTATCGGAAATGCTACCCACGCGCGCGCTCAAAACGCCTATAGTGCAACCTGTTGAACGCCGTAACTGTCCCACCAGCATGCTCACCCAAAGGGCGGGCACTGTTACATTGGCTTCGAATACCTTTGCCATTGACTCGGCATGCACCTTCTCCAGCGACTTTTCCGGCTGCAGCTGCGCACTATGCAGAATACCATTGCATATTACGATATCTCGTAACTCTATCCCTGACTCGCCCAGGATATTGGTAACAGACGCTATTGATTGCTCGCTGTAGTCGCTGCATATCCAATGCAGTCTATCGTCATGATATGCAGTATCATCAGGACAAGGCGCGCGACTCACGGCAATTACATGTGTGAAACGCGGGTCCTGTAAATAACCTCGCAGCACCGCAGAACCAATACCACCGGAAGCACCTATGACCATGGCAGCTTCTCCAACAGACAGAAGTGCCATATCTAAGCCGCCCTAACCGGGGCTAACATCGAAGCGCCATGGTGCATGACTTTGCACCGTGCTGCCTTAAGTAAGTTCATGTCCGCACCCTATTTGGGAACCTATCAGGCTACACGGCGAATTTCATCTATGGACTCTGCAAGCGCAGCCTCCAAAGGCGTGTAGGTCATTCCCAGCTCTTTAATGGACCGAGTAGCGTCAAACAACAGCGAACCGGCGGCGGTGGTTCTAAGCACATCCAAAGGCAGCACTGGGCGCTTGCCCGTGCGACGCGCAAGTGCATCCATGCCTCTTGCGACAGGCATTAGCCAAGACTCGGGAATATTCCATGGTGGCACGGAAACAGATGCCAGCCTGCCAATAATATTGAAGTAGTCCCGCGTGGTCGCGCGCTGATTGCCAATCAAATAACGCTGCCCTACCGACTCAGCCTTCAACAATGCGCGAGTAATGGCATCAGCAGCGTCGCGTACATGGAGATACGTATAGGTAGTGTCGGCTCCCACCAGTGCAGGTAACTTGCCTTCGACGGCGCGCCGTACTTCCATGGTCGCCTTATCATCGCCAGCACCGATCACCGCAGCCAGGTGCACAACAGTGAGCGGTAGGCCCTGCTCTTTATGCAGTCGCCAACCGGCCTGGTCTCCCAGAAACTTGCTGCGGGCATAATCACTGACATGTTGGCCAGGCTCACTAGCCTCGTTAAAGGGGATCTGATCTGGCACTCCGTAAGCCAGTGGCGTACTGACCTGCACTACCTTTTTGACGCCCGCGGCAAGACATGCCTCGAAGACATTACAAGCACCGCGCTCGTTGAGGTCATAAAAATGTTCCCGCTGCTGGCTCCAGAACTCCCTATAGCCTGCAAGATTAACCACGCCCCAAGAGCCCTTAAACGCCTTTACCA
>JBLFWP010000067.1:0-18920 GCA_047611225.1 Halioglobus sp.
GAGCGCTATCTGACAGAGAAGCATGTCGGGCGGCCGGTGGTTTTGATGAACTACCCCAAGGACATCAAAGCGTTCTACATGCGCCTTAACGACGATGAGAGGACTGTTGCGGCCATGGATGTACTTGCGCCCGGTATTGGCGAGATCATTGGTGGCAGCCAGCGCGAGGAGCGTCTCGATGTGCTGGATTCCCGTATGGACGAGCGCCTGCGCGAAGACCTGTGGTGGTACCGGGATTTACGACGATATGGCACTGTACCCCACGCGGGCTTTGGCCTTGGTTTTGAGCGATTGCTCAACTATGTGACCGGTATGGAGAATGTACGCGATGCTATTCCCTTTCCCCGCACGCCGGGTCATTCTGTGTTTTAGGCGTTTTCTCCTCGATTTTCCCCTGCAAAAACCCTGACCCATATAGGTATTTTTCGCCGAATCCTCTTGAGAATTGTGACATTTTCACAAATAGTCGGGAAAGTGTCGGCCTCTTCTCGGCCATACTGAAAACATAAATAAAACAAAGACGCACCGGATGGCAGTCTGTCGGTCGCAGAGGGGAAGGGTAAAAATGCAACGCGCATACGATTTGAGTGAAGGGTTTCAAGTAAGCGAAATGGCCATCGTGGATACTTTCACGAAGTTGATCTTCGGTGAAGAAGATGACTTCCACGCAAGAGAGCTGCTGATTATTCAAGCCTTTCGTGCGGTAGATGAGAATGTTCTACGGGATTCACACGCTGATATGGGCGAGTATCTTCGCAACCTGGGCGTGCGTGAGATGATTCAAGTGGTAGCGCGTGTGCGCGAGTATATGCACACTGGGGCAGGTGCCCATAGTGATATTAGGTCTTCAGATACTATCCCAGCCTGCTTAGGTAATCGCTCGACACATTAATCAGCGTTTGAAGCGGCCTGGGTTGCTGCGCCAGCGGTCGTTTCCGGCTCATTGACAATTTCTTTCGACGGCTTCAATCCGCTGTCTGGCAGCGGTTCAAATAGCGCCTGATACTGGTTCACATCATCAATCCCGAGAAACTGGAGCTCAACTTCCTGATTTAGCTGAAACCTTCGCGTTGTGCTGGTGAGGCTGGCAGTCCATTTGTCGTAGCTGAACTTTTCTTTGTCCTTGCGCAGGTCCACAAAACCTTCCAGACCATTGGCTGTTAGACGGGCGTTGAAGCCACTACTGGTGACATGTGCCACATGAGCTTTGAAGACTACCGGTTCGCTCGCAGTTAACTTCTTCAGAAAGTCTCCTGAGAGCCAACGTTCTGCTTCCTGGCTGGCCGCGCGACTATTTGCCAGGCGCTGAGCTAGATCGGTGAGTACTTGCGGGCTGACTTGTTCCGATTCTTTACCGTGCAGTACGGCTTTTATTTGCAGGTGTACCAAGAAGTCTGTGTATTTGCGAAGTGGTGATGTGCAATTGGTATAGCACTCCAGAGCCATTCCCATGTGGTAGCCAGGTTCTGTGCTTAGAGTTGCCCGTGTCAGCAGCCGGTTGACCATACTGCGCAACGGCAATTCGTGTTCGGGAGAGGACAGGCCGCGGATGATGTCGCGATAACCATCGACGGTGGCTGGATCAAGTGCGGCGAGATCTGGCGCATGCATGGTCAGAAATTTGTGTACTTCGTCCAGGCGGTCTGCGCGAAAACCCGGATGTGTGACGAATGGGCCACCCGCCTTTTTTTCTGCAAGAAAACGTGCGGCGCAGCGATTGGCGGCCACCATGCATTCTTCCACCAGCCGCTGTGATAACAATTTCTCGTAGGGTTCTATGCTCTCGATCTGTTTGTTGTCGTTGAGTATCCAGCGAAAATCCTGACGATCTTCCATCACCAGGCCGCTCTTTTCGCGCTGGGCACGTAGGGCTCGGTACACTTGATACAGTGCTTCCAGAGGCGTGGCATGGCTCATCAATTCGTCGTACTGACCGTTCAGGTAACGATCAACAGCAAAGTAAGATAGTTTCGCGCGGGAGCGCACGCTGGCTTCAAAGAATTCGCACTCACCGACTTCACCGCTGTCGCTAACGGCAATTTTGCAAACCAGAGCGGGTCTATCTGCATTTTCTGATAGGGCGCAGGTGTCCTGTGACAGCTGTTCCGGCAGCATGGGTAAGACATCACCGTGGAAGTAAACTGAGGTGCCCCGGTTGGCAACATCACTATAAAGACTGGATTTCACATCGATGTAGGCAGTGGGGTCGGCGACGGCAACGTACAGAGTCCAACCGTCGTCACTGATTTCTGCATAGAGGGCATCATCGATGTCCTGAGTTTTGGCGGCGTCAATGGAGACAAACTCGAGGCCGGTGAAATCACGGCGGGCCTCATTTTCCAGTGGATGGCACTGTTCCAGGCTTTTTTCCAAATCTTTGGTGCTGCTGCTGCTCCAGTCGGTCGCAAGTCCGAACTTGGCCATGGTGTAGAGGTTTTCGATACCGGGCGTTTCAGCATTGCCTACTACAGACAGTATTTTTGCCTGCGGCCTGCCATCACGTATTGGGTGTCGCAAGATTGCACCGTGCACATAATCCCCTTCCTTTACGCCATTGCGTGCATGAGGGGGAATGAACAGCCAGCGATTCAATTGAGGTAAGTCTGGCTCTACAAAGAAGGCTTTACCCTTGCGTACACAACGTCCGGTAAATGCATTCAGTGGGCTATCGACCAGCTTTTCGATGTCAGCGACTGTCTTGCCGTCTTTGGAGGGCCGAATACAGATCTTCACTCGATCGTCTGGAAAAGCCTTGAGCATTTCCTGTGGTGGTATGAAGACTTCCCGGCCATCATCCAGTACGGCAAAACCGTATCGGGACTGGGTGCCTTTAACCACTGCTTCGGCTCTTTCCTTCTCGGCCTCCATCTGGGTTTTGAGGCCTTTTAACTGCGAGAGAGACTCTAGGTTGAGCATTAATGGGACTACTTTTAATCAGATAAGCCCATCATCGTAGCCCAATTTGTGGCTCCTGTCAGCGCGCAGTAACTGAATGTGTAAATGCGAGACACATTTGTTGTTACGCCATTGACAGCTGTGCTCCAGTGGTTTGATAATCGACCTAACGCGGTCACAAACCGTCGGGGCAATCTATTGAAGATATACCTGACGCACGATGAGCGAGAGCACGCTGCTTATCAGGTGTCACACAGGAAGTTTTTACGGGCTGCCACGGAGCCATTCAAGCTGCGGCCCTCTATCTACGCGACATTTATTTCCATCTACACAACATTTGATTCCAGGCTCGATCTGGAGCAAAGCTACAACGTTTGCCCTCCCTCCCTGACCTTACCGGACGCTTCGGACACTCTGCAAGGTCTGCTGCAATCTCGCTTTATAAACTATTTCTTTAAACAGACTATGAGGATTCCTCTATGGACTCAGGTTCTACGCTGCGTGTAGAAAAAACAATTCCCCTGAAACCCTTAATAAGAAAGACTTTTATACTGGACACCAATGTTTTATTGCACGACCCGATGGCAGTAACAGCATTCAAGCAGCACCATGTGGTCATTCCCATGACCGTACTGGAAGAGCTAGACACGATAAAAGACCGTCGGGACAAAACCGTGAGCCGCGAAGCCCGCATTGCGATCCAGATGATCGACAAGGTGGTACACAGCGCCTCACCCCAGGAAATTCAGAAGGGAGTGGAGGTTCCCGGTTCTAACCTGGAGGGGAGAGCATCTGGCACCCTTGCCATTTACCCAGACCAGCGTATCAGCGATGACTCAGATATCCCCTATCTAGACAGTACGCTGGATCAGGCCAACGACAACCGCATCATCAATGTGGCACTGAGGTTGCAGGCGGAGAGCCCTAAGGAAATTGTCTGTCTGGTCACCAAAGACATCAACATGCGCATCAAGGCCAAAGGTTCTGGGTTGGTGAATGTTGAAGACTACATGCGGGACCGCGTTCTCGACGATATCGACTTATTGGCTACAGGCTACGGTCACATAGAGGGTGACTTTTGGTCGACGGTGAGTGAAGTGGATACCCTGCGCGAAGGTGATTGTACTTTGCACCGGATTCCTCTCAAATCCTTGCCGCAGGCCTACCCGAATATGTTCGTTTACGACGATCAGAATTTCATGGCGTTCGTAAAACGCATTGATAGGGATTTCGTTTACCTGCGCTGCGATAGTCGCGACAACCTTATGCACAGGCGTTTCTGGGGGCTGGCTCCGCGCAATCTGGAGCAGGCCATGGCCATGTCGTTGCTGGATGATGACAGTGTGGACATGACGGTGATGACGGGCCCCGCCGGTTCGGGTAAGACGTTGCTCGCTCTGGCATACGGACTGCACGCGATTCTGGAGCAGGGTAAATTCAGTAAGTTAATCGTGGCGCGCTCAACACCGCCTATTGCTGAGGAAATTGGCTTTTTGCCCGGCACCGAGGAGGAGAAAATGGCGCCCTGGCTGGCAGCATTCGACGATAACCTTGAAATACTGCACGGTACGGATGAGTCCTGCCGCGGCAGCATTGAATATGTGAAGGAGAGAGCAAATATTCAGTTCAAGTCTCTCAACTTTATGCGGGGTCGCTCGTTTAATAATGCCTATATTATTATTGATGAAAGTCAGGGTTTGACTCAGTTCCAGTTGAAATCTGTTATCAGTAGGGTTGGAGCGGATTCCAAAATTGTGGTGTTGGGCAACCTGGCGCAAATTGATAATAAATATATTTCGCCACTCACCTCGGGCCTTACTTATCTCGTGGAAAAGAGTAAAGCCTATCCCCATGCGGGCATAATGCACGTGAATGGCATCGTCCGTTCCCGACTTGCAGCCTTTGCGGAGGAAAATCTATAGCGGAGTTAAGGAGTGGGCGGCGAGTGGAATCGCTGTCCGCTGGAGGCCACAGGCCTCGAGGATAGCGGGGAGACTCTCTGGCTACTGGATGTAACCCGGCGTAAATCCCGGTGCAATGCGATCTCGAAACGAAGCAAAACGTTCCAGGCACCGTTGCGATTGTCATCATCCAGACGTTTGCGGAACAGGTAGGAGGGCTGTATTTCCATATAGAGGAATTTGCGATAGATCTGGCGGCGATACACCAGGCCAGCCTGATAGTTCTCTATCCAGGAAGGGTCCGTATAGCCTTCGACAGAAGCGAAATAGCTTAGTACTCGGTCGCCATTGTGCACGGCGCGCTGGCGGTGGCTGTGCGACAGCGTTGAGCGCCATTCCGTGCCCAGCGTTTCCTCGCCATAGATGATTCTATTACTCAGTCTGACCAAGCGTGTGTCGCTAAGCGCCCGGTCAAAATTGAGTTGGCCCGTCGTGTGAAGGCCATCATCGTTATCCCATTCAAGCCGCTGGGTGTAACGATAGTAGTAGTTCTCTCCCAGGGGGCCTTTGTTGCGGTAGCGTGCTCCCGGGCGAATACTGCCGGTACCGCCGGTGAGTGTCAGGTCGAGACGCGATCGACTGCGTTCGTTCACATTGTATAAAAGACCCGCACGGCCTTCTTGACTATTCTCATCGGTGACGATGTCTTCGGAGCTTTCACCGAAGAACACAAGATTTAGTCGTTTCGATACTTTGGGCAACTGCAGTTTGCCGCGCAGCCTTAGTTTCGTTTTGTAGCCGTCGTCTTGATCCCAGCTGTTGCGCCATTGCAGGCGCATATGTGACTCTGCCTGATCGAGCTCGTAGCTGGGGTCGCCAAAAAACTCATCCATCCACTCAGTCAGTGCCTGCGCGGAGTCAGTCGCATAGGCGTGACTGGTGTCGACCCAGTTGATAGGATCGTCATCATCGTGTTGTGGCGCTACCTCTTCCCCTTCCACCGTTTCCGTTATAATTGTCTCGCCGGTCTCTTCACCTACCGCGGGCCAACTCAGTACAGGGAGGGTTAGTAGCGCGATGACTAGCCAAATTTTCATCGTTTAGAACTACTTACCTGTCTTCTTATAAAAGTGACACTACGGACTATGCAACGGATATTCATCATTTTTCAGCACATTTCTCCACATCATTTGATGTCCAGAATTACTGGCTATTTAGCAGAACTGCGTCACCCTTTATGGCTAAAAGATTGGCTAATTGAGCAGTTCATTCGCTTTTTTGACGTGGACATGTCTCTGGCAGCGGAACCGGACTATACACGGTATGCCAACTTCAATGAATTCTTCACTCGTCCCCTGCGCGACGGCGTGCGGCCCATCACAGAAGCGGATTTGGCGTGCCCGGCTGATGGTGCTATCAGTCAGATGGGGCCGATCACGGAAGGACTTCTTTTGCAGGCCAAGGGGCGTTATTACACTGCAGAAGAGTTGCTGGGCGGCGATGTGGAGCGCGCAGCCCAGTTCAACGGTGGGGATTTCGCCACCGTGTATCTTTCACCCAAGGATTATCATCGGATTCACATGCCTATCGCCGGTCGCTTGACTGGAACCACTTATATACCTGGGCAGCTCTTTTCTGTTAATGGCGTAACGGCAGAAAACGTTGATAGGTTGTTTGCCCGTAATGAACGATTGGTTTGCTACTTCGACACTGAGCTGGGGCCAATGGCGATGATATTGGTGGGTGCGATGATCGTTGCCGGTATTGAAACCGTTTGGGCTGGGCAGGTTGCACCGCCACCCAGGAAGCCAGTTTCTGTCGACTTTGTCCAGAGCCCTGAGCCAGTCACTCTGAATAAAGGGGATGAAATGGGGCGCTTTATGCTGGGTTCAACCGTTATTTTGTTGTTTCCCGAAGGCAGCATGAGTTGGGATGAAAGCTATGAAGCGGGTACGGTTACACGTATGGGAGAAACAATGGGCACGCGTCTCCCCTAAAAAGGCCAGCGCGAATTAGGCTTGGGTCAATCGCCTATTCTTCGAGTGTGGTCACGATGTAGCGATAACTTGCCAGTCGCTGCTCCGTGATTTCTCCAGATTCAACCGCTGCCAAAATCGCGCACTCGGGTTCTTGCTCGTGTTGGCAGTCGCGAAATTTACACATTCCTAGTAAGGCTGCGAATTCCCTAAATCCCGCTTCCACCTGATCTTTGCTCATGTGCCAAAGACCAAACTCTCGAATCCCCGGTGAATCGATCAGCCGGCCGCCACGCTGCAGATGCAATAGCTGCGCGGTGGTTGTGGTATGCGTGCCTTTTTGCGTGCTTTGGGATAGCGCGCCGACGCGAATATCTGCATCAGGTAGCAGTACATTGATAAGAGAGGATTTCCCCACGCCAGATTGACCCACAAACACACTGGTGCGTTCCAGGAGGGCTTCATGCAGTTCGTCCAGTTGCTCGTCCTCGATGGAGGTGCGTAGCACGCGGTATCCCAGTGTTATATAAGTTGCCAGTAGATCGTCCATCGCTTCTTGCAGCTGGGAGTCTTGATCGATGAGGTCGGTCTTGTTCATGATGATGACCGGTTCGATTTCGACGGCCTTGGCAGCGACAAGATAGCGGTCTATCAAATTGGCGTGTGGTTCGGGGAAAGGAGCGACCACCAGCATGATTTGATCGATGTTGGCGGCTACAGGCTTAAGTTTGCCATAAGGGTCGGGGCGGGACAGAACGCTGTCTCGATCAAGCTGGGCCACCACCACGCCCACAGGGTCACCTTCACACCAGACCACCCGATCGCCCGTCACCAATCCTTCTAGATTGGCGCGAATATGGCAGCGCAGACTTTCGCCTGGAGCCACTTCCACGGCAACCTGCGTGCCGAAGTGCGAGACGATAACGCCTTCTCGCTCAGGCCCAAGTTCGCCTGCACTCAATGCCTGTTCAGCATCGGAATCTCTGCGAGCCGCACGCTTGGCTCGCTCGTCCTGAATTTTTTCGATGCGCCATGCTTGCTGGCGGCTAAGTTTGCGTTTGCTCATACCTTCATTATTCGGCTATGGGCTATGTCTGTCGAGGCATTTTGTTACACTGTGGTTAATCATAAAAATGAAGGCTTTACCCTATGCAAGATGCCAACAACCTCATTTGGGTGGACTTGGAGATGACAGGTTTGGAACCGGATCAGGATGTGGTGATAGAAATCGCCGCCATCGTTACCGATTCCGATCTCAATACTCTGGCGGAAGGCCCCGTCATTGCCCTGCATCAGAGTGAAGCTCGGTTGGCTGGTATGGATGAGTGGAATACCACTCACCACACTCGCTCGGGCCTTGTCGATCGAGTCAGGGACAGCGAATACGATGAACAGCGAACTACCAAAGAAACCATCGATTTCCTTAAGGAGTGGGTGCCCAAAGGTGCGTCACCCATGTGCGGCAACACCATTTGTCAGGACAGGCGCTTCATGGCGCGGCATATGCCTGAGCTGGAAGCCTTCTTTCACTACCGCAACCTGGATGTGAGCACGCTCAAAATATTGATGCAGCGCTGGCGGCCAGAGCTGGAGTCGGGTTTCACCAAGACGGCGACGCATTTAGCGCTGGATGACATTCGTGAATCGATAGAGGAGATGCGCTACTACCGAGAGCATTTCCTCAAACTGGCCTAGCCTGCAGCCCCGGACTGCCGCTCCAGCGCCCATTCCACATGCTCCCTCACCACCGCTGAGGGGTGCTCCTGCCGTTGTGACAGTGCGTCTTTGATTTCTTTCGAAGGCGTTGCATTCCCCAAGGCGATTGCCACGTTGCGCAGCCACCGTTCGTGGCCGATACGCCGCATAGCCGAGCCTTCCGTGCGTGCGAGGTAGGTTTGTTCATCCCATAAGAACAATTCGGTCAGAGCCACATCAGCAAGACCATGCCGAGGCTTAAAATCTCCCTCGTCAGTAGCCTGCGCAAACTTATTCCAGGGGCAGCACAGCTGGCAGTCATCGCAACCAAAGATACGGTTGCCCATCAAAGGCCGCAGTTCGGGATCAATGCTGCCGTGGTGCTCGATAGTGAGGTAGGAAATGCAACGCCGCGCATCCAACACAAAGGGCCCGGTGAAGGCATTGGTAGGACAAACCGTGAGGCATTCAGTACAGGTGCCACAGTGTTTGTCTGTCTGCGGCTCGTCGACTGGCAGCGGCAAGTTGGTATAAATTTCGCCCAGGAAAAACCAGGAACCCGCATCGGCATTGATCAACATGGTGTTCTTGGCTATCCAGCCCAAGCCTGATTGCTCGGCAATCGCTCTTTCCAGCACAGGCGCACTGTCGACGAAAGCGCGATATTGGCCGCCGCCAACTTCTTCTTCAATGCGCTTTGCCAATTGCGCAAGCCGCTTGCGGATGAGCTTGTGGTAATCGCGACCCAGTGTATAGCGCGAGATATACGCTTTCTCTGAGTTGGCCAGAATCTCAAAAGGCTCAGTACCGGGCGTCAGGTAATCCATGCGCACTGAAATAACCCGCAGGGTATCGGGAACCAGTTCATCGGGGCGGGAGCGCTTGCTACCGTGACGTTCCATATAGTCCATCGAGCCATGGAAGCCTGCATCCAACCATTTCTGCAGATAGCCTTCATGCTCGCCCAAGTCGACGTCAGTTATGCCCACCTGCTGAAACCCCAGCTCTTTGGACCACTGACGGATCAGTGGCATCAGGTTTTCCTCGGTTGGCGGTGGTGGTTGTTCGGACAAGTCGGTGCCTTGGGTGAGTGAACTTTGGTTATAATTCTGACAGATGTGTGGGGGTTATGTGCTTTTTTATAACGGTTAGGTTTGCGTAGGATAAAAGACTTTGCCCAGCCCGGATGCGCAGTGAACCCATCCATGGAGGCTTGGGTTCGGCGCACCTATAAAAAGGGGCAGGCTCTCCTGCCTTGCACAGTCCAGGCTGCGTAAAGACTTTTAACCCGCGGATCGCGCTTTGTAAGAAGGTTTTTACGCTGCTACTTACAGCGTGAGGCGGCGAGGGTGTCAGGTCTCAATGGACTGGACTGTGTGAGGCATGGATGCCGAGCTCAAGCTCCCATGGATGGGTTCACGGCGGGTCCAGTTCATTGAGACCTGATATCCTTGCGGCACAAGACGTTTTCTAAACAGAAGCCGAGACCAAAAAAAGGCAGCATAAGACAATGTTAGGCACAGAAAAACTCTATACAGCAGAACAGACCCGAGCTCTGGATCGCGGTGCTATCGATGAGCACGATATCCCCGGTATCACGTTGATGGCTCGCGCCGCCAATGTCACTTTCGATTACTTACTTGAACACTGGCCTTCACCAGAATGCTTGCAGGTGCTGTGTGGTACCGGCAATAACGGCGGCGATGGTTTTCTCATTGCTGATCTGGCGCATAAGCGCGGTATCCCTGTGAGCGTTCTGCAAATTGGTGATCCGGGCAAAATTGGCGGCGACGCATTGCTGGCGCGAAACCAAGCGTTAGGTAATGGGGTTGAGATTGTCGGTTTCGAGGGGGCGCCCTTGTTGCCCGAAGGCGTGATTGTCGACGCTATGCTGGGTACTGGCCTGGGTGGACCTGTTCGCGAAACTTATGTTGAGGCTATTGCAGCGGTCAATGACAGCGGCTTACCGGTTGTGGCCGTGGATATACCTTCTGGATTATGTGCCGATACGGGGGCCGTGTTGGGTGCTGCGGTTATCGCAGACCTTACTGTGACTTTTGTCGGGCTGAAGCGCGGATTGTTTACGCTGCAGGCGCCGGATTACACCGGAGGTGTGCTGTTTTCAGATTTGGAAGTGCCCCTTGAAGCCTATGAGAATGTGCCTTGCAGCTGTAGCCGTCTCGAATTGGAAGCTTTGTTGGAACAGCTTCCGCCGCGGTCGGCAACAGCTCATAAAGGGCTTTATGGCAGTGTGTTGGTGGTGGGCGGTGATCGCGGTATGGCAGGTGCTGCCGCGATGGCTGCTGAGGCGGCATTGCGCTGTGGTGCAGGATTGGTGCGGGTGGCAACGCGGCCGGAGCATGTTGGAGCGATCGTTGCACGTACGCCGGAAGTTATGCCAATGGGGGTGGAGTCGGGCGATGACTTTGCGCCGCTACTGGATGCCAGTGATGTGGTCGTTGTAGGGCCCGGCCTCGGGCAATCCGACTGGTCTGTCTATCTCCTGCAACTGGCGCTGGCCAGTGGTAAGCCACTGGTGCTGGATGCAGATGCGCTTAATTTAATGGCGGATGGTCGCTTGGGCGATCAAACCGCAAATGAAGATTGGGTACTGACTCCGCATCCAGGTGAGGCCGGTAGGCTTCTCGGTCAATCAACAGCTGAAATTCAACAAGACCGGTTTCGCGCGGCGGGCGCCTTGCAGCAAAAATTTGGCGGCGTGGTCATTTTGAAAGGTAATGGCAGCTTAATTGCGGGGCAGGGCGAGTTGCTGCTCAGCGATTATGGCAATCCGGGCATGGCTAGCGGTGGTATGGGTGACGTCCTCAGTGGTGTGATTGGTGCTTTGTTGGCACAGCATATTGCGCCTTTGGAAGCTGCCGCGTTGGCCGTCTGTTTGCATGGTGCGGCAGCGGATATAGCCGCCCAGGAAGGTGAGCGCGGACTAGCTGCTACAGATTTGCTGGCACCTATGCGGGCTCTTCTAGGATGACAAATACTCCAATGGTCGTTAGCGCGGCGGATGAAGACGCCATGGTTGCTCTCGGGGCAGCCTTGGCTGGGGCGAGGGAGCTCGGCCTGATCATTTTTCTGCACGGGGACCTGGGAATGGGTAAGACCACCCTGAGTCGCGGCTTTATACAATCGCTGGGGCACTTGGGTGCGGTTAAGAGCCCTACCTATACCTTGGTAGAGCCCTATGAGTTCGAAGGATTTCAGGTGTATCACTTCGATCTGTATCGATTGGGCGACGCTGAGGAGCTGGAGTTCATTGGAATTCGTGATTATTTTGGTGATAAGTCGGTTTGTTTGGTGGAATGGCCAGAACGGGGGCAGGGCGCTTTGCCCACTGCGGATTTAGTGATTACCATACAGCGAGAAGGTCGGGGACGTATTTTGTCTTTCGAGGCGCAGACGAAGCGGGGTGAGTCAGTGCTAACGCGAATGCAGGGTGCGATTGGGTAAACAGACCCATGCAATACGGCGATCAAAAACCGATTGCGGGAGTGATATGAGCAGGGCGTGGATTGTAGTCCTCCTGAGTTTTCTGGTGGTGCCCGCATCGTGGGCGGCGCAGGTGCACGACGTGCGTCTGTGGCGTGCGCCCGATCACACGCGCATTGTTTTTGATCTCACTGGCCCCGCGCAGCACAAGCTGATTGTCTTATCGAACCCCAGCCGCATCGTGCTCGACCTTGAAGACACCTCACTCAAAACTGATCTTGCCACTGTAAAACTGGATGACACTCCGGTGCAGCGCATTCGCTCTGCGGTGCGCGATGAAGATGACTTGCGCGTTGTGTTGGATATCGGTACTGACATCACTCCCAAAAGTTTTTCACTGAAGGCTAACGAACAGGCCGGTGATCGTTTGGTGGTGGACCTTTACGACAAAAAAACCAAAAACGTCGAGGTGAAAAAAAGTGCCAAGCAGTCCGCCAAACGAGACATAGTGATAGCGATTGATGCGGGCCACGGCGGAGAAGATCCTGGGGCATTGGGTCCCAATCGCGCGCGCGAGAAGGATGTAGTTCTCGCCATAGCCAAAAAGTTAAACGCACTTTTGAAGGCCGATTCCGGTTTCAAGCCCACTCTAATTCGCAGCGGTGACTATTACATTAGCTTGAAAGGGCGGAGGGAGTTGGCACGTGAGCGACAGGCTGATCTTTTCGTCTCAATTCACGCGGACGCCTTCCGATTGAAGCAGGCTAACGGCGCGTCGGTGTATGCTTTATCGACTCGCGGCGCCACCAGTACTGCCGCCAACTATCTGGCAGAACGGGAAAATGCAGCTGACTTAGTAGGTGGCGTGAGTCTCGCAGACAAAGATGACGTGCTGGCGGGTGTGCTGGCGGATCTGTCTATGACATCCACCCTCGATACCAGCCTAAAACTGGGGGATAGAGTACTGCGCAATGTCGACACTGTGGCGAAGTTGCACAAGAGCAATGTCGAGCAGGCGGGTTTTGCAGTGCTGAAATCGCCTGATATACCGTCGATACTGGTGGAAACTGGCTTTATCTCCAACCCCAGCGAATCGCGCCAGCTTGCCACCCCCAGTTATCAGAAAAAAATGGCCGGTGCGATCCATCGTGGGATCAAAGACTGGTTCCTCGCGCACCCTCCGTCGGGAACACTAATCGCGTGGCAAAAACAGCAGGGTGGCAATCAATACATCATAGCCAGAGGTGATACACTGTCCGGCATCGCGCACCGCTTCAGTGTTTCGCTGGCCGATTTGAAGAGCTACAACAGTATCAAGGGCTCCAAAATTCGAGTGGGACAGAAGCTGACAATCCCCAAGAGCTGACAATCTCCAAGAGCTAAAGAAACCGAACCAATGTCCCAAATTCGTTTGCTGAGTTCCAGGCTGGCTAACCAGATTGCCGCAGGGGAAGTGGTTGAGCGCCCTGCCTCGGTCGCCAAAGAAGTGCTGGAAAATAGCCTGGACGCTGGTGCCACTCGTGTGGATGTCGACGTCGAATCCGGCGGCAGCAAACTCATTCGCATTCGTGACAACGGCACTGGAATCTCTTCTGACGATCTCCCTTTGGCACTCGCCCGGCACGCCACCAGCAAAATTACCTCATTAGAAGATTTAGAGCGCGTCGGCAGCCTCGGCTTTCGCGGCGAAGCTCTCGCCAGTATCGGCTCGGTGTCTCGTCTCACCTTAACCAGCAACTCCAATGAGCAGGGTAGCGAAGGCAGTAGCGCTTCATGTGAAGGCCGTGAAATGGAAGTGCTGTTGAAGCCGGCACCTCACCCTCAGGGCACAACGGTAGAGGTGCGTGATCTGTTTTTTAACACGCCTGCCCGGCGAAAATTTCTACGCAAAGAAAAAACTGAATACAATCATTTGGAAGAGGTGGTCAAACGGCTCGCTTTGTCGCGCTTTGATGTGGCATTTAGTCTGCGGCATAACGGCAAGGTGATGCACAATCTCAAGGCGGCCAATGGGCAGGCCGAATGTCAGCGCAGGGTAGCGTCGGTTTGTGGCCCTGCCTTTATGGAACAGGCTTTGTACATTGAGTCTGATGTTCCCCCCTACAAACTGTCGGGCTGGGTGGGGTTGCCAACCTTTTCCCGCAGTCAGGCAGATCTGCAGTATTTCTTCGTCAACGGCCGTGTCATTCGCGATCGCTTGATCGCGCACGCAGTAAAGCAGGCTTATCGGGACGTGCTCTATCACGGACGCCATCCGGCCTTCGTGTTGTATCTGGAACTTGATCCCGCGCAGGTCGATGTAAACGTGCATCCGACTAAGCACGAAGTCCGGTTTAGGGATGGCCGTGCGGTACACAACTTTATTTACTCCAGTTTGCATCGTGCGCTTGCTGACGTGCGGCCCGGTTCAGACGCCGCACAGCAGGCTGCCAATGTTCACAGTTTTCCTACCGGCGATGGCATGACGATCGATACTACAACCGGTGAAGTTAGGGAGCAGGGCGGCTTGGCTTGGGGAGCAACCGAGGCGAAGTCTGGCGATAGCGCTGGCTATACGTTCAACCCTCAGTCGCGATTTAACACGCCCTCAAGTGGTCAGGTTGCGGGTCAAATGCAGGGCTACGCCAGGCTTCACCAGATGCCTGAGTCGGCATCGGCAGAAGACATCCCGCCTTTGGGCTACGCTCTAGCGCAATTGAAAGGCATCTATATCCTGGCTGAAAATGCAGCGGGTCTGGTATTGGTCGATATGCACGCAGCCCACGAGCGAATCACCTATGAGCGCCTGAAAACTGCTCGCGACGACAGCGGTATTCGCAGCCAGCCGCTGTTGGTGCCACAGTCTGTCGCGGTGAGCCAGCGGGAAGTGCAGGTTGCGGTGGAGCATGCTGAATTCTTCCAGCGTATCGGGCTTGCGGTGGATGAGGCAGGTGAGGAGGCGTTGGTGATCAGGCAGATCCCCGTCGCCCTGCGTGATTCAAATGTGGAGCAATTGCTGCGTGACGTGCTAGCCGACTTGATCGAGTTTGGCAGCTCAGAGCGGATCGAGGCTCACATGGATGAGATTCTATCCACCATGGCCTGCCACGGCTCAGTCCGTGCCAATCGTAGGCTCACTATTCCAGAGATGAATGCGCTGCTACGAGACATGGAAGAAACCGAGCGCTCCGGCCAATGTAATCACGGCAGGCCAACCTGGACCCAAATGGGTCTCGACGAGTTGGATAAACTCTTTCTGCGCGGCCGCTAGGCCAGACGAATAGTGTCATGACTGAGCGACAGCAGGCCGAAGACAAGCCGCTTTTGATCTGCCTTATGGGCCCCACGGCTTCCGGCAAAACGGACCTGGCGATCGAACTGGCACAGCAGCGCAACTGCGAGTTGATCAGCGTCGATTCCGCATTGATATACCGAGGCCTTGATATTGGCAGCGCCAAGCCGGACTACCCCCATCACCTTGTAGATATTCGTGACCCCTGTGAGCCCTATTCTGCGGCGGATTTTGTCGCTGATGCGCGCGCGCTAATTGCCGATATTGTGGATCGAGGAAAAACGCCCTTGCTGGTGGGCGGGACGATGCTGTATTTCAAGGCGCTTCTCGATGGAATGGCCGCCATGCCGGCAGCAAACCCAGGTATTCGAGCGGCGATTGCGCTGGAGGCGGCAGAGCACGGTTGGCCCCATATTCATGGCTTGTTGGCTGAGGTTGACCCAGAGTCGGCCCAGCGTATCCACCCCAATCATTCTCAGCGCTTAAGCCGCGCTCTGGAGGTCTATCGTGAGACGGGCATTCCCCTGAGCGAATGGCATCGCAGTTCTGGTGGGGAGTCGGAGCTCGCGAACCAATTTCGAGTGGTACAGATGGCAGTCTGCCCTTTTGAGCGCAGTGTCTTGCACCAACGCATAGCGCTGCGTTTTGATCAGATGATGGCGGCAGGCTTGCTGGAGGAGGTCCGTGAATTGTGGCTGCGCGAGGATACCCATAAAGATCTTCCAGCCATGCGGGCCGTGGGCTATAGGCAACTGCTGCAACACCTGGAGGGCGAATGTGGCCTGGATGAGGCTGTCGCTAGAGCAGTCGCGGCGACCCGTCAGTTAGCCAAGCGGCAACTGACTTGGCTGCGAAAATGGCCCGATCTTCAATGGATCTATACCGATCCTGCAGGGAACTTGCACGAAACCAGCCGGTCAGACAAAGGCGGTGTACAGGTCTTGGAAACAACAGTAAGTCTGGCCTTGAACTTTCTTGATCAGGCCCCACTATAGTAAGGTGCACATGCACTATACTGCTTGCTCGAGTAGGTGCTAAACCGAAGACCCGTTATCCGCTCTGAAGACTGGCAGAGAGCTATGCTTGCTGGGCGGTAAGAGGTTGTTTTAATTAAATATTAGGCTCGTTTTGGGCCCAAGGGAGAGATTTATGTCAAAAGGGCACACGCTACAAGACCCTTACTTGAACATTCTACGTAAGGAACGCGTACCAGTTTCAATCTATCTGGTAAATGGCATCAAATTGCAGGGCCAAATTGAATCATTTGATCAGTTCGTGGTGCTGCTTAAAAACACAGTTAGCCAGATGGTCTACAAGCATGCGATTTCTACCGTTGTACCATCACGGGTGGTTCGTCTGCCGTTGCAGAATCCGCCCGAAGATGAAGAAGAAAGCGATAGCTAACGCAGCCCCAGCGAGCGTCTGTGAGGCGTTCGTTGACCGCTTAATTCGTTTCAGCCGAGGTAATCTTGTTTTTTGACCGTCCCGAGTCGGGAGAACGGGCAGTGCTTGTTCACCTGAATCTAGCCAGTGAATCAGAGCGGGAAGATCCGCGGGAATTCGAGGAGCTCGTGCTTTCAGCAGGAGGGGATCCGGTCGCCTATATTATGGGCAGCCGCGACACGCCTCACCCAAGGACATTTGTCGGTAGCGGCAAACTGGATGAGCTGCGTGAGGAACTTCAGTTGCAGGAAGCTGAAATTGTGATGTTCAACCACGCACTCAGCCCTAGTCAGGAACGCAATCTAGAGGAAGAACTGGAGTGCCGGGTGATAGATCGTACCGGGCTCATTCTTGATATTTTCGCTCAGCGGGCTCGTACCCATGAAGGTAAGATGCAAGTTGAGTTGGCCTATTTACAGCATATGGCCACCCGGTTGGTGCGAGGCTGGACACACCTCGAAAGGCAAAAAGGGGGCATAGGCGTACGCGGTGGCCCCGGTGAAACCCAATTGGAAAGTGATAGACGCTTGCTGCGTGAACGCATCAAGGCAATTAAGGTGCGTCTCGAAAAAGTGCGTAAGCAGCGGGACCAGGGGCGGCGTGCGCGTCGTCGTGCTGAGATTCCCACGGTTGCTTTAGTAGGTTACACCAATGCCGGTAAATCGACGCTGTTCAACCGCATCACTGAGTCAAAGGTCTATGTTGCAGATAAGCTCTTTGCCACGCTGGATCCGACACTGCGCCGTCTGGAGTTGGAAAATATTGGCCCAGTAATACTGGCTGATACGGTGGGTTTTATCGCCCATCTTCCGCACAAACTGGTGGAGGCTTTCAAAGCGACACTTGAAGAGACTATGAGCGCGGATTTGCTAATCCACGTGATCGACGCTGCCAGCACAGAGCGAGATAGTAATATTTATGAGGTGCAGGACGTTTTGGGTGAGATAGGCGCCCAGGACATTCCGCAACTTCAGGTGTACAACAAACTGGATCTTTTAGCACAAACGCCCAGGATTGAGCGCAATGAAGATGGCCTTCCGGAACGCGTATGGTTGAGCGCGGCTACCGGTGATGGCTGCGATCTATTGCTGCAGGCTATTGCAGAGTTGGTTGGGCAAGATATGGTAAGCGAGACTTTAGATCTGGAGCCCGATCAGGGCGGACTGCGGGCAGCCTTGTATGACCTGGGTGCTGTCGAGAAAGAAGATTACACGGAAGACGGCGTTGCCCATTTGAGTGTCCGCCTACCGCGAGCAGATTGGAATCGTTTGATGAAAAAAGGGCCCGAGCCGCTGTTTTAGTTGTGCTGAGACACGGCAGCTCGCGTATTATCGACAAAAAGTTTGCTAGACTGTTTTTTACGTTTTAATTAGGAGTTAAATATGGCCTGGAATGAACCGGGGGGCGGCAACAACAATTCCAAAGACCCGTGGGGCGGTGGCGATCAAGGGCCACCAGATTTGGATGAGGCGTTGAAGAAGCTGCAAGACAAGATTGGTGGCCTGTTCGGAGGAGGTGGTTCTTCCGGTGGAGGCAAAACACCGGGGCTATCCAATAGCGCTATTGGCGTGCTGATAGTTGTGGCGCTGGCTGTTTGGGGGCTGATGGGTTTCTATCAGATCGACCAGCAGGAGCGAGGCGTAGTGCTGCGCTTTGGAAAATACTACGACACTGTGCAGCCTGGCCTGCAGTGGAATCCACCGTTGATAGACTATGTAGAAACGGTTAACACCACCAAGGTTCGAGCGGTCAGTTTCCGCGAGATTATGCTCACGCAGGATGAGAACATCGTAGAGGTGAAGCTCTCTGTGCAGTATGTGATCAATGATCCCGCCAAGTTTGTTCTTAAAGTTCGTGCCCCTGAGCGGTCTCTGCAGCATGCCTCCCAAAGTGCCCTGCGGCACGTGGTTGGCGGAACCAGTATGGATCTGGTGCTGACCGAAGGGCGAGAGCAGATAGCCATCGACGTGAAAGCTCGATTACAAGAATATATCGACCTTTACGAGACGGGTATTTTGGTGAGCCAGGTGACGGTAGATGAGTCCAAGCCACCTACACAGGTTCAGTCCGCATTCGATGACGTGATCAAAGCGCGAGAAGATGAGGAGCGAGTGAAGAACGAAGCTCAAGCCTACGCCAATGGCATAGTGCCAGAAGCTCGCGGTGGCGCTCAGCGTCAGATCGAGGAAGCCAGCGCATACCGCGAACAGGTGGTTGCGGAGGCCGACGGTGAAACAGAACGCTTTAACCGGCTGCTGACTGAGTATCAGAAGGCGCCAGAGGTCACACGGCAAC
>JBLFWP010000068.1:0-18187 GCA_047611225.1 Halioglobus sp.
CCAATGAGCCACAGTGTAGTTGCCGCCGGGAAAGGTGTGGCCTGCCAGTGCCTGTATATAGGCCTCGGTGGGCATGGGTATTGCGGAGTTACTCATGGAAGGCGCCTACAATGTTTCAGCAAAAAAGCTCAGCATAGCCTGCCAGGAGCGCTTGTCCGTTGTGGGGTTGTAAACAGCACCGAAGGCTGGATCATTTGCGCCTGGCCGTGTGAACGCGTGTACGGTTTGGCTGTAGGCCACTAGTTGCCAGTCTGCTTTTTTTGCGGTCATCTCTGCCTTAAAGGCGGCGACTTCCTCGGGTGGAACCATGGGGTCGTCCTCGCCATGCAGTACCAAAACTTTACTGCTTAGTGTCGCAGGGTTGTCTAAAGTGTTGCCGCCCAGGCCGCCGTGGAAAGAAACAAACGCTTGGATGTCCTCTCCACCGGCTCGTGCCAGATCCAGAACAGCCAAGCCGCCGAAACAATAGCCCATTGCCCCTATGCGCGTGGTATCGGCACCGGGAATGGTTTTGGCAGCGGCCAGTGCTGCCTGTGTACGTTGTAGCAACATGCCTCGGTCTGCCATATAGGGCGTGAGGGTGGATTCTAGCTCCGACATATCTGTCATGGTTTTACCATCGCCATAAACATCCATAGCAAATGCGATATAGCCCGAGTCAGCCAGCTTCGCGGCCTTATCTCTGACCTCATCGTTCAAGCCATCCCATGCATGGCAGACAATCACTACGGGGAGGGGTCCGCTGGCGCCATCTGGCGTGAAGTAAACGCCCTTGCAAGTGATGTCTCCGGCGGGGTAATCAAGATTGGTGGCTGTACTGGTCATGGCTCGAATTCCTTGCGCGTTCAGATGAATATTAGGGAGGTACTTGTGCTGTTAAAAAGTAGAGTTGGTAACGCCACCGTCTACCACTAAGCTCTGGCCCACGATATAGCTTGCTTGATTACTGCAAAACATCGCGCAGATGGCGCCGAATTCTTCGATGGTGCCAAAGCGGTCGGCAGGTATGCGCCATTCGTTGATCCAATCCTGCACTACTTCTTCGTAGGTGGTGCCCTGTTCATCGGCCATAGCGCCGAAGCGCTCTGCGGCGGTGGCTGTGTGATGCATGCCGGGCAGTAAATTATTAATGGTCACGTTGTGCTTTGCCACGGCTTTGGAAATGGCCACAGTGTAATTGGCCAGGGCAGCCCGCGGCGGGCCCGACAGGGTTCTAATTTCGGCCGGAAATTTTGATGCGCCGGTTGAGATGTTAACGATACGGCCAAAGCCCCGTTCGCACATGCCGTCCACAGTAGCGCGCATAAATTCTATGGGACTTATTAGGCCTGTTGCCAAATGTTCTTGCCAGTCGGCCACCGTAACGTCGCGAAAGTCAGGCGTAAAAGGAGCCGGGGAGCAGGTGCCTACCAGAATGTCTGGCGCGGGGCAGATTGACAATATCTTTTCACGGCCCTCATCGCTGGCATGATCGGCAACAATGGGTGTGACTTTGGCGCCCGTATCGCGGCGAATTTCTTCAGCCGTTGCTTCAAGGCGTTCTTCGCCGCGCGCGGTGATATACAGTTCCACCCCTTCCGCAGCAAGTGCCTTCGCGCTGCCTTTGCCTAGCCCAGCGCTGCCGCCATTGACCAGTGCTTTTTTACCAGTGATGCCCAGGTCCATTACTTCTGCTCCGTCCATTTGTGCGGCCGAACTGAAATAGATCGGCCCGTACGTACGCGAAACGCTATCACCATTGGTTGGTATGCATTACGCCGTCCAGCTCCTTGCGTGGCGCAGTCTTGAAATCAGTACCTTTGGTGTAGGCGATAGGGATGAGAGCAACTTGTGCATACTCAGCAGGAATGCCCAGAATTTCTGCCACTTCTTTTTCATATTGCAGGTGCAGGGTAGTCCAGCAAGTGCCTATGCCGCGCTCACGTGCCGCCAGCATAAAGCTCCACACGGCCGGGAGTAATGAACCGTAGATGCTGGATAGTACCGACAGCGGAAGGTGTGCAGCTTCAGGCAGGCCAGCACAGCAGGGGATGAGAAGGGCGGGTACATTCGCCATGTTATCGGCAAGGTAACGTGCAGAGCTCAGCACGCGCTCTTGTGTGGCCGCCATGGATGGATCGTCCAAGTGCTGTTTGGTGGGTTGGTTGGGGCCTGCTTCATACTCGTCGAATGCTGTTAGATAGTGCGCGGCAATTGCTGAAATTTTGTCGGGGTCGGTTACCACAACAAAGTGCCAACCCTGCGAGTTTGAGCCCGAGGGAGCTTGCAAAGCGACCTGCAGACATTCCTCTATAGCCGACATTTCGACAGGTTTTTCCAGATCGAGGCGTTTGCGCACAGCGCGGGTGGTTGTCAGTACTTCATCGGCACTTAGGTTGAGTTTTGGCATAATGTGTCCCGGGTACAGTTGTTCTATGAAAGGTTGAGGAGGTCACGGTGAGGATACTGAACGTTGGAGACAGGTTCAGAAACTGCTTGGACCAGCGGTAGAAAATCGGCTTCGGAATGAGTTTAGGTCAATTCCCCAATAAATAAAACAGTAGGGACTGATTGTTTTGTACAAGGCCCTTTGATAGCATGACAGGCCTCATAATTCAGGGATTCCCGCACTCTATTAATGCCGGATTACCCCACGATAAGGAAGGATCAGCAGTGGATTTCTCACTTAGCGAAGAGCAGGTTTTACTGCGCGACAGCGTGGAAAAATACGTCGGCGACAATTGCGGTGTCGAAAGGCATAGGACTCTGTGTGCTGCACAAAAGGGCTTTGATGAATCTACATGGCAACAGTTCGCAGAACTGGGTTGGTTGTCAGTGCCCTTTACGGAGGCACAAGGTGGTTTCGATGGTAGTGTTTCCGATGTGGTGGTCGTCGCTGAGGCGCTTGGTAAGGGCCACCTGCGTGAACCTTTCCTGACAACCGTAGTGACTTGCGGTGGTTTCCTCAGGCTAGGTGGCAGCGAGCAGCAACAGTCCACCCATATTCCCTCCATCATTGATGGCGCTCATCAATGGGCTTTCGCTTTCGCCGAGGACAATAATAGCTACGACCTGGAAAATATTGCAACAAGCGCGGAACAACAGGGCGAAGGCTATCTGCTCAGCGGTAGTAAGATTGCAGTACTCAACGGTGATGCAGCTGACTTTCTAGTGGTGTCTGCACTTACAGCGGGTGGCGTTTCAGTATTTATTGTCGACGCAAATCAAGATTCAGTTAAACGGCAGAAGTTTGTGTCTGTCGATGGTAGCTGCGGTGCACATATTGCGTTTGACAAAGTGGAGCTAGGAGCAGATCAGCTACTGGGAGAATTGAACAATGGTGTCGCGTTGATGCATGCTGCCATCGACAACGCGATAGTGTGTGCAGGCGGCGAAGCGGTAGGCGCTATGCAGGGGCTGCTTGAGGCTACTGTGGAGTACACCAAAACGCGCGAACAGTTTGGCCAGCCCATCAGCAAGTTTCAGGCGCTGCAGCATGCCATGGCTGATATGTATCTAAAGATTGAAGAAACACGTTCGTTGCTGCTAAACGCGGCCATTGCAATTGATGAGGACAGTGACGAAGCGCCCTCTGCCTGCGCTGCGTTGAAAGTGAAAGTTGCTGAGGCGGGTAGGGTAGTTGCGCAGCAGGCTGTGCAGCTTCACGGTGGTATTGGAATGACAGACGAGCTCAGCGTTAGCCATCACTACAAGCGTTTGATGGTGTTGTCCAAGTTGTATGGGGACGAGGCTTATTACTTGCAGCGCTTTGCAGGCCTAACCAAGCGAAACGCTGCTTAATTCAACTTCTGCCGCTAGAGACCAGAGTGGTCTCAGCTGTTGTCGTTATTGCTGAGTGCAGAGTGGCGACCGATCGCGCTGCCCTCTTCACCCTCGTCAAAAATCTCTTCCAAACGATCTGCGAGATAGCCCAACAGGCGCGATACTCGTTCGTCACGATTCGTCATTAGCTGACCAGCAGCCATGCCTTCCATCATGAACTTGGTGACATCCATCGCCAGTAAGAAGCGGTCGCCTCTATCCTGCCATTCTGCAAACAGATCCGTGTTGGATTCGCGCACATGCGTTTCGAACAGTTGCTGTGAGTTCTCCAGGATAGATTTCAGTTCAGGGTCTGTGCGGCTAGCCACGGAAAGTTCGTGATGCACCACAAAGTAATCGCCGGTGAGATGATCCCAGTAGGCATCCAGACCAGCGCGACGCCGTTCTTTGCCTTTCAGAGAATCTGCAATGCCCTCTACCCGCGCAGTGTAATCTTCGAGCAATTTGTCGTGCAGGTATTCAACCGCGGCTTGGATCAGCTCTGTCTTGGAGGGGAAGTGGTGCAGCATTGCTCCGCGAGAGACGCCAGCGGAACTTGCGACCTTGGCCGTTGTTACGTGGGTATAGCCCAGTTCAACGAAACAGTTGATAGCTGCATCCAGGATTCGATCCCGCGTCATCGCGCTTTTTTGTGCCTGCCAGCTAATATCGCCGCCGGATTTCGACTTTGGTGCCGCTTCCTTTTTGGTGGACATTATCGTTGGGGCCTCGATGGGGAATTAAAAACAAACCTGACTGATTTAAACAGGATGGAGTCAACCAAATTATACTCCTATATGGGTCCAGATATGGAAACTTTCTGCCGGCAATCGCCTGCCGGCAGCTTTGTTACTGGCAGCGAGGGTTGCTAGTCGTTTACGCCGCCCATGCAGAGGTACTTGATCTCCAGGTAGTCGTCTATGCCGTACTTTGAGCCTTCGCGGCCTATCCCCGATTCCTTCATTCCGCCAAAGGGGGCGACTTCGGTAGAGATAATTCCTTCGTTGATGCCGACAATACCGTAGTCGAGTCCTTCGCTGACACGCCAGATGCGGCCTATGTCCCGCGAGTAGAAATAAGCGGAGAGGCCAAAAGGAGTGTCGTTGCCAATACGTATCGCTTCCTCTTCAGTCTTGAACTTGAACAGCGGTGCGATGGGGCCAAAAATCTCTTCGTTGTAAACGTCCATGGTGTCATCCACGTCTACCAACACGGTGGGCTCGTAAAAGTTTTCACCCTGAGCCGTTGTGCCTTTACCGCCTATGAGAACTTTTGCTCCATTGGCTGTGGCCTGATCGACGATAGCACTGACTTTTTCGAAGGCGTCGTCGTTGATGAGTGGCCCTATGGTGACGCCGTCGTCTGCGCCATTCCCTATTTTCAGTGCTCTAACAGCAACGAGAAGTTTTTCAGTGAAGGCATCGAATACAGATTCCTGCACCAGGATACGGTTGGCACAAACACAGGTCTGCCCTGCATTCCGATACTTGGAAGCCATCGCTCCCACCACAGCCGCGTCCAGGTCGGCGTCATCAAATACGATGAAGGGAGCATTGCCGCCCAGTTCCATCGAGGTTTTCTTCACGGTGTCTGCACACTGCTTCATCAGAACCTTGCCGACTTCGGTTGAACCGGTGAAGGTCAGTTTGCGCACGATGGTACTGCCCGTCATCTCGCCGCCAATGGCGCGCGCGTTATTACCGGCTACAACACTGAACACACCAGCGGGAATTCCGGCGCGCTCGCCTAATGCTGCCAGGGCGAGTGCACAAAGAGGTGTTTCTGTTGCGGGTTTCAATATGATGGTACAGCCGGCTGCAAGTGCAGGGGCAACTTTGCGTGTAATCATCGCGATGGGGAAGTTCCAGGGCGTTATCGCGGCAACAACACCAACAGGCTGCTTAAGGGTGACGATACGTTGGTTGGGGTTGTTCGCTGAGATAGTATCGCCATAGACGCGGCGTCCTTCTTCGGCAAACCACTCCACGAAGGATGCGCCGTAGGCTACTTCGCCACGAGACTCAGCGAGAGGCTTGCCTTGCTCCGCAGTCATCAACTGGGCCAGGTCTTCCTGATTTTCCATGATGAGTTGGAACCAGCGCTTAAGAATTGCTGAGCGTTCTTTGGCAACCACCTGACGCCAGCTTGTAAATGCTGTGTCAGCGGCTTCAATGGCGCGGCGGGTTTCATCCGCACCAGCATTGGGAATGGAGACGATTTCCGATTTGTCCGCGGGGTTACAGACAGGCATGGTCGCGCCGTTGTCCGCGTCTACCCAGCTTCCATCTATATACAGTTGTGAACGCAGTAGCGTTTGATCAGTCAGTTTGAGCATGGTGTTTGTTAACTCCTGAAAATAAGTGGGGCGCAGTCTACTTGCCGGAGAGACGAGCTACAACTGGGGCAAACGCTTCTGCCATGTTGTTTTCACCGTCATCCAGTACCGCAATATAGGAAATGCCATAAGCTTCCCTTCTGCGCAGTAGCTCTTCGCAAATGTAATCCACGCTGCCTATGAGGCAGTGTGGGTGATTTAGTATGTCCTGGGTACTCATGCCAAGTGCCTCGCCAATGGCTCCGGCTGTCGCATCCTGCTGATCTGTGATGACGGTATTGTACGCGCCGATCTCCAGCTCGATATCACTGAAGCGGTCTCCGGCACCGGTTTTAATCCAGTCGATTTTCTTGGCAGTCGCTTCGGCGAGGCCTGAATTCATGCCGTCGGGGCCCAACATACCTGCGCGATTGTTAAAGTTAAGGCTTACGATATCTGCCTCCGCTCCAGCAAAGGTCAGTATTTTCTTACTGCCGCCGCCAATCATTAATGGCGGGTGGGGCGACTGTGCCGGCGTAGGCGTACCGTGAAAGCCGGACCAATTAATAAAGTCGCCGGCAATCTCCATGGGCTGTCCCAGCATAAATTCTTTGTAGGCGTGCACGAATTCAGCAAAGCGTTCATAGCGTAAGGGAAATTCATCGAAGGGCAGGCCTACCGCCTCGTACTCGTTTTTGATCCAGCCAGCACCGATACCAAACTCAAGGCGTCCCTCCGAAAGGTAGTCCATGGTGGCGGCTTCTTTCGCCAGGATAATGGGGTGACGGTAGTCGTTACAAAATACACGGCAACCCACTCTTAAGGTCGTAGTTTGTTCCAGTGCCATGGCTATGGCGGGAACGGCTGCGAGCATCTGTGGCGGGTGATAGGTGCTGTCCAGTGCTGGGCCTGAGCTAAGAAAATGGTCGGCCAGAAAAAAGGTTGAATAACCCAGGCTCTCTGTCTTGGCGATAAGGTTGCGCCAATGGGCAGGTGATTCTGTGTTGAAGCTCTGCAGAGAAAACCGAAAAGGTGCTTGTTCGCTCATAAAATATTCTCCGGGGATTATGCCCTGACTGTGTTCAATCGATTGTCACTCGGTGGCGCAGTTGGGCTGCAGCAGTGATCGCTTTGTGTGTCGCGTACTGCAGCACCCTCGCTATTTGAGTGTCAGGAAATTTTTCTAATCGAAACCGGTATGGTGCTTTGACGCGGCATGCCGGAATACTTTTCAGGGTTATCGAGGTTGTTGATCAGGCGATTAGTGTTACTGCCAATCTCTCTGATTTTGTCGTCGCTTTTGTGTTTCGGATCCGGTGAGCCGCCCCAGCAATGGGACATAGAGATTACGCCAGGCTTAATGTCGTCGCTGCCTTGCGCCACCGCCGGTATTGCGCCGTGTTTGGAGCTCACCTCGATGATCTCACCGTCTTCTATGCCCCAGGCCTTTAATTCATCGGAGTGCATATAGGCAGGGTTTGTCGTGCCTTTTTCTTTCAGCAGGGTCAGTTCAGGCCCTGTTGAGTTGTATGTGTTTTTCATGCGGCGGCTGACTAACATCATTGGGTAGTCGGTGTTGCCGCTGGCCGTGAGATCGCTACGACAGGCAGCCAGTTCTTGCTCCAGACCTGGTGGGTAGAGATTCATGCGGCCGGCGGTTTCCGGATCTGCAGGCCCCAGTATTACATCGGCAACATCAAACACCTTGCCGCCCTGCGTATCGTAAATCTCCTGCAATGGTACGCGTGAGCCGCGTGTAATATTCTCCAGAAGATCGAACTTGCTGGGCTTGTTTTGCATGTCGATAGGGCCATTGGTGAGTTCCAATTCCAGCCCCATGCGTTTGCTCACCGCCCAGAAGAATTCCCACTCTTCTATTTCGTCGCCGCGTGCTTCCACTACTGTCTGCGAGTATTGGGAGTAGGGCTGGTCGTGCCAGATGTCGGTGAGCAGAGTCACGTCTTCGCGTTCAAGGCAGATTTTGGGTGCCAGTACGTAGTCTGCTATTTGTGCGGTGGCGGCCATTTTAACGTCAATACAAACCAGTAAATCGAGGCCTTCAAGCGCTGCCAGCGCCTTGTCCTGATCAGGCCACGCCAATAACGGGTTGCCTCCTACACAGATCAAGGCTTTGATTTGGCCTTCGCCTTCCATCAGCATTTCATCGCTGATAATGGCGGTAGGCATTTCTTTTTTGGGGCCGTAAGCAGAAAGTACCGTTGTTTCACAGATGTCATCGGATACGCGGCTCTTGATTGCTTCATCAAACCATTGTGGCTGCGGTGGAGTAGCTTGAGCAGTGCGTGGGCCAGCGGCAGTTAGAACACCAGGGTTCGGCATCCGTTCCCCTTCGCGATAGTGACGGCCGCAGATGGCATTTAACGATTGCACTAGATGCTGCAGCAAGTTGGGATGTGGTCCCATTTCGGGGCCCGTGCCGGTGACGGCGGTGCCGCGTTTTGCGTTGGCGAACATGTGTGCTGCATCAATAATCTGGCTGGCGGGGATGCCCGCAGTAACGGCTACTTTTTCAGGGGTAAAGCCCTTGGTTTGTGCCTGGAGTTGCTCTAGCCCCTCAAGGTAATCGGCGCAAAATTCCTGATCGTGTAAATTCTCGGCGAGTATGATGCTGATCATGCTGGCTAATACTGCGGCATCATTACCTGGGCTTACCTGCAGGTGGAGATCAGCGCGCTTGGCCACTTCGGTGACGCGTGGGTCCAGGCAGATTACTTTCATGCCGCGCTTCTTGCCGTCGCGCAGGGCGTTGTGCGGGCTGAAAGAAGGAATGCCGCCGGGGATTGAATAATGGGATACCAGCGTGTTGTTGCCGATGATCATAGACACGTCTGAATCGTTCCACATATGGCTACCACCGTTCCACCAGCCCATACGCGTAGGACCGATTGCAACCTTGGCAGGTTGGTCGATGGTGACGCTGGTGTAGTAGGAAGGTGAGTCTATGGCTGTGTGGAACGCGCGTGCGACGTCGTGAGCGGCGGAGTTCTGGTAGGAGTAGGTGCCGTTGTAGCTGGCGATACTGCGTGGGCCGTGTTTTTCCAGAATCTGTTGTAGCTTTGCCGCAATTTCGTCGAGCGCGAGCTCGCTTGTAATCGCCTCGAAGGATCCGTCTCCCTGCCTTTTCTGTGATTGCTTAAGTCGCGTAGGGTGGTCTATCTGTTCAATCAGTTGCCGGCCTTTGATGCAGGTGTAGCCGCCGTAAATTTCGTTGCTGGTGTCTGGCTCCAGCGCAATGATCGTATTATCTTCTACTGTTGCCTCCATCGGGCAGTAGGCGTGGCAGAAGCGGCAGTAGGTTTTTACCGTTTTAGTTGTCATTGCGTGTTAGTCCCGGGCATATGCCTCGTCGAATTCTGTTTTAAATCCTGGATCGCCTAACTGGCACTCGATAGGCCGTTATTCAGTAAAGAAGTCAGCCCTTGGCCGTCCTTGAGGGTCGTACACGGGCTCTTCCAGTGAGATCTTGAATTTTGACACGTCTGTATCGGTAACACCGTAGCCACCCAGAGCGGCCAGCATATTTTGGTAGAAGGGCCCTGCAAGGTGATCTGCCAGCTCTTCCACGCTCGCCCAGTTCTCGTAAACGTAGACGCGAGTGTCGGAAGTGGGGTCGGCGGACCAGACGTAGTGATTACAGCCTTTTTGTGTGCGGGTTTCCTCCACCAGAGGCGCGGTTTCTGCCAAAGCTTTCTCTCGATCTCCTGCTGGGAGGTGGACAGTGCCAGCGATAAGTACAGTCATGTTTGAGTCCTGTGCAAAGGCGTATTTGCAGCGGTGAGATTAGCTGGAAAAGGTAGCAGAATCGGGAAATTAAAACAATCAGGGTTGACTGATTTTTTACAACCCGCTATGTTGCGCACATGACTACTCTGATAAATCGCCAGTATTATCTGGCGTCCCGGCCCATGGGGGCACCCAACGACTCCAATGTACCTGCCCGGGACGTTCCTGTTCCCGAGCCCGGCGAAGACGAGGTGATCATCCAGAACCTCTATATCTCGCTGGACCCGGCGATTCGCGGTTGGATGGGGGATGATCCCAATTACATTGAGCCGATTGCGCTGGGCGACGCCGTGCGCAGCTCTGTGATCGGTAGAGTGGTGCAAAGCAATAGCCCGGACTTTGAGGTGGGCGAAGTAGCGATGACCATGGGAGCCTGGGAAAGCTACACCACGGCACCAGCGATTGGCCTCAACAAGCTAGACGAAAGTATGGGTATTCCGCTCAGTCATTTCCTGGGCGTACTAGGTCCAACGGGCCTGACCGCTTACTTCGGTTTGCTGGACGTAGGCAAGCCCAAGGCCGGTGAGACTGTGCTGGTCAGCGCGGCTGCTGGTGCGGTGGGCTCGGTTGTAGGCCAGATTGCAAAAAATCTGGGCTGTCGCGTAGTAGGAATGGCGGGCAGTGAAGACAAGTGCAGTTGGCTCAAAGATGAACTGGGCTTTGACGAAGTGATCAACTACAAAACCTGCAGCGACTACGGTGATGCGATACGCAAAGCCTGTCCTGAAGGAGTAGATGTGTACTTCGACAATGTGGGCGGAGAAATTCTCGACGCTACGTTGTTGTGCCTGAATAAATACGCGCGCGTTGCGGTGTGCGGTTGGATCTCCACCTACAATGTTGCAGACGCACCCGGCCCGAAGAATTTATGGCAGCTGGTTGCCGAGAGCGTCACTGTGCAGGGCTTTACCGTAATCGACTATATGGATCGCTTTCCCGAGGGAATCGCGCAATTGGTTGAGTGGGTAATGGCTGGCGACATCAAGTTTCGCGAAGAGATCGTTGATGGGCTGGATGAAGTCCTGCCCGCTTTCCTGAAGCTGTTTGATGGGTCGAATCAGGGCAAGTTGATAGTGCGACTTCCCGAGTAAGTTTTTCTCAATGTTACCGCCGGTGCAGTTGCCGCCGGCGCTTCTCCCAGGCTTAGGCAATCAGGCCTCTGTTTCAGTATCTACCCCTTAGCTCAACAGCAGATCATCGCGCTTGACCGTAAATTCAAGGCTGCTGGCTGCATCGACCGTATAGTCTCGTGAGCCGATGTTATCAATGAAGCGGTGCGTAGCGGTCAGTTCGTCGGCAGAGAACTGGATGTGTAGATAACCACGTCCAAGCAGATTGGCAGCTTTAAGATCGTCTACCAGTGTGGCTATAAGTGGTCCGAACAACGCGGCATTGCCTGTGCCAAGAGCACCCTCAAGCCCGGGTGAGGAGACACTGGCGGCGCCGAATTCTACCCCTGCGATCATTCCCTCTTTAGTGGTGAGCTGCGTTGTCCAGGCGTTGTGGGTATCGCCGGCCAGCGTGACTAATTTCAAATCCATCTGCTGGGCGAAGCTGAGCAAGTCATCCCGCTCGTAGGCATAGCCGTCCCAGCCGTCCAGGTTGTAGGGGATGGCGGAATCCAGCAACGCTTGTTCCTCGGCGCTGCGGTCTTCGGGTGCTTTCTCTTTTGCAGCGATGGCGGCAATAACGGCGGCGGTGCCCTTGGCCAGACCACCTGGGGTTGATAATGAAGGGTCAAGCGCTTCCATGATTGGAGAGGGCAGGTGATAACGCCCGAGTAAAACCTGCTGCCCCAGTACCTGCCAGCTCGCTGTGCTTTGGCTCAGTTGATCGCGCAGCCAGTCGCGCTGAGTTGCGCCCAGCAAACTGCGATTGCTGTCATTGAAGCTGGCTCGGGCCAGCTCAACATCGATCATGCCGCCGCTGGCGAACTCGGTATATAGATTTTGCTCATCGCGACCGATGATGCGGGTGTCCAGCATGATCAGGTCCAGTAAATCGCCATAGTGAAAGCTACGGTAAATAATTTCCTGTTCAGTGGCAGGGGGGCGAACTGGCAGCCATTCGTACCAGGCTTGTATAGCGGCCAATTTACGCTCGGCGTAACTGCCTTCGGTTTCCGGGTCGTGGTTTTGGGCGCCCTCTTTCCAACTGTTGTTCGCAACTTCGTGATCATCCCACACCACAATAAAAGGGTGCGCCGCATGGGCGGCCTGCAGGTCTACATCGGTGTGGTATTGCGCATAGCGGGTGCGGTAGTCCGATAAGGAAATAATTTCCGTGGCGGGCTCAACAACGCGGCCAATGGCTTCGGCTGCTTCACTGGCGAAACCTGTTGTGCCGTATTCGTAGAGGTAGTCGCCCAAGTGTATAACGGCATCTACATCTTGGTTGGCAACTTCGCGATAGACATTGAAAAACCCTGCGGGGTAGTTGGAGCATGAAACCACAGCGAAGGAGGCGGTATTTACATTGCCCTGCGGGAGGGTGCGGGTGGATCCTATCGCTGAGACATTGTTGCCTGTCTTAAAGCGATAGTAATACATGCTACCTGCCGTCAGATTCTGCACATCAACTTTTACCGTGTAATCCACATCGGCATTGGTCTCGCCACTGCCACTGGTTACCACATCGGAAAAGTTTTCATCGGTGGCAACTTCCCAGGAGACCCGCGCGCGACCTTCTGTTTCCGGAGTAAGACGGGTCCAGATGATAACGGCATCTTCCAATGGATCGCCCGATGCGATGCCGTGCAGAAAATCTGCCAGCACGCTAACGAAGTCGTCGACGTCATTGTTATCGTCGTCGGAGCAGCCGATAAGATTACTGCCCAGCAAAGGGATTAACGAGCTGGCGGCGATGCCTTTGATTAGACTGCGACGGGTAAAGTTGGATGGCTGTGTCATGTGAAGCTGCCTCGTTGTTACACGTATGTAAGATTGGTGCAATGGGTTACAAAAGAGTGACGCCGTATCTTGCGGCTTACCTAGCTGGGCTCAATAATCAAATAGTGCTCTCTTGATCACTCCTTATCATTAGCGCCGTTTCGACGAGCATAGACTTTCAATATACTCGCTAATGGCCTGCCACGCCGCTCCTGCTTCAGGAATACCTATGTTGGCCAGTCCATGCCATCCATGAATCATGCCTGGCCAGCTTTCGAGGCGGACCTCAACTCCTGCCCGCAGCGCTTGGCTAGCCAGAAGTAGGGCGCCTTCGCGGACGGTATCAAACTCACCCACTTGTAGGTACATGGGTGGTAGTCCAGTAAGGTCCGCATAGCAGGGTGAGAGCATTGGATCTTTTGGTGGCACTTGTCCGTTGGTGTAATCCAGCCCTCGGTTGCGTACCCATTGAGCATTCAGGAACGGGTCCACCCCGTTAACTTGTGGGCCCGCCACCGATAAATCGAACCAACCGGTAAGTGATACGAATGCAGCGGGCAGGGCAATGTTTTCATTGCGCAAACGCAGCAGCATGCCCATCGCAAGGCTGCCGCCACAGGATTCTCCTAGCACCACTATTCGCCCGGCATCTATACCGCTGGCCAGCAGGCCGCAGTAAGCGTCGAAACAATCTTCATGGGCGGCGGGAAAGAGATGTTCGGGTGCTAGCCGGTAGTCTGGCATGACCACCGCGCAGCCAGTGTGTCTGGCTATCATTTCAGCGTAAAAGTGATACTCATCCAACGGTGTGGAGACGAAGGCGCCTCCGTGGCAGTGGAAAGCGATCATTTCACTGTTTGTGCCGGGAAGTTGGTAGTGGCCGCAACGCACCCTGCCGTAGTCGACGATATCGATCTGAAGATCATCGCCCACCGGGTGCCCGTGAAAGGCGGCGAACATGGTTCGCACTGCCTTGTAGTCTGCTGCAGGATCAGCAAAGTCGGCTGGAATTACATCGATCAGGGATTGAAGTTCCTGGCTTGGCACTAGAGAGTTCTCTTCCAAGAATTTCCGCTAAAAATTGAGCCAATGAGTCGTAGCTTAAAACATTCGGGGATGCTCACTGACAGTACCTCCTTCAACTGGAAATTGTCCGCCGGTGCAGAAGCTCGCTTCATCTGAAGCCAAAAACAGCGCCATGGCTGCAACTTCCTCAACTTTGCCAAGCCTGCCCATTGGCGACATTCGGTTGAGGCCCTCTTGAATAACAGGGGTGTCCTCAAGCGCCGTTTTTAGAATGTTGGTTAGCGTTGCGCCGGGGTGAATAGAGTTAACGCGAATATTGAGATTTTCAGTGGCACAGAATACGGCCACGGATTTGGTTAAGCCGACAACGCCTGCTTTGGAGGTGGTATAGGCAACGTCTGAGGGTATGGCCAGGTAAGAGGTGGAAGAGGCGGTGTTGACGATAGAGCCGCCAGAGCCGCCCGGGTTTTCGCGCATTAACTTGATAGCGACTTGACAGCCCAGCATCATGCCGGTGAGGTTGATAGCGATGAGATTATTCCAGGTGGCGACATCTGCATCTACTATAGATTGATTGCTGACAATACCTGCGTTGTTCAAAAGCGCGTCCAGTGAGTCGTACTCTACGCGAAGAATATCTTCCAGGGTTTTCCAATCCGTTTCGTTGCTAACATCCAGTGGCACGAAACGCGCGCCACACTCCGTTGCAACTTTCTGCCCCAACGCAGCGTTCACATCTGCAAGCACCACCTGCGCACCTTCTGTACAAAAGCGGCGTACCATACCCTCGCCAATGCCCGAAGCACCGCCTGTGATGACAACCACTTTGTCCTGCATTCTGCCTTGCATGTATTGTTCTCCGAACAGCTTATGCTATTGCATTTGTTACGCTTGGGATTTGAGGTTAAACAGCTGTCCCGGCCTGAATTTGAGGATAGGAAGAGAGTTTCCAACTCGCCGGAACAGGCCGTGTTCTTCTATATAGGCCGCATAAGCGCGGTAAGCAGGGTCCTGTGATAGATGGCGCTCTTCCGTGCGGGCCCGCATAAAATAGACAAAGTTGAGGAGTAACAACAGTAGGCTAAGGCGTATGGAATCATCCACACCGGAATTGAGCATGAAGGGCATGGAAATAAGCCACCAGGAGAGATTCTTGCTGAGGTAGGCGGGGTGCTTGCTAAAGGCGTACGGCCCGTTGGTAATAATCCCGCGGTTAGTCAGGTTTGAGAAGCGAATTCCAAAGCTCAGCGTGGCCCAGACGTAGATAAACGTGAGTATCAAAATGATGATTCCCCAAGTGTTATACAGGGGAGGGGAGTCAAACATCCAGGCCCCCCAGGACTTGGTCCCATTGGCATAGTCGATGTACTGGGCAGAAAAGAAAGACCAAAAAGGTTGGTAGCACATGAGGGCGACCATCCAGCCTAGCAAGGTTGGCTCCGTAGAGCGGATGTGAGAATCGGTTGCTTTATAGGTTGTCATGTAGCCGACGGCGGCAATCAGCAGATCAATGAAGAAAAGGCTTTGGAAGGCGAAATCATAAAAGGACTCGAAGTCGACAAACAATCCCGTGTAGTCGTAGGCGCGATAAAAGGTCACCTTGTCGATAAGGTAGGTGAGCATGAGTGGCAGAAAGAACAGCTTTACGATCCAGCCCAGCAGGTGCTGCCCAATGATTTTTCTATCAACATCGTTCCAGTGCCCCAGCACCAATTGGCCCATATGCCAGTAGCCATCGCGCTGGCCACCGCCACGTCTGTCCATCCAGTAAAGATAGGGAACGCACAGAGCGAGGAAATAAGGCGCAATGTCGGCAACGGCGGCGTAGTAACGGTCGTAGAAGCTCCCGCGATACTCGGGCAATGCCCAATAAACCAGTGCCACCAGTGCGGCCGTAAGAGCCAGCCCCAAGAGTTTTACCAACACTCTGTAGTGGCTAGCGCTCGGTATTGTCATCACTACTTGTTTGCCACCCAAAGGCCGAATCCAGATCGCCTCCAGTGCCATGATGGGGACTGCATAGGAGAGGGCGAGGATGAAGACCGCCGGCAGTGTGCCAATGCTCGCACCGAACGTGATCAGCATCCAAAATGACAGAATGGTGACCAGTAGTGCCGTAAAGTTGATGTAGAGATTGGTGACCGATTGAGGGCGTGTCGCTTTCCCCTGCTTATTGTTGTCCATGCAGCTTATTGTTCCTGAAGCGATTTTACCGGAGAGACCGAGGCCGCCTGTAAAGCCGGGTAACTACCAAAGAGTCCGCCGATTATAAGGGAAGCGGCAAAACCCATAAAGGCGGCACCGACGTTAAATACCATGTGCCAGCTGGTGGCAATATCGATGATAACTGACAGCAACAGCCCGAGGATGATACCGGCGATACCGCCAAAAAGGGCTATGACCATCGATTCGGTCAGGAATTGACCGATGATATCGCGACGAGTTGCTCCAATAGCGCGGCGTAGTCCAATCTCTGCCTTGCGCGAGATGACGTTGAACATCATGACATTCATCCTGCCCACGCCACCAACCAGCAACATCACAGCGGCAATACCAAAGAGCAAATATTGGAACAATTGCTGCACTTTTTGCTTATCACGTAACAGCTGAATGGGAATGATGTAATCTACGGCGGGTTCGCCGCCCTCAAGGTTGAGAGAACGTTCTACAACACGTTGCACCACGGGTAGTGCTGCCATCATGTTCGTTTCCGAATCAAAATGCAGGATCAGCTCATCCACGGTATTGTCTCTGTCTGAAAAGAGCGCCGCAGAAATGGGCAAGTAAACTAATTGTTCCAACGCTTCGAGGTTGAGGCTTTCCAGTTCGGGCATTTTGTGCGTAGTGTTGCCAAGCCAACCCACCACCTCGTACCAGTCACGGCCAATACGCACCTGCTGGCCGATCACCTGGCCTCTGGAAAAAAGGGCTTTGCCTGCTTTCCAGCCCAGTACGCACACTCTTGTACCGTGGCGCACGTCATAGTCGGTAAGGAAGCGACCGGAATGCATCTGTTTTTGATAAAACTGGCGAAAGTGGCGGTTGGTACCTACTACGCGCACCTGCTCTACGGCGCTCTGGTTGGCGATAACGTCGTAGAGGCCGTTTCGCACGGGTACCACCTGTTGCAGTGAGCTTTTACTCAGGCGCTCAATCGACTGGGCTTTGGCGAGGGTCAGTGCATTCTGATCATTGTGCTCGGTGCTATTGCGTACGATGACCGTGCCCGATCCCAGCGCGCCCTGTAGTTCACGATTGGCTCCTTCGCCTATCGCAATCACCAGGATTAATCCTGTAACCCCTACAGTAATACCCAGTGTACTGAGTGCGGTCTGAAGCCTTCGTTTGCTACACAACTTTAGTGCAGCCGCGAGAAACTGATAGTGCAGTTGCGCAATCATAGCAATGCCTGCAGCTGGCCGTCGCTGAGCGTGAGCGCGCGGTGGGCTCGTTTGGCGATATTGCGGTCGTGAGTGACAAGAAGAAGGGTGAGCTGGGGGCTCAAGAGGCCTTCAAGAAGTGTCAGGATGCGCTCGGTGCTTTCCTCATCCAGGTTGCGGGAGGGTTCATCAGTCAGGATAAGGCGCTGCCTATTGAATAATGCCCTGGCAATGGCCACACGCTGTCGTTCTCCTCCTGAAAGTTCCTGCGGCAAATGATTCAGTCGATGAGAAAGACCGACATCGCACAGTAGCGATCTGGCGCGCGCCCTGATAACAGCTGGACTGTCCCGTTTGCTGCAGAGGCCGGGGAGGGCCACGTTTTCAACGAGATCCAGGTACTCTACGAAGTGGTTTGTCTGAAAGATGAAACCGATTGTACGGTTGCGGATTTGAGCCAGGTCTTTTTCTTGTAGGTGCGAGACTTGTTCGCTAGCAAGAAAATACTGACCGCTATTGGGTCTGTCCAGGCATTCCAGTAACTGTAAGAGGCTTGTTTTTCCTGCGCCGGAAGGACCCATTAACGCGATGTACTCACCGGGCTTGCAGTGTAGATTCAGGTCGTTGAAAACGGTGACTCGTTTGCCGTTGTCATGATAGGTTTTATCGAGATTCCGCGCTTCAATCATAGTGGCTGCCAGATCTACTGCCGACTGAAATTGTCGGGATACAATAAAGAGACCTGCTGGCCAACCAGTAAACCGCTTTTTACTACAATGAAATCGCCATCTGTTTCACCCAATTCCAATTCAACTTGTTCGTGTTCGTCACCATCCCACAAAAAACTTACTGGCACGGTGCCTTCATACTACTACCGTCAAATTTTGCACGACAGAAGAGGCTTGAGGTATGTAGAGTGCCAGTAAGCCTGCTACCAGTAAGACACTTAGGATTGACTGGAATATGCGCTTCAT
>JBLFWP010000069.1:0-16903 GCA_047611225.1 Halioglobus sp.
CTGGAAAATGCGCGCCTCTTCCGGATCTCTGGTCCCAAGCACCCTTTTTTGGCTACGTAGCTCAGCTGGTTAGAGCACAGCATTCATAATGCTGGGGTCGGTGGTTCAAGTCCACCCGTAGCTACCATATAAATCAATAGGTTATGAAAAACAAAGCCCCCTGCCCCAGTCTCAAAGTCAGCAACCACATAAAGTATTCCACCCTGTACAGTGACGTCCGCTTCCACCTCGAAGCGGTCGGTCTGACTTGGGGTGCCTGACTTGCTAAATGAGCGTCCGGCAGGCAATAAACATCACCAGCCCGAGGGATACAAGCGTCTGCTGCGAGCCACAAAGAGGCTCCTATCAACCGCTCTATGAAGGCCATGGTAAATGTGGGCTGATACCCACATCGGAAAACTTTGCTAAGATTCTGCGAGTGTCATTAATTTGGAGGAAATAATCGTGACTCTTCAAACCATGTCCCAACTAGGTGAGTTTGTCGGCGGTTTTGGTGTTATTTTCACGTTGGTCTACCTCGCCATGCAGGTGCGCAACAATACAAGCTCTCAACGAGCCGATATGACTGCTCGAATTTTGGAGCGTTTGTCTGCGCAACAACATACCTTCGGCTTCGACGTTGAAGCCAACAAATTCTTTATGCAGGGCGCTAGTGACCCAACGAGTCTTTCCATCGAGGACAGGAGCCGGCTTCAATGGGTGATGACCGAGTTTTTGAGTTCAATGGAGTTTTTAATGCAGCAATACGAAGTGGGAAATGTCGAGGAACAAGTATGGACTCGCTGGGCACAAACATTGGACTTTTGGCTTAGTTTTCCAGGGGTAAAAGCATACTGGAGAGGCAGAGCTACGCCTTATACTGACGGCTTTACGACCTACATAGAGCAAAGACTCTTGATCAACGACTATTCTTTCAATGTTGAAAATTATGGAAGCTTCATGCGCACTGGTGAGGTTCCAGAGCGCTGAATTGTCGAATACTAGCTAACGTCTGCAATTAGGCGAAAGCGGCCATTAGAAAATTATATCGGCCAGACTATTCAGCAGCGCACTGCAGAATAAACTTGGGGTCCATCAGCAAGCGGCACACCACCGCTCTATGTTTTTTGGGAATTTATTCAAGCAGGCTACGCTGACCATCCAGCGCCACCCCCAGATCGTTCAATTTCTTCACCCAGTAAGAAACGATAGTAGAGCCAGACAGCGTAGGAAATTATGTCAGGTGGAAATCGGTGGCGCCTGCAGGTATTCATCGGCCGATTCTACCAATTACGGCGACTTAACTTGGCAGTACCGATTAGGCCATTTGGTACCAACTAGGCTGACGTCACACAGGCCAGTCAACGAGTTGTCCCAGTCAGAGGAGACTCAACCCCGCAGATGGTTCACAGAAGAATACACAACCCGCTATAGGCAGGCTAAACTGGCAAACTAACCAATACACGCCGTAGAGTGAGGATGTCAGCATGAGCAGTACCAAGCGCAGGGATTACAAGGTTTTGGTGTTTTCGATTGGTATTGCTGCGACATCAGTTGCCCAGATCTCACTCGCAGATGTCAGCTTCTCTAAAAATATAGAGGTGATTGCTGGCGGCCCCCTCCAGGCCTATGGTTCGAAGACCAAGGTCACCACGAAAATTAGTGGGGATAAGAGCCGCAATGAGTTCAGTGTCGTTGTTGCTGGCGACGAGAGTGGCCGCAACGGGACTAGTATTGTCCGGTTGGACAAAGCCGTCAGCTGGCATCTGGATGTTGCTGAAAAACAGTATTCAGAGCGATCTTTAGAGAATCTGCAGGACGAGCTCAGTCGTTTACGCGAAACCGTTGTGAAGCAGACCAGTGGGCAGGCGCTGCCTATAGATCCCGATAATTGTAGTTGGTCTGAAGCAAAAGTGAGTGCAAAGAAAACCAAGGAAAAGGAGCGTATTGCAGGCATTCGTGCAACGCGGCATTTGTTGAAACTTAGCCAGACGTGCCGCGATGAAGTTTCCCAGAACTCCTGTGACTTCGAGTGGTTATTTGAACCCTGGATGTCAAAGCGAGTTAAAGGCAGTGAAGAAGTCACAGACTTCTATCAGCAATTCGCCGACGAGCTGTCCATGGATTATCTAATCCCACAGATGAGCGGCCCAAGTCAGCATTTACTCGGGCTGTTTCCGAATCGATGGGAAATGCTGTTAGATGAAATGGAAGCGTTTCCCGGCTACTCAGTGCGCACCGTGATGACGTTGCGGATAGGCGGCAAAAGCTGCCTGAACACAGAAGGCGAGACGGTTGTAGAGGGTGGTATGTTCGCTGATGCTAGCACCGGCGCCTACAATGCGGCCATTGATCAGTCGGGCGCACAAGCTAGCTCGGCTGTGGGCACAGCCACCAGTGAAGCTATCGGCGATAGTGTTGGCGGGAGCATAGGTGGTGCGGCGGTAGGAGCGGCTACGGGTGAGCTACTCGGTGGCGTTACTGACATGTTTAAGAAAAAGAAGGAAAAGCCGAAGAAAAAATCTCAAGCGCCTGCTCCCAAAATGGCGACCGTATTCAAAGTGAGTTCGGAGATTGTCACGTGGAGTGGAAGAGACGTTGAGCCAGGGCAGTTCGATATCCCACAGGATTGGAGTGTTGAGCCCTAATTTGGCACATCGACCTAGCTCATTGCGCGCCTAATTTTTGCGCGCAGTAAGCAATTCATAGCGTTTGCGCCAGGCGGTGAATTTAACGTCTCCAAAGCCAGCCTTGTGCAAATGCGCCGTTAGCTGCGATCTTGTCTGTGCTCTACCGGGGAAGCATAAGCTCCAGAGCCCAGCCGGTTTCGTCATCACAAGAAAGCCTCCCGCATTACACACTGGCCCCAGGCGGGCAATTACCTCGGTAAATTGAGGCAGGAACTCTCCCGCCTCCATAAACAGCAGCAGATCGAAGCGTGAGGCTGTGCCTCTTAGCCAGTCGTGCACGTCTGCCTGAACAATTTTGATATCGGGCGAATGCTCGTGCCCAAGAGGGTCGATCTGGCTTTTTAGTGAAGCTAACATTCCAGGAGAGAAATCAACGGCTGTATATCCAGCTTGTGAGCCCAGTGTGCGGCTTGCTACTAGCGTCGCCCTGCCCGTTCCGCAGCAGAGGTCGAGAACTTGAAGTGGTTTGGGCGAAGGTTGCAGGGAGCTTGCAGCTAGCGCAATGAGGCCGTCATAGGGTGTGTAGTCGTGGCGCTGCCATTTTGTCTCATATGACTTTGCGCCCTTGTCATAGAGCCAACGGGTGCCTTTAGGCGATACCCAACTCAGCTCGCCGGGATAGAACAGTAGTAATACGATGACCAGAGTCGTTAGCGCCCCGGCAATTGCAAAAAATATCAATGAGCTCCGCCAGATTCGAAACTAGCTTCTGCTACTCGCACCAAAGCCTCTGCGGAATAATCGTATTCAAAGATATTTTTTGTCTGATACTCCCCGTCGTCTGACAGGGGCAGAACCTCTGCAATAGTGGCCACCGTGCGCTTGCCGGCCAATCTTTGGAGCTGCACCACTACGTTGATCGCCGAGGCTACCTGAGCGCGTAAAAAGCGCAGCGGAATTTCTTCCCCGGAAAATAAGGCAAGTGTCTCCAGGCGCCTAAGAGTCTCTACTGGTGAGTTGGCGTGCACGGTTGACATAGAACCACCGTGGCCGGTGTTCATTGCCTGCAGTAGATCTAGTGCTTCACCGCCGCGACACTCACCCACAATAATTCGGTCTGGACGCATGCGCAAAGAAGAGTGCAGTAAATCTCTAATGGTGACCTCTCCCCTACCTTTACGGTCGGCAGGCCGAGTTTCCAAGGAAACAACGTGCTCCTGTTCAAGCTGTAGTTCTGCGGCGTCTTCTATGGTGACAATGCGATCGTTGTTTGGGATTAAGGCAGAGAGGGCGTTGATAAACGTTGTTTTGCCGGTTCCCGTGCCACCAGAGATCAACATGTTCTGTTCTTTTTGCATGGCTATTGCCAGCAGCGATGTGGATTCTTCAGAGATCGAGCCAATACGTACGAGTTCGTCAATACCGAAGCTGCTTTTGGTGTGCTTTCGAATGGTGATAGAAACGCCCTGACGCGCAACTGGGGGTAAGACTACATGAACACGGTGACCAGCGGGTAAGCGAGCGTCGAAGCGGCTCACATCCTCGCGCAGTTGAACGCCTACGTATTGCGCGATGTTTTTTACAGCTGAATTCAGTTGCTCCTCATCGTTGAAGCGAAGCTCAGTGAGCTTTAGCATGCCGTCTTGTTCGATAAAGATCTGATTCGCGCCATTGATCATCACTTCGCGAACACTTTCGTCCTCCATAAGAGACTGTATTGGCGCTAAGAAAAAAGCCAGTGCAGCGTCGAAGACCGATTCAGAAATAGTGGCCACAGTGCTTACTCCCCCGCGCCTTTAACGACATCTATTTCAATTATCTCTACAGCAAGAATGTTGTTTTCAGTTTGCTCCATTATGCTCACAAGCAATTGCTCTGCCGGCGACTTCATTAGGCCAAACTCATAACCTCTTGCCCAGGACTCAATCAGCCCGAAGCCTTCAATTGTGGGAATGTTCAAGGGCCTTTCTGAAACGATAAACACCATCCAGTCTCGGCCAACAGGCTCACTTGTTACAAGACTCAGCTCGTCGCCAATATTCATCTTCTGCCCGGCGATGACCTCGCGTGTCTCATTGTTCGGATCTGGATAGATCAGCGCCAAAAGGTCGTTTGAACCGAGATGCAATACAGACAAAACACCTGAGGAGTTGGATTGCATGTCAAAGCTAACCGGCGTGTCCAACGGAAGAACAAAGTTCGTTTCTTCTTGTGAGGTATCTTTCCAACTTACTTGTACACGCTCCAGATGATTCCAGCGGCCACTCAAATAAGCTTGGCTCATTTGGCTGCTATCTAAGTAGAAGTCACGTATCAGTTTTGTTGTTAGCTGTAGCTGCTCAGCTTCGTTGCGCAACAACCCTGGTATGCCTTTGGCCAGTGTAACTTCGGTAGAGGTAAAACCGGACATTTTCCAGAGAATGACATCGCCCAATTTTAGATCAACCACTACCGGTGAGGCATCAGGCAGGGCTTGCCCATTGATGCTCACGGAAGCCCCCGGCGGCTGTGAAACGAGCTCTATGTTGTATTGCTTGTCGCCTTTGGGCAATACAAAAAGTGCGCCAATACCCAGTAACAGCACCAGCCCCACCGCAATAATCGCTTTGAACCAAAGAGGTGACTTGGCCTTTTTTTCGGGCTCTTCAGTAATATCTTTTTTCTGCTTCACTTTGTTATTGGGAGCAGTGGGCGCTCCCATACGCATAGATTCGTCTTCTCGTAGCCGGGCGATTTCAGCCAACACCACATCACAGTCTGATGGCCGTTGATCCTGATCTTTGGAGGTAAGGCGCAGAAGAAATTCGGCCAAACCTTCTGAGATAGTGGGCTCTATCTGGTTGAGAGGTGGTAGAGACGCACTCCCTGACACCCAGCGTTGCCAAAATGCCGCTGCGGTGTCGCGTCCTCCAGGTGGTTCGCCCTGTTTGAGAATCATTGCTTCGCGCGCCGAGGCTTCAAACCGTTCAGAGCCCAGTAGCAACTCCATCGCCATGACACCAACAGAATAGATATCCGAGCGTACGGAAATGGTGTCGGGCGCGTTCAGTACTTCAGGAGCGGCGTACTTGCTACCGACGAAAGGTAGCACCTCTTCGTCGCCGCTCATGGCAACGCCAAAATCACCTACCTTCCAATCGCCTTTGTCGCCAAGCACGTTGTCTGGTTTCATGTCGCGGTGAATAAGCCCAGCTGCGTGTATGGCCCGAAGCCCATAGATAACGTCATTGAGCATTTTGAGCACTTCGTCAGGACTCATGGTGGAGGCACCAATTTTGGCCCCCAGGCTGCCACCGTCCATGAACTCCTGAACAATCGTTGGAATGCCATCGTTGTAGAGGACGTCGTACACCTGCACTACATTAAGGTGCTTAACCCGCGCCATTTTCCTCGCTTCGTTGAGGAACATCTCGCGCACGTCCTCATTGCCGCGTAGCTCTTCGGCGATTTCTTTGAGTGCAACATCGCGGCCGACAAGGCTGTCCCAGGCGCGATAAACCGTCGCCATTCCGCCTGACCCAATGTAGGTTTTATTCTGGTACCGATCGTCGCTCATTACTAATTCCTAGTGTTTCAAATCGAGCCAAGGCAGCGTGCACCGTAGCGATAAAGAGGTGAATTAACATCCGCATCCAACTGCATTATTTCGCGACAAAGGCGCTTGGCGTCGTTTTCTTGCTCGTTCACTCGCAATACACGCAGCCGAATGACCATGTCTTGTGCTTGACCCTTGCGGGCTGTCTTTTCAACGTCGCTCAAACCTGCCGGATTGTATTTTTCGTACTTGGCGACGAGATCTGGCCAATCGTCATTTATCTTGGTATCACCGGCTCCGCCCATGCCAAACCATACACCCACGACGATCATGCCCAGCAAATACAGGCCGATAACTGCACGAACAACGGGGGAGGCTAACATTCCGCTGCTGCCAATGGCTGGTTCGTTGACCTTATCCTGCGCAGATTTTACCGACTGCGAGCGTATCACTTGCCAGTCAATAGTGAACACGTGATCACTGCCAATACCGATTGTGGTGTTAGGTTGCAGCTCTATATCATCGACGGTTAACTTTCCATCGACGGTGGTGCCATTACCGCTGATATTTTCGAGAATTATCTTGCCATCGCGATCATGTAAGGCGGCATGGTTACGAGAGACCGAGCTGTCCGCGCCACGCAACATTAGCGTGGCCTGTTCTGCTTGAGTTTCACGTGGCTCACGGCCGATCACAAGAGAGCCGAGCTCTGCGTGATGCACTTCTGAAGCCATTGGGCCCTTGGTGAACTTAAGTCTCACATCACGCATGGTTAAAACATCCCTGAAGAAACAAGTTGGATAAGCAATGGGCCAACGATTAACAGTAAAACGGAAAACATGATCATCATATTGGGAAAGGTCATTTTTGTGGGTGCTTCCACCGCCAGCCGCTCAATTTCCTGGAGTCGTTTTGAGCGGAACATCTCTGCTTGCGTGATCAGTGTTTCCACCATTGGAGCGCCCGTTTCATCACCGCGATTGATGGCGATCAAAATGGTTTCCAGAGACTCAAGGCCAACACGTTGTCCGAGATTCTTCAATGCCGCGCCCTGGGAAGCGCCTGAATCCATTTCCAGCAATGCAATATTCAATTCCTGCGCTAAGGGGTCGTCCTGTTGTGCTATTTCCTCAAGACCCTCGCGCAGGGTTCCACCTGTTTCCAGCACTAACACTGAAAGATCCAGTGCGTAGGGAATGCGGCGATAAATTGCCCGCGAACGCTGCTCTGCATTGGCATTCAAGAGCGAGGGTTTGATCCAGAACGCCCACATTGCGCCGAGCATTGCTGCGAGTAAGATACCGCCTAGGCCAACCAGAACCAACATGACGAGGCTCCCTACCAAAAATACGATTAAGCCTTCCCACAGAGACTGACGTATAACTTCGCCGGGATCACCTCCAATTCCCGCGCGGCCGAGATTCACCTTCGCTTGCCGCACCTGTCGTTGAATGGAAGGGTATTTCATCATTGACTCAAAAAGCACATCGCGCAGAAAAGCCGTTAAAGCCGAGAACCAGGTGGGGTTTACGGCTTTTGCCATCGCCCATTCATTTTCTCTGGATTCCATGGTTTCGTTAATCGTCAGGCCGATGTATAACACCAGTAAAAAAACGGATGAAAAGGCAGCGCCGAACATGATCAGTTGTGTCGAATCAGTCATTTGATCTATGCATCCTAATTTTGACATCCCAATTTTGACATCTTAGATCAGACATCCAGATCTATCAGTTTTTGCATAATGAAATACGCGCCCAGGTCCAAAGCGATGGCAACCACAAGGACAATGTTCCCTATAAAGTTATCGAACAAAAGAGTCACTTGGTCGGGCTCTACCATGTAGAGCAAGCCGCATATAGCAACTGGCATGAAGAACATAATGCGGGCGGACAGGCGCAGGCCAGAAGTCTCTGTTTTCACACGCTCTTCTACGCGTTCAATTTCGCGGGTAGAGTCTGCCAGACGATCCATTAGCGAAGCCAACCTGCCGCCGCGCTCCTGGCTCACAATAATGGTTTGAAAGATCAGCGACAGGCGCGGGATATTGAGGCGATTATTTGCGCTACGCACGGCCGCCACAATCGGTTGGCCAGCCTCTAATCTCTCGCGAATCAAGGCGAATTCCTGAGAGATCGGCGGGTACATTGTGTCGATAATCTCGTCAAAAGCCTGCTCGATGGTCATACCGCTTTTTATACAGGCACTCATGGCCGTCATTACATCGGCTGTTTGCTCTTCCAACCGTTCTCGTCTGCGGCGGACAATGTTGTTCAGCATCACGGTTGGAATGAAGTACATGGCAACGGCTAGAAACATGCCGAATACGAGACTATTGAGTAAAAACAAGCCGACAAGCAGCGCGACAAACGCGCCCACATATTTTATCAACAGAAACGTTCTAGCCTCGCTCTCTGTATGAAACATATCCTGGAGCTTGGCATTGATCTCTGCCTGGTCGGAAGCAAGCCGCTGCGTAATACCGGGCAGGACCATATCGATACTGCAGTAAACGAATGTCATAACAGCTGCAAGTACTAGTACGTAAGCCAGCCAAAGTTCATAGGGGAGCGCGCTGCTGGCTACTTCCATGCGAAAAGACCCTCCAAAGTGATATCGCCCGCCAAGAGCAGGTTGTCTATAAAGGTAGGCAGGTAACCTGTGAAGCGCAGCTCAGAGCTGCCGTCGCCCGTTGCAACAAGCGTGAATATATCTTCCATCACAACCTCGTCTTCTGAAGAGTCATAACCGACAACTTCGCTGATGTGAGTGATTTTGCGGGATCGGTCACGTTGACGCTGAATTTGTACAATGACGTCAACTGCCGCCGCGATCTGCTGGCGAATAGCGCTAACAGGCATGTCTTCCCCGGCCTCCATGACCATAACCTGCAGTCTTTGGATCATTTCGCGGGGCGAATTAGCGTGGCCCGTTGTCAATGAGCCATCATGACCGGTGTTCATGGCCTGCAACATATCCAGTGCTTCACCGCTGCGACACTCGCCCACAACAATTCTGTCGGGACGCATTCGTAGCGATGCGCGCACCAGTTCCTTAATGGGGATTTCGCCCTTCCCTTCAAGGTTGGCTTTGCGGGTTTCCAGATTGACCTGGTTTGGCTGTGGAAGCTGCAACTCGGCGCTGTCTTCGATCACCACCATGCGTTGGTCGTAGGGAATAAGTGCGCCTAGTACATTCAATAGCGTTGTTTTACCTGAACCGGTACCGCCAGAGATCACCATGTTTTTTCTGGCGAGTACGCAGCCTTTGAGAAAGTTGGCGGCTTGTTGGGTCATCGACCCAAAGCCCACGAGATCGTCAATGGTAAAAGGCTCTTCTCTAAACCGCCTAATGGTTACCGATGTGCCGTGAATAGCCACCGGAGGGATCACCACATGCACGCGTGAGCCGTCTAGCAGGCGCGCATCAACAATGGGCTCTGAGCGATTAAGCGCGCGGCCTATGGGTTTCACCATACGGTTTACGGCTACATTCAAGTCATCTTCACTGGGGAATGAGCGCCCCGTCTCTTCAAGACCACCCCCTTTCTCAATAAATATTTTGTCTTTGCCCACGACCATAATTTCTGTGATGTCGGGCAGGTGTAGCAAATCTTCCAGTGGGCCCAAGCCGTAGATCAAGGCCCGAATGTCTGCTTTGATTAGCTCGCGCGCAATATAGCGTTTCTGCGGCACAGACAATGCTTGTCTGGACTTTTCGTACGCCTCATCAAAGCGTTCGCGCACCTCTGCGATGGTGGCTTGGTTATATCGTTCGGAGACACCCATGTCCGTCATACAGGTAGCAACGAGCTGATCGAATGCAATACGGTCGGAACTCGCTTCAAGAGAGAGCGAAAAGCGACGCCCATCTTTTAATTTTCCGCGCACAACCGAATTTACGGCTTCTTCGCGAACCGCCTTTCTTACAATGTGCTCAAGTAAACCTTCAGACAGCTGCGACACTTGATCGAGCAGGAGTGACAATTTTTCATCTATCTCCTGCGCCATTTTGGCGTCATTTTCTTCCATCACGACGCCCGTGAGGTTGGCGCTTTCAAGTAGCTCATGGTGTATGTCGCGTTTCAGGTTAGACAACGCTAGCTCTGATTCGAAATCCGAAGCTCGTTCTGTTGCACGCAAACCGGTGATGTGTAAAACGAAGCCGGGAATGGAGATGACATCATCCGGCCCCAGTTCGTGGCGGGTTCCTCGAGGCACATCGGCATCATTGACCAAAACGGCATTCAGGCCCAGCGACTGTACAAAGGCTTGCGGCCCTTCGGCTTCAAACAGCGCGTGTTCGTTCGAGATATAGGGCGACGAGAGCGGGATGTCGCAGTCTTCAGCCTTGCCGAGTAACAACCGGTTTTCCAGGCGATATTCGCCAATACGGTTGTTCTGTAGATCGTGTACGTGAATTAGCGCAGACACTGGCGTGGCCTCAGTTGGCGGGCATGCTATTTGATGTCTTGGAAGGTTCGTTACCAATGTCATCAAAGTTATCTGTATCTACTCCTACGCTTAGAGGCTGGGACAACACACTGGTGTCATCCTTGCCGCGTAGCACTAACGTCATAGTGGATGAGTAGAAGTCGCGCGCGAAGATGAGCTTTGCGGCTTCTTCCATCGATACCAATAGTGTTACGGAGCTATAGGGTTCGAGCCGCTGACGTTGTGCAGGCCTGTAACTATCACCTACCGCCAGCACCTCTACCGCTTGCAGAATTGGCTTTGTGGAAATGGACGGGGTCTCAGCAATACCGTCAATGATTTCCAGCTCTTCGCGCGTTGCGTAGGTACCCAATACATCAACTAGATCGCCTGGCTGAATAAAGAAAGAGACAGCTGAGGTTTGATCGACCGCAATGGATATCGCTTTTTTGCCAGCTGGGATGGCGGGCAGCACACCTTGGTCAACCGCTGCGTCGAAATGTCGGTACAACAGTATGTCACCCGCCGATACGCCGGCGCGCAAAGGGGTTGATTTAATGTACTCCAGTAGATCTGACCTAGGCGCTTCATCAAGAAGGTCGGGGAACAAGCCTGCGGGCAGTGTAATGGGTTCAACATTCGACCCTAGCACGGTGCCAGCCTCGGCACCTTTTTTCGCTTTGTACACCGTTACGGTGTCTCCCACGAGGTTATCTACATGTCGCTGAACGAGAAACATGGCGATCAGGCCGGCCACTACTGCAATTACGATTAATAGTTTTTTATTCACTGTTTTATCCCGTTATTTTGCATTTGTCATTGTGACCAGCTGAAACTCATCTTCTTCCTGCGTCAAAGACACAACACAGAGTTCTGTAGGGCTTCTCTTGTACACCCTTTGTTCTACGTACTCTAGCGGTGGAGCCTCGCCTGTAGCGGTGCGAACCCAGCCCTCTACCAGCAGTTTTGCTTCCATTGCCAATAGTGCTTTATTTGAATCTTCTACGCTGTCTACCGCTATAGACCAATCGCCAAGTGACATAGCGCTTATTCTTTTGTGACCGTCGACAAGTGGTATGGGCGAAGGCACACTGGCGGGCGTTCCGGGCGTTCCGGGCGCTGTGTTGGCCAGCGCTAGCGTATCGCTGCTGAATGACAGCATCGGTACCGTCACGGTGCCATCGTCATTGTTCGCTACACAATCTCTGTAAATTGTGCCCGACACCTCCGCTTCACCTATTGCCTGTTTCATCCAGTATACAGTGGGAGCCTCGCCATCTTGTGACTCAATTTCAGCAATTACACAGTTAGGGCAATCTGTCTTTATATAGCGTAGCCCGGCGCCGTCACAAGGCCCTGCAGTGTTAACTTCGCGTGTATCGAAGCCCATGTCTTGATCTGCCACAAAAAACGAGCCGCTGAACAAGTCATCAGCTGAGGCAAATTCGATGTTTCCAAGTGCCGTGCTGTTGAGCGGGTCTATCACAGTGCCTGCGCTCAAATTCTTTCCTGCGACTGCGTCCCACGCGATAGGTTCTGCACTTCTTTGAAACTCCGGCACTTTCAAGCCGAAATACACAAAGACAAACACGGCCAATAAAGAAAGGAATAGCTTCAGTATGAAGGAGCCGGCCTGAGTCAATCTCACGGGCACTTATTGCTTCCGCTGGGAAGGCCACCAAAGGGCGCCAGCACGTAATTCCCCAAACCGGCAACCTTGGCGATAATCCCCATGGTGAAATCTGCGCCATTGCCGCCTCCGCTCAGTGGGTCAAAATCCTTGTTTTTGAGCTCGCAATAGGTATAGGGCGACCCACCAACAGTGAGGTTTAGCTCCACCGGCGTATTCGCAAATGCACCGAACGGGGATGTTCGCTGTACGGTCACTCCAACCTGGCTGTGGCCGGACAAACTGCTAACCAGAGAGCCCATTACCCCGAGGTCGGAGTCTGCGAACTTGGAATCATCGCCATCACTTGCCTCCACAGCCGTCACCTGAAGAGCGCTCTCTTCTCCATCGAAGACCTTTTGCTGAATAGCCTTTTCAATGGCACTGGCGTCAACCGCTTTGCCTTCCGTTTTTCTGGCCACTACTGCATGCCCAGCAAGACTACTCGCTGATTGGGCGTCTCGCAGACGCATACCCGAATAGCCCATATTGAACAGCAGTATCCATGTGGGGATCACCAGGAAGACGATAAGCATCAGCGCCTCAATTGCTGCAGAGCCTTGGGCTTCTTTGCGCATGTGTCTCGCGGCTTTACTCCGGGTTAGGCTATTTGCTAGAAATGGCATGGCATATTCCAACTAGTGGTTGTTCACGCTGCCGATAAATTCGGCAGCCATACCAGCGCCGAAACCTACTTTCGCGCCGTCGGGTTTTTGGCTTTGTGTAATCGCTTTTTCGAGCAGGTTGGCTTGTTCCAAACGAACGCGCCAATCCTGGGTAAACATATCCTCCGACAATTCGTTATAAACCTGGGCCTGTGCATAGGCCGTTATTCGCGTGGGCGGCTCGTTGAAAAAGGTACTCCAAAAAGGCAGTGGAGTGGGGTTATCACCCCCAAGATCTTTGTACACGAATGAGATGAATCGCAGCCGGTTCTGTGCGTTTTTGTCCAGTAGCAGAGGTCTTACCAGGCCTCTGCAGCCCTTTGGATCCTGTTTCTTCGGTTTAGAGCCTATTCCGCCGGTTTGATCTTTGATGTGCTCATCCAGCTCATCCTCATTTAGCTTCTTCTTACCTGAGTCTGACAACACCCAAACATCTACGTCGTATTTGAAGCTCTTTTCAATTTTGGTTTGCGGCTTGTCTGGGTCCGGATCGTTGGTTGGAACAACTTCATCTTTCTCGGTTTTGTCCATCTTGAGGAAGTAGGTGCCGGTTTTTTCGTCTTTGGGCGTGCGGCTATGCTTGCCATTGTAGTGGGTAAAGCCGCTCAGGTTTACAGACACTGAGGTTGGAAAGAACACAGGATAGCCACTGCTATTGTCTCCCTTGGTGCAGGCAGATTTGAATTTACTGCCGCTCTCATTGTTGTTTGCCTGCAGCGCTTTGTAGCCAGGGCCAAACGAGGGCGGCGGAACAATGGAGTCTCCGATACCAGTTCCACTAAAGCCCTCGAGGTCTGCGAAATCTGACTCATTCTCGGGGCGGTCTCCCTGCCCCGCGGCGAGAGACTGCCAAGGCACAAAGTCGTCATGGGAGAGGCTGCCATCTTCGATAAAACCAGTATCCGACGACATGAAGTTCCATGTGGCAGTAGCGTTGAATTTTCTGCAGTCTTTTAGGTTATAGAACTGCACCGCGTCGTCACCGTTGTCTTCGTCTGGATCATCTGGCGGACAACCAATTTGCGCCATGAAGGAAGCGTAAAAGCCGTAAAAAATGGGGTGTGGCAACAAGTTGAAAAAAGGAATAAACACAATATCCCAGATTTTTTTGCCTACGCGCATTGGCCCTTTACCACTGTCGTAACCTTCCATCTCGTAGCCGGGACCGCCAGACAAAATTGCAGTGCAAAAATCTTCGGTGCCCTTTGGACCCAATATCAAAGGCAGCCTGAGAGCATCAGCGGGATTGGTGATATTGGTTAGCGCTCCGCCACTCAAAGAGATACCGAAGGTGGCACCATTGATGCTGGCGATATTGATTGATTCGGCAATGGCGATAGCAGGAAAGGAGTTCTTGATTCCTTCTCCGGCTTTTTGCAGCCCGCCCATCACTTTGAAAACCGTGGTCCCAGATTTACACTTGGTGTGCGGTGCAATCTTTGAGATCACCGTTTTCATGGCTTTTATCAGTTGTTCCTGCACCGTAACGACCGCCGCCATTACCGCGCAGAACACACCCACAAAGGGCACTCCCGAGCAGGCCTGGAACGCCGTTTTTTGTACAGTGGCAATTTTCTCGACGATGGGCAGTGTTTTGTCCAAAGAGTTGACTAGCACCGTCATGGTAAGCAATTTGCTGTTGAGCACGTTGATCATGGAGGTGAGGTTCATGCCTCTGGCGTTCCAGTTGGCGGCCGATAGCGAGGTAACATCGGCAACTTCTTGCATATGCACTCTGTGTTTGATGACGTCGTTGGTGTTCATCACCATGGCTAAAAGCGCAATAAAGCACAGTGCCCCTGCAACCGCCAAGAAGGAGACCTGGGCACTTTCGTCACGGTGTAAACGCTGTAAGGCACTCATATCAAAAGGCCTTCAGCTTTGGCCAGGCACGGACCGTTACAGTTTCTCGCATACGCAGCGTGGGTTGAAATTGGCCGGGGATTGGGAGCAGGTTTGAGATGGGGCCGCCAAAAGCGATTTTCATCATGCGCCCGGCATAGGGTACGTTAAGCCAAAAATCGTACTCTACGGTGACGTCAATAGTCTCTGCAGTGCCCAGATTGAGTGATGCCACAGACTTGTCGCTACCGTTGATCAATACATTCGTTGAGGCGGTTGCATAGGTAGACTTCACCGCGAGACGCGCCACCCGCTTGCCGCGCAAGATTGCATCCTCTCTATGGGCTGTCATCAGCGTGACTCTGCCCGGGAGGGAAGTAAGATCGACATTGGGGAGGTTGGGTAGCGCGCTGTTGGAAATAGCCTGGCCCACTTGAGCCGAGGCGTACGCAAGGGCCGCCTTTTCTGCGCTGCCCGGTGAGATTGCGATTACGCCCGGTATTGCGGCGCGGTTGATACGCTTCCATTTGCGGGTGCTGTTGTCATTTCCGTTTGAATTATCCCCAATCAATATGCCTAAGGGTTCGTCGGGTAATTCCATATAGGCCACCGTGCTGGCGCTACGTCCTGCCGCATACGCTGCATACCCCACACTGAGCTGCGCATTGATCATAAAGGCCAATTGCCACACTGCTAGAACAATGGCCAGCAGCGGAAAGAAAACCAGCAGAAATTCCAGGGACGCTGAGGCGCGGTCGCAATCATGTAGGGCGCGTGACCGAGCAGGCTGATGCTTTTTAGAAAAATACGAAAGCAGAATGAGCGAGAGTATCGTCGCGAGGCAAGCGCCTATCCAGCCGGCATAGGCGTAAGCCTCCAGCAAGGGTAAGCGTCCTGACAATAGTTCTGTCGCGTGATCTTCCATTTTTCGAGTGCCTGTAGTCCTTATTTGCTTAAGTTGACTGTAACCAACCCGGTGGAACAATGATCAGAACCGTACCAATGGCGATAGCGATGCCAAATGGAAATTTGTCTTTGTGTGCTGGCAGTGGCTCAGCTGGGTTGGCTACTATGCCCACCTTATGCCACAGGGTTTGCCAGGCGTATTTAGTCAAAGCAAAAATTCTTCCCTGCCATATCAGTATTAGCAGGGCGAACAGGCCTCCAACCATAATGGAGGACAAGAGCGCATTGAGCGCCAGCGGAAAACCCAGGAAAGCACCCACGCCCGCCATGAGCTTAACGTCGCCACCGCCCAAAGAGCCGCCAAGGAACAGCGCCAGCAAGGGTAGCCCTGCGGCGAAAAAACCCAATACGTGGTTTGCCAGTAGAGCGCTCCCACCATTAAAAAACGCGAGGCCAAAGCCTAAGAGGATGGTTGGGTAGGTCAACCAGTTTTGAATTCTGTGCGTACGGACATCGATAAAAGCCGCTACTGCCAGTACTGCACAGAGGATAATATGTTCCCAGCTCCACATACTTTATTCTGCCAACCAATTTTGCGGGGAAAACGACTCTTTCTCGAGATCGCCAAAGCCCCAAGAGCTCGCACTCTAGGGGAGCCTATCAAAGCTAGCTATTCGATTGAGGTATCCATCACCGCATCCCACTGTGTTTGAGCTTCTTCATAAATCTCGCCGCCAAAAATGGCGATAAGCAGAATCAACGGAATTAGGACTAAAGCCAATAGAAGTAGGCGTCCCAGGTTTTCGTTGTCGCCTCGTTCATCTTGATGAAGGGCGCGCAGTGGGCTAATCATGTTCCTGATTTTTGTGATCATGGGGTTAACTCTCTTTAGTAATACGAATTGTTTTAGTGGGTTAGAAAAATGGAGATGAGATAAAAATCTGACCGAAGGCAACGTATTCCTGAATGACATCTTGCAGTAACCAAACGGCAAGAATCATTGGCAGAACCCCAAACGTTAGTATCATTAGGAACTCTATGGCGGTTTCACCACGTTGAGAAACTTGCGGATGCCTTTTTATCATGTTGTTGTACACAGGCAAAGTCGCCGGGCTGTCGATGGCCCTACTTGCATGGCCAGAAGGCCTTTCATACCGTCGATTTGAGCGTCATATTCCATGTGTAATTATTAGCATCCTTAACGTTCATTTATAGTCAATTCTTGCCATTTTAGCAAGACGCTAGCG
>JBLFWP010000070.1:0-16543 GCA_047611225.1 Halioglobus sp.
CAACAAGCTATTCCTGCATCCGGTAAAGACTCGATGAAATGGCGTCCCCTAGGGGGTTCGAACCCCTGTTACCGCCGTGAAAGGGCAGTGTCCTAGGCCACTAGACGAAGGGGACGCAGAGCTCTTCATCGAGAGGCGCGCATTGTAGGAAGACAGGTGGGTGGCGTCAAGCTTTTGGCTCGCTAATTCGGCCGTAATTTTACTGTAAGTTCAGCAGCTTAGCGCTTGCATCACGTAGGTCGAAGGTGTCTCCGCTGGCGACGGCCTCGAGGCGTAAGTCCTCCAATCGCTGAAACTGGGTTATTTCGTCATCAGCCATGTAATGCAGGGAGTCTCCGCCAAAAAACCACAACAGCTGCCGTGCCAGGCGGGGCGCTAGCTCTGTGTAGGTGGTAAAAAGCCTATCGATCAACGCTGGCCCGTCGCCATACAGATCTGAGCCTGGTAGCGCGAGCTTGCCCCAAGCTAGAGCAAACTCTCTAAGAGGGTCTTGCTCCGGGAGATTCTCAGTGCGCTGAGCAAGCATTTGAGCAAACTCAGCCACTAGTTCGTGGCAGTGGTCGCGGTATTGTTCGTCGTTCATGTGCGGTGTCGTCTAGCCAGTGAATTGCGGGTACAATGGCGCGCTTGTCTGGCCACCCTGTTACCTCAAATCCAATGATACCAGCACTAACTATCGAAAACCTCAGAAAGGTCTATGACGACGGATTCGAAGCATTGAAAGGCGTCAGCTTCGTAGTCGAGGAGGGCGATTTCTACGCTCTACTGGGCCCCAATGGTGCTGGCAAGTCCACCACCATCGGTATTATCTGCTCTTTAGTATCTAAAACCGGTGGCAAGGTGTCCGTGTTTGATGTGGATATCGACGAAGATTTCCCGGCGGCTAAAAAACATATTGGTATCGTACCCCAAGAATTCAACTTCAATATGTTTGAAAAGGGAATTGATATTGTCGTCAACCAGGCGGGTTACTACGGACTACCACCAGCACTGGCCAGAGAGCGCGCAGAAAAATACCTGCGGGAGCTAGGCCTGTGGGAAAAGCGCAATGTTCCGTCACGGATGCTGTCAGGCGGCATGAAAAGGCGCCTGATGATTGCCAGAGCACTTGTACATGAGCCGCGGCTGCTAATTCTGGATGAGCCAACTGCCGGCGTTGATATCGAAATGAGACGGTCCATGTGGGATTTTCTCAAGAGTATTAATGAGGCAGGCACCACCATCATTCTCACTACACACTACCTGGAAGAGGCCGAGGCTTTATGTCGCAACATCGGCATTATCAGTCAGGGTAATATTGTTGAAAATTCATCAATGAAGGATTTACTACGCCGCTTGCATACCGAAGTATTCATCCTCGATTGCGTTGAAGAATTGCCGCAGTCCTTCACTATCGAGGGCTTTGAAACCCAACGTGCCGATGCGCATACGTTGGAAGTTGCAGTCGATAAGGGGCAGCATATCAACGCCGTGTTTACACAACTGGACCTGCAGGGCATACACATCAGCAGCATGCGCAGCCGCGCCAATCGACTGGAAGAGATGTTTGTTTCCCTGGTGGAGGGCGGCGTATGACTCTGCGTGAACAATACATTGCTTTTATGACTATTCTACGGAAAGAGATAAAGCGCTATTTAAGAATATGGATGCAAACCCTGCTGCCTTCCGCCATTACCATGTCTCTGTATTTTGTAATTTTCGGAACACTGATAGGCTCTCGCATTGGAGAGATGGGCGGCTATACCTACATGGAATTTGTAGTGCCCGGCTTAATCATGATGGCCATCGTGACTAACTCTTATTCCAATGTTGTATCCTCTTTCTTTGGCTCCAAATTCAGCCATGCGGTGGAAGAACTGCTGGTCTCGCCAGTGCCCAACTATGTGATACTACTGGGCTATGTACTGGGCGGTGTCTCCAGGGGGATATTAGTCGCGATAGTTGTAACACTAGTCTCAATGTTTTTTACCGACCTGCATATTCACAGCTACTTTGTTGTGGTTGTTGTAGTGCTTATGACATCCACCCTGTTTGCGTTGGCCGGATTTATCAACGCCGTCTATGCCAATAGCTTTGATGATATCTCTATTGTTCCTACTTTTGTGCTGACTCCGCTGATCTATCTAGGCGGCGTGTTTTACTCGATGGATTTACTCCCTGAGTTTTGGGCGAATGTATCAAAGCTCAATCCGTTGGTGTATGTAGTGAACGCGTTTCGCTATGGAGTGTTGGGTGTGTCTGATGTCAATTTAACGGTGGCATTTGCAATGATCACAGTGTTTACGGCAGTGGCCTTTGGCTTTAGCATGCATTTGCTAAATTCTGGAAAACGTTTGAGGCAATAGCGCCATGGCAGATCAAAATGAGCCAAGTATGTTACTCGGACAGGTGATTCCGGCGCCTACCCATTACAGCCCTTCACTGTTGTATCCCATTTCACGTGCACCTGCGCGCAGCGAGATCGTCTTAAGCGCGTCTATTCCTATGCACGGCGTTGATCAGTGGCATGCCTATGAAATGTCCTGGCTGGATGGCCGCGGTAAACCCGTTGTCAGGGTGGGCCGTTTTACTATTCCGGCAAGCTCTACCCATATTATTGAATCCAAGTCCTTAAAATTGTACCTGGGCTCTCTGAACTGCCATTCCTTTAGCAGTGTTGACGAAGCGAAGACGGTGATTATCAGCGATATCTCTGCGGTCGCAGGGGCAGGTGTCTCACTCGAGCTGTTGCTTGTGGATGATCCTGTTTTGGCAGGTTCTGTGCTGCCAGGCACCTGCCTGGATGAGCTGGACATCGAGCCCATATCCGGCGCGCCTCGCCCAGAAATCCTGCAAGCTGACTCTGCAAACATATGCAAGGTATCACTGTTCAGCCATCTGCTGCGTTCCCTCTGCCCGGTTACTGGCCAGCCCGATTGGGCCAGTGTTTGGATCGAGTACAAGGGGCCTGAAATAGACCGGCGTTCGCTGCTCCAATACATCATTGCCTACAGACAGCATCAGGAATTTCACGAGCAATGTGTTGAGCGTATATTCAGTGATATTTACCAGTGCTGCGAGCCAGAGTTACTAACAGTACAAGCGTTTTATACGCGACGGGGTGGCCTGGATATAAACCCCTTTCGCAGCACTGATCCAGCGGCTAAACCACTGCCGCGAATGGACCGGCAGTAGCGCTCTCTCTAGCCTAGGTGGGACTGGTATACCATCCTACATATGGTATAGTGCGCGGCCTCAACGGTGAGGTGGCCGAGTGGTCGAAGGCGCACGCCTGGAAAGTGTGTATACGGCAACGTATCCAGGGTTCAAATCCCTGCCTCACCGCCATTCAATTTATCGTCTAATTCGTCTACCTGTACCAAGGTCTTTGTCCTAAGGCTTTTGCGTAATACGCCCGATCAACTCGCCTCACCAGTATGCAAACATTCTCATTTCTGGTGGTGGAAATTGCGCTGGGCCTCAACCCGTTATAAAAGCGAAGCTAAGTTCTCTAGATACGTCTGGAATGAAGATGGGGGTGCACTGGATTATCAGCCATAAATTCATGGGTTCCACGTCGTATTGAAATTGGGCGTAACCCAGCCATTTCCCGATCCTGCCAGATGATCAAAATTCTCAGGCGAATGCGAATTTTTGTGATGCACTGCCCATGCGTTTTGCGCTAAAGTCTGTAGTATAAAGGCTTGATTATAATAGTAATTAACTAGGAGCTTTGGGTGGACTTTGCTAATCCTTATGCCGTAATAGATATCCCGCTACTGGAGCTCTTGCGGAACATGAGCATCGGTCTGTTAATGGCTGTCATTTGGGCCTTTGTCATCTCCAAGGCGACCCGGCTTGTGGTCGATCACAATCAATATCTGCCCATGTTTCTGCTGCTGATCCCCAGCATGATTCTAATTATTACTATCATTAAATCATCTATTGCCCTGTCACTTGGGCTAGTGGGTGCGCTCTCGATCGTGCGCTTTCGTACGCCCATCAAAGAGCCTGAGGAATTACTCTATATCTTTGTCGCGATCGCTGTTGGGCTGGGACTGGGTGCCAATCAGGCTCTGGTGACCGTTATCGGCTTTGCAGTGATTGTTGCCGTGCTTGTCCCATTCGCAATAACCAAGAAACAGTTTTTAAGCAGTAACAGTAATCTCATAGACGTAGTGTTACAGCTTCCAGAAGACAGCACCCTGCAGCTTGCCGATATAGAGAAAATACTGCAGCAGCGAGCTTTCACCTACAAGTTAAAGCGGCTGTATCAGCAGGGCAATCGGGTAGAATTATTGATTGATACCCTACGTATTCAGCTTGATAGCCTGGATGAACTCAAGCGCGCATTCAATGAGCTCGGGGTGGAGTATGAAATGTCGCTGACCTCTAATGCCCGTGTCATTACCTGAGCAGTTGAACAACTGGCGTTTCCATCACCTGAAATCACTTCACTTTGTGGTGCCGCTGCTGCTGGCGGTACTGATGTTAGTGGCGCTACAGTATCTCAAGAACAATCCCCTGCAAGTAAAAAATGCGCTGAACTGTAGCAATGATGATACAACGTGCTTGTTGCTTGGCGATGTAGTGCGTGATCTCTCTAGCCTGGAATATGACCTGAAGCGGCAGCAGTTTGATAAGCAACAGTTACCTATTCTGCATATATATTTAACCGATGGATCCCTGGAAAAGCTGTACCTCAAACGCCAGATTACCCTGGACAAGCCGGGGCGCATCCTGCTGGGTGAAGATGATGATTGGGTGAAGGCTTCGCTCATTGCAGACGAGGGCGGTAAAGCTGAAAAACTGAAAGGGCGGTTACGCCTGAAGGGCGATTGGGGAGATCACATTGATCACCCCACCAAACTTTCATTTCGCATTAAGGTGAAAAAGGAGGGCTATGTTTTTGGTATGAAGCGCTTTTCTATACAGCATCCGAAAACCCGTAATTCCCAGGGCGAGCTATTAATGCTGGATGAAATGCGACGCTGGGGTATTCTAGCGCCGCGTTATCGCCTTGTTGATGTGCGAATCAATGATTACCGTATTGGTGTCATGGCCCTGGAAGAACATATTTCCAAAGAGTTGCTGGAGTCGCAACAGCGGCGCGAAGGGCCCGTGGTGGTGGTAGATGAAGACCCGATGTGGCGTCAGCGGGATCTCAACGCGCGCATGGCCCATCAATACAGCGACGGCAAGGCACCTACCATGCACCACGCCCACTTCAGGCTTAACGATTTGCCAGTAAAGCAGTTTGGTGCACCCGATTACCTACCAGGTACTACTGCTACCAATAACTCCACGCGCGCGCTGTCTCTCTATCGTGACTACCTCGATGGCGTAGTGCCTGCAAAGCAGGTCTTCAATCTCCCGCAGCTGGCTCGATGGTGGGTACTGGTAAATACCTGGTACGGGTGCCACGGCGTGGCGGATCACAACAGGCGCTTTTATTTCAATCCAACGACAAATTTGCTCGAACCCATAGCCTTTGATAACACGCCGATTCCATCAGAACGGGGAGAACAGGCAGAGAACTGCGATACGCTTGTTGCACCTTATGTGCTGAGTAATCCAGCCTTTCAAGGCTACGTACTGGACTTCAGTGAGCAACTACTGGCCAGCTACCAGAGTACACAATGGCAGCTGCAGTTCCAGCAAGCCCAAGTCGACGCATTGAACATTCTAGCACTGGATACAGAAGTAGAGACCAGTACGCTCTTCGTAAAGGATTTCCTGAGCAACCTGTCTCAGTTTCTGGATACGATAAAGTTCAGGAAAGTTAAGCGGGTGGTGAAGGAGGATATTAGGGATTTTGTACGATATTTTCCCGATGCGCCTCTCCAATTCCATGTGCGAGCTTTTCTGATTCCCACCCAGGTTGGGATGACTCTGGAGATAAAAAACCTGACCGGTGAGCCTCTGCGCAATATTAGGGTAACTCTGAGCGAGGGCGACGGTACTCCTATAGCGGTGGAAGGACCTGCTGTAGTGCCCGAGTTTCAGGGGGCAACGGCAGCAGAGAAACCCGTGCATATTGTGTTTATCGATATTGATCGACAATTTACCAAGGGAACGAATGTGACTGTTGCCTTCCAGTTTCGCGACAAATCATTCGTCGAACTCGCAGTGCCACAGTTTCGAAATCATGACACCGGCTATGACGCCGACTTTGCAGCGGCGCTAGCCGGGCGCACAGGGGTTGAGCTGGATACAGAGGCAAAGACCATTACATTCGGCAGAGCCACTCACGTATTTGAACATAGCGTTGAAATCGACCAGGGCTGGTCTGTCACCGCTGTGGCCGGAGCCAAGCTGAGTTTCCTCTCGGGCGCAACTCTAAAAATTCGGGGGCCCCTATATTTTCGGGGTACTGAAACGGACCCGGTAGTGGTGAATATTTCTCCAGCTCTAGGTTATCGTGACGTCGGTGCTTGGGGAGGCATTCTAGTTGTAGGCTCAGCTGGGCGCTCTCATATACAGCATGCGGTATTGAGCGGGGCTGGGGAGCAAACGCTGGCAAACCGACAAGATTATTACGGCATCACCGGATGTATTTCTTTTTACGAAAGTGATGTGAATATTTCCGACACTAAGTTTGTCGACATGCACTGCGAGGACGCTCTGAATATAGTGCGGTCGGAATTCACTCTCGATAATAGTATTATTCAGGGAGCCCGTGCAGATGGTTTTGATAGTGACTTTTCGCTGGGCAGGGTTATGAATTCACACTTTATTGCCACCGGAAATGACGCTATCGATGTGTCGGGCACTCAACTTTCGGTTGAGAAAGTCCGATTTTCCAATATCGGTGACAAGGCCATTTCCGTAGGAGAAGAGTCGGTATTACACGCCAGCCAGCTTGAGATCAACGGTTCCTCAACGGGAGTGGCGAGTAAAGACCTGTCTAACGCCACGGTGAGCGACAGTCGGTTCAACAACATTTCAGGCAGTGCGCTTCTTACCTACATTAAGAAAACTGAGTATGGAGGAGCTTTTATTGACTGCCGCAACTGTGTTTTCGAAAATACAGGTTCTATCGCCTCCAATCAAAATGGCAGCCAGATTATAATTGACGGAGCGCTACAAGCGATAACTAATTTCAACCAGGTGCAGCTCACGGAGGCAGGTTTTGTCACAGAGTAGTAATTGGCGTGTGAACGATTTTCGCCACGAGTTGAAGGTACCCTTTGAGCATATGCAGTTCATTGAGTTCCAAAGCTGGTTGCAGCAATCGGGCCTGCACCCCAAGAAGCAATTCCCAGATCGAAAGGTACACTCTGTTTACCTCGATACCGCGATGCTGGATGACTATCAGGACAATGTCTCTGGCATGAGTCAGCGCGGTAAGCTACGCCTGCGTTGGTACAATGACGCCACCGAAAAGGTTGTACTGGAGTTAAAGAACAAACGCGGGAGGCTGGCTAACAAATTGGTGATCGAACTTCAGAACCCTTGTGGCGACATACCTTTTGAACGCAGGATCTCGGATCGTTTATTGCGTAGTACCGAGAAAAGCAGAGAAATTGCAAAGCAGCACAACTTGTTTCCTAGCCTACACGTGCAGTACGAGAGAGCTTATTTCGAGATAGCCCCGGGGATCCGTATGACTCTGGACAAGCGCATTCGCTATCAAAAGCTGTACCCTTTGAAAACGCAAAGCACTACCGCTTCGGCAGTGGAAGTGGTTGTGGAGTTCAAGTATCCCATTAGCGAGGCGGCGAAAGCGGCACGACTGTTAACGGGAATGCCGGGACGGATATTCCGCCATTCCAAGTACGTTATAGGTGTGGATACCGTATGCGATCTCTAGCGCTATTCATATCCTTGTGCTGTCTCGTAGCATTTGCACACAGCGATGTTTCTCCACAGCAAAGAAAGGCCAAAATTTCAGCGGCAGCCCTTGAGGCAGCTGCCGGGATGAAGAGGTACGAAAATTATGTGCGCTATTTGCAACCTATTCCTGATCGCACACTGAGAGGTTTGGGAATGTTGCCCTACGTGCTACTCGCCGATGGTTGGAGCGGAAGATTGAGCGGAGGAGCATGGACACTAGATAATCGCTCCGTGCTTTTCGTACGCTGGGAACCCGACACCACTCCGAAACAACTTTTTATTCACGGCAGATATCTAGGTGGAGAAGAAGCAACGCGACTACTAGTCAATGGTCAGTTAATCAGTGAGACCCCCCTAAATAATCTAACCGTGACCCTCCCCAGAAGCTTGTCTGATGCTTCGTCTATGGAGATTGAGTTACAACACCTGAATCCGTTAACGTCGGCTGAGGCGGGTATTGTTGGCGAGGACGATAGTCGCCTACTTAAATTTCAGATAGAGCAAATTAGAGTCTGGTAGGCCCGGGCGGATAGTAAAATATCGAACTGCCATTTTAGATCAACTGTGAGCCTTGGAAATGGTATTGTAGATGGAGCCTTCCCCTAGCGTATGCTGGAGATTTTGTTATGAACAAGAGTTTGTGGGTAGTGGCTGTAGCCACGGTAGCAATGTTGCTGTGGGGGCTATTCAAGGAACCAGCCGGGTGCCAACAAATAGCGACCCAATCCTGTTTTAATCAACTCGCTATCGATCCCTCCGGAGACTGGTCAAACTACAGTTTCGTGGCGCTATCACATATCCGAGCAGCTCCAGGTGCTCCCGCCCCCAATCCTTCTCTACGCGGAAATGTACAGCGTCTGTTCGTTGACGAACCGGCCTTCGTTCTTTCTCTAGGTGACCTGTACTACAACATTACGGACGCGCGAGTGGAAGAAATCAAAAGCTGGACGACGCAAAATGTTCCAGTACCCTTTTTCAACGCCATAGGAAACCATGACAGCCAGACTGGAGGAGACCCACTGCCTGATGGCAGCATAACCCAGGTCGGACACGACGTAGAACGGTATGCGCGCGAGTTCGGTGACCCTAATTATAACTTCTCTCTAGGCAGCGAGCTTTTTATCTTCCTGGAACAAGGCCAGACGTGGGTACTCCCAGCGCAAAAATACAATCACCTCAAAAAACTACTGGAACGGGCGGCTGCAGACGATACGATTAAGAATATCTTTCTGATGACGCACCTGGTGATTTGGAGTTACTACAATCCTGCCGTGGAGCCAGTCTTTCGCTATCGTCACCCGGTGATGCCACCGGAAGATTACCGATTTTTCCTCGATGAACTGAAACCATTGCTGGAATCCCTGGCGGAAGATAAACAAATTTATCTGTTGGCCGGCGATATCGGTGGCGGCGGGAAGTATCTGCAAACTTTCTATCTAAAGGATGAGCATCTCACCTATATCGCAACCGGCATGGGGGCGGACAAGCGGAATTCTTTCATTACTTTCAGCGTTAAAGATGGAGAAGTGTCCTTTAAAAACACCAATGTTGTGAGTGGCCTCGAGAGTTCGCTGGAGGACTTTGGCCTCGACTACTGGAATACTTTCTATCGTGACAATCCGAAGCTGGCGGCGCTAGCGGATCAGATTGATAAGTCCGACTGATTTTTCATTTCCCAATGTGGCTTCCTGATACTTGTAAATAGCCCAGAGGATCTATCCCACCCTGTGTAGCGGATGGTGGACTCACCGCACCGGGATATTTTTTCTTTCCGAAAAGCTCGCGCTAGACCTAATTTCCTATCCCACTGCGTTGCAGTACATTACCCAGACGCAGAAAATACTCACCATCGCTGTCTTGGGCAACGCCGTAACCTATATAGATGGGGCCAATGGGCGAGCGAAAACCCATGTAGACGCTGCCGGCCAGAATACCGTCATCGAAAATATCCTCGCGATCATCTGACGCGTTACCAAATTCCACGGTCCCGCCTAGATAAGAAGGTAGTAGTGCTGTATCACTGAATCTATAGCGATACCCAGCTACCAACATACCAAAGTGCTGGCCACTTATTTCACTCTCTTTTAGACCCGACAAGCGCAGGAACCCGCCTCCCTGAAACTGTCCCTCAAGCGGTGCATTGTTATCGAGGGTAGTGTTGTAGGTGAAGCCTCCAAGCAGCGTGTGACGGCCTGTAGAAAAAGCGGAATAACCGCCTGATACGATTTGTTCATAGCCTTGGTCAGCACCCAGATCTTCATCATAGTTGAGATAACTAATGCGGTAGGTGCTTCCCGTAGAGGGAAAGTAGCTGTCATCCACCCGATCCCAATGTGCCTTTAGAACATAGGCGCCACTTTTATAGCTGTAGTCCTCCAGAGTTGGCTCTCCCAGCTCTAAATCGACATTCCCTTCGGAGTAGCGAATACCGGCAGAAAGGGCTGCATCACGCTTGATCTCCCATGCTATGGCCAAAGCGGCTCCAAATTCCTTAATCTGATACTCGCTTATCTTTTTGGCGTTGTCGTCATACTGTATGATTTCTGACTGCTCTCCAAAGGCTCGTGGAGCAAGGAAAAATCGCTGCCTATTTTCCAGTGGGATATAGAACTCCGCGAGAAACCCAGGATCCTCACCCAGCTGCACCAGCCCTCTAAACTCGGAGCCTCGGTCGTCAATATCGGTTTTGAGGTAACCCAATCGAAGATTGACATCGCTGCTGTTTGAATCGCCAAATACATCAAGGCCATATTCCAGAAACTGTGCACCGCGCTTGTCTTGCTCAACGTGAAAGATCACACCCTTCTCACCATTCTTCTCAATAACTTCGTAGCGGGCAGACTGTAAAAACCCCAGGGCATAGATCTGTTGTATGTCCTTTTCAAGTTGCGGAAAATCCAGCGGTTCCCCTATCTCGGTGTGTATATGCTTTGCGATAACATCGTCCCGTAGACGAGAACTGTTATCAATCTCAACGAACTGTATGGTCGGCGGTCCAACAGTACAACCCTTCACCTGCGCCCGGTAATTGGCATAGGCCTCGGGCGTTAGGGACAGCTGTGAAAGTTTTTCAGAAAAAGCATCAGCGGCCTGATAACCTAGAGGGATCGCTTCTTCGACTTTGTCGAAGCTCGCCGAGGTAACGGAGTCTCCAAGCTTGGGCTGGAGGTGAAAATCCTCGTCGCCCAGAGTGGCAAGTTGTTCGCGCGAATTTTTTACCACAAGAAATCCGGTTAATTGCCCAGTGATGGAAAGAAGGTCGGTTAATTCTTCCCGTGTGGACAGCGGCGTACCGACATCAACAGCAATAATTATATCTGCGCCGAGGTTTCTAGCCACGTCTATGGGCACGTTATTTACGATACCACCGTCAATCAACAAGTAGTCTCCAAAGATCACAGGAGAGAAAGCGCCCGGTATAGACATGCTTGAGCGCATGGCCATTCCAAGATCCCCGTGGTCGATTACAACCTGATCACCGGTAATTACATCTGCTGCAATCGCACGGTAGGGAATAGGGAGCTGGTCAAAATCCCGTGTCTGAACATATTTGTTGACGGTAGAGGAGAAGAAGAACCCTATTTTCTGCCCATCGATAGCACCCGTGGGGAGAAGAGATGAGCCTTCACCAACGCCTAGCTTGCTACCAAATAGGCTGAGGTCATCATCGCGTTTACGCCTGAAGGGTTGGTCTGCTCGCCGGGTTTCATCATCGAACAGTTCTTCCCAGTCAATCGCGACAACCAGCTCCTCCAGCTCGGCTGAGTTCATTCCTACTGCGTGTAGTCCGCCCACAATCGAGCCCATGCTGGTACCAGTGATGTAATCCACCGGGATTCTAAGTTCTTCAAGCTTTTGAATAACACCGATATGTGCAGCTCCACGAGCACCACCTCCGCCAAGAACCAGGCCAATTTTAGGCCGCTCTACATCGTCGGAGATACACTGGGAGGCCAGAACATTGCCACTGGACAGTGCCGCAAGTGCTGCCACAAGCATTGCCAAAGACATGCTCGAAATCATTCTCAAAGACATTTTCGACTCCCAACCCTAATTATGTTTATAAGAACCACTCTATCTCAACCATCCTGAACAGATATAAGGCCGATTCCATCCAGGCGATGGTAGTGCCCCGTATTGCCGGCCCAAACAGAACGATACTATGTACGGTGAAAATCGTATTGATACTGAAACTATAGCGCCACAAGAATGAAACTACCCTAGAGAAGGTTGTTCAATGCGAAGCCAATACCAATTCGGTTCGATTTTACATTGTAATCGACTAGACTTTCGCCGTATCCGTAAAAGTATTGAACATACCATTTGAAGCGCTTGTTCACAGGCTTTGACCATTCAAGTTCTATAGAGCCTTTGTTGTCGCCACTGCCTTTCAAGTTATTACGTACCTTCATGCCTAGCTCCATGTCCTCCAACTTATAGATGAGGCTGAGGTCGCCATAGCCGTAGTATTTGTTCATATTTGGGTTGTCATCGTCTTTGTCGTCTTCGGGGATGCGATACCAGGCTCTGGCAGCTATCGCCATATTATGCCGCTCGAAGACAGCCCCACCCATAATACGATTCCAACTGCGCGAAAGAAGTTCGCTGCGTCCATTTGACTGATGATTAAAACCAGCAGAGAGCAGGGTATTGGTGAAGCCACCGACCTCCCAATTATTATCCCAGAGCATGAAGACTTCCGGTTCGTAGTTGGTTTCGCGAAAGGGAGCCGATTCAACATGGTTGTATACCTGCCACCAACTTTGCTGGGTGTAGCCCGCCCAAAGATCACCCTTTCCAATAAGGTCCTCCATCAGTCGGGCTTTGAAGCTGATCTGAAATTTAGCTTCGATATCGTCCATTTCCTTGCCCGGAAAAGCTTGGCTGAACGTTGATTCATGGATATCGCCGTTGTACGTCAGGGGTAATAGGTAGTTGCGGTGGTGTGGCGTAATTGAGTAGGGGCTGTCTGTAATAATCAATTCACGGTCCAGGCGGGCTAGGGCGGGTGTGTCCGTGCTACTCACTTCGCTGGGCACGATGACAATTTCTAAATCTTCGGCTGAGCTTTCAATTTCAGGAAATTCAGCTTCCAGTTTTTGCACTGTCGCGTCATAGCAAGCGAGCCGTTGCTCATCAATTTTCAGGGTACGGCAGTGTTCAATGTTGGCTGCGTCAGAGTAGGCCGCTGTTAACAACAGGGCTGTCCCGGCAATAAAGGTATAGGCGCATTTCACGTTCGTTCCTCAAGGCGTTCGTGGGCTATTCCGGCAGCGGATGCCCAAGCGGCGTATTAAGGGGTCAATGGGCTGCAATTGCAATTACCTGTATGGACAAATAGCAGGCAAACGCGCCAAAGGGATGGTTCTGTTTTAAAATAGTAGACCAATTGCTTGGCTGCGCAGCTTCGGGCCCTTGAATTTGTCCACAACAATACTGTTCTAAGCGTATAATTGCCGACACGATTTTGAATACAAAAAAGCAGCACTTCCGCAGCATATAGGACTATACCGATGCCCGTATTGAACGACCAGCACATCGCAAACACACTCCAGGCCTACGTAGATGCAATCACGGGCGATGATGTAGAAAAGGTGCTCGAACTGTTCGCACACAATGCTGTTGTAGAGGATCCTATTGGCACTGACCCACATGTAGGAACGCAAGCCCTGCGCGTTTTTTACCAGATGGCGGTGGACAACGTGGAGTTGATGACACTGGAAGGCCATGTACGCGTACGGGACCAGTGGGGCGCCGTGGGCATGACGGCCAAGCCAAAGGGCATGAAGATGGTAATGGAAACGCTGGATGTAATGGAATTTAACCAAGATGGCCTCATCATTAATATGAAGGCCTACTGGGGCGACAGTAATTTCGTCGAAAGCTAATATCGCGTAGCTAAGCTCTTTATGTCTTAGAGATCGCTTAGGTGATACTTCAGTTTAAAAAAATTGCAGCGTAATAAAAGTCACGGAGAGAAGGAATGAATACATGACTGACAAACTTCACCTCGCTGTAGAAGCGAATAGAAAATCAATTGAGTACGCCATGTCCGGTAACAAGGAAGGCTGGCTGGCGCTCTACACCGAAGATGCTGTGGTCGCAGACCCGGTGGGCATTTCCCCTATGGACCCAACGGGAGAGGGCAACCGCGGCAAGGCTGCTATTGAACAGTTCTGGGACAAGGTAATAGGAAAAGCGAATCTGGATATCAAAGTCGACAAGCGCTGGACCAGCGGCGAGTTCTTTTGCTGTGTGGCGCAGGTTGCCCACAATGATATGGGCAATGGAAATGTCACTCAATGCGACATGTTGGCTACCTACGAAGTTAACAGTGAGGGGCTTATCACGCGCATGGCTGCGCACTGGAACTTCGATGACATGATGGATCAGCTGAGTAAGTTGGGCTAGTTCAGCACTTGCTTACACTTGCCAAGCCGCTCGTCGTCCTGGGGGCCGCTTAGCTGCGGGTAGCAAGTGGCTGCTTCCTCGTTGCCCTGTAAACAGCCAGAACCAACGCTATTTCCAAAGCTGCCACAGCGAAAATATACGTGGGATTAAAGGTTGCCGGCAGAAGTCCATCTGAGGCAATGGCAATGCTTGTCGCCAGGCTCAAGTTGAGAGCGATGATCCCGGCCAATAGTGACTTTGAAATTGCGTTTCTCGGTGAGTCCATTGCGCTTGCTCCTTCCAATTATCAACGTTGTCGAAATACCTCAAGGCGGGCTACTCGAATCGTAGGCTATAGAAAACATTAGGCAAGAGTATTGTACCAACCCCAGAAATACGTGGCATTGGCGGAGTCAGAGGCCTATTGGCAGGCTAAATTGCAAAGAAAATTGACAAAAACCCGAACTTGGCCCGGGCACTTTATACCGTCGGCTTACAGGGCCTGAGCCGCCTTTTGCACCGCCTGACCGCGCTGGGCCTGCTGAATTATATAGGCACGAATCGCATGGCTCTGCTCTTCACTCAGGTTTTCGTCAAATGAGGCCATACCGCGGCTGCGCAGCGTACCCTCCAGCACGACGCCATCCCAGGACGTCTCATCCCACAGGTGGGCAGAGCCGCGCAAATCAGGTATCAGCAGGCCAGATACTGCATTCAGCCCGTGGCAACCCATACAGGTGTCCTGGTAGGTCTGGAAGCCAAGAGCCAGTGTTGCTTCGTCTGCATTAAGTTCAGGTGGATTGAAAACCACGGTCGGCCGCCAAGTAACCTCTGGTAGCGTACCGTCGGCATTCAATTTGAAGGTCAGGATACGGCTAACATTGGGCAGACTCTCTGCTTGCACATACTCACCAAAGACCAGCGCGTAAGCGCCGCCCCAACCGACGTTGACCGACAAGTACTGTTCGCCGTCTATCGCGTAAGTTACGGGCGGCGCGACTACACCCGTTTGCGTAGCAAAATCCCACAGGCGCTCGCCGTTGTCTGCGCGATAAGCCACTAACTTGCCCTCAGCAGTACCTTGAAAAACGAGATTACCGGCGGTGGCCAAGGTGCCTCCATTCCACGGACCGTTATGTTCTACGTGCCAGGCTTCCTCCTGCTTCACCGGATCCCATGCCAGCAAGCGACCGAGTAAGAGCGCTCCCAGAGCCGTGCGTTCTGCCTGATCATCCGGTAGTCCGCCAACGACGCCGTCGGTGCCGGTATTCACTACACCTGGATTGTATTTAAAGTTCTCGGCCTGGCCGTAAGTGGCGGGGAAGTCCAGTACCGGGATATACACTAGCCCTGTATCAGGGCTGTAGGACATGGGGTGCCAGTTGTGGCCGCCAAGATACGAAGGGAACACTATAGAGGGCGCGTCTTTATAGCGAGCCTCTGCAACTTCTACCGGCCGCCCCGTTGTTTTATCGACATGAGTGGCCCAGGTGATGTTGATGTAATTCTCGGCGGACAGCAGCTCGCCTGTCGCTCGATCCAGCACATAGTAAAACCCATTTTTGGGCGCCTGCATGATGACATCGCGTTGCTTGCCATTCAGCTCAAGTTCGGCCAGCACTAAGTGCTGAGTGGCGGTGTAGTCCCAGGTCTCGCCGGGTGTTGTCTGATAGTGCCAAACGTATTCACCTGTATTTGGTCGAACGGCAACAATAGAAGACAGGAACAGGTTGTCGCCACCACCGGGTGAGCGGATTTCCTGGTTCCAGGGTGTGCCATTGCCCACACCGAAATACAGAAGGTCGAGGTCTGGATCGTAGGCCATGGAGTCCCATACCGTGCCGCCGCCACCGCCGAGAGCCCACCACTGGCCATTCCAGGTTTTGGCTGCCATTTCCATAGCATCGTTTTCAAACCCGAGCTCAGGGTTACCCGGCACCGTGTAAAAACGCCAGGCCATGGAACCGTCTGCCGCGTTGTATGCGCTCAAATAACCACGAACACCAAACTCTGCTCCGCCATTGCCAATGAACACCTTGCCGTCCACGACACGTGGCGCACCGGTGATGGTGTAGGGCAGGGCAGGGTCAAACGTCGCCACTTCCCAATTTACTTTACCAGTGGCAGCGTCCAGCGCGATCAAGCGTCCATCCAATGCGCCAACAAACACTTGCCCTTGCCATACTGCCACGCCTCGATTGACCACATCGCAGCAGGTGTGTTTGGATTTGTCCTTCGCGACTTTGGGGTCGTAGGACCACAGCGGCTCACCACTGCGGGCGTCCAGCGCATGCACAATGCTCCATGCGGAGGTCGCATACATCACACCGTCAACCAC
>JBLFWP010000071.1:0-16202 GCA_047611225.1 Halioglobus sp.
GTTGCAGGTATATAGCTACCGTAGGCGACGATTCCAACCGTTTGATCTGACATGGCTACTCTCTTTAAACGTTATTCCAGCCGCTTTATTTTGGCTCCGGCACTTTTACACCGTCAGAAAATGGATAAGGGGGCTTGGTAATACCAATGGCTTCAAGTTTGTTGCCGAGATTGGGTTTGAAATTATTTTGGACATCTTCCACCGTCCAGCCACCAGGCATGAACAAGGTGTGCCCGTATTTAGGCTGCTCCAACAAAGCAATGCGCTCACCACCAGTGCCAAATATCTGGCCGGAAATATAGTTTCCTTCATCGCTACACAGATAAATGAGTACAGGGCCATTGAGCTCAGGATCGATAAACGGCATCTCATGCTTCTTACCATCCGGGCCTACATAGGTGTCTGACATACGCGTAGTACCAGAGGGGGAGATGGCATTTGCACGAATGCCGTATCGCGCCAGCTCCATCGCCATGGTGTAAGTCATTGAGGCAATTGCCCCCTTTGCACCCGCGTAATTGGTTTGCCCAAAGTTGCCGAAATGGGCCGCAGATACTGTGGAGATAAGGCAGCCGCCTGTACCCTGTTCTTTCATTTGCAGCGCGGCACTTTGATGGCAGAGGAACGTGCCTTTCACATGTACATTCATTACGGCATCAAATTCTTCCTCAGACATCTTGAGAAAAGTACGATCTCTAGCGATGCCCGCGTTGGCCATCATAATATCGATCTTGCCAAAAGCGTCTATGCAGGATTTTACAATACTCTCGGCGCCCGACTTCTCGCCGACACTACCGGTATTGGCGATGGCTGTGCCGCCAAAACCTTCTATCTGCGCCACTACTTCAGCCGCAACTTCCTCGTCTATGTCATTTACGACAACACTGGCACCGGCTTTAGCCAGTTGCAGCGCATGACCTTTACCTATACCCCGTCCTGAGCCAGTAACAACGGCAGCCTTACCATCCAATAAACCCATTTTGCATTCCCTCCATGCTGATTTTTTATTCGAACAGTACTCGTGCGTTGTTCGTATTTCGCAGCACGAATAAGGTCTTATTCCTGGCCTGCCACAGTGGTGAAGATTAGCCGGGCGCAGGTCGTTACCAAGTCATCGCGGTTAGCATCGAAGTGCCGCAACGAGCGTTCGTAGGCAGACAGTTTTTCCAAAACAGAGACCAGCGCGGATGCCGCCAGGAACGGGTGTAAATCTTTTGGCACCCTGCCCCTTTTCTGCGCAGCCGTGATTAATTCAGTCAGTTTGTCTATGAGTGGACTTAGTGCCTGTTTGCGGATTTTGAGAAAGACTTTATCACCGCGGTCGGCCGCCTGATTTCTCAATAAGAGCACGCCGTGATTCCTCTCCCAGTGCTGCAGGTAAGCTTCGGCAAGATCGCGGGCGCGCTGTAAGCCCTCCTCGCCTTCCCAGCTGCCTTCCATTAACTGTACCATTGCCGGCATTTCCGAGGATGCGTCGCGGGCCAGGTGCTGCGCCGCATCTTCTACGTCTTTAAAGTAGTGGTAGAACAGGCTGGATACGCTGTCGATTTGTCGCGCAATTTCCGTGACGGAAATATCGAGAATACTGCGCTCGGAGAGAAGTTTGGCCGTAGCGTCCAAAATACGCTGGCGGGTTTTCTGGGCACGAGTTCCCAAACTGCGTCCTGCTTTGTCTTTGACCATCCCTTTCGCCTTATTAGCCGTCCTATTGGCCGCCCTGTCAGACATCCCATTGGCGAGCTTTATAGCCGCCTTGTTAACCGCCCTTTTAGCCGCTTTATTTGTCGCAGGGGTTTGAATTTCTCTGCTCCGGATGACTCTCTTCGTCTTGTTATATCACTTTTTGACACTTTGTCAATTTTGGGGGCTAATCTGTATTAGCGGGATTTTCGGCGAGTTAACTATACGCCCAGCCCTTATCCGGGGCCGTGCCTGGCTCATATTCCACAACCTGAATATCAAACCAAATCGGCAACAGATACTGGATATAAAATGCGCGGGTTGTTGAAGGACCGATCATTATGTCTTCGTAGTCTTTAATTCGGAGTCGGTCATCGTCTTTCTGCCACTGCTGGCATCTGGCATGAATATCATCCACCTCCGTACGGGTTTCATAAATAAAGCCCAGATGATCGAAGCCTGGAGAATGCAAATGCTTCTCCTGCTCCGTCAGCAGCAAAAATTGGCTTGTGTGTTCATCTGTCCTAAGCACCAGCGTTGGAGTTTCCAATACAGGTACTTCTATCGCCTCGAAATCAAATATTTCTGCATAGAAGGACTTAATCGCCTCCATGTCACGGACCAGCGTACCCGGAGGCATCGTTAACTCCATGTGGTTGAAACGGAATGCTGGCATCAAATTCTCCTTTTTTATAGTTAGATCAATAACCTGCGAAACGCTCTGTGTATAAACACCTACATTTAATCGTTCTCGTGCGACACTGACACGAGAAGCTCACCATCGTGCTCTATAACCACAGCAAATTCGATGGGCCTGCAGCAGACTGAACAATCCTCGACATAGCGCTGCTCAGATTCGGAACAGTCGATTAAAATTTCTATAGCCTCGCCGCAGTACGGGCAACTAATTTTCCTTGCTGTCAGTTCGTTCATTATCTGCCCATTTAACTCTTTACTCTCGCTGTAATCTCAATTTCCAGCTTCATTTCTGCATCCAGCAACCCTGCCTCAAACACGGTGGCAGCAGGCATGGCAACACCCAGGTATTTCTGCAAAACCGGCCAGCAGGGCTCGAAATCACGCTTGTCTGGGAAAATATAGTGTACTCGCACTGTTTCATCCAGGCTGCTACCGGCCTCCAGCAGCGCTTTTTCGATATTCTTGAAACATTGGTCTGCCTGCTCCACTACATCGCTCGATATAGACATGGTTTCATAATTGTAGCCCGTGGTGCCCGAAACAAAAACGTAGTCTCCGTCCACTACCGCTCTGGAATAACCGATCTTGGCTTCAAATTCTGACCCACTGGAAATAAGTTTACGATCCATTTTTTCTTCTACTCTTGTTGACTGCCCTTCTCAACGACCAGGCCCAAATCCTGGTGTGCGGGATAGTGTTACGCCATTCGGGAGCGAATTAAATCTGCGGTTCAATGAGCAAGATGATCTTAGGACAACAGCAAGACAAACCACATTGCTGGCCTCACAGGGCTTCGGTCAATCGCTCCCTGACGATCTCTTTCGCAGCTTTATGCCGCAACGCCTGCTCAGAGGACATGCGGTACGCAAGGTAGTACTTGAAGATATTGGCAACATACTCAACCGTCTCCCGCCCAATTTCCTGGGCCGCAATGAGCTCTACATTGTCGAACCATACGTTGGGGTCGTAACCACGTTCCTTGGCTTTCGCACGCAGCTTAATCATACGCCCAGGCCCGGCATTGTAGGCACCCAACGCCAGTAGTGTCTGATCAAGCTCGCTAATTTCGGGATCGGAGAAATAACGGTCACGAAGGTAGCTCATGTATTTCATACCAGCATGAATATTATCTTCAGCCAGATGTATATCGGGAATACCCACCTTAGGATCGCTGGCCGTAGTGGGCAGTAACTGCATTATACCGACTGCGCCAGCATGGCTGCGCACACTTTGGTCCAGACGGGATTCCTGATAGCCCTGTGCCGCAGCCATCAGATGATCAATGCCATATTTTTCGCCGTAGGTCTCAAAGACATGAACGAGACTCTCAAAACGTTGATAATCCTCATCATCCAAGGCATTGCTAGCCCAGTCGAAATCCCGCACATAGCGATTGATCAGCATATTACCCAACAGCGTGCCCTGCTTATTCTTTTTCATAAAATCGCTTAAGGCAACTTCCAGTAAAGGACTGTCTTTGCGGAATGCCCAGGCTATTTTCGCTCCCTCTCGAAATACAATGTCATCTCGCACCGTAACCTTGTCGAAAACATTCTTCCACATTTGCGGCTTATACGAATCAACAATCGCCCAGGGCAGCAGGCCGCCGTTAACCATCTCTATCAAGTCTTCGTCTTCAAGCATTTCCGACACCGGCTCAATGATGACAGCTGCCTTCCCCTGTGCAACGAGACGCTCGCTCAAGGCCTCTATACTCTCCCGGTAGCTGCTTGAATGGCGCAGGTACACCCTCTTTCCGGCCAAATCTTCTATACCAACGATCTCGGGCGCGGAAGGGCCTGTCACTAAAACCTCTGACTGAGATTTGGATACAGGGGTGCTGAACGCAACATCCTGCTCGCGCTCAGGGGTGATGGACAGGCCTGCACTGACTATATCGCCTCGCCCCTCCAACAAAGCCGGAAGAAGTTGATTACGGGCCACAGGAATAACAACAACATGTACCCTTACATGTTTTTTATTCATGCGCTCATTGATGAACTGCTCCAAACGAGAGGCCATCTCGGCAACCATACCCTTAGCCAAGCCACCATCCAGGTAGTAGCGTCCCACACCGAAAACCGTGAGCATACGAATGACACGGTGTTCTTCCATAGTATCCAAATCGCCCGTCCGGGAGACCTGGAAAACCTGCAGCTGGGAAGTGGGGAAGTCTGGAACGGCTGTGACGAGAGAGGTTTCCTCCTCACCGGAGGGCCCTCTCGATGGCATAGTCAATTGCACTGCCGCTTGTTCTACAGCTTGATCACCCATCACGGCCGGGCTCTCAATAACACCCCCCGCTGGGTCTGACGAACCAATGTCACAAGCAGTGGCAAAAGTGATGAGCAGCAGCAAAAAAAGAGCACGAGTTGGACTTATCATAGATGAGGGCGCTTATCGCTTGATTTTCAATACAGTCACAATAGCAGAGTACGTGGCACGTAAAAACAGCTCCCGGGCGCGCGAAGCCTAACAATTCTAAGTGCGCCAAAAGCTCGCTAGGGCCTTCCCGCCATCGCTCAGGGCAAGAGTTTGACCATCACTGGGTGCAGCTAGCCGTAAATGGGCCATATTCCCATCTTCCGTAATAGACACCATAAAAACGATATCGTATCGTCGAACTCATTCTTGGGGCTTTCCCCGCTGCCGACCAGCAGCGTATTGGAGCCAGGCACCCTCGGTTTACGACCGCAGCAACACATTGAATGGAGCTCAACTATGACCACCTCTTCGAAGGCATATCGTCCTTTTTTCTCACTAGGCTCTCCACTGGCCACAGTGCTTTCACTGACGATGCTGCTCGGCGCGCCTGCGGCCATCGCCGAGGGCGATAACGATAAAACTTTCGGCGTAGGTCTGGGGCTATTCCTGACAGACCAGCAGAGCAACACCCGCCTGAATGGCGAGTCGGGATCGGGGACCGTCATTGATCTGGAGAGCGATCTGGGGCTGCGCAATTCCGACTCTGTCTTTCGAGTCGATGCCTACTACCGGTTTAACGAAAAGCATCGTTTGGACGTCAGCCTGTTTGACCTGTCTCGTTCTTCCACCAAGCAGATTCAGAGAGAAATCGAATGGGATGGAGAGATATACCCCATCGATTCAGAGGTCAATAGCAATTTCGACATGACCATTTATAAAGCGGCCTATACCTACTCATTCATAGCGAATGACAAGGGCTACTTGGGCGCAAGCATAGGACTCTATGTGTCCAAGGTCAGCGCGGCATTATCAGTGGGTGACTTGGGCAGAAATTCTTCCAGCGACGTCACTTTGCCCCTGCCGGTTATCGGCGTAAGGGGCGAATATTTCTTCACCGAGAAACTATCCTTGCGCGCTAGCGGCGAAGTCTTCGCAATCGAGTATGAGGACTACGACGGCTCACTCTATGACGTCTATGCAGGCTTGGACTACCAACTCTTTGAGCATGTAGCGATTGGCATTGGGTTCAATAGCGTACAGCTCGATGTAGGCGTCTCCAAACCTAGTTTCAACGGCGACCTTGATTGGCGCTATGACGGTGGGCTGTTATTTGTAGAGTTCAACTACTGATTTATAGCGCCTACAGACAACCAACTGTCGACAAGCAAAGGGCCACCATTAAGTGGCCTTTTTTTTGCTACAGAAATTGCAAGCGACAAAATTAACTACTTAGGTTAGCGCTCAATTAGCCCACTACATCTCCAGCCCCGGCACCATAATCACCGTACCAGCATTACTCAACTCATCAATGCGCTTACTCTTTAAGGGCGCATATTCCTCGGAGTTGTAAAATGTAGTGGCGACTTCGGCACTGGGAAATCTGATAGTAGCGACCCAGTTACCCGGCCAATGTCCCTCCAGCACACCGAACTCCGGAGCAGCCGACAACACCTGGGCGCCAATTTTATTCAGCAACTCTAACAGTGGCATACCATATTCTTCAATGTAGGACTTGTAGTCCTTAACATCGATTTGGGCAATGAAATAAACGGGCTGGGTCATAAGGCTATCTCCACTAAAATCTATTCTTCCAACGCTGAACGGCGCGTAAGTTTTGCAAGGTGACCACATCCATCACTTAAGATCACTCTCCACGACATTCTCCGTGCCCTCTCCTGGCGTGATGAAAAGCATACTTGCCGAAGAAGTCACCCGTGCCGTGTGCCATGTATCGGCAGGCAACACCACATAGGCGCCAGACTCGCTGAGATGAACCGTCTCATCGGCTGCCTCTGTGCGCATAACCAGTGTGCCCTAACCCTCTAACAGCATCACCATCTCGTCGCCCTTGGGATGCTTCTCCCATGTGGGCCAGTCTTCAGTGAAAGTGTGCTTGGCGATTAGAACGTGATCTTTAAAGCGGGAAAATTCGCGGTCCATATCTGCATAGAATGCAGGGGTTATTTTAACCGGCTGCAGCTTGAGGTCTGGTCGCAACACTGCGGATACTTCAGCGATTTGAAATGAATCGATACTCATTGTGATTCGCTCCTTCGAGCGTTTCAACGCGGCAGTACTAATCACTATCGCGTATGTCTCAGTAGTCTAGCACTGGAGAACTAAAAGAGTGCCTTCAGTTTTGGCTTGACGATTTTGTTCATCGCGTTACGGGGCAATTGCTCAACAAAGCGGATCTGCTCCGGCACTTTGTAGCGGGCCAGATGCTGCTGGCAGTAAGACTGTATTTCGTCCGTCAGCTGCGCGGTTTGCTCAACAGTAGCAGCTGTATCGAGTATTTCTACAGCAGCAACCACTCTCTGACCCAATCGCGCATCCTCCATCCCCAGCACAGCGGCATCCTTGATCCCAGGATGGGCGACCAACACTCGCTCAACTTCTGCCGGGTAGACATTGGCACCGCCGCGAATAATCAAATCATTCTGCCTACCGCGAATATACAGCTGCCCACTCTCATCCAAATAGCCTAGGTCACCGCTGTGGTACATACCGCCGGCTAGGCTGGCGACGGTGACTTTCGGTCTATCCCAATACCCCAGCATCGTCGTATAAATATTGGCGTAGGCACCCGTGCCGGCTGGGAGTACACAAATTTCACCGATTTCCCCTTGTGCCACACCCTGATCCTTTTCATCGACAATGCGTATTTCGATTTGTGCCACTGCCCGACCACACAACTCCTCTTCCGGGGCTTTGTCGGGGTCAGTACGTGTGACGATGGTAGGCGCTTCCGTCATGCCATAGGCCACCGTCATTTTTCGGCCAAAACGTTCCCTGTAGAGAGTTTGTATGTTTTCAGCTATGCCCGCACCGCCTATATCCGGGCGCCCCAGCGTGGCAAGGTCTTGCGGATCAACTTTTGGGGATGTCAGTAAATCCTGGATGACTGTGGGTACCGAAGCAAAGTGACCCACCCGCTCGTCACGCACCCAGCGAGCAACGTCCTCGGGCTTTAAGCTATCCATGCAAACGCAATAGCTGCCATCCTGAAAAGCTACCATAGGCGCCAACACCATCAGGTTGAGAATGGTCAGAGGCAACATCACTCCCTGGGGGCACTCAACGCCGTAGCTACCTTTATCGACCTCAATAGCTCCAGGCAGCAATATATTATGGTGGCTGTGCACAGCACCTTTGGGCGTGCCGGTGGTACCGCTGGTGTAAGCGATTGCGGCGGGCTCGAAGGAATCAACCGCTACCCGCTGTGCATCACCGGGAGATACCGCCTGCAACAACTCGTGCCACGAACTATTGGGGGAGTCACGATCCGCGCACAGCACTTCCTGTAGGGCTGGAAGGCCCTTTAGTTGCGGCTTGATCTGGGCACATCCCTCAGGGTCGGTCAAATAAAGGCTGGCTCCACTATCGAGTAATATCGCTGCTTTTTCCGGTGCTGCCAGAGGTCTATTCACACCCACCCAAATCGCGCCCGCCCGCGCGCAGGCCAACAAGGCAACCACGATATCAACATCGTTGGGTAAACAGGCAGCGATTCGATCATAAGGACGGATACCGCGCTGCTGAAAGGCCGCAGTAGCCCTTGCGACCTGTCGGTGCAACTCGCCGTAGCTGTAGCGGGCGCTGCGTCCTACCAGTGCCGGGCGATGGGCATTTTCAACCAAGTGACGATCAAGTATTGCACCAATGGTCTGAGGTCCATTCCCCGGTAGAGGGAGTTTAATCGGTGATTCAATTAAGCCATGGGCTGCATAGTCGAACATGCTTCACCTGTTTGTCAGGGGGCCGTCAGAAGCAACGCACTGCCCGGCACTCCACCGCCGGAAGATGCGATTGCAGTCTGCGGATTATTCGCTAACTGGCGCTCACCCGCCTCGCCCAGTAGTTGTGTGCATGCCTCATGCAGAAAACCATAGCCGTGTAGCCTACCAGCGGACAGTTGACCGCCGTTTGTATTCAGTGGGATCTCGCCGTCACGTGCTATGCGCTGGCCACCTTCCAGAAATGGCCCCGCTTCGCCCTCACCGCAAAAACCCAGCAGCTCTAACCAGCTCAATGTATTGAAACTAAAACCGTCGTACAGCTGCAGCATATCGATATCTTTGTGCCGCAGGTCTGTACGTGACCACAGCATGTCTGCCGCACCTTTAATCCCCGGCAGATAACGCAAATCAGCTTGATCCCAGGAGACTCGGTCAACATTGGCAGTCCCTACGGATTCAAAGCCTACGGCGCGTCCACGGCGTGAATCCTTGACGGTATCCTTGTGTGAAATCACAAAAGCAACAGAGGCATCACAAGGTACGTCGCAGTCATACAAACTCAACGGTGTGGACACCATGCGCACATTGAGATAGTCCTCCATCGTCATTGGATCTTTGTAGATAGCGTAAGGAGTTAGTGCTGCATTCCGTCTAGCATTAAGGGGTATCTGGCCCAACTGCTCACGGGTAAGACCGTATTCGTGCATATAGCGACTGCAGTACATGCCAATCCAATTGGCGGCAGAGGCAGCGCCGTAGGGAATACGCCATTCCATGCCACCGCCGATGCGGCCACCGCCGCCGGAGTGACGAATTTCACCGCTGCGCTGTAAATGCACATAAGTTGCTTCCCACACCGTTCGAAAACACAGTACGTGTCGGCAAAGTCCAGTAGCAACGGCCATCATTGCCGCTACAATGGAGCCCAGTTGCCCCGCTTGCTCGAGGCCACTGTTATGCCAAGTCGGCTTAAGCCTAAGTGTATCCATAACCTCATGAGCACTGGCGCCGCTGAAACCGCCGGCGCCCGGCACAGACCCAGGATAAGTTGCCAGACCATCGATATCATCGCGCGTCAGCCCGGCGTCTTCGATGGCTGCCAGCGATGCATCAACTGTGAGCGCAAGCGGGTCGCGCATAAGGCGCCTGCCTACGTCGGACATCCCCATACCGGTAACGGCGGAGTAGGATTCAAATTTTTCCATTATTCACTCCCCGCCTGCGTGTTTGCTACTGGCCTGAACACGGGCAAATACACATCCTCATAATGTTCAAACTCAACTTCCAGTGCCATACCTATCTTCAAATCAGCCTCATCACATTTCACAATATTGGTGGTCACCCGCACGCTGTTTTGTTCCTCAATTTCAACAATGCCCACTACATAGGGTGGTTCGATGGAGGGTATCCACATCTGGTGATTCACCGTGACTGCCACCAGTGTTGCACGGCCAGAAACAGTTACAACTTCAAGCTCCATCGACAGGCACTTATCACATATAGGCACTGGCGGATGGATATAATTCTGGCAGGCGGTGCAACGCTTGAAGCGCAGCTTGCCGTCTTCACCGGATGTCCAATAAAAGCGATTGCCTTCAGTCAACATCGGTAAGGGGCGTTTCATTGGTTTACTCACGAACTCTCCTGTAGGGCGAACTCAATCCGGCATCATCATGGCAGCATCAATCGAGCCATTCAGCACTCCGGAACAGGCACCGCCATCCGTATAAATATTCTCGCCACTGAGGTAACTCGCGGCGGGGCTGTTCAAAAATGCCAGCGGCCAGGCCTGCTCCTGCGCAGTGGAATTTCGACCAATAGGCTTTGGGTAGCGATCAAAAAAGGCCTCACTGGTTTGCTCAATAAACGCTGGCATCATGGCAGTATCGGTGGGCCCCGGGCTGATACAATTTATACGCACACCAGTATCAGTAGTAATATCGCCACCCGCTCGCAGGGTGAACACAATACTGCACATTTTTGAAAACGAATACGACTCAAACCACTCTTCGGATTCATTGTCCAATATCCAAGCCTGCGCTTGAGCAAAGTCAGTAATATCCATGAAGGGTTGTAGCTGAGCTCCGAAAAAAGAGTAACCCATACCGGCTCCGGAGGACACACTGGCAATAGCGTCACCCGCTTGCAGGTGGGGCACAAACCGGTTAATCATGTGGCGCTGCGCCAGAAAGTTCACCGTGACTACATCTACAGCAGAAAACTTTACCCCGGGTAAACCCGCGCAATAAAACAAATTGTGTACGCGGCTCTGCGTGACTTCATCGACCGCTTGCTCAATGGCAGATACATCCCGTAAATCCACTTCCAGATAGTGCGCAAAATCGTACTTAGGCTTCTGCACATCGATAGCAACAACTTCGGCACCCAGATTGTGTACTAATTGCGCGGTAGCCTCACCCATTCCGGAGCTGGCTCCAGTGATAACCACCCGCTTCCCATCGTAGCTAAAAAGATTGCTGAAATCAGTTGCTGTCAACACTATCTCCCTACTCTCTTTAAGTGGCAGATTTCTAAATCCGGAAATATCTACAAGCGTCAGCCCTTGTATTTACACGGCGGCCTTTGCGTCAAAACTTCCCTGAAAAAGCACTGTCAGACCCTATACTTTAGTGTAGCATTTTTATCAGGCACCTGACTTGTTTAGTCAAGATAATTCTGCCATTCTCTGCTGTCTATGGCGCCCACGACTACAGTCTCGGTGCCGCAGTACAGGCATTATGTACCCGTATCCCTCTGTAGCAATGAGCAATAAAAAGACCTTGTGCGGCGCTAGTTTCGGGAGAAACGAATTGGAATTCGATTGGTCCGAGGAAGACATTGAACATCGCCAGGACGTTCAGGCATTTCTGCAACAGGAATTGCCGGACAACTGGGCCGAAATGTCGCAGCACGGTCCCGGCGGCGACGGTCAGGCGCAGTTCAGTCGCTATTTTTGCGGCCAGCTGGCCGAAAAAGGCTGGCTGACCCAACACTGGCCCAGCGAATACGGTGGGCGCGATTGCGAGCCCTGGCGTCACTCCATCCTAGGCGAAGAAATGTGGGCTATCGGCGAACCCCGCGGCTCCCAGTATATGAACGTCAACTGGATAGGCCCCGCCATCATGAATTTTGGCAGCGAGGAACAAAAAGCACTGCACCTGCCTAAAATTTCCTCCGGCGCAGTACTCTGGTGTCAGGGCTTCTCGGAACCCGAGGCTGGTAGTGATTTGGCAGCACTGCGAACCCGTGCTGAAAAAATCGACGACAACTACGTTATCAATGGCTCCAAGATTTGGACTTCATACTGCAACCACGCCGACTACATTTTCCTACTGGTACGCTCTGACCCGGACAGCAGTAGGCACAGAGGTATCTCAGTGCTACTGGTTCCCATGGATACATCTGGCATTGAGGTACGCGAGATCCCTTCTGTGGTGGGCGAGCGCTATTTCCACGAAGTCTTCTTTACCGATGTCACTGTTCCGAGCAGCGTACTACTAGGTGAAGAGCACAATGGCTGGAACGTAGTCAGTTACGCTTTGCAATTTGAGCGCATAGGCGCAGCGCGTTACGCACGGGCAGCAGTGACTCTAGATCACCTTGCAGAAATCGCTGCGCAGCAAGGAATGTTGGACGACGCTATCGTGGTGGACCGCCTGGGTGAGGCCAGAGCCCTGTGTGAAGCGGCTAGAGTACTGGTGTACAAGGTGATTGATTTACGCGCAAAAAATCAGCCGCCCACAGCTGACACACAACTCGCGCGCGTCCTTAGCACCACCTGCGACAATGCCATAGGACGTCTGGCACTGGAGATACTCGGCGCACAATCACGAGAGTATGCCTCCTACGCTGACAGCAATTTTCGACTCGCGATGACCGCCGGCGTCGCCGTTGGTGCCACCGAGGTGCAGCTCAACTTAATTGCCTCACGCTTTCTCGAACTGCCAAAGGAGTAAGCGGGCTCTCATGAATTTTGAACTGAACGAAGAGCAACAAGCCATTCTTGAATCCATAGAACGGTTACTGGATCAGCATGCGGGGCCGGCCCGCGCGGTAGAACTAAACCGCGATAACAGCTACGACCACAATCTCCACGCGCTATTGGATTCCTCCGGCTTCAGCTGGGTTGCTCGCGACCTTGCCAGCGGGCCCGGCAGTGGCAAGGACCTCGCGGGGCTTGAAGCAGCTTTGATCGTAGAGGCAATTGCACGCGCAGGTGGAGTGGTCACTAGCGCCGCGCAGATGCTGGTAGCACCGGGAGTAAGTCAGGAAAATATTGCAGGCCCCATTGCGCTTGCCACGACGGCAGACCTTACCAAACCAGTACCTCTGAGATTCGCGGCACACGCCAAAAAATTGCTGGTACTGGGAGACGACGACGTCTATCTCATTGCTCTGGCAGAGGGTGATTTCGAAGCAGTACGCTCCAGTTTCGGCTACCCGATGGGTCGCGCAGTTGCATCCCCCCGCTGGGAGCATCCCGCAAGTGAGGGACAATCGCTGGGCGCCAATAAGGCCAGCACAATGAGAAACTGGTGGCGCCTTTCCCTCGCCATAGAAGCGGTGGGCACGATGGAAGCTGCTTTGAACAATACCGTCGAATATTTGAAGCAGCGACGACAGTTCGGCCGCGCTATCGGTTCGTTTCAAGCCGTACAGCATCGCCTCTCCCTGTGCGCCATTCACGTTGAGGCTAGTAGATGGCTGGCCCGCGAAGCGGCCCATCAGGGTGCCCCTGAGGAGGCTGTCGCAGCCGCTGCCGCTTTCGCACTGCACGCAGCCGACCAGGTATTCACAGAAACACATCAAATGTCTGGTGCAATCGGCTTCACTCACGAGTTTAATTTGCACGTCTGGAGTATGCGCTTGCTCGCACTACGGCAGGAGCTGGATGGAGTAGGTGGTGCACGTCGCGCATTGGTCCAGGCCCGCTGGGGCAAGACAGCCTGACATGGAAGCCGTCATCCGCGATGCCAATCTCGATACGAACCTCGACTTTAGTTTCAACGAAGATCAGCAGGCGATTTACGACGCTATTGGCCGCTTTTGTTCGCAGCACCCGGTAGAAGAATTCGCCCGTCAATCCAATGCCGCTTTTCCCGCAGCACTCTGGAAGCAACTGGCTGCCCTGGGCGTGTTCTCACCACTGTCTACTGATGATACCGAGGGCAACGGTGCCCTGCTGCTGTGCGCCATCTGCGAAGCGCTTGGAGAGCAGGTTTTTCCGGGGCCTATTGCAGACACCTATCTGGCTATTGCAGTGACTCCCGAGGAAGAAGCGGCTGGCCTCATCGATGGCACTAAGCTGGTTTGTATTAGTAGAGCAGGCAGTACGCTTCTTCCTTTTGGCACAGAAGCTACTCTGTTTTTATTGGTTGATCGGACAGAAGTGTCCAGAGCCGCCGCACCAGAGTCAGTCGAGTCCGTTGCGACCTTAGGCGGCGAAATTTGGGGTCGCGCCCTGCTACGAGTTGAAAAAACTCTGCCCGGCGCTATTCGAGGGCTACAAATTCATAACATTGCTACCGCTGCGTATCTCGCCAGCCTTGCCTCTCGTTTACTGCGTGATACCAGCGAGTACGCTGCCACCCGAAAACAGTTTGGCAGCGCGCTGGGCGACTTTCAGGCCGTGTCCCACACCCTTGCCGATTGTGCAATTGCACTTGCCGCTGCCACCAGCCTGACTAGAAGCGCGGCCAGCGCCTTCTCTTACGAAGAAACAGTGCCAACAGATTCGACACAAGCCCGGCGTCTGGCAGGCGCGGCCCTGCTGAGTGCGCGCACGGCAAGCCTCAAAACCGCATTTGTCTGCCATCAGGTTTACGCCGGTATTGGTATCACACTTGAGGGACCTGTCTTTTACATGTCACGGCGGATTCGCCAGCTGGCGTCGCAGGCACCTGGCCAAACGGTGGCGCAGGAATCACTACTGACCGAAATCGGCCTGGGAGCAGAATAAGATGGCGGCAATCGACGTGAATCAACCCATGGACGGCGTGCTCTACGAAAAGGTGAACGGTATTGCCACCATCACCATCAATCGCAGCGACCGTGGCAACTCCCTGACCCCTGCAATGCAAGGGATGTTTCGCGCTATATGGGCAGACGTTCGAGACAATCCGGACGTTCGCGTAGCGATCATCACGGCCAGTGGCGAGCGCCACTTTTGCACCGGCTTTGATGTTAACGAAGCCGCCAGCGATGAGGCAGCCGACGAAGTGTTTGTCGATAAACCACTACGTGAATCAGTATTCTGGTCGCCCTATCAGAACGGTGTGTGGAAGCCTGTCATCTGCGTGGTGAACGGCACTTGCGTGGGTGGAGGCCATCACTTCGTGGTGGATTCAGACATCGTCATCGCTTCGCAAAATAGCCGCTTTATCGACTCTCACGTAAATGTGGGTATGGTCGGCGCCATAGAAAACATAGGGCTGGCAAAGCGCCTGCCCCTAGGTACTGCCCTGCGCATGACGTTGGTGGGAAGCAGCTATCGTTTGAGCTCGGAGCGCGCACATCAGTTAGGTCTGGTAGACGAACTGACAGCAACACCTGCTGAGGCTCGCAACCTCGCCCAGGAAATGGCCGAACAAATGTTGAAGAACTCCCCTCAGGCAATGGCCCTATCAAAGAAGGCAATCTGGGGATCACTTGAGCGCGGTTACGAGGAGTCCCTTGAAAATGGCTGGGCGCTACTGCGTTCCCATTGGACACACCCGGATTTTGAAGAAGGGCCCAAGGCCTTTGCCGAGAAGCGCGAACCGCAATGGAATCCAGACCCTGATGCGAAACTCTAGCTCGTCATTGTGAACATTGAATTCACTCAACAAGAAGTCGCCTTTCAAGCTGAAGTGAGGGAGTTTCTCAGCGACTATCAGGCGCTGGACGGATTTTACTGTCAGGGACATTCCTGGCCACAGGTGCGCGCTATGTTCGCTGCGATGGCAGAGCGCAATTGGCTGGCGCTGACCTGGCCGAAAAAATTCGGCGGCCTGGGTTTGGGGCCGGTGTTCGAGTACATCCTGTGGGATGAGGTTGCCTATAGCCGCGCGGCGAGAAACCCGCTGGGTTCGGGTATCGTTGCAAAATCTATCATCAAACATGGCAGCGATGCACAGCACACGGCCTGGCTGGAACGCATTCGAAGTGGCGAGGTTCATTTCTCACTGTGCTACTCGGAACCCGAAGCGGGATCGGATCTTGCCAGCCTGCGCCTGCGCGCCGACAAAAAATCAGAGGGTACGCAGTACGTACTGACTGGCGAAAAGTGTTGGCAATCCTATGCGCAGGATATGGACTACCTCTGGGTACTGGCCCGCAGCGGCACACAGAGTAGCCGTGGGCGCGGACTCAGCTTATTCATTTGCGACAAACAAACGACCGGAGTAAGCGTTAATCCCCTCCCCACTCTGGACGGTGATCAGCTCAATGAGGTGATCTTTGATCAGGTGCTAGTTCCAATAGAGCAGCGCATTGGAGCGGAAAACGGTGCATGGCCTATTATTGGTGAAGCGCTGGCAGATGAGCGGCATATTCAGTTCCCTCCGGGCAGAGTGCGCAGAGACTTGGAAGACATGGTGACATGGCTAAATGAGCACAATCTGGGCGATGATCCAGTGGTGAGGGCCCGCATGGCCGAACTGGCCGTGACGGTAAAAGAAA
>JBLFWP010000072.1:0-15579 GCA_047611225.1 Halioglobus sp.
CACCAGACTTAAAGCCTTCGGTGTAGGACGCGTAGAGCATTGTTTCGTCATTCATATCCCACTGTAAATTGAACTGTGGAGTGAACTTGGACTCATCTCTGTCGCAGGCCAGATCATGGCCGACAGCGTCGCTTGCGCCACCACAGTCGGTGAGACCGCTAAGGTTAAATTGCTGGTTGTCGATACCGAAACCAGCCGCATAGGTAGGTGGCGCTGCAGGACTAATAGTAGGTTCCTGACCAAGAATATCCCGAACCGGGCTCGCACCCACAATATCGACGATATCAATTTTTCTGAAACCAGATTTATCTTCCTCAGAATACCGGCCGCCTACTGTCAAACGCAGGTCATCCGCAATATTCCACGTGACCTGAGCGAAAGCTGACCACAACTCACTCTCCTGACCATAGGCCCGTCTCGCGCCTGTGCCGGGTAAAGCGGCACTAAGCCCACCTAAAAGACTACCTACAGGCACAATAGTAAGGTCATTCAGCTCGACTTCGTTTTCCTGGTAGAAAGCACCTGCAATCCAATCGATAGTCTCACCACCGGGGGATGTTAGCCTGAATTCCTGGCTGGTCTGCTCGAACTCTTCCCGACCAGACGTATCGATGAGAATGGCATCAGTGAAATCACAATCACACTGCTGGTAATCCTCGTACTCAACGTAGGCTGTGATCGACGTCAGTGTGTAATCTCCCAGCAGCCAATCGATCTTCAAGGTCGTGTTGTCGACCTCAGTTTCGTTAATATCTCCATTGGATTGGCGATTAAAGTCCTGATTGGTATCCAGAACAACCGCACCACCTGTAACCCCGAAGAGCGCATCCGCATAGGAAGGTGAGCCACCTACCTCAACCGGGTTAACGATTTCCAGGAAACGCCCCTCAGTATCATACTGCGAGTTCTCTCGCTTCAGATCGATAGTGAGATCGTCAGTAGGCTCCCAGCGCAGGCTGAGCCTGAGAACTTGCTCTTCCAGAGAAGACTCTGGACGGCCACCAAGGGTCGTGTTCTCGAAATAGCCATCTGATTCGCGCTTCAGTCCTGACAGACGAATGCCAAACTGGTCGCCTATCGCGATATTCGCTGCACCAGAGATATCTGTGCCTTCCTGATCGAAGTTGTAGTCTCCTTGCACAAACCCGGTAGTTTCCTCAGTGTTGGCCTTCTCTGTGATAGTAGAGATAGCGCCGGCGATGGAGTTCTTACCGAACAGAATTGGTTGGGGGCCCCGCAGGACTTCCACACGGGCAACATCCAGGTAAGGCATGCGCGACAGCTGCGCTCGACCATAGTAGACATCATCTACATACATACCCACAGACTGCTCAAATGCCGGGTTAATACCGGAGCTGATACCCCGAATGGTGATGTTGGTGCCTATACCTGTCTGGTTCATGCTCAGGTTAGGCACAAAATCAGACATATCGTGCAAATTGGTGATGCCTGAATTGGCTATCTTGTCTGCGCCGACAACATTCACTGAAATCGGTACATCTGAAAGGCTCTCAGTTCGCTTCTGGGCGGTTACAACCACCTCTTCCAACATTTGTGCTTGAGCGTTGCCTGCAACAAAAGTGGCACCGACCATCATTAAAGTGGCCGAAAGCTGCTTGAGAGACGTATATAGCGGGTTATGCTTGCGGTGCATGGCTATCTACCTCAATTGTGACTAATAAAATATTATGCGGAATGGGGCCTAAGCCCCTGCAGCGGAGTGTAGTTGTTTTAAATTTGAGTCACAAAAAGAATCGTAGGAAAGGGGAATTTTCACGCTTTAATTTTCCATCGGCAACCCCATGGCGTAAGACTGCCAGAGGAATTTTCACGAGACCTTTTTTGCTAGGCCCCGTCTGTAGAAGGAGCAGGTGATAACATTGCTCACTCCCATGGTCGCGATGAATCACTTTTTGCCCTTCTGAAAAAGGAAACCTTGTTTAGCGTGCGCCTGACGACAGCACACATTAGCGCCGAGTAGAACAAAACTGGAGCCGTTTCCCCATGATTAAAGTTGTCCTATCCTTCCTGGCAGGAGGCGCCACCGTCGCCGCCGTCTATTTCGCGCAACTTTTCCTGTCCGAGCTGCCTCCCTCAGAACTGGCCAGCGTAGAATCTACGCAGGCACAGGAATCATTTATGGAGCGTCTGGGGCCGCACCTGATCGACCTGGCCACCGGCGACATAGCAACACGCCGACAGATTCTGGATGAGCACTTCTATCAGCCCAAAATCGACGAAGCGCGCAAGCTATACCCTGTTAAAGAGCACGCTGTTGATATTGCAGGGGTTTATACAGAAATATTTGAGCCTATTGACGGAATTCCGCCGGAAAATAGCAACCGTGTGCTGATTAACCTGCATGGCGGCGGCTTCTCAGTAGGCGCGAGAACGGAGGGACAGTTGGAATCCATTCCCGTAGCGAGCGTCGCTGGCATGCGGGTTATCAGCGTGGACTATCGCCAAGGGCCTGAGCATAAGTTCCCCGCTGCCAGCGAGGATGTGGCGAAGGTCTACGTTGAGCTCCTTGAACGGTACGAACCAGCGCAGATCGGTATCTTCGGCTGTTCCGCCGGTGGCCTCTTAACCGCTGAAGTTATCGCCTGGTTTGATGCCCACGATATTCCCCAACCGGGAGCCATCGGTATTTTCTGCTCCGGTGCTGGAGATTTTATGGTGGGAGATGCGGCACTGATCAGCGACACGCTGGGCACCAGCTTTGGCAATGAGCCAATGGAATACTTCGAAGGGGCCAGCTGGAGCGATCCATTAGTTGCTCCGCTTGGCCACCCCCAGTTGCTGGCTAAATTCCCCCCCTCACTCATCATCACTAGTACTCGTGACCTGGCGTTAAGTTCGGCCATTGCCACCCACCAGCAACTAATCGGGGTGGGCGCACGATCAGAATTACACGTCTTTGAGGGTATGATGCATTACTTCTTTTCGGATACCGGACTACCCGAGTCGAGGCAGGCGTTCGATGTTATAGCCCGCTTTTTTGATACGCGGCTGGCGCACTAGGACGCGCAAGGGCGGGTAGCTATCACTATTCCGGGCCTTCGATGGCCCAGGGTTAGCTTGGAAGGAGGTAAGCCCCTTCTCGCATCACACTCTATCAATCGTTGGCGGGAGCCAACAATTCCAACAGCTTCAGGTCTGGCCCCATTTCTCCATCATTGGTAAAGGGCTGGATGCAGACATGGTTAGCCCCTGCATCCCAGTGCGCCTGAATCCTCGCTCTTAGCGCCGCTTCATCACCCCAGGCCACGATTGCATCGACTAACTTGTCGCTGCCACCGTCTTCAAAGTCTGCCTCAGTGAAATCAAACTGTAAGAGGTTGTTTTTGTAGTTGTCGAGGCCCACATAAGTTGCCATATGCCCTCTAGCCACCTTTCTAGCGACCTCTGGGTCAGTTTCCAGTAAGACCATTTGCTCGGGGCACAGCCAGGCATCCGGACCCATTCTTTCTCTGGCCATGGCGGTATGCTCAGGGGGTACAAAATACGGGTGCGCGCCGCGCGTTTTTTCCCCGGCCAGCGCCAGCATATTCTTGCGCAGTGCGGCCAATACAATAGGCGCCGGCTCGTCCGCTTCTGGTCCCATATAAAAGGCATTTCCCATCGCTTCCAAATAGCCTCGCATCTTGGATACAGGCTTTTTGTATTCATGACCGCGTATATCACTAACCAGCGGCGCGTGGGATACGCCCATGCCTAGAATAAAGCGCTCCGGTGCTATCTCACCGAGTGTTTTATGAATAGCATTCATGGTCATCGGGTCGCGCGCATAAATGTTAGCGATCCCTGTGGCGAAAATCAGTTTTTCGGTATTGGCTGCCATGTGGCTAATGATGGAAAAGGGATCCCGTCCCACCGCTTCGGGTATCCACAGGGCGGAATAGCCCCAGTCCTCAAGCTGCTTGGCAAAAGCCGCGGCTTCAATTGCCGTCATTCCATCAATGAAGGACCAGACGCCCAGTTTTCCAAGATTTGTAGCCATGTGTTCGCCCCTAGTTAAAAACGCAGTGATAGGAAGTTAAAAACGAGGGCTACAATAGCAAAGGTTCACAGGGGGTGGTACTACCGCAGGGCCGGAGATGGCCCTGCGGAATCAGAGCGCTACGCAAAGGCAGCGACGAGCACTAAAACTGGTAGGTAAATCCAAGTTTCGGCCCGTAGGTAACGGTGTCGTTGGCGTAATGGCCGGGGCCACTTGATCCACTGTCATAATCAACCCAAAGGCCCTGATAAGACATATTGATCAGCATATTGTCATTGATATTGTATCTGGCACCCACTTCGATGAGGGAGGTGAAATCAGACTCAAGGTCAAAGCCGCCTACGTCAGCACGCAGCATGAAGACCCACTGGTCATTGATGGGTACCAACCAACGGGCGCCTATGAAGACATCCACCCAGTCTTCCTCCAGTTCAGTTCTAACAGCACCCGGCAGCACAGCTGGGTCGAACGACGCCTCAACATCAATATCCCACCACCTGATGCCCACAATGTAATCCAGAGTTCCATTGCTGATCGCCTGGCGCTTGAAAAGATCTACCTGCAAGATGCCTTGTCGCATCTTGCCCGCAATAACACCTTCGCGCGGACCTGAAATGTCATCGCCCAGTTCCATAAACGCGTAGTCCAGCGCAACACCCCAGCCACCTGAGTTATAGACTTCCCCATGGATCATTCCGGCAATTTCCAATTTCTCAAGAATATCGCCCATATCCATCTCAACTTCAGCCCCCTCCACGCGGCCAATGTCATTTTCTCCAGAAATGGTGGTGGCCATGAGATACGGCTGGACTTCAAAATTCCATTCTTCTGCGTTAACCAAGACAGGCAACAGAAGTAGTATTCCTGCGATGATTCTAAGCATAATATCTTGCTCCGCTAAATCTATTTTTCACTGGCTATTGAACACTACTTTAATCCAAAAGCAGTCGGCGAAATACGGGACTTTTCCTCAACATCCAGCCTTGCGATGCGTTCCTATGTGTACAGAAATAAGCAATATGCTGGTGTAGTTCCTTTCTTGACTATTCACCCTGCCGATCAACTATCCACACACCCAGAAAAAGCCGGACAACACAGCTTCAACTAGGTTACAGTTCCCTGCAATAAGAACCGGACGCGCGCGAAACCGCAACATCAGGGACACGATGCCAGTCGCCAACGCAAATACATTGCCTACCACTGATGCCACACCGACAGTAGATACCAGTACGCCATCGGCCGCCTTACTCAAAGTTCAGTATGCAATTAAGACATCCCTAAGCCTGACCCTCGCTTATCTGATTCCAATGGCACTGGGCTGGCCGCAACCCCAAACCGCTGCCATCACAGTTATGCTGATTGCCGCCACTGGTTTGACCTCAGAGTCCCTGCAAAAAGGTGTTTCTCGCATTATTGGTACGGTAGCGGGCGCAGTGATTGGCCTGTGCTTGATCGCACTGTTCCCGCAAGACCGATTAACCTATCTGCTCGTCGCTTCCATCACCGTTTCATTGATCATATATCTCTACAACGCTTATCAAAACGACGGCACAGTATTTATGCTGACAGCGGTTGTTACCCTAATGGTCTTCAACGGAGGCGACGCCGACGGCGCTTTTATTTACGGCGCAGAAAGGGCGTTCGTGACGGCCTTTGGTGTGGTTGTCTATTCTGTAGTCGCCAGTTGTCTATGGCCTGTGAAGGCGGCCAACAACACCCGCACTCTGGCAACGGGCCTCGCACGACAATACGCAGCTGCATTCGAACGTTTGATACGCCCCCAAGCCGATCCCGAACACGCTCTGGACGAACAACTATCCGAATTACTCACACAAGCCACTGCTTTTCAAGAACAGTTTGCCAGCGTAAAGAACTCTGCCGACGGAATCGCAGACTACCAGCAAGAATGGAATGTGATCGTGAGCTGTTATGAAGAGATGCAAACCACCCTCCTCCCAGCTCTCCACCAAGCGCTACCTGCCCAGTTGGAATTTGAAAAATATCTTACTAACTACCCCGAGCTCCTCGATCACGTCAGCGGATTATTCAACGGTATTCACAATAGTTGGCAGGGACGTGAACCCAGCGCAGCAACTGCAGCAATGGCATTGGTTTTCAACGCTGAAAAAATGGCGCTGGGCAATCATCTCGCCATTGCCAGCGTCGTCAGTCGAGCGGAGACTTTATCGAAGATTCAGTATGCCTTGATTGATCTACAACTGGCCCTCAAAAGTCTATTGTTTGACCGCAATGCGACACTTCCCGACCGTCACCCGAAAGGTAAGCCGGCGTTTGTCTGGCTGGACCTGGAGAATGCCAAAACAGCAGTACGTGCGTTTACCGCTTTCTGGATCAGTACGGCATTGTGGCTACAGTTCAATCCACCGGGTGGATTTATGTTTGTCACCATGTGTACCGTGTTGATTCCGCTGAGCTCCTACACGCCCGCCACACCCAAGACCCTCATAGCCCTTTTTACGCTAAGTTTCCTTTTTGCCGTTCCAGCCTACGTCTTCCTCTTACCGCAGTTAACACACTGGCTGGAATTGGGGCTCTTTCTGTTCGTCTACGGTTTCATTGGCCTGTTCATTTTCCCCGGGCCGGTGGCACTATTTTTCCTACTGGGCCTCTTTACCCTGGGCATTCAGAACACGATGAATTATCACTTCGATGCTCTAGGCTTAATCATGCTCATGTTCTACATGATCTGCGCAATACATGTAGTCGTCCTTAACTTTCCATTCAGCAGCAGGCCTGAGAAAATCTATGCCAGCCTACAAAGGCGGTTCTTTAAGCATTGTGCTCGCCGCATCACGCTTTGCGAGAATCCAAAACGCAGCAAGCTATCGCTCTGGCTTTCGCGCGGCATGGGCAACACCCTGCTAGCGAAAATGGTCTTTTGGGGGTCGAAAATTGACTCCGGGTATTTCTCCGCCGTTGAACCCTCGCAAATAGTTTCGTTGAACCGTGCCTGCGAACTGTTATGGGGAGAGCTTCAGGTATTGGAGTTGCGCCGCAATGTATTTGCCGAGAATTTGTTGGTGAGCGAGGGCCGCAAGCAGATGAACAACAACCCACTTGCCCAATTATGTGCGACTCTTGCCGAAGGAAACCCTGCCAGTGCTTTTGACTTGACCCGAGAGAAGCTCACAGGCATTCAAGAGCGTCTTGATCAACTACTGGGAGAAGACTACTTGCAGAGGTATGATCGACCCCAGCTCGCACAGTTCTACCTTTATCTAAATCTGCAGTCTTCGCTACTGGATTGCATAGAAACATGCCGCATGAGCCAACAAGCGCTGGATTGGCAGCAGCTCGCAGAGACCCGATTTTAGCTATGCCAAAGAATATGCCTCACAAAGGAACACAAGGTCGAAGAGCATTGACGCTCTCTCTGGCATTAGCGATGAGCGCCTGCACAGTGGTGGGCCCAGACTATCAAGCTCCGCCGCAACCAGTACTCCCCTCTTCCTGGACTGCAGAGGAACTCGCTACGGAATCTGAAGAGATAGGCGCTTGGTGGCAGCGCTTCAACGACCCAATCCTGACAAACCTGATCGAGCGCGGTGCACAGCAGAACCTGTCTATCGAGGCCGCCGGACTGCGTATTGTTCAGGCCAGGGCCGCGTTGGGTATCGCCGATGCATTGATCTTCCCGCAACAGCAGCAGCTGAATGGAAACTTCACAGGTTTGTATCAAAACAAGGAGTGGTTCAAATCAGCTGGCGCCAGCTTTGATGTAGGCTGGGAAATCGACATCTGGGGTAAGTACGCTCGCGGCATTGAATCTGCCGAGGCTGGTCTCTATGCTTCCATCGCCTCTTATCACGACGTGTTGGTCACCATCAGTGCCGAGATCGCTAGAAATTATATTAACTACCGCACTGCCCAGGAACGCAAATACCTATCCCAACGCAATATCGCTATCCAGCAGCGGGTAGTGGACATGACCGAAGTTAAATTCAAGGCGGGCGATGTCTCAGAGCTGGACGTGCAGCAAGCCAAAACCCAACTCTACGCAACCCAGTCAGCTTTGCCTGCTCTGAGCATTGCACAATCACAAGCGCGCAATGCCTTGGCAGTATTGCTAGGAACTGTGCCGGAGAATGTACAGGGCCTACTTGGATTAGAAGAGCCACGCGCTCCAGCCAGCTTCAGCGATGGTTTTAACGATATACAGCGCGGCACAATCACGGTGAACAGCTATTCTCAAGATTCCGTGATTCCAAAAGCCCCTCAACTGACCTCTGGCATCAACCCACAACTTGTTCTACGCCGGCCCGACTTACAAGTTGCAGAGCTCAGCACACGCGCCCAGAGTGCTCGCATCGGCTTAACGGCTGCAGAATTGTATCCGCAGTTCTATCTATTCGGTTCGGTGGGCGTTAACCAAACAGTAAAACACGACAAAAGCTTCGGCTTCTCCGACGCAGTGACCGCGGCAGTTGGCCCGGGTATCAGCTGGAACATCTTTCAGTACGGACGCATCAAGAACCAGATTCGCGTCGAGGACGCTCGCTTCCAGGAAAGCCTCACCAACTACAACCAGAGTGTTCTGCAGGCTGTAGCTGAGGTGAGCAATGCTATTGATACTTACCAAAATACGCTCGAGAAGAGTGACTACGACTTCGAGGGTGTAAAAGCTTCAATTCGCGCCTTTTCAATATCGGCGACACAATACAACAACGGTCTGGTTAGCTATCAGCGGCTCCTAAGCACGGTCGAAAAAATGACACTGCGCGAGGATGCATATGCACAAACGCGAGGCAACATCTCACAACAGGTGGTCGCACTCTACAAAGCACTGGGGGGTGGCTGGCAGCCGCTGGAAGGTAAGCCGTTGAAACCCGAAACGGTGGAGCAGATGAAAGCCCGCGTTGACTGGGGCGACCAGCTCGAGCCGCAAGCTATCGAGGGCGGTGACCTCAGTGAGTAACGTGCCTCACGAATTGAGCGTGGGAGATGTTTACTTCTCACCACTGCTGCCTGTGATCAGCATCGCTCTAATTGCGGCCTGGGTAACCATCACCTTATTGAACAAATTGCGCGTGAGCCGCTATATAATGTTTCCAAACGCCTCGTTTCTGGCACTGATGACGCTCTACATACTTTTAATGAATGACTACTGGATAAAAATATAGGACGCCAACGGTGAAACTTTTCAAAAAAATGGGTCTGGGTATCGTCAATCTGGCGGTCATCGGTGCGGTGCTTTGGTGGGCCTACGCAAGTTTCGAGGATTACATCGCCAATCCTTGGACAAGGGACGGCCAGGTACGCGGACACGTTATCCAAATAGCTCCCAGGGTTTCTGGGATGGTGATGAGCATCCCTGTAATTGACAACCAATTCGTACAAACAGGTGATTTACTGTTTGAACTGGACACAGAACCCTTCGAGATTGTCATCGCGCAGGCCGAAGCCAACTTGAAACGCTCCAAAATCAGCTCGAGAGCATCCGAGATCGAGTGGGAGCGGCTGCGTGATATTTTTGCCAAAGACCCTGGCGCTGTCTCCCAGAAAGATCTGAACCGGCGCGAGGCAAACTATCTAGAGTCCTTGAGTGAAATTGATGTTGCCGAAGAAAACCTCCGTTCTGCCCGCCTGAACCTTGCCTACACCAGCGTCCATGCTCCGGTAGATGGCTATGTTTCAAACGTGGATTTTCAGATTGGTACACAGGCCGTCGCCAACAGTCCGATTCTAGCGCTGGTTGAAAACGCCAGCTTCTGGGTGTTTGGGTACTTTCGTGAGAGTGAGATTAGCGAGGTAGCCATTGGCGACCCTGCCAAGATTACCTTGATGGCCTACCCGGACGAACCTCTTGATGGCAAGGTTGAATCTCTAGGGTGGGGTATCGCCCCTTCGGATGGCAATACCGGTACAAAACTCTTGCCCAGCATCAAACCTGTTTTTCAGTGGATTCGGCTGGCTCAGAGGATTCCAGTGCGGATCAAACTGGATCAGATTCCCGAGGGCGTGGAGCTGCGGTTTGGCCTGACTGCATCAGTGATGGTAATGACTACCGAACGCAGCAGCCACACTAACTAGGAACCGCCTGTGAAATACATCCACTCTCACAATAATTTTTTCTATTTCACCGGCGCGCTCATTGTGTTGATGCTCGCCTCGGCTTTTGTCGGTTCTTTCTCAGAGAGTATCGGTGGCCATCGCTTACTTCAGACGGTCATCTTTCTAGTAGAGATAGTGGCTTACGTGAGTTTAAACCTCTCCAGACAGTGGCGCCGCTTCGTCATGGCCATGCTGCTACTGCTGATTGTTGCAAATTTTCTGCGCGAATTTACAAGCTGGCATGCTACCGGACTGAGCAGCTTGGTGGTAAGCCTCGTGTTTTTCTGCGGCATGGCCTACGCAGCTGCAAGGCAAGTTCTTTTCACTGGTGGTATTGAATGGAATACAATTGCCGGCACACTAGCCGTCTATTTTCTCTTTGGCCTAATTTGGTCTTTGCTCTATCTCATAACACTGGAGTTCTGGCCCGCTGGTTTCAACGGAATCGAGCATGAAAACTGGAACGACAATTTTGGTGTCGCAACCTATTTTAGTTTCGTCACTATGACGACGCTGGGCTATGGTGATATTAGCCCCGCCATACCCATCACTAGAACACTGGTCTATTTACAAGCAGTCACCAGCACATTTTACATGGCTGTAGTTGTAGCCAGTCTGGTCAGTTCACGCAGTAGTATTTCGAAATAGGCTCAAGAGCCGAGGATAAAGATTATGGATAACGAAAGTCCGCAACATGGTTACGATCCATTATTTGTACGCAACATGGTCGAGTCAGCGCTTCGAATCGGGTTAGTCCTGATTTTGCTGGTTATTTCATACGACATCATAAAACCCTTTATTGTGCCCATCGTATGGGGCGCAATTATCGCCATGGCCGCTTTCCCTGTGGTGAAGTGGTTGGAGCCTAAACTGGGGAACCGTCGCGGCCTGACTTCCGGTCTCGTTTGCGCGACATTCATCCTACTGCTGGTAATGCCCACATGGTCAGTCACCGATGCCGTTCTGGGAAGCCTCAAAGATTTGTCTGTATCTCTGGACGCTGGTGAGTTGGAAGTGCAAGCGCCGCCTGCCAAAGTTCAGGATTGGCCTGTTGTCGGTGAGAAGCTCTTCGCGTTCTGGAGTAGCGCTAGCCAGGATATTGAATCTTTCGCAGCCAGTAATGCTGATCAAATTAAGTCGATGAGTAGGAAATTACTCAAACAGGTGGGAGGAAGTCTGGTTGGTATACTGATGTTTATCGTCTCCATCATAATTGCGGGAGGCTTTATGGCATACGCTGAGAGCTGCGGCCAGGCAGCACACAAGTTTTTCGTTCGCGTTGGCGGTCTGAATCCTGGTGGCGAATGGGCACCGATGACGGTCGCCACCGTGAGGAGTGTCTTACAGGGTGTTATCGGAGTGGCACTGATTCAAACAATATTGATCGCCATTGGCTTGGCTGTCGCGGGAGTTCCAGGAACACCGATATGGTCCGGCATTATCCTCATACTGGCAATCGCCCAATTGCCTCCTCTACTCATACTTCTTCCCATAATTATTTACATGTTCTCGACGGCTGATACTACAACCGCAGTCATTTTCACCGTCTACCAATTGGTTGCCGGTGCCAGTGACACCTTCTTGAAGCCCATGCTAATGGGCCGCGGGTTAGATATTCCAATGCCAGTGATTTTGATCGGGGCCATAGGCGGTATGATCATGTCGGGCATAGTCGGTTTGTTCGCTGGAGCGGTAGTACTATCGATCTGGTACAAATTGTTTGCTTTGTGGCTAGAGCAAGAAGCTCACTAAAGTGAGTCTTCCACTGTGTAGCGGGCGGGACTATTTAAGGGACTGAGCCAGGTCCTGAAGGTAGTCGATGTACGCTAGTTTGTAACTGGGGTCGAAATTCTTTTGGTCCGCTGCGAGTTTGACGATCACCACACCGCTGCCCGGATGCACGTAAATATTTTGACCCCATATACCCCGCGCCAGGAAATCTCCGTCCCAATCTTTGGGCGTCCACCACTGGTACTGATAACCCGAGACACTCGATGATGCCGGGTTGTCTCCCGGCAGCAGGTGCGCCTCGGTGGGAACCACTGATTCCTTCACCCAGCCCTTCGGCAGAACTTGAACATCCCCGCGCTTGCCATCGTTCAAATACAGCAGGCCCAATTTGGCGTAGTCTCGCGCGCTTGCCGCTAGGCCGCCCATCGCCAGTTCATATCCCTGATCGTCTACAATCCATTTGCCTTTTTGCTCCATACCCAGCGGGTGCCAAAGCTCTTGGGTCATATATTCAGTCATCGACTTTTCCGCCACACGGATCAACAGTAAGCCCAACAATTGTGTATTGATACTGGCATAGGCGTTGTAGGTACCCGGTGCCCTTTCTCTTCCTAGAGTATTCATATACTCCAGGTAGCTCATGGGCGGAACTTGTAAACTCATGCGATTGATATCGGATTCCGGGTCTGTGTAGACCTCGGTAAAGCGGATGCCTGAGGACATCTGCAATACATGTTTGATAGTGACACCATCGTAGGTACTGCTGGTTAGCTCTGGCAGGTACTTACGCACTGGATCATCCAGGCTTTCTATATATCCCTGCTCAAGCGCGATCCCCGTTAGGGCAGAGGTGAAAGACTTTGCGACCGAAAAGGAGGTATGCAGACTTTCCAGGGTATCCCCATGGCGATAGTCCTCGAAAATAATTTGGCCGTTCTTGATTACGATGAACGCCGAGGTTTCCGATAGCTCAATGAACTGCTCTAGCGAAGTTGGCTTCCCGAGAAAGTCCGCTTCGTACTTCAGGCTGGCTCGGTTTTCACCAAGATCCCAGGGCGATGGTGATGCGCTCATTACCGAGGTGGGAACAAACTGATCCATGTTCCTGAAATTGTCAAAACGGTCTCCGGCAAACATTGCCATCAAACCGGCGGTCTCACCATCGGTGGCGGTGCCGCCGATGGTGACTCCCTGCGCAACTGTACTAACGCTGGCGGCAGCAATGGCCAAGGAAACTAGGAGAGATGTGAATTTCATAGGTCGCACTCCGGTAGATTTATTCGGTCTAACTCGATTAGAGCTCTCCCGAGTGCTGACATAGTACCTTCCGGCAGCCGCAGCTGCGAACGGCGCCTAAGCAGGCGCTGCAGCCCAATTCTCCAGTAGATGTTGGGTGTCTTGCTGCCATGGATGAAAACCTTCAGCATAGAACTCCTTATAGGGTGCCCAACCGCCATTGAACGCGCCTTCCTTACCGAACAGGCCCGCAAGGCCAGTACGCCACAGCTTCAAATTAAATAGCTGCCCGTCCTTCTTCAGGATGTAAAAGAGTGCTCTCGACAGTTCCAGCGTTATGAACAATGAAGCGCGTTTCATCACGGCTATGCGTAATTCTTCGGTACCGCCTACCGCTTTAAACACATCAAAAGCGACCGACTTGTGCTCCATTTCTTCAGCAGCATGCCAGCGCCACAGCGCACTCATAGCAGGGTCTGCTTGATTCATAATGGAGTCAGGGCTCAGCAGCAACTCAGCGAGAACTGCCGTGAAGTGTTCGATGGCGACGGTAATAGCCAGACATTGGAGTGGTGACAGGTTTTTTTGTGCCCACGCTAGACGCTTGGTCAGCTTGCCTTCCAACTTTTCCAAATCATAGCCGCGGGCATTGCACAGTGCCTCGTTGTAGCGTTGATGTTCACGGCGATGAAAGCCTTCCTGGCCGCAAAATCCTTTGATATGTTCCTGCAAGACGGGGTCAGTAATTTGATCGCCATGGTGACGAACACTGTCGATAAAGAACTTTTCACCGACTGGAAACGTAATAGACATACCGTTGAATGCAGCCGTTAGAAACGCGTTGTCTGCCAGCCATTCGCCATGCAGCGCAGTTTCGATATCATGCGTGCGATTGCGTGGCTTGATCTGCACATTGGCAGGTGTGCTTGCCTGAGAGACTGCCTGAGTAGTGAGTGACATAACTTTTCTCCGTCTGGGTTTGGTCAGTAACGAAGTGACATCATATTTGACACCTTGCTGCTCGATGGGGTTATATATCGTCACAGTGAGGGTGATATACCATCATATGGTGGGTTATTTACAGTCATTTTAGGAGTCATATCCAGTCAATAGGCGTACAACATGCATTCCTACTACATTTCGACGTTGCTACAAGTTCTGGACTCGCAGGATATATCGCGTGCTCAGCTTCTTCATAACACCGGGTTTGAAGATAGCGACCCGCTAACGCCACTTAGTCTGACAGCGGCGCAACTTGATATCGCCTGCAGCAATGCCCTGGAGTTCTCGGGTGACACGCAGCTCGGATTGAAGTTTGGCAGCCAAATCAGCATCGCCTCCCAGGGCATTTTTGGATACGCCCTGATGACGAGCGCGACCATCGGGGATGCCCTCAAACTATTGGTGCGCTACAACCGCGTGATCTTACCCAGTATTGGGATAGAACTTCAGCAGCATGAAACTGAACTGGAACTGTGGGTTAACGCGGCACATCTACCGCTTACCCTGCAGCGCTTCTATACCGAGGTGCTTTACGCGGCAATCATTAACAGTGGCAGCATGTTACTCGGGCGGCAGACTGCCATTATCAAGCTTCACCTTGGCTATACCGCTCCTGCCGATGTCACGCTTTATCATTCCATCTTTGGCACTGATCTTCTCTTCAGCTGCCCACGAAGTTCCATGTTCTTCGACCATGCCAGCCTTATTGCTTCTATCTCGACTTCAAACCCTGTCGCGCGTGATATTTTCAGACGGGAATGCGACCGTCTGGTATCCAGAGGCGGCCAGGGAGGCATCGTGAGCGGACGAGTCCAGCAAGTGTTACTCCAGGCAGGGTCTGAATTTCCGACCAGCACCAATGTCGCGCAGCAACTGCACATGAGTGAAAGTACTTTGCAGCGAAACCTTGCCAAGGAAGGGTCAAAATTTCAGCAGCTTCTGGATGATGTCCGTTACCGGTTAGCGAAGGAATACCTATGGGGAACCGACCTTCCAGTTGCAGAAATTGCCAGCCTGTTGGGCTTTAGTGATGCTGCCAATTTCCGCAAATCCTTTAAACGCTGGTGTGGTTCAACACCCTCGCAAACTCGCAAGCTTGGTGTGACCACACCTGAAGTCCAATCGACGCATTAAGAACAGGAGTGGGTATTCCCTGCTATCGGTTGCGAGTAGATAGTCTACCCTCTCGAATATACGAGCGCGCATAGAAACACCCCGTAGCACGAACGTACTAGGGGGTTTTCGGTTTGAAGAGCGCTTCCTCCGGCACTGGCGAGGTCATCGTCACGTGTAACGTATCCGTAATCCATAAAAAAACCCCGTAGCGCAATGCACTACGGGGTTTGGGATTAAAGCCTGGCGAGAGCCTGCCCCGCTTTACCGGGTATGACCGTAGGCCTTCGCCACGTGCAACGTATCCGTGATCCATAAAAAAACCCCGTAGCGCAATGCACTACGGGGTTTGGGATTAAAGCCTGGCGAGAGCCTGCCCCGCTTTATCGGGTATGACCGTAGGCCTTCGTCACGTGTAACGTATC
>JBLFWP010000073.1:0-15303 GCA_047611225.1 Halioglobus sp.
GGCCAGTACTGGCGCCTGGTGACACCGGTCTTTCTGCATTTCGGTTGGATGCATATCGTATTCAATTCTCTGTGGATGTGGGATTTGGGGGAAAAAGTCGAAAGCGTTATGGGGCGTTTCAATATGCTGATGCTATTTTTGGCGATAGCGGTTGTCTCCAATATTTGCCAATACCTGTTTGGCGGCCCCGGTTTGTTTGGTGGTATGTCTGGCGTTGTTTATGGCCTGCTCGGTTTCGCCTGGGTAGGGCCCCTGTTACAGCCCAAGTGGCTGATTCAGCCCTCAAAGGGCATCATGCTGTTTATGGTTGGTTGGCTGTTGCTCTGCCTGCTGGGCATTATCGAAGTATTGGGCTTTGGGGCCATAGCCAATGCGGCCCACATTGGGGGGCTGGTCAGTGGTGCTGTTCTGGGAGGGGTTTTTGGCCTCTCGTCGCGCCTCGGCGGCGACAAAAGCTGACAGACGCAGGTATAATCGCCAGCTCATCTCGGCGGATTTTTCATGGACTACCAAAAGCTAATAGACACAATGACTCCGGATGTCTACCAGCGCCTGAAACGCTCGGTAGAGACTGGCAATTGGCCCGATGGCAAGCCGGTAACGGCGCAGCAGCGCGAAAGTTCTATGCAGGCCATTATCGCCTACGGTGAGCGACACCTGAGCGAAGAAGAGCGGGTAGGATTTCTTCCCAAAAAAACCAAAGCGAGCGGTCGCGAAGATGGCTCGCTGGAAAAGCCTTTGGTTTTCAAGGACCAGGGCTGAAACAGAAAGATTTGCGAATGAATGTTCAAAGTGCATTTGTACTGTTTGCTGATACATAGGCAGCAAGCGTTTCAAATAGGCACATAAAGTAGTTACCCAACACAGGATTTACTCAATGGCCGAGCAACTAGCGTCAGGTGCTGTACGCAAGATGAACAACGAGCTGGACAGCCCAGTGCAATACAGCATGTTGTTGGGTGATCAGGAAATTCCGCTCAATCAGTATGTTGGTAAAGAGCTGCAGCTGGATTACGAGGGCGCGATCAATTGCGTTCACTGTGACCGCAAAACCAGCAAGAGTTTCAATCAGGGTTTTTGTTACCCCTGTTTCAAGAGGCTGGCGCAGTGCGACCTGTGTATTATGAGCCCCGAAAAATGCCATTACGCTGCCGGTACTTGTAGAGAGCCTGAGTGGGGCGAAAAGTTCTGCATGACGGATCATTACGTCTATCTGGCCAATACTTCCGGGCTGAAAGTGGGAATTACCCGCGGCTCGCAGATACCAACACGTTGGATGGATCAGGGTGCTACACAGGCGGTGCCTATTTTTCGCGTCGACACGCGTTTGCACTCAGGCTTGGTGGAAACCTTGTTCAAGGATCATGTAGCGGACAAAACTAACTGGCGTGCCATGTTGAAAGGTGACGCCGAGCCTAGAGACATGGCTGCGGAGCGCGAGCGTCTGATGGCGGCCTGCGCGAAAGAACTGGATGCGCTGCGCGACAAGCATGGAATTCAAGCGATAAGCATTCTTGAAGATGAGCCGGAAGTTCAGATCAGCTACCCGGTACAGGAGTATCCCACTAAGGTGACATCCTTTAATCTCGACAAAACACCCTCGGTGGGCGGCACTCTAACCGGCATTAAGGGCCAGTATCTGATCTTCGATACCGGTGTGATCAATATGCGCAAATACGGCGGCTATCAATTGTCGTTGAGTGTTGATTGATCGCTAAGCAAGCGACAAAAAGAACTGCAAAGAAAACGTAAGACAGACACTAAAGAGCTAAATCATGCGAGATGCACAACCGGGCACCATTTTTCTTAAAGACTATACGCCACCAGCGTACCTGATTAATCGAACGGAGCTGCACTTCGAGCTGTTTGAAGATTGTGCATTGGTCACCTCGCGCCTGCATCTGCTGCGTGATCCATCGGTTGCCAACGATAACGCGCTGGAGTTGCATGGGCAGGGACTGGAGTTACTTTCGGTCTCTGTCGATGGTGAAGATCTAACGGAGAAAGAGTACAGCGTAAGTCCGGATTTTCTCACCGTGCTCGATGTGCCGGATCAATTCGTGCTGACCTGTAAGACGCGTATACGCCCGCAGGACAACAGTTCCCTGGAAGGCCTTTACAAATCCCGCACCATGTTTTGTACACAGTGCGAGGCCGAGGGCTTTCGCAAAATAACCTACTACCTTGACCGCCCGGATGTGCTGTCCGTGTTTACCGTGACAGTAGAGGCGGAGCAGTCGCGTTACCCGGTGCTGTTGAGCAACGGTAATTTGGTGAGCAACGAAGATCTTGCTGACGGCCGGCACAGCGCTACCTGGCACGACCCATTCCCCAAGCCCGCCTATTTGTTTGCACTGGTTGCTGGAGATTTAGGTCATATCGAAGACAGCTTCAAAACGTGTAGTGACCGCGATATTACCTTGCGTATCTACGTGGAAGAAAAAGATCTGGCAAAGTGCGACCATGCAATGCTGTCGTTGAAACAGTCGATGAAGTGGGACGAAGAGGTTTACGGTCGAGAGTACGATCTCGATATTTTCAATATCGTTGCCGTCGATGATTTCAATATGGGCGCGATGGAAAACAAGAGCCTGAATGTTTTCAATACGTCGTGTGTGCTGTGCAGCCCAGAAATCACCAGTGACTTGGGCTTTCAGCGAGTGCAGGCCATTGTTGCGCACGAGTACTTCCACAACTGGAGTGGTAATCGGGTTACCTGCCGCGACTGGTTTCAATTGAGTCTAAAAGAGGGCTTTACGGTATTTCGTGATTCCCAGTTCTCCGCTGATATGGGTTCGCCCGTGGTAAAACGCGTTGAAGATGCCACTATGCTGCGCACCGCGCAGTTTGCTGAGGATGCGGGGCCTATGGCGCACCCGATTCGCCCCGAATCTTTTATGGAGATTAATAATTTCTACACGCTAACCGTGTATGAAAAAGGCGCTGAAGTAGTACGCATGATTCACACGCTGCTAGGAGCAGAGGCGTTTCGTAAAGGTTCAGATCTGTACTTCGACCGGCACGATGGGCAGGCGGTTACCTGTGAAGATTTTGTATTGGCAATGGAAGCGGCCAGTGGCGTGGATCTCACACAGTTTCGCAACTGGTATTCTCAGGCTGGAACACCACAAATTCGTGCCACTGACCACTACGACGAAGACAGTCAGTGTTACACGCTGACGGTGGAGCAGTCCTGCCCTGCCACGCCGCAGCAGCCGCAGAAGGCACCCTTTGTAATTCCACTGGCCATGGGCCTGCTGGGAGATGCTGGGAATTTGCCTCTGCGTATACGCGGTACTGCGCCAGACCCAGAGACCGCTGACAATACCCATACCGTTTTACGGTTAGAGCAGCCAAAGCAGACCTTCGTGTTTGAAGGTGTTACCGAGCGGCCGGTACCCTCCCTGTTGCGTAATTTTTCAGCGCCAGTACGCCTCGAATACGATTACAGCAAAGAAGACTTGTGCGCACTGATGCGCCGGGATGACGACGGTTTTGTACGCTGGGACAGTGCACAGTCGCTGGCCACCATCGTTATTCACGAAGTGGAATCGCAGCTGGAAGAGGGGATTACGCCCACTGTAGATCCGCTGCTGATAGAAGCTTGTGGCGACCTGTTACACAATGAATCACTGGACCCGGCAATGGTCGCGGAAATGCTGACGCTGCCCGGTGAGAATTACCTGGCCGAATTGGCGAGTCAAAAAGGTGGCGCCAATGTCGACACCATTCATCAGGCCCGAGAGGTGGTGTTGCATGCGATTGGTGACGCACTCAGTGAGCCTTTGCTGGCCCGCTACGAGAGCCTGACTACTACTGCCAGCTATGAGCCAAGCGCCGCCCAGATAGCAGATCGCTACCTGCGCAACACCTGTCTGAAATACTTAGTGTGTGCCGATCAGGCCAATATAAGTGTGGCCCAAGCGCAGCTAGGCAGTGTGAGTAATATGACGGATCGCTTAGCCGCACTGGGTAATGTTGCCGTCTATGGCAGCGATGAACAGAAAGACAGCGCGCTGGAAGCATTTTATCAGGCATGGCGACATGAAACGTTGGTGGTGAATCAGTGGCTGCAGCTGCAGGCCTGTATCCCAGATGTCCAGGCGCTGGAGCGAGTGCGGCGGCTAATGACACACGAAGAGTTTGATATTCGTAATCCCAATAAAGTGCGGGCACTGATTGGGGGTTTTTCCAACCAGAATCCAATCAATTTCCACAGTGTAGATGGAGCAGGTTACCGTTTACTAGGCGACGTGATTATAGAGCTGAATGCGCTGAACCCGCAGATAGCCTCACGTTTGCTCACACCTCTTACCAAGTGGCAGAACTACAGCGGCAGGGAGCAGCTAATGCTCGCGGAGCTGGATAGGCTGGCAGCGGAGCCTGCCTTGTCACCGGATGTTTTTGAGGTTGTGAGTAAATCATTGGAGTCGCGCTAGTTACAGCGCGTGTTCCTCCCTTCTAGGAGGCTGGATTAATGGCAGCAAAAATTCTGATTACTTTGGCCACACTACTTTACGCAGTGGCACCTCTTATTGCCGATCTAAACGACTCGCATGTTCTCCATCCTGAGTGGCCTCCCCACGCGCGAGTGCACATGGTTTGGCTTTTGGCGGTAAACCACTTGGTGGCTTGGGTGGCACTGTATTTGCTGTGGGTTCGGTCTGAAGTGGTGCTGGCGGCAGTGCTGGGCTTGTGTGTATACGGCGGCTTCTGGATATCCGCTTTAACCAGGAATAGCTACGGTGGCGCGTATACGGATGAGGGTGGTGTCGACATTACGATCATGGGCTTTGACGCCAATGCTTTCACCTTCAGTGTTGCACTTGCTGTTCTATTGTTGGGGCTGTTTTTGCATCTTAGAAAGAAAGCCCCTTAACGACTACAGCGGATAAAGCCTAAGCGCCTCTCCTTTCTTGTTTTTACTGCTTCGAACAAAGGTCTCACGCAGAGGTGTCACGCAACTGCCAAGGCTTTCTCCCTGCCAACTGTTTGCGTCAGTGCTATACAAACTGGCATCCAGCGCAGCAAGTTCCTTGCCCAGGTCAGCGTCACTAAAAATATCAGCCACATTGTCCAGCGATGTCAGCTTGTTGTTGCCCGTAAGTGCAATGCCCCAGGCTATGGCAGCTGCACGAGTAGCAGGTGCGTTGTTCTGTTTGCAGGCGGCCAGCAGTTTCTTAAAAGCGCTCTTCTCGGATACATTTTCTACGACCGTAGTCGCTACTACTGGTTTTTTCGTCCTGCGGCCGCTCAACAGGGCGTAGAGCGTAATCAACCAGAGCGCAATACTGACAGCGCTTACCACTTTCCAGAGCAGGTTTTCCTCAGCAGTTTTCCCAGTGCCTACACCCTCGGCAATGACTATACCGGCTGGTACTACAGGCGCTGAAGTTGTGGCTGGGTCGGCCGCAGCCACGGTAATATCTCTTGCAGGCAATACTGCGTAGCGTATCCGGTCGGTGTTGGTGTCCCACCAGGGGATGCGTACTTCAGGCAGTGTCCAGTTGCCGGCGCGAGTTGGCACTACGGCAGTGCTGTCTTCTCGGCTTCCTAGCAACCCGCTGCTGACTTCCAGTTCTGCAATGGCAGGTTGATCCGGATAAAACTTTAGGCCGTCAGAAGGTTCCAGCAGTACTGGCGGAAGCTGTGCGCCCAGTACACCTTCGCCTTGCAGGCTAATGGTGCGGGTAGCAGACTCGCCGGCGCGTAATTGCTCTGGCGGCGTTGACCAATTCTCCTTAATGACAACTTGTCGGGCAGGTAGCCAGTTGTTGCCGGTGAAGGAATCCGGCCTGGGTTTTACATTGATTTGAATTTGGTTTGTGGTCCTGCGCAGTAGTCGGCCATTGTTCTGATTAAACATACTGCGTCTGCCCTCAATCAATCTGCCGCTGAAGGTTTGTGCCGGGATGTTAAGCAGGCCACTTTGCTCTGGAAAAATAGCGTAGCGTACTTCGAGTACCTGCCAGGCGCGGCCGTCGATGGTGCGGTTGTAAACGCTTTGTTCCAACGGCTTTACGAAGGCGTGTTCGATCTCAAGTTCGGTAATGTTGCGCGCGTTTAGATTGATGGCTTGTTGAATGCGCAGAGTGAGTAGTATCTGGCCCTGCACGTAGACATTGGTGCTGTCCACTTCGGCTTCAAAAAGAACGCTTTGACCTCCTGTATTCACTGCCGGTGCTTTGGCAACCAGTATGGGAATAAGGCTTGTCGTTTCGTGTTCTACGCGCAATGACGGTATTTGCAGGTCACCTTCGCGCAGCGGTGTTAAGTCAATGATCAGCTGTTTGGTATGGGTGCTGCCACTGGTGCTCCAGTTCATGCTGCTGTTGGTGGAGCGCTGCAAGACCTTCCAGTCTCGCATTAGAGGGCGAAAGTCGATCTCGCTAATTTCCTCGCCGTCTGTTGTGGTGATGGTCAGGCGTAGGGTATCTCCAAGTGAGATCCGATTGCGATCCACGCTGGCGACTACCGCAGCGGTGGCGGCATTGGTGTAGAAAACGATAAAGGCCAGCAGCAGTAACTGCGGTGCTCTACCAATAAATTTCATCATCACGGGCTGTTCCCTGTTCCTGTCGTTGGCGGCTCTCATAACGAAACTTTTCGCGTAGCAGGCCGGAAGGATCGTCCGGTACTCGGCGCAACCATTGCTCCATAGCTTGATCACGTTCCAGATCTTCCGGATTGGCTTGTGAGGCTTGAGCCTGCTGTTGCTCTTCAGGTTCACCGTCTTTGCCTTCTTGTGGCTGCGTTTCGGCTTCTTGCTCCTCTTGCTCCTCGGCATTTTGTTCGTCTTCAGATTGCTGCGGGTCGCTTTGTTGGTCGCTGTCGCCTTCTTGTTGCTGCTGGTCGCTTTGCGAGGGTTCTCCCTCCGACTCCTCATCGGATTGCTGTTCTGGGGGTTCCCCGTCCTCTGATTCCTGCTGTTCCTGACCCTCAGAGTCCTCGCCCGATTCCCCTTCTTCCTGCTCTTCCTGCTGCTCCTTGAGCTGCTCCAGAAGTTCAATGTTTTTCAGTGCGTCTTCCTGATCAGGTTTTAGTGCGAGTGATTCGCGATAGGTCTCTATCGCGTCGTCGAGTTTGCCGGTTCGGGCCAGAGCATTACCTTTGTTATAAAGGCTGTCGGCTGTTTCCTGAGATGAAAAGTGCTGTTCAGCCGTTTCGTAATCAGTACCTCGGTAAGCTGCGGTGCCAGCCCAGGCGGGATTCTCAAATAAGCCTGCGGCTGCTTCATTGTCACCCGCTTGAAGAGCGCGCTGGCCCTGTTGGTCCTTGGTTTGCCACAGGTCATCCCAGCTTTGTGCATGCGCGGGTTGTGGTGTCGTTAGGAGTGCCCAGGAGAAGGCCAGCGGCAGGCAGTACAGCAGCCAGCCACGGCGAAACAAGGCTAGAACCAAGGGGATAAGGAGTAGGATCAGGAAGTAACCTTGATCTTCCCAGGCATCTGCAGTGCGATCCAATGCCAGTGTTTGCTCGCGGGTGCTCAGCGGATTTTCCGCCAACAGATAATCAATGTCAGCATCGTTAATCTGTATACGCATGTAGCGACCACTGCCCACGCTCGCCAATTCACGCAGGGTTTTCTCTTTGAGACCTGGTATAACGATAGCGCCGTCTTCATCCTTGAGAAAGCCTCCGCGAGACAGAGGAATGGGCGCGCCATCGGTGGTGCCCACCCCCATTACGTTCAGTTGCGCGCCACTGCGTTTAATTTCTCGTTCTATCTTCTTGCTGTCCTTCTCAGAGACTCCGTCGGTCACCAGCAGAAGCCTGCCCTGAGTAATGCCCGCCGAGCGCAGAAGCTCCAAACCCTGAGTAACAGCATCGGCGGCATTGCTTCCGGGTACTGGCATCATGTCGGGGTGCAGAGCGGGTAACAGGTTGGCGATGGTGGGAGTGTCATCCGTTAGGGGTGTCACCACATGGGCATCACCGGCGAAAGCGATTAAACCCGTTTGGCCTTCGCGTCGCAGCTGTAATAAATCCAGTAGCTTTTGCCTCACCCTGTCGACGCGTGCAGGTGGTAGATCAGCAGACTTCATTGAATAGCTTAGATCCAGCAGCAGTACTAAGGCATCCTGCTTTTGGTGAATAGGCTGTGGAATCTTTTGCCAGCTAGGACCACTGGCGGCAAACGCAGCAAATATCCAGGCGATGAGGATAATAGGCAGATAGTTGCTGCTGCGCCCCCCGGCGTTCTCGCCTACCAGGTGCTGCAACAGTTCCGGCGCGATGACTGTGTGCCAGCTGCCATCGCGACCGCGCTGGTGCCATAGTATTAGTATCAAGGCAACGGCAGGGGCAATGGCCCACAGCCACTCGGGGCGCATCAGGTGCACTTCCATCATGCTTCTTCCCCCGGTGTGGCTGCCTGTTGTGGGGGTTTTGTCCATTCAATACGTTGCCACGCATGGCGTAGTGCGAGCAGAAAGCTGATCAGCAGGGCCGCTAGCAATGGGAGATAGCTCAACGCTTGGCGAGGTCTATAGGTGGTGGTTGATTGCTCTACTGGCTCCAGCTGATCAAGAATTTGGTAGATCGTGGCCAGCTCCTGCGGATTACGTGCACGGAAGTATTCGCCGCCTGTAATCTGTGCAATTTCCTCCAGGCCTTCCTCGTCGAGGTCAGCGGAAGGATTGACTTGGCGGCTGCCGAAGCTGGAGCCAAACAGGCCCGGTAATTTGAGTTCGTCTGCGCCAACACCAATGGTGTATATGCGAATCTCAAGACTGGCTGCAAGTTTTGCTGCGTCCAATGGCTTTACCGAACTGGCGGTGTCTTGCCCATCGGTTAAGAGGATTAATACACGGCTCTCGGCGGGACGTTCTTTCAGTCTTTTAACTGCAAGGCCAATGGCATCGCCAATGGCGGTTTCCTTGCCGGCAAAACCGATCTGCGCTTCCAATAGAAAACGTTTAACCGTTGGAGTGTCAAAGGTGAGTGGTGACTGCACGTAGGCGTTGCTGCCAAACAGAATCAGACCAAGTCGATCACCTTTGCGCCGGCTGATGAACTGTGCGCCTACCTGTTTCACTGCGACAATGCGCTGTGCCATCGATTTTCCGACCTGCATGTCTTCGATCTGCATAGAGCCGGAAATGTCCACGGCCAACATCAGATCACGGCCGCTGTTGGGTAACTCAATCGGTTCGCCAATCCACATGGGCCTAGCCGCCGCCACCAGTAGTAGAAGCCACAATAGCCACAGAGAGAGTAGCGGAAGACGTCCACTGACTTTCGAAACGCCTTGTTGGCTTTCGCCCAGCGTTTGCCACTCTTGAAAGAAGGGCGCCCGCAAGGCGGGTTGCTGACTGTTGGCGGCGGGAAGAAAACGCCGAACCAGCCAAGGTAATGGGGCCAGCGCTGCAAACCACGGCCATACCCACTCAATCATAGCGCCACCCTATGATGTTTGATCCAGTGCTGTGCGGCTCTATGAATATTGTCCACGTCAATGTCAGGGCAGCTCTTTTGATAGGCCGCCGACGAGAATCCGGGCGTAAAAGGGCTCGCCGTTTTAGCTGTAGAATTGAGGAAGGCTTCCCAGCTATCACCGTGTTGAGCTGCTACAGCTTCTGCTGAGTAGGCAATCAGCGCAACGCTTTTCAACAACGCGTTGGCTTGGGTTAAATACGTCACCGTTTGTGCATCGTTTTGATAGTTAGCTTGTAGTTTTTCTAACTGCACCAGCGCGCGGCGTCGATAGGCTTTGCGCTGATAGTGCCGTACTGAAAAGTAGATGCCGGCAGCCAGTGCCGCAATGACAAGTATTGCCAGTAGCCACCACCCGGGTGCGGGCGGCCACCATCCAATTAATGCCGGGTCCCGCAGGGGTTGTAGATTGGCCAGAGGATCTTGTGGATTCAACGTCTCACATTCCCATAGTACTTTTGCAGCAGGGCGAAAGGAGATTGATCAGTATCGGCCCACAACAGTGGTACGCCCAGCTTGAGTAGATCCGATGAAAGCGTATCACGATGCAGTTGGTAATCTTGTTGATAGCTGCGGCGCAGCTTGCGGTCTGAGGTTTGTAGCTCACTGCGCTCAACACCATTGGTCACTGCGTAAGTGCCGGCTCTGGGAAGTTGTGATTCCATGGCATCGGCGCAGTTGATTGCAGTCAGTTCCGTGTGCTTGCACAACTCGAACAGATGCTCGCGTGCTCTGGGTGCTGAGGCGCCGCGAAAATCGCTGATCAAAAATACGCTGCTACCCGGCCGCGCAATACGGCGCAGGTTCGACACCATGTCGGCGAAGCTTGTTTCTTCATCGGCGGCAGGCAAGGGCAGGGCCCTGTTATAGGCGATGGTTTGGGACAGTAAAGCCAGTACTGTTTTACGGCTTCTGCGCGGCCGGATTTCCTGATGGCCGTTGCTGTCGAACACCAGCCCACCAACTCGATCACCGCCATTAAGAGCACTCCAGGCGAGCAAGCTGGCTACGTGCGCGGCTAATACCGATTTGAAACAGTGGGTGGAGCCAAAGAACATACTGTTGCGTTGGTCGATCACAATAAATACCGGCCGCTCGCGCTCCTCACGGAACAGTTTGGTATGGGCCTTACCGGTGCGCGCCGTTACGCGCCAGTCAATCGAGCGGATGTCGTCGCCGGGTTGGTAGATGCGCACTTCTTCGAAATCGATGCCGCGGCCGCGGAAGTTGGTTTTGTTCGGTCCTGCCAGCGTCGCGAGTGCGCGTTTTCTCCGCCCTAGCTGAAGTTGCTGCGCGGGAAAACGCAGCGCAATCAAATCCTCCAGAGAAGCGTAAGCGCCGCGGGCGGGTCCTGTAACGTCGGCAAGTTGCATTACTGTTTTAGCCCACCGGGACGATGGAGAGCAGCTCCTGGATCACCTGGTCGGGGGTGACACCATTCGCCTCGGCTTCGAAGCTCAGGATTAACCGGTGACGCAGCGCATCGGCTGTGACCGCTTGTATATCGTCGGGGCTGACAAAGTCTCGGCCATGCAACCAGGCGTGAGCGCGGGAGCAGCGATCCAGCGCGATGGTGGCACGTGGACTGCCGCCATATTCTATCCAGCCTGCCAGTTTGTCGCTGTAAAGGGCAGGTGTGCGCGTTGCGATAACCAGCTGCACCATATATTGCTCCACCGCATCGGACATGTGCAGAGCCAGCGTTTCCTGACGGGCGGCGAATAGAGTTTCCTGGGTGAGCGGTGCAGGAGGATTCTCGAAGTTTTGTGTCGCTTCGGCGCGGGTCAGCTGTAGAATTTTTGTCTCTGCCTCCGTGTCCGGATAACCCACATTCACGTGCAGTAAAAAGCGATCCAATTGTGCTTCGGGCAGCGGGTAGGTTCCCTCCTGCTCGATTGGGTTTTGCGTGGCCATCACCAGGAATAACTCGGGCAAATCATAGGTTTCACTACCCACACTGACCTGCCGCTCAGCCATGCCTTCCAGCAAGGCTGACTGAACCTTGGCCGGCGCCCGGTTAATTTCATCCGCCAGTACCAGGTTGTGAAATATAGGCCCGCGTTGAAAATGGAAGCTTGCTTCCTGGGGGCGGTAGATTTCTGTGCCGGTCACGTCGCCTGGCAGTAAGTCCGGCGTGAACTGAATGCGGTGAAAGGACCCTTCAAGACCCTCAGCCAGTGTTTTGATGGCCCTTGTCTTGGCCAGGCCCGGTGCGCCTTCAACCAGCAGGTGACCGTCTGCCAGCAGTGCAATGATTAAGCGCTGTACCAGATGTTCCTGGCCAATAATTTGCTTGCTGAGCCACTCTTGTAGGGCTCGGACTTCTTCGTTTACCACGCTTTCTCCACTGTCTTTTGATAATTGTATTGTTACTCAGCTCGGTGCCAATAGGCAGTGAGGCTACCGTAGCGAACCGCATTGTAGCGAAACTGCAGTGCCCGTCCAGCTCCGTGCGTCTCAGAGTCCCGCCGGCAGGGATTCTGGGAGTCTTCTTAATCTGATTTTGCTCTTTATAGGGCCTGTTTCTTAGCCTATAACGACCGAGAAGCCCTATAAAAGATATTTTCGGTCGTTGGCCGTATTGGCCCCATTCCAGTGGGTATTTGGTACCAATACTATGACCAGAAGACAGCTCGAAAGTGCCATGGGCGGGCATAAAGTGGTTGAGGGGGCGAGCATTTAGTGGGTAACCGCTACAGCGGGCGGTGATCGCCGTTGGGGCCCGGCTCCAGGGCTGCTTACGGCACAGAATCCCCTACCACCGGCAGCTTGCCCGAGATAACGTAAATTAGTTCATCACCGTCGGGATGAACTTCGCCGCCGTGAGGCGCATTTTGATTCATCGTGACAATGCCCAGTGTCATGCCAGCGATCCGCTCAGGAGGGCCGGGTTTGCGCTCACGGTCAGTGATAGAGAGATCACTGCTGACATCAAAGGAGCAATCGGTGGCGCTGACTTTACGAATTTTTCCATCACTACTTTCCGGTTGGTCAGTTGGCGTTAGTCGCGGTAGTGAAATAATCGGATTACGGGAGGTGGCACACCGCCTCTACATTATTGCCGTCGAAGTCTTTTACAAAGGCACCGTAGTAGGTGGGGTGATATTCAGATCTCACGCCCGGTTCACCATTGCAGCTTGCACCTGCTGCAATGGCTGCAGTGTAGAAGGCGTCTACAGCGGCTCTATCGGGACTTGAAAAGGCGATGTGTATAGGGCCGCTTGGCTCGCCGGGCTGAATCCAGAATTGTGGTTTCATGCCTTTGCCAAATCCCGCGCCGGAAATGTCGTGCTGCATCAACAGATTGAAATCCAGCGGTTTGAGAGCCGCTTCATAGAACAGCCTACTTCTTTCCAAGTCCGATACTGTAATTGCGATGTGATCGAGCATTGTAACTCCCTGTCGTTAGCCGTCATTGTTGCTTGTTCATTCTAAGGTGGCACCGAGGCCTTCTAAAACTGAGTGTTGCCCCTAAAAAGCTCATTCATGGTAAACCCTTCCGTGCTAGGGCGGTGGCCCTACGGCTGGATGATAGCTTAGCTTATCCGGTGAAGGTGGCCACCCAGCGGACATTTCCATAGCTATTACGTATTGCAACCTGACGCTCCTCATAGTGTTTGTCTTCAGTGGGCGAGCAAATTTCTATGTCATGGTTTGCGGCGGCGGTAGCCACAGTGCCTGCGTTTTCCACGTAGATATAGATTGAGCCTGGAATACCTGCTTTATGAGGTGGGTCGCATAGCTCAAGTACAATGATAGAGTCACCCGCCTGTACCTCCGCGTGAACCGCAGCTTCTCCCTGCTCGAAGCGATTGAGTACCTGTGCTCCCAGGGTGTCGGTGACGAAATCTAGAATTGAGAGTGGCCCGAAAACATAGGGCCGCACTGCATTAAACCCGGTTCTAATATGATCAGACATGCAGCTCACCTTGCGGAAAAATATCCTTCAAGAATACGTTATGAAAAGTAAACCGCGGTAAGCAAGCCCAGAGAATACGGTATCCAGTAAATGGCCACGAATCCAAGATAAGTCACCAAGCCCTCCATGCCCCGCGTGCGGAATAAATAGTAGGGTAGTAGAGCGGGTAGAAAGAGATAGAGATAAAAACTGAAGTCGAAGGCCTTTTCGAAGTTGCCCGATTTATTGTCTCGAATAAGCCAGGTGCCTACCAGCACAAGGTAGAAGAACGCCCAAATAATATGGGTAGAGTTGGACACCGCTTGCTGTTTAATATTAAGCGTTACTTCAGCGTAGGTCATCAGCGCGCTAAGTACTAGCAGGGTCAGAATGATGGGTCTGGACGTTTTTTTCATTAGGCCGTCAATTCCATTTTCTTTTCATGCTGTTATTTTTTTATGTGGTTCTTTTTGTCGGGATACTGCTGCCGTACCACTTATGCCAAAACGTGAACCATCACTCCATAGAATAATACAAGAATTCCACTATTCTCCGCTACCACAAATACCTAGGTACCCCAGAGCACGGTGGTAGATATTTTCCTGTGCTGATTGTCTTTTTTTTGAGGATAGCCAAGTGTTTTATAGGTGATAATCGGGATCGCAATGTAGACGGGTAAAAACATTATGGTGGCCCGCTCAATAGTCACGGGGAGTTTGCTGATTTCGCTGGTTATTCCAAAGCAATAGCGGCAAAACTGTAGAGTAGCGAATCGCCGTGGGCGATATCGACATAGGGTGTGTCAGGGCTAGCAGCTATCAAGCTGAATTTTCACACGCCCGTGAGTAAGCCATTCAGGAGGAAGAGACTTGCAGCGATGATTGCGGCGGCGCTATTTCTTGTATTCTGCCAACACAGTGTGAATTGTGAGGTCGGTGTAAGGAGGTTCGTCATGTTTGTACCAGCCTTTAGTGTGTTTTTAGCGCCGCAATCTTAGGTTGGCAGCTGTTAGCTAAATGCCTCTCATTGGCTTACTGCTGCATTGGTATCGCCGGCGCAGGCTTGTGTGGCCGGTTCTTCGCTTGCCACCTGAAATGATCGGGCCTGCGCGCTAGCGGGAGCACAGCTGTAGCACATACCGATTTCTTCGTCGCCGTTTTGAAACCACAGTTCATCGAGAGTCGATTCAGTCCGTTGAAACGTGGCGATAACACTTTGCTCGGGCGCTGCGATTTTGGTCCAGGCTCCCGGTGGTGCCAGCGACAGACAATCAGTTGTTAGTGAGTTACTACATCCGACAAGGAGGGGAATGAGCAATAGATAGAGCGTACTTTGAATTCGCATAAAATTTAGGCTTCGTTACAGGAGAGGAGAAATGCTTTGTGAGAGCGTTCGATTAGATGCTCTCGCTTACACATTGTTCGGCGCAAACATAATAATCGCCATGCCCAAAAGAGCGACTGAGGCCCCCACTAAATCCCAGCTGGTAGGTCTGATGCCGTCCACAGTCCACAGCCAGAGTACGGCAGTGAAGATATACATGCCCCCGTAGGCCGCATATACCCGGCCCGCAGCAGTTGGGTGTAAGGTCAGTAACCAAGCGAAGAGTGCAAGGCTAATGGCGGCGGGGATGAGAAGCCAGACAGACTTATCCTGCTTCAGCCATAGATAGGGCAGGTAACAACCGATGATTTCCGCGATGGCCGTTACGAAGAAGAGGCCTACTGTTTTGAGCTCGAGCATATTGGGCTGCCTATCTACGTTTGGCTTGCACCAGTATAGCCGAGTGCGAGGGAGGCTTTCTATGCATGGGACAAGTATCACTTGAAGTGCTTTTGTGGGCTGCTGATTACTCCTAATATGCGCACGGAAAGGCGCCAGAAAATCGCTTATCTTGAGAAAGTTGTAAATGCCTTCAATAGTGTCGCCATGGAAATTTAGAGGCGTGTGCTCCTCAAGATGAGTAAAGG
>JBLFWP010000074.1:0-14705 GCA_047611225.1 Halioglobus sp.
AGAGGCAGCGTTGAAACACCTGCGTTTATGCCGGTGGGTACCTATGGGACCGTTAAGGGCATGCTACCCAGGGATATTCGGGGTATAGGGGCGGAGATTGTTTTAGGAAACACCTTTCATCTGTGGTTGCGGCCTGGCACCGATATCATCGAGCAGCACGGTGATTTACACGACTTTATGGGCTGGGACGGTCCTATCCTCACTGACTCAGGTGGTTTTCAGGTGTTCAGTCTCGGTGAGATGCGGAAAATTTCCGAGGCGGGGGTGGAGTTTAAATCGCCGGTGAATGGCGACAAGGTATTTCTGGATCCAGAAACGTCCATGGCCATTCAGCGCAGCCTGGGCTCGGATATCGTGATGATTTTTGACGAATGCACGCCGTTCCCAGCAACACAAAAGGAGGCTAGAGATTCGATGGAGCTTTCCCTGCGCTGGGCCGTTCGCAGTAAGAAAGCGCACGGTGAAAGCGTGGCGGCACTGTTTGGTATTGTGCAGGGTGGTATGTATCCGGAGCTTCGAGAGCAGTCGCTGGCCGGTTTGGAAAAAATCGGTTTCGACGGTTATGCGATTGGTGGCTTGTCAGTAGGTGAACCAAAAGAAGACATGCTGAACGTGCTCAATTCACTACAATCGAAAATGCCCGCCGATAAGCCGCGGTATTTGATGGGTGTTGGTACGCCCGCGGATTTGCTGGAAGGGGTGCAGCGCGGCGTGGATTTGTTTGACTGCGTGATGCCCACGCGTAACGCGCGCAATGGCTATATATTTACCTCACACGGTGTTTTGAAGCTGCGCAACTCCCGGCACAAAACGAGCACGCTGCCGCTGGACGAAGAGTGCAATTGCTACGCCTGCGAAAATTTCTCCCGGGCCTATCTGCACCATCTGGACAAGTGCAATGAAATACTTGGCTCGCAGCTCAACACCATCCACAACCTGCATTACTATCAGCAGCATATGGCAGGCATACGCGCTGCTATTGAAGATGGTCAGCTACAGCAATTTGCGGCTAGTTTCTACGCCAGCCAGGAGAGGGGGGTCTAGTGTATAAGCTCTGTTTCTACGTTCCTGGGTCCCATCTTGAACAGGTTAAGGCTGCTGCTTTCAGTGCCGGTGCAGGCCATATCGGCGACTACGACAGTTGCTGTTGGCAGGTACTGGGGCAGGGACAGTTTCGACCGCTGAAAGGTAGCTCACCCTATTTGGGTCAGCAGGGCAGCTTGGAGAGCGTCGTGGAATACAAGGTTGAGATGGTCTGTGAGGATAAGGCGATCAAAGCAGTGGTGGAAGCAGTGCTTGCTGCGCATCCCTTTGAAGAACCCGCCTGGAATGTGGTCGCGTTGATCACAGACATAACGAAGTTGCCAGATTGATGGCTGATCCTGCAGATGTATTGGCTATCTTGGAAGCACAGCTACCGCTGGAGCAAGCTCCGTGGGAAGGTTCCAAGAAAGATAGCAAAGTTCCACAGGCGGGGGTGTTGGTGGCGCTGACATCGGGGGCGCAGCCACGCGTGTTGCTGGGCCGCCGCGCTATGCACCTGAAACTGCATCCCGGTGAGATCGCATTCGCGGGTGGTAAGCGCGAGGTTGAAGACGCCTCTCCATGGGCTACTGCTATGCGTGAAGCCTTTGAAGAAGTAGGCATAGAGGAGCGGTGGGTGACTCCGCTGGGAGAGCTTCCGCCGCTCTTCACACGTACGGGATTTGAAGTTCACCCCTGTATAGCCAGTGTTCCAGCGCAGCTGGATTTGGTGGTTGATTCGGGTGAATTTGACAGTGTATTTTTTACCGACCTTGCGACTTTTGCAGACCCTGATGTGTTTGAGCTTAAGGAATTCACCCGAGGCGATACGACAATGTATGTGCCCCATTACCAGGTTGAGCAGGATGCCGTGTGGGGTGTCACCGCTGCGATACTGGCGCAGCTGGCCAATGTGGCCTACGATGCGGGCTTTGATTTACAACGAAACTGGAAAGTTGAACCATGATATACAGCTTGGGCGATGTGCGGGTAACACTGAATGGTCAGGGGCATTTTATTGCGCCTAACGCAGCAGTAATTGGCAACGTAACACTGCATGAAAATGTCAGCGTTTGGTTCAGTTGTGTTCTGCGAGGGGATGCAGAGCGTATTGAAGTAGGTGCCGGCAGCAATATTCAAGACGGTACAGTGATGCACGCAGATGCAGGCTTTCCTATGGTGGTTGGCGAAAACGTAACGGTTGGGCACAACGCAATGTTGCACGGCTGCACTATCGGCGATGGTTCTTTGGTAGGCATCAATGCAGTAGTGCTCAATGGCGCAGTGATTGGCAAGGGTTGTTTGATTGGCGCTAATGCGCTTGTTACCGAGGGTATGGAAGTGCCTGATGGTTCGCTCGTGTTGGGATCGCCTGGCAAAATCAAATCGCAATTCACTGAGGAAGAGCGTGAAATTCTAATAGCCAATGCGCTTCATTATGTCGAAAATGGCAAGCGCTTTAGCAGGGAGTTGAAGGAGCAAGAATGAGTGATAAAGAACCACGCTCGCCCTGTGTCTCGATCTGTGTACTGGATGAGAAAGATATCTGCACAGCTTGTTATCGATCGGCATCGGAAATTACCGATTGGTTTATGGCCAGTGCCGATGACAAGCGTGAAATCCTGCGATTGGCTCGCGGGCGGCAAGAAGCAAGTACCATTATTCGATTGAGTTAGCGCAGAAACTCTGCCGTTTATCGCACCTAGGGTTCCGGCTGGCTTCCAGCGAGATGCGCTCGAGCCGCCTGCACGACATTCCCTTCCAGCGCCAAAATTTCCAAGCGATAATTCCCTATCGTCAGGCCGGCATTGCCCGCAGGGAAAGACTCCAGAATTTCGAGAATAAGCCCGCTTAATGTTTTGGGCCCATCGGTGGGTAATTGCCACTCCAGGGATTTATTGATTTCACGAATATTGGCAGTGCCATCGATGATAAAGCTGCCATCTCGCTGAGGGTAAATGCTGTCGGCTGTCTCTGTTAGATTGGAGGTGAATTCGCCCACAATTTCTTCCAGAATATCTTCCAGTGCTACTAGTCCGAGTACGTCACCGTATTCATCAACCACTACACCAAGCGGGTGTTTCCTCTGCTGGAAGTTCAGCAACTGCGTGTGTAAAGGTGTGCTCTCAGGAACGAAGTAAGGCTTCTCCATTGCCTGTTCAAGAGCGGCGCGGTCAACGCCTTCGTAGCTAACCACACGGCTGGCTGTGCGCATATGGAGTACGCCAACAATGTTGTTAATATTTTCGCGCCATACCGGCAATCGCGTGTGCACACTGGTTTGTATTTGGCGCAGTACATCTTCATCGCTATCGTCCAGATCAATGCCGCGTACTTCACTGCGGGGCACCATGATGTCGTCTACAGAGACCTGCTCCAGATCGAGAATATTCAACAGCATGCCGCGGTGTCTGGCGGGGATGAGTTGACCGGCTTCAGTCACAATAGTGCGCAGTTCCTCTGAGGAAACACTTTCGTCCCCTTGTTTTTCTGGGTCGAAACCAAACAAGCGCAGCAGGCTATTGGTCAGGGCGTTCATCAGAGCGACCAACGGGTAGAGAACTTTCATTAGCGGCAGCAGCACAAGGCTGGCCGGGAAGGCTACTTTTTCCGGGTGTAAAGCGGCGATGGTTTTAGGGGTGATCTCGGCGAAAACCAAAATAACCAGAGTAAGGATGCCACCCGCAATAAATACACCGGCATCCCCCCACAAGCGGATTGCGATTACCGTCGTAATGGCGGAGGCGAACACGTTGACCAAATTGTTGCCGATGAGAATCAGGCCAATCAATCTGTCCGGGCGTTCCAACAGCTTGCCCGCTCGGATAGAGCCCTTGTGCTTGTTCTTCTGCAGGTGCTTCAACCGATAGCGGTTGAGCGACATCATGCTAGTTTCAGAGCTTGAAAAAAACCCGGAGAGGATGATGAGTGCTGCCAGAATTGAGAAAAGTAAACCCAGCGGTGCTTCGTTCAATGCCGGAGTAGGCCTCGTAATTAGTAGGGGGAGTCATCTTGAAGAAAAAGCATCGTGGGGGCAAGCTTTCCGTTGCCGGCTAGCCGCGCTGCAATACCAGTTCGAGAACCAGCTTGGAGCCAAAGTAAGCCAGCATTAGCAGGGCAAAACCAGCTAGCGTCAGTCGTACCGCGGTGCGGCTGCGCCAGCCCAGCTGATAGTGCCCCCATAACAGGGTCGAAAATAGCATCCAGGCCACAATGGTCAGTACCGTCTTGTGTACCAGGCTCTGCGCAAAAATGTCGTCGATGAACACGACACCCGAAAAGATGGCGATAGACAAAAGAATGACGCCAATCCACAGCAACTCAAACAGCATGCTCTCCATCAATTGCAGCGGCGGCAGTATCTGAATGATGCCCCCGGTGTGCTTTTGTTTTAATTGATGGTCTTGAATCGATAGCAAGGCAGATTGAATGGCGGCCAGAGTCAATACCGCGTAGGCCAGAATAGAGCTGCTGATGTGCATTAGCATGCCGCCACTCAAATTTGTGGTGACAGCGGTGGTGTCCGGCGCGAATGTTGAAACCAGTACAGAGAGGGCCGAAAGAGGAAAGAGCGCGACCAGCAGGTTCTGCAAGGGGCGCCGTAGTAGTGATGTTATGCAGGCGATATTGATTACTAGAAAGATCAGCGCTGATACTTTGTAAAAGCCCAGGTGTACGCCGCCTTCCAGTAGTACTGTGTTCCAGGTAATGGTGCCGTGCAATAGAAGCGCGCTCAAACCCAGCGCCACTGCAACGCGATCGATCTGTTGGCGTCTTTGCGAAATATGCAGCAACTGCAGGGCGGTTGCTGCCAGATAAAGTAGTGCGCAAAGTGGTGCGAGCAAGATGACTGACATTCGTTTGGGGCTTGGGCCCGGGTAACGTATACTGCGCCCTTTGTACCGACTTGTCCTGCCATAATCAATAGCGGCCCGCCGTCTGGTCCCGTAGAGCCTCCCCGAGAGGCTAGTGTAGGGCAGCGAGTAAGTCTAAAGGCGTCAGAGAGAAACCCAATGTTCGAGAGTTTGAGTGACCGGCTGTCGCAAAGCCTGCGCACCATTACCGGCAAGGCACGATTAAGCGAAGAAAATATTCAGGAGACCCTGCGCGAAGTTCGCATGGCGCTTTTGGAAGCTGACGTCGCTCTGCCCGTGGTCAAAGATTTTGTGGAATCTGTAAAGCAGCGCGCTTTAGGCCAGGAGGTGATGAAGAGTCTCAGCCCTGGTCAAGCCTTCCTGAAGATAGTGCAAGCAGAGCTCGAAGCTGTGATGGGTACTGCTAACGAGGGCTTGAACCTTGCTACGCAGCCCCCGGCCGTCATTATGATGGCGGGCCTACAAGGTGCGGGTAAAACCACCACTGTTGCCAAATTGGCGAAGCTACTCAAAGAGCGCGACAAGAAGAAGGTTACCGTGGTCAGTGCCGACGTCTATCGTCCGGCCGCTATCAAGCAGTTGGAAACACTGGCTGCAGAAGTGGGTGTTGATTTTTTCCCCAGCACGATTGAAGAAAAGCCGGTCGCTATCGTGCAGGCTGCGATGGCGCACGCAAAGCTCCAGTTCAGCGATGTGCTGATCGTTGACACCGCCGGTCGTCTGGCGATTGATGAAGCGATGATGGCCGAGATATCCGACTTACATAAGGCCGTAAAGCCTGTCGAGACGCTATTTGTGGTGGATGCTATGACTGGCCAGGACGCGGCCAACACCGCCAAGGCCTTTGGCGATGCATTGCCACTTACCGGTGTAGTGCTGACAAAAGTAGACGCTGACACCCGCGGTGGAGCGGCACTTTCAGTGCGCTCCATTACCGGCAAGCCGATTAAGTTCCTGGGTGTTGGTGAAAGAACCGACGCCCTTGATCCATTCCATCCGGATCGACTGGCATCTCGTATCCTGGGTATGGGCGATGTTATGTCGCTTATTGAGGAAGTTGAGCAAAAGGTCGATAAGAAAAAGGCCGAAAAGCTTGCGAGGAAGGTCAAGAAGGGCAAAAAGTTTGATCTGGAAGATTTCCGAGACCAGCTCCAGCAGATGAACAATATGGGTGGCATCACTGGCATGCTCGATAAGCTTCCCGGTATGGGCGACATGGCGAAGATGGCACAAAAGAATGTGGACGTGAAAATGTTTGCGCGTATGGAGGCCATGATTAACTCCATGACGCCCAAAGAGCGGCGTAACCCGGAGCTGATCCAGGGCACTCGTAAACGTCGTATTACTAAGGGTTCTGGTACTCAGGTACAGGATCTGAACCGTTTGCTCAAGCAGCACAAGCAGATGCAGAAGATGATGAAAAAGATGAAGGGCGGCGGCATGGAAAAAATGATGCGCGGCATGGGGGGAATGATGCCTCCAGGCGGAGCGGGCGGCCCCGGCGGGGGCTTCCCCTTCCAATAGCCTCTAAGGCTAGGAACTATCTGAAAAAAACACCCCATCGGGGTTTAAACTGGGGGCTATATTCCGTATGATACGCCACCTTTCCGGCCAGCAAGCCGGTTTTTGTCGTGGGCGATGTTGCAAGATCGCAGCAAAACCCCACTAAATATTGGGAAATAACGCAAAATGGTAACAATTCGTCTTGCTCGTGGTGGCGCTAAAAAACGCCCTTTTTATCACCTGACAGTCACTGACAGTCGTAAATCGCGTAATGGCCGCTTTATTGAGCGTGTGGGTTTCTTTAACCCTACAGCTCGTGGTCAGGAAGAGCGTCTGCGCATCGACACAGACCGCATTGAATTTTGGCAGGGCCGAGGCGCACAGATGTCTGAGCGCGTAGCCAAGCTGGTCAAGGATTCTGCAGCAGCTGCCTGATACCTCGTGGTATTTGGCGTGTCGGCTGAGGGCGCTGTATTTTGAACAGTAAGCCTGAACAGCAGGACATGCTTCTGGTGGCTAAGCTCACCGGCTGTTATGGCATCAAGGGCTGGTTGAAAGTCCAGTCCTACACGGATCCGAAGGAAAACTTCCTTGAGTTCCGTGATTACTGGTTGCAGCGACCGGGTGGCTTTGAAGCTGTAAAGTTCGATCAAGCGAAGGCACATGGCAAAGGGCTAGTTGCCCATATTGCCGGTGTGGATGATCGAACTCAGGCGGAAGCTTTCATCGGGCTGGAGGTGGCCGTGTCTAGCGACGCTCTGCCGCAGCTGGAGGAAGGCGATTATTACTGGCGCGACCTGGAGGGTTTGCAGGTGTGGTGTCAGGACGGCGATAAGCGGGTGTTGCTGGGTACAGTGGCATACCTGATTGAAACCGGCGCCAATGATGTACTGGTGGTAAAAGCCAGCAAAGACAGCATAGATAAGCAGGAGCGTCTTATTCCCTACTTACCTGGCAATACAGTGACCAGGGTAGATTTGGAAGAGGCTGTAATAGAGGTTGATTGGTTCCTCGACGAGGAATAAGGGGCTCTGTCAGAGAGTCGCAGCCAGGAGCGGGACACAATGCACATTGCACTGGTGAGCCTGTTTCCAGAAATGTTCGCAGCGGTAAGTGAACATGGCGTTACGGGTAGGGCGGTCAGACAGGGTCTGGTCCATCTGGAATACCGGAACCCCCGGGATTACACCACCGATGTGCATCGCACGGTGGACGACAGACCCTACGGCGGTGGCCCGGGTATGTTGATGAAGATAGAGCCTTTACAGCAGGCAATTGCCGCAGCGAAGGAGACAAGCGGCGCGGGTACACGTGTTATATACCTGTCTCCCCAGGGCAAGCGTTTTGATCACGCTAAGGCGCTGGAACTGGCTGAACTGGAAGGTTTGATTCTGGTGGCCGGTCGCTACGAAGGCGTTGATGAGCGCTTGATCGAGGCGCAGGTGGATGAAGAGTTGTCCATTGGCGATTATGTGTTGAGTGGCGGCGAGTTGGCAGCCATGGTGGTTATAGACGCTGTGACGCGTCAATTGCCCGGTGTATTGGGGCATGAATCCTCGGCACAGGAGGATTCTTATGTTGATGGTCTGCTGGACTGTCCACATTACACAAGGCCGGAAACGTTTCAGAGTAGAGACGTACCGGAAGTTTTACTCAGTGGGAATCACGCATTGATTCGTCGCTGGCGCCTGCAGCAGGCACTGGGTCGTACCTTTGAAAGGCGGCCGGAGTTGCTACAGGACAGGGTGATGACACCCGAGGAAGAGACATTGTTGGCGGAGTATCTCCGGCAACGGGAATTATCAATAGAACGCTAGCTGTGAAGCTAGGTAGTGAATTAACAGGAGTACGACATGAGCACTAACAAGATCATCTCCCAGATCAATGCTGAGCAAATGGGTAAAGAACTGCCCGATTTTGGCCCCGGCGACACCGTTGTCGTACAGGTAAAAGTAAAGGAAGGTTCTCGTGAGCGTCTGCAGGCTTTCGAAGGTGTCTGCATCAGCAAGAAAAATCGCAGCCTGAACTCTGCTTTCACTGTGCGTAAAATCTCTCACGGTGTAGGCGTGGAGCGTACTTTCCAGACTTACAGCCACCTGGTTGACAGCATTGCTGTGAAGCGTAAAGGTGATGTTCGTCAGGCGAAGCTTTACTACTTGCGTGAGCTGAGCGGCCGTGCAGCACGAATCAAGGAAAAGCTTTCCTGATCGCAACGCATACGACTCTCTTTCAAGAAGCGGCCCAAGTTGGCCGCTTTTTTGTGCCCCTTAATAAGTGGCTGTGCGGCCTGCTTGTGGGTGACAGGCGTGAACCCCAGAGGCCTGCCAGTGTTGGCTATGAGCGGTTTTACGGTCCTATTGCAGCTAATTTCGCCTGCCAATCATGCTAATGTGCAGCGATGCCTGCACAGCTCACTACTTCCACACCTGTTCCCTCACCAGTCCATCCGGAGATTGAACGCTATATTGACGCCATGTGGATAGAGAAGGGGCTGAGCGAGAATACACTGTCGTCCTATAGACGCGATTTGGTGCAGTTTCATCATTGGTTGGCTACCACTCAGGGCACAACGATCGTCAAGGCAACACGTTCCACGCTGCAGGGGTTTCTGGGGGCAAAGTTGGAACAGGGCAACTCTGCACGTTCTAGCGCACGTTTTTTGTCCTGCGCCCGAGGGTTTTATCGCTTTTTGATGCGTGAAAGCCGCATCACGGTGGATCCCACCCTCGATGTGGAGAGTCCCCGGCTGGGGCGACCCTTGCCCAAGTCGATGTCGGAAAAAGAAGTGGATAAATTGTTACAGACACCGGACCTTGATCTGGCGCTGGAGTTTCGCGATCGCACCATGCTGGAATTGCTTTACGCCTGCGGCCTAAGAGTGACTGAACTCACCAGTTTGAAGATTTCACAGATCAGCGTGAATCAGGGCGTGGTAAGGGTGTTTGGTAAGGGATCAAAAGAGCGCCTGGTGCCTATGGGTGAGGAGGCGCTAATGTGGTTGCAGCGTTATATGGCGGGCCCAAGGGGCGAATTGCTGAAAGGAATACCCTCTGAAGTGGTATTTCCCAGCCGACGCGGTACTCAAATGACTCGCCAGACGTTCTGGTATCGTATTAAAATCTACGGTGAGCGTGCGGGCATCAAAAAGGACTTGTCGCCGCACACACTTCGCCACGCCTTTGCGACCCATTTGCTGAACCACGGCGCAGACTTGCGAGTGGTGCAGATGTTGCTAGGGCACAGTGATCTGAGTACCACACAGATTTACACCCATGTGGCGCAACAGCGCATGCAGGAATTGCATGCAGAGCACCACCCACGGGGTTGAGGAACTAACCCGCGCCCAATTGCTCTAACGAGAGAGGGCGTTAATTGAGATTAAATATCTCTAGAAAAAAGTGGGGCATCCCACAGGTAAATTAGAGGATACAGAATGATTTTTCGATCAATACAGACAGCACTGCTTGCAGGCTTGATGGCGGTTACAGTTACTGCTTTCGCAGGAGCACCGGTAAACAAAGCCACAGAAGACAAGTTGCGAGCGGCGTTGGAGCAACCAGGTACAGGTCTGCAAGTTGGCAGTGTAAAGACCAGTGAAATCCCCGGTATGTACGAAGTGCAATTTACCAGCGGGCCAATCGTTTACGCCACGCCTGACGGTAAATACTTTATTGTCGGCGATATGTATCAAATGGGGCCTACCGGTTTCGTAAACCTGGCTGAACAACGGCGAGATGGCGATCGTGCTCGACAGCTGGCTGCCCTTTCGACAGACGATATGATCGTGTTCTCTCCTAAAGGTGAAACCCGTGCATATGTGAACGTGTTTACCGATGTCACCTGCTTCTATTGTCAGAAACTGCACCAGGAAGTACCCGCGCTAAATGCCCAAGGAGTAGAAGTACGCTATATGGCCTACCCGCGGGCGGGCCTGGAGTCGGATGGTTACCTTAAGTTGGCTAGTGCCTGGTGTGCAGATAACCCTCAGGATGCTTTGACCAAGTTGAAAAATAAGCAGCCGGTACCTGCATCAGCATGCGCTGACAATCCCATTGCTGCACAATATCAGTTGGGTCAGCAGTTGGGTGTGCGCGGTACTCCAGCGATCATTACCCAGGATGGCAAAATGATCCCTGGCTACCAGTCTGCCGCTGATCTGATGGTGACACTGGGACTGAACTAGAAGGCCTCTGGGCAAGCCGGCGGTACCGCCGGCTGCAATCCCGTCAATAATGCCTTTGTATTACCCCTCTGCGTTGACAGTGTGGGGCTGACTCAGTACTGTTTGCTCCCTTTTTTTGAATGGCGCCGCCTGTGGCGTAGCGCCCAATAGAGCTGGCAATCGTGGACGATAAATTTCAGCGCATCGAGCGTCTCCCCCCTTATGTTTTTAACATCATCGGCGATCTCAAGCAGAAGGCGAGAGCCGCGGGTGACGATGTTATTGACTTTGGTATGGGTAATCCCGATCAGCCTACCCCAGAACATATCGTCGACAAACTGGTGGAAACGGCGCGCCGTGGTGACACTCACCGCTATTCCCAGTCCAAAGGCATTCCCCGGCTGCGTAAGGCCATCTGTGATTGGTACGAGCGCCGCTATGACGTCACGCTTAATCCTCAAACTGAAGCCATTGTCACCTTAGGCTCCAAAGAAGGCCTGGCCCATCTGGCGTTGGCGACCACCGGTCCTGGGGACGCGATACTCGTACCCAACCCTTCCTACCCAATTCACCCCTATGGCTTTGTGATTTCTGGCGCAGACATTCGCCATGTTCCCATGGGGCAAAATGAAGATGATTTCTTTGCTGAATTGGAAAAGGCGATACTCAATAGTTGGCCTAGGCCGAAAATGCTGGTGCTTAACTTTCCATCCAACCCTACTGCCCAATGTGTTGAGTTGGAATTTTACGAACGTGTGATTAAAATAGCGCGTGAGCACTCCATCTGGGTCGTTCAGGATCTGGCGTATGCAGACCTGTGCTTTGACGGATATCAGGCTCCCTCTATCCTGCAGGTTGAAGGCGCAAGAGAGGTAGCCGTCGAATTTTTCAGCATGTCCAAGAGCTACAACATGCCCGGTTGGCGTGTGGGGTTTTGCTGTGGCAACGAAGTGCTCGTGGGTGCACTGGCGCGCATGAAGTCTTATCTGGATTACGGCATGTTCACTCCCATTCAGGTGGCGGCCATTGCTGCGCTGGAAGGCGACCAGACCTGCGTCAGTGAAATTAATGCAATGTATTGCTCGCGTCGGGACGTTCTGTGCGAAGGGCTCAACGCTGCTGGCTGGCCTGTTACGCCTCCTAAAGCAACTATGTTTGTATGGGCACAGTTGCCGGAGTTCTATCGCGAGATGGGCTCGCTGGAGTTCAGTAAGAAATTACTCACAGAAGCGAATGTTGCAGTGTCTCCGGGAATTGGTTTTGGAGAATACGGCGAAGGCTATGTGCGTTTTGGCCTGATAGAAAACGAACACCGAACGCGTCAGGCCATACGCAGTATCAAACGCATGATCAAGAATGACGGCTTCGCCTGAGCGCGCAGCTAAATCAGGACGGAACAATGGCGGTAAGTAATTCAACATCAGTCAAAATAGGTATCTGCGGTCTTGGGACCGTAGGCGGTGGCACCTATAAGTTACTCACAGAAAATACTGACGTGATCACTGCTCGTGCCCAGGCCACTCTGGAGCTCGTTCACGTGGGCGCGCGTCGCGACAACCCGGATTATGACCTGGGTACTACGCGAGTCAGTCGCGATATCTTCGAAGTCGCCCGTGATCCAGACGTTGATATTCTGGTGGAGCTGATCGGTGGGACTACTGTCGCGCGTGAACTCATTGAAGAGGCCATTCGATCCGGCAAGCACGTAGTTACAGCGAATAAAGCGTTAATCGCTGAGTTCGGTAATTCGCTGTTTGCCTTGGCAGAAGAACACAATGTGTGCCTGCGTTACGAGGCTGCGGTGGCAGGTGGTATTCCAATCATTAAGGCGTTACGTGAAGGCTTGGCAGGTAACCGCATCGAGTGGTTAGCGGGGATCATTAATGGTACCGGTAACTTTATTCTCAGCGAGATGTTCGACAAAGGGCGAGAGTTTTCAGATGTACTGGCAGAGGCTCAGGCACTCGGTTATGCAGAGGCCGACCCAACCTTTGATGTAGAAGGAATCGATGCTGCGCATAAACTGGCTATTCTAGCTTCGCTCGCTTTTGGTATACCTTTGAATATGGACGCTGTTTATACTGAGGGGATTACCCGCCTGACGCCTCAGGATCTCGATTACGCAGCGGAGTTGGGTTACCGCATTAAGCACCTTGGTGTTGCCAGGCAGGGCGAAGGCGGTGTTGAGCTGCGCGTCCACCCCACACTGATCCCTGAAAAACGGTTATTGGCGAATGTGAATGGCGTGAAAAATGCTGTGCTGGTTCAAGGCAATGCTGTGGGTCCGACCCTGTATTATGGAGCAGGCGCAGGTGCTCAGCCGACTGCCTCTGCAGTGGTAGCAGACTTAGTAGATATCGCTAGAGATATTGCTGCAGGACAAACTCCGCAGGTACCGGCGCTTGGCTTCAGTAGCGAGAGCATATCCGAACAACCTATATTGCCGATGGCGCAGGTGGAAACCCCTTGGTATCTGCGCATGGAAGCAGCCGACAAGCCTGGCGTTATGTCGCAGGTGACCAGCATCCTGAGCGAGCAGGGCATCAGCATTGAAGGTCTCATTCAGAAAGCTCCCGCTATGGGCGCCAGCGCTGTGCCTGTTATTATCTTGACCAATTCGGCGGTACAGGCCAATGTCGATAAAGCGGTAGCGGCAATTGAAGCGCTTGATACCATTGTGGGCGAGATTGCGCGCATTCGTGTGGAAACACTGGACGGTTAGGTAGTAAAAGAGAAAGCGATCTGTGAAATATATCAGCACAAGAGGGCAGGCTCCTGCCCTGAACTTTGAAGAAGTCCTGCTCACGGGGCTTGCCTCGGATGGCGGCCTTTACGTACCAGAATCTCTACCGACCTTCAGCGCCGATGAGATTGCTTCTATGGCTTCCATGGATTACGTCCAGCTGGCTAAGACCATCGTTACGCCTTTTATTGATGACTGCATCGCAGCGGAAGACCTGGAGAAAATCCTGCAAGACACTTATGCAGAATTCCGCGACGATGCTGTTGCACCCATGGTGCAGATTGGCGCCAACCAGTGGGTGTTGGAGTTGTTCCACGGCCCTACCTTAGCGTTCAAAGATTTTGCCCTGCAATTACTTGGCCGACTGCTGGATCACGTGTTGGAGCGACGCCATGAGAAAGTGGTGATAATGGGTGCCACTTCGGGGGATACCGGTTCAGCGGCTATCGAAGGCTGCAAGCGCTGCAAGAACATCGATATTTTCATTCTGCACCCCCATCAGCGGGTGTCAGATGTGCAACGTCGCCAGATGACAACCGTTGCCGGCGACAACATACACAACCTGGCCATAGAAGGTAACTTTGATGATTGCCAGGCCATGGTGAAGGCGAGCTTTGGCGATAAGAGCTTTTTGCCTAGTGACCGGTCTTTGGTGGCTGTGAACTCGATAAATTGGGCGCGCATCATGGCGCAGATTGTTTACTACTTTTACGCCGCAGTCGCGCTGGGTGCACCCGCTCGCTCTGTAGCGTTTTCGGTACCCACTGGTAACTTCGGCGACATTTTTGCAGGCTATTTGGCTCACAAAATGGGTTTGCCCATCGAACGCCTGATCATAGCGACCAATCGCAATGATGTTTTACATCGGGTGATGACTACTAGCACCTATGGTCGACAGCCGCTGACCCATACCCTCTCTCCCAGCATGGATATTACGGTTTCCAGCAACTTTGAGCGGCTGTTGTTTGATCTGTATGACCGCGATGGCGATGCAATAGCGCAAATGATGCGAGATTTTGACGCCGGAGAGATCAATTTCAATGACGAGGCAATGGCAAAAGCGCGATCGCTGTTTAGCAGCCAATGCGTCTCGGATGAAGAAACCTGCGAGCAGATTGCCAACACCTTTAACGACTGCGAATACCTGTTGGACCCACACAGTGCCATTGGGGTGAAGGCTGCTTTCGATAGTGACGTGGGTGCAGAAGTTCCGATAGTAACTTTGGCCACCGCCCACCCGGCAAAATTTCCCGACGCCATCAAGAGCGCCGGTCTTGATCAGGATGTGCAATTGCCGCATCACTTGAGTGATTTGTTCGAACGTGCCGAGCGGTTAGCAGTGTTGCCGAATGACATCGCGGCCGTTCATTCTTTTATGGCGTCTAACATCAACGCATGA
>JBLFWP010000075.1:0-14552 GCA_047611225.1 Halioglobus sp.
TGGAATGTGCCGTTGCGGATCGTGATTTTGATCGCTGGATGACGGAAGTCATCATGAAAATCATAGAGGCACTTCTGGCGAGTATACTGGGCCATCCCGTTGGCCCGAATGTCACTATCGGTTTCACTCGACAGGCACCGGAGCATGCTGAGGCACTCAAGGCCTGTTACGACAGCTCGGTGTTATTTGGTCAGCGTGTTAATTCGATCGAGGTGCCACTCTCCTGGCGGCAACTGCCCTCGCCGTTGTATGACGAGGCTGTGTATCGCGCCAACCTGATCAAGTGCCGTGAAATGATCAACGCGCGGGAACAGTCGGGTAGCGTAGCGGTGGCGGTGCGCCATCATCTGAGTAACCATTTCGACAGCCGGAGCCTGGCGCGTATAACAGCGGGGGCCCCGCCAACGCTGGAACAGATGGCGACGACCCTGCACACAACACCCAGAACATTGATTCGCCGTCTAAAACGTGAAGAGACCAGCTACAAGCAGATATTGGAGGCTTTGCGCCGCGAATATGCGCAGAGACTGCTGTGCGATGCCCGTCTTACTGCAGCAGAGGTCGGTGAGATTTTAGGCTACGGTGAGGCGGCCAACTTTGGTCGGGCTTTCAGGCGCTGGTATGGCCAATCCCCGGCGGCCTGGCGTCGGACTCCACGGTAACTTTGGGATCGCGAACGAACTGATCAAACTATTGGATGATCGAGTTATAGGCACTTTCTAGCGCGGTTATCGCGCCGCTTACAAATAGCACCTGCCCAACTCTGGGGGCCATTCCCTGCGGCCTGGCATCAATGCTGCGCCATTGCGCTGGTCGCGATCAGTCGTCGTTCATGCCGGCAGGTTTCTTCTGAATCAGGGCCGCCGTTTTATAGCTGAGCGCGACCTCATTGTTTTGATTTATCACTTCAACTTTGCTGACTAGAATCCCGTATCCGGGGCGGCTGTTTGATTCCCTTTTACTTTTATTATAGGCCTTCACTCTCAATTGATCCCCTGGCTTTACAGGCTTAGACAGGCGCATCTCGTCTATACCGAGCCCGCCTATAGAGGCAACTTGTTCCGTGGAAATAGCATTCCATAGTTTCAAACTTATCGCGTAAGTGTGGGCGCCTGATGCAATCAGCCCGAAAGGATAGTCTTTAGCTGCTTCTTCATCGATATGAAAAGGTTGAGGGTCATACTCTTTTGCAAAGTTAATTATCTGTTCTTTACTCAAAGTAGTTGACGTTGATTCTTTGGGAATATTGAGTTGGATATCTTCAAAATAGACCATTGTGTCACTCTCGATATGTGTTTTCTAACAGCAAATTTTTGAGAACCGCCTGTACAGACTACCCCAGTGCGCAGGCATTTATTGTCTCGGCCTCTAAACTGCTTTTCGAGAATGTCTTTTACTGCGTGAGTGGTGTGTGAATTAGGCCGTCAATAGCAAGATCATTGCTGTGTACAGCGCGAACAGGGGGGAGAGGAAGACGAATGCTCGCGGGAAGCTGATGATCAGCCCCATCAGTGTCATGCCCAGGACGGGCAAGGCCACAGAGGGGAAAAAGTCATTGCGGAACAGCACAATATTTACGTAGGGGCCGATGGCAAAGTACAGCAGCATGGACAACGCAGAAAGTCGTCCCAGCCCTTGGCTGTGACGCAAGAAACCCAAGTCTTCGTTTTCGTCAGGAACCGGTAGTGCCATTTCTGCAGCACCGTATACGCAGATCGAACCAGCTGTCAGAACAGCGAAACTGCTGAACGACCAGACATCTAGATCACGCAGGCCCCAACCCACCCACCAGAATTGCAGGCTGTAGGTCATAACGCAGATACCCCAAATTGCGGTCGACCAGTGAAAATCCACTTTCCGGTGGGCCCGGATTAGCATACCAACTGAGTGAAGTAGTCGAGTGATTGCCAGGCCCAGGATGATGGAGATGGCGACGAAGACGTATTCGTGCTGGGTCATTATTTATTACATCCTCTTGTAGTGCTATCTAGTGTGACCGCAAGGCATGTATCCGTGAGCATTTAGGAAGTACTATTCGCCTTCAGCACATTCTACCATTTTGATTAGTGCGTATTGAAAATGAGTTCACAGGCGTTGAACCCCAAAGCGTTGGTGTCTTGTAAAACTTCATTGATAACATTGCCCTCTGGCTTGGGCTTTCTAGATAGCAGCTATAGATAGCTATTATTGGCTCCCTAAATAAATCATAGGCAAAGTCTGTGAGGTTGAGAGTGATTCTAGCCTTCCCGGTGCGGCTTGATAACATTATCGGCATACCAGTTGATCATGCCGATTTTCTCTTCCACCGTTTGTGTGTCGGGTTGCCCGTCGTACGGATTGCGAAAGGCAATGATAACCTCTGTTACGCCCGCCGCTACGAGATCATCCAATCCTTTTGCGGAGTAGGCAGCTTCTGTCATGGCGTGGTACTCGAAAGGCCTATCATCGCGGCCGAATTCTGTTCGCAACGCCTCAATTTGAACTATGTAGTCCTTCAACTCGTCCAGTGACGAGCCCGCTGAAACCCAGCCGTCACCTAGCCTCGCAGCGCGGCGCAGTGCCGGCTTTGAATGGCCTCCTACCAATAGGGGTATGTGGTGCTTGGGAACGGGGCAAAGCTTGATTGCGGGTATGTTGAAAACCTCACCCTCGTAGGAGAAATAGTCTCCACTCATCAATCCGTTTACAATTTCCATCATCTCGTCCATTCGCTTACCTCGCTTCTCCCATGGGATTTGGCAAACCTCGAAATCCTCAGGCCAGGGACTGATGCCCACCCCGAAACCAAAGCGATCCCCGAGTAGTGCGCCCATCGTGGCGAGTTGCTTGGCGACAATAACCGGCTGGCGAATCGCTAGCTTTACCACCGAGGTGGTGAAGCGCAGGTTTTGGGTCAGTGCCGCGAGGTAGGGGATCGCTACGAAAGGCTCTAGAAAAGGTACCCCATCGAGAAAGTCCCGCGTGCCATCGTCATTGTAAGGATAGACATCGGACCCTTCCTGCGGGTAGCAGATACTGTCGGGGAAAGTGAATGTATCGAAACCTGCCAGCTCGGCAGCAATGGCCAGAGGTGCATATTCTTCTGTAGGACACATAGTCGCGTGGTAGGCAAACTTCATATTTGAATATCTCGGCGGTTAGATTGATAGTAGTTATACGACGGACTTAGTCAATTGGATCTTCGGAATTGGCACAAAAACGATTAGCGGCCAGAATTGGTAACGATTTAGGGTCGGATCTGCCATTCCCCACTGTTTAGGTTGAACCAATCTGTGGGCTATCAACAGCCCACGCCGTTTTTATCAATCCGTTTAAGCTGGAATGCTTTAACTAAGCTCGCTCTCCGCGTACTGATAATAGTTAGCAATGGCCAACCCTGCCGCTACGCTGGTAAAGGGATCGTGTTCGACGACCTTGCCTCTAAACTGGTTCTCGAGAATATCTTTTACTGCGGGGATAAGTGAAGACCCTCCGGTGCGCAGCACAAGGTCTATGTCGTCAGGCCGGCAATTGGCCTTTTCAAGAACCACCGTGATTGCCTGCTCAAACTCTGCCAGTAAATCTGAAATCATCATTTCAAATTCCCAGCGCTCAACCACCACCTGAATGTCTATCTCGGGAATGTCCAGCAGGGACGATTCATCAGCTGAAAGCTGTGCCTTAAATTCCTTAATAGCCTCAAAAACCTGGTAGCTATAGTTTTGTTGAATAAGATCATAGAGGCGTCTAAATTTTTCGGCAGCCGCGTCGGGTTCCGCCATTCGCTGCAGTATAGAAACGGTGTATTTATTTTGATTGAGCATATAACTAACGGGCCAATTGATGAGCAGCTCTTCGAGTTCATCAAAGGGGAATAAAGTGTCCACTTCCGCGCCATCTATTATTCGGCGCCAGCGCTCGCCTTTGCCCAGCAGGGGAAAAACCAGCTCTCTAAAAATTGTTTGGTCGATTCTGTCCCCACCCAAAGCAATTCCATGAGTGGCCTGCACCTGGAACGTTGAGCCGTCGCGCCGCAACACGCTAAAGTCCAAGGTACCCCCGCCAAAATCGACGGTTAGCACTAGTTCATCACTGCTCTGCGGGTGATTGTGTAAAAAGCTGATGGTCGCAGCCGTGGGCTCGGGGCAGAAAGACTGCTCAGAAAAGCCCGCATGGCCATAGGCCTCGCTCAGGCGTTCTAAAGCGATATTATTGCGCCCGGTTTCAATACCTTCAAAGTTAACCGGATGACCCAGACAGGCATGCGTAGTCTTGGCCCCAATGGTTTTCTCGATAGACTTTCGAATCCCGACCAGAATTGGAGCAACCAACGCTACCAACCGAAAAGCCTTTTCGAAAACAATCGTTCTATCCGTTGTAGTGTTGCCCAAAAGCCTTTTTGTGCCGCGAAATAGTCGTCCCGGCAAGCTGAAGTCATTGAATGCCTGACCATACACTGTGGCGGTATCTGACTCGCCCGGCCCTCCCATTGCGCTCTCACCGCCGCCTGTACCTGAGCGCGCCTCACCTAGCACTTCGACGCTGAGTTCTACCTTACGCCCTCTGTTGCCAGCGATATAATTTTCTATAGCAGGTTGGCCGATTGAGCTTTGAAAACGCCTGTCTAGATAGTTGGCCGAGGGCATAACGCTGTCTGGCGCGGCTAGTTTTATTAGCGTAACCCGCTCGCCATCAAATACAGCGGCGGCACTATTACTGGTGCCGAAATCTATTCCGATGCCTAATCTGGGGCAATCTTGAGTGGATTGCTGGGCGGATTCTTTGGGAGATGATTGAGAAGTAAATTGCATTGAAAGTTCACAGCGAAGTAAAAAAGGGCTTATCTAATTGCGGCAAGTATAAGGCAATTAAACGGGGTGTAGTGAGTAGATCTGGTCTCGGGTGCCATATACTTATGCATATTGAACAAAGGAGGAATTTCGAGATGAGCGATATAGAAGAATTTCCACAAATCAACTCGATACTACAGTTAAAGCAAGTTGCGCTTGTGGCATCCGATATAAATCAGGTGGTATCTACTCTTACCGATGTTTTTGGCTTGGAAGTTGCCTGTAGAAATCATGGAGTCGAGCAATTCGGGCTAGTGAATGCGGTTATCGCTTTAGACGAGACGTTTATTGAAGTGGTTTCACCCGATAAAGAAGGAACCGCTGCGGGGCGGCTGCTTGAAAAAAGAGCGGGGGATGGTGGCTACATGGTGCTGTTTCAAACCAATAGTATGGCCTCTCAAAAGCGCTGCTTTGAAAAGAACCAGGTTCCAATCGTTTTAGAGGCTGAAGTTGAGGGCACAACACTGATACACCTGCATCCCAGAACTCTCGGTGCGATTGTATCGGTTGATGAGATGAACCCCCAGGGCTATTGGGTGTGGGCCGGGCCCGACTACAAAATACGTCAAAACAGTGCCCTAGTCACACGATTACAGGGTGTTGAGCTGCAAAGCAGTGACCCCGAAGCACTGGCACTGTCCTGGGCAAAAGCGTTTGACCAAATAGTAGGATTTGAATCGGGAATATTCCAGATCGAATTCGACCATGGAGTCGTAAGGTTCACAGAAGCGGCTGATGGGAGAGGCGATGGTGTCTCAGGTATTTTTCTGGGCGTGAAAAACAAAAAGGAAGTGCTAGCGCGAGCAGATGCGCTGGGCTTAAAGCATGATGATGAACAGGTGGAAATAGGGGGAGTGCAATTCTATCTTCAAGAATAAATTGGAAAGTAGGGAGAGTTTACTTAAACGGTCATGGTGAAGACTCAAAACTCAACTTGAAATAAGTAAATTGTTCCCATTATTTAGCTTCAGAAATTCTCACTGCCAATACATCGCATTTGGCTCTGTGCAGCACGCCGTTGGCTGTCGAGCCGAGTAGAAGCCTGACGCCGCGTCTGCCATGGCTTCCCATAATAATAAGGTCTGCTCCCAACTCCTCTGCGTGATCAAGAATTATATTGGTTGCGCTGCCGGTTTTAGCGATGATATTTGCCTCAGAAAGGTCAGCTTCTGTGACAAGGCTATTCATTTTCTCCCGCGCGCTATCGCGCTGTCCCGTCAAATCGAAATCTAATGTGTGACCGGCGTAGACTGGATACGCCATGTACAAATACTCTGGATCTGCACACACATTCAACACGTGAATAGTACTTCCTTGATCGCTAACTATGGGCTTCGCTCTCGCGAGTACCTGCTCGGGATTGCCGTTGAGATCAATGGCAATCAATATAGTTTTGTACGCTGACATGATCCTTCCCCTTGAATGTCGCCTATCTATGCCGCTTGAGATTGCGCAAGCGACACATTCCGCAACTATTTTAACGGCTACGCGCCGCGGGGACTTGACCGAAATCATTGCTTAGGTCGAAAGCTGCTGCGCAATGGACGCAGCGCAAGTGTTCCAGGAGCTAGTCTCTATGCTGCAGCGTGCTGGTGATCGAAATATGGGTTACAACACCGGCGAGGCAATGTGACGAAAGACCCAAAAAAATGCGAAAATGAGGCGGAAAGTGGAGGGGGTTTATTTGATTCCCCGAGTGTCAGCCCAAAGCTTAACTTGAAATATATAAACTGTCCCCGTAGTTCCACTCTTATGCGGCTGGGCTATTGGGCTTGTATGCAAACGGCGAACCGGCGCTGGCTTTAGCAACTACAATAAGGGAGGACTAGCAAAATTGCCTGCTTAGACCAGCCAATCCGATTAAAACCAACAGACTTGTCGACGGGTTAGGAACTGCCGCGACGGTAGAGCGGTTAAACCAGCCCCCTGAATCTTCGGCGCTCTCGCTGCGAGTAGCTGTGTTGCTGCTATAGATCCGGTCTTCAACTGGCGTGGCATAGACATTATGAACTGTCAGGCCCGCCACATGGCCTCGATCAGGAAGTAGCGAAACGCGTCACGCAACCATCCGGACCAGACGGTAACCAGATCCATAGGGAGGCCAAACATATCTCTGAAAGTCTCATGATGGCTGGGGGGAGAGCCAGTAGATCCGCAGCGCGAACCCCTGCATCTGGCTGGGACGCCGGAGAGCGAATCACGACCGGGACCAAAGTCCTCCCACACATCGCAGCAGGTAAAAAGGCTGCCGCAGTGAGCGTTGAACAAGCCATTCATATCGCCGATGTCGGCCCAGATCCAGCCTGTGAGGTTCACTCCACTCAGGGAACCGTTGCAGGCCCCGTGACCGAATCGCTAACATTGTTGATGTCGTTCCAACTGGTTCCGGCAAAACTATCAGGCTGCTACCACTCCAGCACATTCAGTTCAACCAGGGATGCCCGAGCCGGCAAGATTACGCCTGCGAGGCTGATTATGGAAATCAGTAGAAATAGTTTCATGAGTTGTCATTCCTCTTCGCGCCAGCTCTTCAATCTTACTCGTGGTTTTTCTAGATATCTTGCCCTTCGTGGCTCCCGTTAAACCTTCAGCCCAACGTGGTGCCGCCATCCACCGCAAGTATCTGCCCAGTAATAAACGCTCCGGCAGGGCTGGCCAGCATGAGCGCAACGCCCATGATATCGGGGTCTGTTCCCCAGCGGTGTAACGGTATCGCCTTTATCTCGGCTTCATAGCCCGTGGTATCACTGCTGGCGTATTCGGTCATGGCGGTGTGAAAGCGGCCAGGAGCGATGGCGTTCACGCGAATATTCTGCTCAGCAAGCGTGGCGGCAAGGTTGCGTGTCATCTGGTGGATGGCGGCTTTGCTGGGGCCGTAACTGAAAGTATCCGTGCGTCCCATAATGCCCGCTATAGAGCCAATGTTGAGCACACTCGCCGTAGCTTCGGGGGTGGCATTTTTGCGCAGTAGCGGAATCATTGCCTGTGTGAGAAAGAAGGGCGTTTTGACGTTAAGGTTCATAACCTTGTCCCAGCCCTGTTCTGGAAAATCGCCCAAGGGCGCTAACCAGCCTACACCGGCATTGTTAACCAACACATCGACATGGGTTTCCTTTTCCTCCAACACCGCTACCAGCCGGGCAATTTCCTCCATGTTGCTGATGTCACCGGGTAGGGCAATACATTCACCCGTCTCCGATAGTTCCGACAATTGGGCGGCTGCCTGCTCACACGCACCCGCTTTGCGGGCGGTGATGTAGATACGCTTCGCACCAGCGGCGAAAAAGGCCTGGGCGATCGCATAGCCCAGTCCTCTGGATCCACCGGTAATAACGCAGACTTTGTCGCGCATTGAGAATAGCTGATCGATCATGAAAGCTCCTGATGTATGTTTGTTTACTAGTTTAGTGCGGACAGTTTACCTAATTCTCTGCGTGACGCTCAGATGTCGGGGTAAAGCTCCGTAAACTGTCTCTTTGCCGCAGTCTGTACTTTTGGGATTCTAGCCCTCCATTTTTGCTGTAAACTACCGCATCTATTTTTCTGAGCCCCTGTTTATGGATATTGCTGTAGCCTCATCTCCCGATCTGTCTGTTGAGATTCCTGCCGATTCAACAAGCAGCCCACCGTGGTTTGAAGAAGTGCTGGCCACGCCGCGTCGAGAGGGCTGGCTGGATTCTGGTGACTGCCCGATACATTACTTTAGCTGGGGAGACCCTACCAAGCCTGGTATTTTGCTGTTACACGGGTTTCTCGCTCATTCGAGATGCTTCGCGTTTATAGCGCCGCTGCTGGCTAAAGACTATTACGTCGTGGCCTATGATTTTTCCGGCATGGGAGATTCCGGTGTGCGGGAGAAGTATCCTGATGAGGTCCGCCTACAGGAGCTGATGGATGTAGCGCAGGGCACGGGGTTATTTGATACCAACCACAAACCGACCATCATTGCCCATTCTTACGGTGGCAGTATTGGTTTGCTCGCGGCGGAGCAGTGCCATGAGCAGTTTTCCGGCCTGGTTATCTGCGATCTAATGACATTGCGCCCGGAGCGCCTTATGGCGCATGCAAAAGAGGTAGGGCCGCCTGGCTCTCAGGATGCCAACCGACCTAATAAAATATACCCAGACTATGAAACAGCCAAGGGCCGTTTCGTGTTGTCTCCGCCACAGAAAGTAAACGAAGTGTATTTGGTTGATTACATGGCCTATCATTCCTTGAAGGAAGTGGAGGGCGGCTGGTCCTGGAAGTTTCACCCCAGTGTCTTTGAGCGCGCTACAGATTTGGGTGAGCGCTTACTGAAGCAAGCTAAGCGAATCGCCAATGCGCCTGGCCGCATAGTGATTGTCTATGGGGAACAGAGCGAATTATTCGATGCCGATTCTGCAGACTATGTACGTGAGTGTGGGGGCGCGCATATACCGATGATAGGTATTCCCGACGCCAGGCATCACCTGATGCTCGACCAGCCTGTTGCGTTTGCCTGTGTGCTTAAGACTATATTGGCGTTGTAGTAGAGATTCGGGAATATAGTAAAGTTAAGGGCTCTGGTCCCATATTCTTACAAGAAGTTTAGAACCCATCCAAAGGAGAGTTTTAATGCGTAATAAACGCACAACGGTGTTTATGGCAATACTCTTCACGATCGTCGGTTGTTCGGACGACTCAGACACTACTCCAAGTGAAGCTGCACTGAGTGTCTTCTCTCTGGTAGAGACGCTTGCCTCGGATGAGATGGGCGGGCGCGATAACCTGTCAGCGGGTTCCCTGCTGGCACAGTCTTTTCTCTACGATGAGCTGGCGAAAATTGCTCAGCCAATATTTCCAGAGGAGCAAGGTATAGACAGTTATCTTCAGCCCTATGATGTGGGCACCAACGTTCTTGCTGTTGTCCCTGGCGGGGAGCTGGCAGATGAATATGTGATGATTGGGGCGCACTATGACGGCCATGGTTCCGACGATGTCTGTGCGGGGAAAACAGCAGACGATGACATTTGTAACGGCGCGAACGATAACGCAGCGGGCGTTGCGGCTGTCATCGACATTGTGCGGTCCATCGTCGCCGAGGGCGTTCCACGGCGTTCCATTATTATAACATTGTGGGATGGTGAGGAAGATGGCCTTGTTGGTGCGGAATACTATGTCGCCAACCCGATCATTCCATTGGAAAAAACGATTGCCTACGTAAACTTCGATATTCAGGGCGCCAATCTGCTGCCTTCATTGAGAAATTACACAATACTGGTGGGTGCTGAAACTGGCGGTGAGAATTTCATCGACGCCTCAAGGCGCGCACGAGAAGCATCCAGCCTGGATACAGTAATGTTAAGTTTGATCTTCGGGCAAGGGCGCAGCGATCATGCTGTGCTGGCGCGCGCTGGTGTTCCCTCGGTGTTCTTTACGGACGCTAACAATGGCTGCTACCACACTGTGAAAGATGATATCGACGCCGTTGACTTCCCTAAGCTTGAGCAGCAGATTCGTACCGCGAACGCGCTGACCCGTGAGCTTGTGGTAACCGATGACGTGCCAGTGTTCGATGCAACGGCCCCCATTAGTGTTTATGGAGATGCTGAGGAATTATTGCTTATTGTTGAAGCCGCGCAAACGGACGTTGGGCGGTTTCCGCCAGAGGCACAGGTAACGGCTGAGCAATTTTTGATTGATCTTCAGGCTATTGTTGATGCCGGTCCGGACGCCTTCGATGCGGCCGCGATTGGCACCGTGCTGGGTGGCGCCAGCTTTTTCGTGGCTACCCTTCGTATGCTGGAGTGCGATCCTTTTTTGGCGGAGGGTTGAGCTCAAGTTAAGGGCCCGATATTAAAAAAAGAGAAAGAATAAAGGAGCGCGGATTTATTTGTTAGTGCTAGAGCGGCTACAAATTAAATGCGTCCCTTTTTTTGATGCATGGAGATCGAAAAATTCGGTGTGAAGGCGGAAGGGGCGTTGAGGCACTGTTTCGGCCCCCTATCTTCAAAATCATCCACCCCGAATATATTTCTCATAATCTTGTATCGTGTGTTCAAACTCTTCGATGAGGTTCTTTACCACATCACCCATACTGATTAGGCCCACAACCTTATCATCCTCCATAACGGGCAGATGGCGGCAGCGCTTGAAAGTCATCAATGCTAAACATTCATCTGCTTTTCTGTCGAGAGAAACAAAAAGCACATCGTTAGTCATTGCTTCACTGATCAGCGTGTCTTTAGACAACTTGCCTCTCAGTATCACTTTACGTGCGTAATCTCGCTCGGTGATAATGCCGACCAATTGCTCTTGCTGCATTACCAGAAGAGCTCCGATATCTTTTTCTTCCATCAGCAGTAGAGCGTCAAACACCGTGGCATCTGGCTGGATACTACTGACGGCACTGCCTTTCTTTTCGAGTAAGGTTTTTACGTTCATGAGGCATTCCCGTGCTGATCGAGCATGTCATGGAAGTGTAGTCGAAAAATTGAGCGTGGGGGATAAGCTGGAATTTCGGGGGCAGTAAGAGTTTAAGCTGCCCCCCTTCCTCTATTTTCGGATCGCCTAAAATGGCACCCAATTCCCGTGGAAGCCCATGGGCACCCGTGCTGGCAGCAGTATCCTGGCGACAGGCTCATTGGACATAGTGCTGGCATCCAGAATCAGGATTTCACTGCGGTTGCTGGCCTTGTCGTAGACGTAGGACAATAGCCAACCGTCGTCCTCACTGCTACCGGAAGGGTCCTTTACGAACACGGCTTCGCTGCCCTCGCGGCCGGCCCCTAGCTCCACTGTTTTCGAGCTGAAATCGTTCATATCGTATTTGATATAGCGCTCACCGAACGGCGAGTCGTCGGCAAGTCCCGCCGCGTAGCCGTAGCGGTGCTCCAGGCCGATTACGGAGTCGTTTACACGTGGAAATTCTATGGAGCGGTCATCTATCTGCGTTTCGCTCACGGAGCCTGCCTTGCGATCGATGACCCAGCGTGTCAATAGAGCGGGTGCATCTTCGTCACCATTCATCACATTGGCCTTGCGGCACACATCTATCACGATGTTGTCGCCGTTTTCATAGGCGTTGAGTGGATGGAAGACATAGCAGGGATCAATGTCGTACCAGATGACGTCGCTGTCGCCACCGGTGCGCGGCATCACGCCCAATCTGGCACCATAGGATTCGTCCCACTTAATCGGTAGGCCACCGCCTTCCAGCGTGTCGAGATCCCACACTGCGGGCAGGTCCATCCATACCACATAGTTCTCGGTGATGTTGAAGTCATGCATCATCGTGCCGCCAGGGACCGTGATGTTTTCTGTTTGCACTAATTCACCCTGCGCGCTTACCCGATGGTAGGTCAGGTAGGGTGGCATTAGTCCGTAGGCGAAAAACAGTAGCTCACCAGAGGCGGGGCACACCTTCGGGTGGGCAGTCATGGGGGTTGTCAGCTTACCGTCATAATCCCAGGCCTTTAGCGTATCCAGCTGCGGAGACACCTCCCAGGGTAGGTGTGCCTCTTCCAGCGCGAGAATCCTGCCCGCATGATGAATGATATGAGTATTGGCAGCCGATTTGTGCAGGTCCATCAGGGCGGCAACTGAGTCTGCCTCAGGGTCGTCCCATAGGGTCGTTCTAACGTAGCGATTGCGATACCAGTTGGCCTTGCCATTCTCAAGCTCTACCCCGTGAATCATGCCGTTACCGAAGAACCAATGATCGGACCAACCGGTCTGCGGGTTGGGGCCATTGCGCAGCAGGCGGCCATTCAATGCTGTTGGAATGCTGCCTACCACTTCGAGCCCATCGTCAGTGATTTCCTCCAAGACGGGAGCAAAGTTGTCCTTAAGGTAGAACGGTTGTTCGACAGGTTGGTTCATAGTGAATCCTCGGGCGATGAATAGTGCCTAGCCTGCCGTTCGATGAGACGGCATGTCAAGTGTTCAGTATAGGCCATAGCGAGCCACCGCGTGCGCCGCCCCGATCCCGGGAGTTGAGGGGTAGGGATTTGAGGGCACCCATCAAAGGGAGTTGAGCAAAGGGATTTGAGGACACCCATGAGGAGTTGAGAGGAGTTTAGAAGAGGAGTTGAGGACACCCATCAAAATATCCGTCAATACCAGCCAGCTCTGAGTAAGACCCAAAGGGTGGGTGTCCTGTATTTCCTGCACTGTATTTCCTCTGTATTTCACTGTATTTCATCGTAAATGAGGCCCAACACTTTGCTTATCGCCCGAGGGTGGGCAACAAAAATGTATCGCGAGGGAAAGCCAGGGCGAAGTCGTTTATTGAGTACAATAATAGTGAGTTGGTGCGAGGAAAATCTACGGACGGTGGTGGTGCGGTTTGTAGAGAAATGGGGCCGAAATAGGAGCGATTTGAGGGTGTTTATCGCCGGTCTGTCAGTGGGTGGCCGCTGCTATACTAGCAGCGGCTAAAGATCTCATTTGCGGCGCCCACGTTTTTTCGATCTTCGATTTGAACTACCAGTCTCATCGTACAAATCCGTTTTTAGCGCAGCAAAAAGTCGGCGATCCTCCCCTTCCTCCCGACGGTCATCGTAGTGCATATACTTGCAGTTGCACTTGGGTGCGTCGCAGCCCGATAGTGGCAGCATGGGTGTATTACCCTCGGACACGAGAAACCGCTTTTCCGCGATGGCCTTGACTACATCGCAAGCACATTCCTCAAATGTAATGGATGTGCCGCGGTAAGGCCTTGGCTGAACTTGATTATCGGTCTTCGTAGTATGCGATTTTTTTGCTTGAGGTTTGTTTCGTTTCGCCGAATTCGCAGATTTTTTTGGCGTTGAACTGGAAAAAGATAGATAGGATAAGGTAGCCTTAAGCAGCGCTTTGATTTTCATAGATTCCCCTCCAATGTCGCTACAACTTTATTGCAATGTAGGCACACAAAAATAACCGTGTAAACGGCACTTCATTCTGCCTATACAAGTGGAAAATAGGAAATCGGGACCTCAGTTCCTTGAGTGACATCACATATTAATTTGTGTGTTCTCTCGAAGGGGGCCAGGTATAACCAGAGCCTATAGAGTGATATATGGTTTGGTGATATCTGATCGGATTTAGTGACAATTACTATAGTCGTTTTTTGGGGTGTTAGCTTCAATGGAGAGCAGTGCTGTAGGGGAGTAATTGAGTACACCCATCAAAATATCCATCAATTGCAGCCAGTTCTGGGAAATATCTAAAGGGTGGGTGTCCTGCATTTTTATACCCTTTCCCAAGGACATTGGCCTGGCTCTCAAATCAGGGTTGTGCGCTGTGCCCGTATCATGCATAACTGAGCTGCATTCAGAATCGTACGACGTTTCCAACAAAAAAATGTGGATTATTAGATATGCCCAACACGCCAGAATTCCCAGAACTGAGTTGTTATCTTCTTCCCGGTCATACCACAACGCCGGCTGATGCTATCGAGGAGGCACGCGCTGCGGAATCTCTTGGCTTAGGTCGGGTCTGGTTGTCTGAACGTTTTGATGTAAAAGACGCTGGTGTCATTTGTGCGGCAGCCTTGTCGGTCACCAAGAACCTGCGTGTTGCCACGGCTGCAACTAATCTTCATACCCGCCACCCAATGGTGCTCGCCAACATGTGCTCAAGTCTGCACTACTTATCCGGCGGTCGTTTCGAGTTGGGATTGGCACGAGGCGTAGCGATACGCAACCAGCTGATGGGTTTGGAGACGGTAAGCAATAATCATATGGTGGAAGGGCTAGATATCCTGCGTAGGCTTTGGCG
>JBLFWP010000076.1:0-14377 GCA_047611225.1 Halioglobus sp.
TGCACCTGCACCTGCACCTGCACCTGCACCTGCAGATTGAGTCTAAGCAGAGCACCTTTTCTGTGAAAGCCTAGCAGGCGCTCCACCGATTCTATCTATCTCAGCGCTTTAACTTGTCGGCACCCTACCAAAGGCTTTCTTCAAAAACGCCACGCGGTTTTGCATACCAGCTTGGCTCAGTGGGCTGTCGCCCACCGCATCGTAGCCATGGATCGTGCCTTTAGTTTCATTGAGGACCACTTCAATTCCAGCTTCCTGCAGTTTCTGCGCATGCTCAAGACCCTCGTCTCGAAGTGGGTCGAATTCAGCGGTCTCCACGTAGCTCAAGGGCAGGTCATGCAACTGCCCAAAACCCGGAGCAGCATAAGGTGGCGCCACTCCACCGGGGGATGATTTCACGTACATATCCCACATGTTGCGGTTGGAGATCGCATTGAACAACGGCACATCCACGAAATCACTTGCTGACGTCGTTGAGCAGGTATTGTCCATAACCGGATAGACAAGCATCTGCGCGCACAGAGAATTCGGCATTTCGTCTCTGGCCTTTTGCGCCACGCCAGATGACAAAGCGCCGCCGGCACTGTCACCACCTACAGCGATACGATTGGCATCTACGCTAAGCATATCTGCGTTATCGATCACCCATTGCAGCGCCAGATAACAATCGTCGAAGCCCGCAGGGAAAGGATGTTTGGGCGCTAGTTGATACGCCACAAATACGATCTTACAGCCAGCTTCAACTGCGTAACGCTGGCAATTCGTGATATGTAAGCCAGCGTAGGTAATCGCAAAAGCGCCACCATGGTAATAAATCAAAGTGGGCGCGGGGTCCTGCAACCCAGAGGGCGTCATGGTGAAAACATGGAGCTGCGTGCCATCAGAGCGTGCAACGTGGTGATCCTTCACGGCCACATCGAGGGAGCGCCTAACAAAGAAGCACTGTAATCTAGACAGCGAATTAATCAGGAATAATATCCAAGGCTTGAACGCAATGGTGATTGCGGGCATCTTGGCAAAGTCGTCATCTATAGCGTATTTGTTTTTCATGTGCCTGATTGTATGCCACACATGGCCACCTGTCGCGGCGTTATCGGCAAGATAACCCCTCCAAAAACCAAGTTAAGTCGAAATATTGGGCAGAAACTATAGCGGGGCCTCCCTTTCCTTTTACCCCCAAGGACTCTGACGCCTGGATCGCCATACCAGCCCTCTAACGTGTCAGCACCGGTCAAATTGTCGACAATTCGCCTGCACTTCGATAGGGATAAATGACATATAGATAATAATGGGCACCTCGTAATCATCTATACTCTAGGTAATTGATTCGTTGCGTACTATCCATATTGAAGAAAGGCCTGCTTGGTTGGCAGCCGCGCTTCGCAGCGTCCAGAAACAACCTGAAAATATACAGTGGAGACAACTGCTATGACTGGGGAATTTAAAGACAGCGTTCGCGACTGGGTTGCAGACAACCTTCCAGAGGCTCTAGTCGGAGTGCCCATAAGTCCTTATGGCGTCCCGCCCGAAGCCCAGGAATTGAGGGACGCCTTCGATCTCTGGTGCCAGCGGCTTGCAACGCAGGGCTGGGGTGCACCCACTTGGCCGCGTGAGTACGGGGGGGCCGACTTGACTGACGCACAGGCAAAAATCATCAACCGGTCGATAGCTAAAGCCGGAAGCATGAATCCAATACCGTATCTTGCTGGCATGGGCGTCACCATGGTGGGCCCCACTTTGTTGGAATATGGAACACCCGAGCAGAAGGCACGGCACCTGCCAGGAATGGCGAGTGGCGAAGTGCGTTGGTGTCTTGGCTTATCTGAGCCCAATGCGGGATCAGATCTTGCTTCTCTTAATACCAGTGCAGATCTGGATGAAGCTGGGTGGGTACTGAACGGCCAGAAAACTTGGACATCCGGTGCCGATAAAAGTCAGTGGTGCGGCGCATTGGTGCGCACAGATCGCAGTGCCGCAAAGCGCAATGGAATTAGCTTCCTTATGTTAGAAATGGATCAGCCCGGTATCGAAACGCGCCCCATACGGCTGATAGCCGGTGAATCGCCATTCTGTGAGACCTTTCTCACCGATGCGCGGGCGCGTAAGGACGATATGCTTGGCGAACTGAACGATGGCTGGTCTGTGATCAAACGGTTACTGCAACACGAGCGACAGAGCCAAACCAATGCCCCAGCCTCCAACAGCAGTGCAGAGCCCTTGCAGGAAGTTGCTAAACGCTATTTGGGATCGAACGCAGATGGCACGCTGGCAGACTCCGATATGCGCAGCAGGCTAGCCGATCATCTTATGGATACCGCGGCCCATGAACTCACCGTCGCCCGCATAATGACAGATGCACGCGGCGGTAATGTCGAAGTCTCTGCCACAGCGTCTATCCTCAAAAACTCGGCCACGGACGCTGCGCAGAATCATTCAGAGCTACTACTGGAGATCATGGGTAACCAGGGATTGGGTTGGGAGCCTGGCGACTACTCTGAGAAAGAGGCGCGTACCGTTAGAGAATGGCTGGGGGGAAAGGCGATGTCGATCTACGGTGGATCGCACGAGGTGCAGAAAAACATCATCTCCAAAAATATTCTCGGCCTTCCAGAAACAACACAAAAAGGTTAACCATGGCAGTACTTACAGAAGAACAGACACTCATTAAAGATCAGGCAAGTGCCTGGTCTATAGATAAAGCGCCGGTCAGTAGTTTCCGCGCCTTGCGCGACAGCAAAACGGAGCAGGCATTTCTACCAGAGACCTGGAACGCGATGGTCGATATGGGCTGGAGTGGCATTCTGATTCCAGAACAGTGCGGCGGCTCAGACTTAGGCTACCTTACCTGTGGTCTTATTCTGGAGCAGCTTGGCAAGCAACTAACGGCATCGCCTCTTTTTTCTTCATCACTAGTGGGAGCCAGTGCCCTAATACTAGCCGGCAATACCGCGCAGCAAGAAGCGCTGTTGCCCAGCATTGTGAATGGTAGCGCCATAGTAACCCTTGCGTTGGATGAATCCTCAAGACACCAACCGGAGCAAACGGCATTACAGGCTGCGCAGGCTGGCAATGATTTTATCCTCAATGGCAAAAAGACTTTTGTCGCAGAGGGTATGTGCGCCACGCATTATGTCGTTGCAGCACGTACCTCAGGTAATCCTGGCGATGTGCAGGGTATCAGTCTGTTTCTAGTGCCTGCTCAAGCAGAAGGCATAGAGCGGGCCGCCCTTCCCACCATTGATAGCCGCGACTATGCCCGGTTGTCTTTCACCGATGTGCGCGTCGACAGCAATGCTGCACTTGGCTCGCTGGGTGACTGCATGCCGGTGCTGGAAAGCATTCTCGATCGCGCTCGCATTGGCATTGCTGCGGAGATGCTTGGAACAGCCTCTGCGGCGTTTGACATGACACTCGATTACTTAAAAACAAGAGAGCAGTTCGGCCAGGTGATAGGTTCTTTTCAGGCACTGGGTCACCGTGCAGCCGCCCTGTTCTCCTTGCAGGAACAATCGCGTTCTTGCGTTGAGGCTGCGCTGCAGGCCGTGGATGACGGAGCGGACAACGTGCCCGAACTGGCTTCACTGGCGAAATGCCAAGTGGGTAAATTTCTATTTGAAATGTCGAACGAGCTTATCCAGATTCATGGCGGTATTGGCATGACAGACGAGTTCGATGCTGGTCTTTATTTGAAGCGTGCCCGAGTGTTGGAAGCCAGTTTTGGCAACAGGGCCTATCATCGGAATCGCTATGCCGATCTCATGGGCTTCTGATCAGCTTTCAGGAATATACTCGTATTGCGCACCAGAATCCAAGTCTGCGCGAGTTTGCTTTTCCACACAGCAGTGTCTGGCAGAGACTAGCTGCGCGCTAAACCAATGCAGTAGCCGATGCACTAGACCATGAACCAGATCACGAACCAGGTCACGCACTATGCCAGCGATAAATCATAAACTCACGACGCAAGAGATGGCGCGTTTCGTCGCAGACGGTTTTCTGCGCTTCGATGCGTTGATTCCCGATGAAATCAATCAGTACATTATTGAAGAGTTGCAGTTACTTGAATCGAAGAAAATCAATCTGATTGTTGGGCAACCAGCTGGCGATGGCGGGCCGTCGCAGCCAGCCAGCCTAACCCCTCTCTCGCAATGCTATCCGACACCCTCGCTGCTGGGCGCAATGCTGAATCTACCCGCGGTACAGGGCATCATCGAATCGCTGGTGGGGCCAGACCCGCTTTTCGACCACGACTTTGTGCACCGCTTACCAGCGGGTAGTGAGTATAAACAGCACCTGCACGTGGACGCTGTCGTCGACAGCCCTGACCCAACATTCGATATCCAGCTTTTCTACTTCCCGCAAGATGTTGCGCCCGGCGCCGGCGGCACGCGTTTCGTACCGGCGACACATCTACGCCGCACCCGCGCAGAGGGTGTCAGTCGCTACCAACATTTACTGGGCGAGCAACAATATAGCGGTACGGCCGGAACCTTGATGGTCTTTCACCACGGTCTCTGGCATGCCGGACAGCCAAACCCGAGTGACACTGATCGTTGGATGTACAAGATCAGGCTCAACCCGAGCGTCTCTCAGATAAGGCGCTGGGACATGGAAGATTTCGATAGCATTCACAATGACGCCAGTGACCATACCTTCGCACTAATGCGGCATGACAGCGTGGCGCAAATTTTTCGCACTATGCAACCGTGGCAAGCGGGGCATGAAGGCCGCTACGAGCAGATGCAGCGCGCTAAACTTTGGCGCTATCTGAGCAACGACTCAAACTTCGACGTAGACTACTACCACACCCGTATCGAGCAACGCGGGCGTCTTGCCCAGGAACAACGCTGATGTCGATGCGACAACAGATCTTGTATCTCTGGCTCGCAGAGGGCGCGCTAGACACCCAGACAGTTGGCTGGGCCTTTCACGATGGCACAAGTGGCAAAGGGCCCAAGTTGCCCGAGGCAGAGCCACCCTACCCAACTGGGCTCGCCGCTCTGGAACAAGGATGGTTTCTCATTCAATCCCCTGCACCTTACCAGCTCCATCCTGGTGCCGAACATGAGGTGACCTACCTTGCCAACGAGTTTGTCTTCGAGCGGCGCGTCGAAATTTAGCAAGAGCTTTGCTTGGCGAATTAGTCATCCTAAAAAAATCGGTCGGTTGGCCGTTCAGCTAAAGTTCGGAAGCTCGGTCCGCTCAAAATTTTGGCACCTGCGGGCTGTCCAAAAATACGTTCTCGGAAGTCGGTTTTTCATCTCGATTCAGCAGTCTAATATGCCAATTTCCCAGCTTTTTTGGCGCTTAGATGACCACTCTCATAAAGCCAGTGAATTACCTCTGCTAACGTTTCTTCGCGGTCGGTGAAGTTCAACGCTAATTCAGTTTCAATCTTTCTACTGTCGGCATAAACCCATTGAGTGGCATAGGTCATGCCTTCTCCCGTGAATGGGAACTCCTTACCCGTCAACTTAATGACAACATCTGCGCAGTTTCCCAGTAACCTTAGTATTCTTCCAGGAATATGCACATAGCGTAGCTTTCTTCCTGTTAACCTATTAACGATGTCGAGCAATTCCGTCCAACTGTAATAGTAACCACCCAGAATAAAGCGATCTGGCCCGTTGAAGTGTTCAACAATCGATACATGCGCATTTGCGATATCGCGTACATTTACAAACTGCATACCAGTACTACTGGTAAAGGCAAATAATCCAACAAATAATTTAATGCCAAAGTGAGGATCGGATAAGCCCGGGTCATGTGTACCTACAACGCCGGTTGGATAGGTAATTACGATGGGCGCGCCTTGTGATTGCAATTCGCGCACATAGTGTTCGCAGTCTACCTTGGTACGCCCGTAGGGGTTTTTCGCAATGCTTACCGCTGTTGTTTCATTTATTTGGGTGTCACCCACGCTAAATAGCGCGCTGACACTAGAGACATAGATTATTTTTTTGATCCCGGCAGCTAGGCTTTTATCGACAACCAATTTGGTACCAACAACATTGGTTTTACGCACCTGTTCCGCATACTTCTCGGCAGTCGACACCATTGCCGCCGAATGAATCACTACGTCGCAACCTTCTACTGCTCTGACAACAGCGTCTGGATCAGTGACATCACCTACTATGATCTCATCGACATCAACACCAAGATTACTAAAGACAGACTTTGCTTTACTCTCGGATCTAGCCAGCAACCGAACATGATACCCAGCTTCCTTCATTGCTTTTGCCGTATGCGAACCGACAAAACCTGTACCGCCTGTCACAAGTACCCTCATGATGTCCTCAATATACAATGTACAGCTCTACCGCTACGTAATCTCGATTTTCAGATCTCCTCTGACCAATCGAACATCGTGGAAGGCCGCCTTAAACCAGCGTGAAAAATACTTGAAGAGCATCAGGATACCAGAAGATATTCTAGCAACCAGGTCACTACATTTTTTGATCGCCAGGGGATACTTTAGAAGTTGGTAACGTCCTATCACTCGAACGGAATTTGTCGAGCGGCGAAGTTTACGCTAACCGCTTAGTATTATTACAAACGCCCTCAAAGAACAGGGCGTTTGTAGTGAAGAACCAAGAAAACTACGCTGCAGGTTTCTCAGCGACAATTCTCCAGTTCAAATCTGCTATCTTCGCTTTTTCAGCGGTCGTCCAGGATTCACCGCCAGTTTGAAGAAGGTCAAGCGACTCTTCTACCCAGGGTGGCATTATGCGTATCCTTTCCAGGAACCTGACGACTTTGCGTACCATAAGTATCAAGTCACGTTTTTGTTCGCAGATGGGCCAGGCTTCACTTTTTGAAGGGGCGGAGATGATGATTTTAAAGCCTGCTCTTTCCAACGCTGCACAGACATCGGCTGGGTACATTGATTGAGTAGCCGCCAATGTTGGTAGGTACGATTGGTGAAGCGCAACATGTTCCTCGTTATCCCATTCGAAATAGGGACTTAGTAAATACTCCGAACAAGAGTACCGAGTGCCTGGCTTCAACACGCGATACATTTCTTTCGCATGGTCGTCCAGTTCCTCTTTCTTGAAGAATGGCCAAACGGCCTGGACGGAATAACATCCATCAAAAGATCCTGATTCATAAGCCAATGGCTCATGATGATTACCGACTTTGTAATGAAGCCGATCGCTCATCTTGGTTTCAGTAGCCCAATCGATTGCATTTTCGATTTGATCCGGATCGATGTTGTAACCCGACACCTGACCACCGGTCATAGAGGCGATGTAATGCGCGATTCGTCCCCTACCACAGCCCATGTCTAATAGATGCGCGGTTTCAGGAGACTTCAATTCCATCTCCTTCAACATATCTTGTTCGCACAGCAGCTGATTACCATACAAACCCTCTTTCTCGTTCAACTGTGGAGGGATGTAGAGTTTTTCCAGATCGAACACCGACAACATATTGTTCAGGACCTTGTAATAAGCCGCGATCGCTTTTGTCTCGTCTTCCGTGCTGGTCTGCTCACCAGCTTGCATACCCTGAAGAAACTTATAGGCGTTGACGCAGGCATCCTTGTCCTCCTGCGGCAACGTTATCAAGCGTTTTATCCCGGTAAACGACGTCTTAATTCGATACCAATTCGCTTTCATGTCTTTGTTTTCACGTTGAAAATACTTCGGCACCAATACAGCCATGATTGACCTCTTATGTTGTTTTGCGGATCTCTGCCATTCGACTACGGGCAAGATTGAAGCCCTTTTTGTCGTCTACTTTATTCATCCCCGTTTGCAACTAGCTAAACCGGGTATGTACTCGATGAGAGCTTATTCGTCTTTGTTGATTCAAAACGGACTCGTGTAAATTGGTCTATTTCGCATCTGAGTGTTAACATATTAACAGTTTATGGTAATGTGTAAACATAATTTCCAGCTTTCTAACAATACGGGTAGAAGCATTGAGTAAGTCAGTGTGGTCTGGCAACAGACCCAAAAATGAGAATGAGGCGAAAAGCCGAGTCTGCAAAGCCGCCCTTGAGTGCCTGAAACGCCTTGGTCTGGGGAAAACCGGCATGAGTGATATAGCCAAAGAAGCGGGAATCTCCAGACCCACGCTGTATAAGTATTTCAAGAATAAGGAAGAGGTGTTTTTTACCGCAATTGATCTAGAGGCACACTCCTTTGCTGAGTTAGTTGTTGAGCATGCTCAACAATTCGCCACGATAGAAGAACGTATTGTAGAAACGATTATTTATGTTGTGGAAGAACTCCCAAAAGAACAAAACCTGTCATTTGTACTGAATCATGAATTGGCAGGAGCTCTGAGAGATAGAGCTTTTTCAGATGAAGCAACGCTGGTTTTTTCAGAAATGACTGCGTTACCTCTGATTGAAATAAGGCCAGATCTTGCAGACCAAGGCGCAGACATATCCGAAATAATGGCTCGCTTTGCTATATCTATGATTCTCTTCCCAGGAAAGTACTCGACCGATTACGATGGCTTACGTGGCTTGATAGAAAAACGACTATTGCCAGGTCTAATATAATCTTATGCTTACACATCTCCGGCGACTTAATAGAGTAATTCCTAAAAGAGTCCTTCCTGGTAAATTTGGTCCGTACGCAATACATCATATGCTGAGAGAAAATGAACTATTCAACTGAATTTATAGCGGCGCTGGCTTTCGTTTTCACAGCCTCACTGCTTTGGATGGCCGCAAAACTCTTAAAGCTGAATGTTCCGCTCGTCTATGGTCGCCATGAGACTGGGCAGTACCGCTTTAAAATTCCTACCCGTTTAAGCTGGGTATTGATGGAATCGCCCGCTTGTTTGGTTTTTGCGTACTTCATAGCCACAGGACCTTTACCCGTAACGCCGCCAGTATTCATACTGTTTGTCATGTGGCAGATGCACTATTTCCATCGGGCTTTCATTTATCCGTTTCAGTTACAAATTCGCGCAGGGTCGTCTACACCAATTCGGATGACGCTGTTTGGCGCAATTCTCTGTACGGCTTGTGGTTATTTGAACGGAGAATTTATTTCAAAGTATGCTGTGCATCTACAATCTAACGACTGGCTTTATTCACCTGCCTTTATTATTGGTACGGCTCTATTTCTAGCTGGCTACGTCCTGAACAAAGTATCTGACAGCAAGCTCATCAAATTGCGCAAAGACAATCCTGATAGCTATAGTATCCCTTACGGTGGTGCGTACCAGTGGGTCTCATGCCCTAACTATCTAGGCGAGATTATTACCTGGGTTGGCTTTTGCTGTGCAGCGTGGTCAATTGCCGGACTTACCTTTGCCTTTATGACGGCAACAAACTTGATATTTCGAGCATTAGACAATCATCGCTGGTATCGCGAAAATTTTGCGAATTACCCAGTAGAACGAAAAGCAATTATTCCTTTTATTTTATAGCCACTACACACTCTGGTCTTCCGAAATATGGGGTCAGAGTAAAGACTCATCAAGGCCTTGAGCTTTTACTCTGACCCAAAATATCTATTTCACTCTCTTTTCAAATAGATAACAGGCAGCACTCTGGCCGTACTATCTTGATGGCGTTGCTGCAAAGGATTGAGTCTCACAATCTCCGGCCAAAACTTATCGCGCTCTATACCGACAACTTCCTCAGCTGCGATATTTAGCTTCTCTGATCCCAACCGTATTTCAACATTTGGCGCAGCTTTCAAATTCAACCACCAAACAGGGTCATGATCACTGCCATTGTTTGAAGCAACCACGGCAACATTATTGCCATAAGGATAGCAGGCGATCGGTACTGGCCTAATCTTGCCAGATTTACGGCCTATGCAAGTAATCACCACCATATCAAGACCCGCTAAACGTGAGCCAAGTTTTCCTTTGCTCAACCGGTAAACCAATTGGTGAGCCTTACCAAATATTTTCCAATCTGCCATAGTTATTTGGCCCCTGTTCCAGATACTGTTAAATCACTTGGTCTGTTGAATTTCGAAAAATTTCAAGCCGCCATTTACGTTCGGATATTAATCCGAAAATAAATAGCCCATCTATTTGATCTGCTTTGATTTTTTTACGCCCATACGGGTCGAAGAGGGCAAGGAGGCAGCCGGGATTCCCCCCAGTTTAACGGATACTTTAATTCGGCGACAATGTCACAGACAATTGGAATCAAAGTTAAAACCCGCCCTGCTAACGTGTAGAGTTTTTACTCGGACACCAAAAATTCTTAGTCTGGTAAGGAAGTTGAGTGGCGAGGCAGGCCCTAGGGCTCGAAGATTTCCGGTTAGCCAGTTTCAGTAAGATGCGTATCGTTACTAGCCTATGATTCCGATGTCAGCTGGTCTACTCTTTTCATCCACACTACCACTGCCGGATAGCGTTCAATTATCTGTGCACCCAGCTCAGCAACCTTGATGGCGTCAAGTTCCACAAACACGCTGATGTCCGCTGCTGATAGACCCGTAGGCAGCAGAAATTCCTGATCGCCCAACAAGCCGCCAATGCTGCCAATATGCCTGTCGATGTCGGAAAGAATGACGTCTCGCGGACGTCGTCCCGCGCCTTGTGCCTCTCCGGCTTTGCGTAGAATTGCGGGCACCATCGGGCCTATCAGTTTTCTGAACCAGGGCTTTTCGTGTTTCAGCAAATGGCCTGCGCGGCGTTTGGCGTTTTCAGCAAAGGAAAAGTGCAGAGCGATATCATAGTAATAAAGACTTTCGTCGGCCCAGTCTTCCAGCACATTGCACAGCGCCAGCTGCGCGGGATCCTCGGGAAATAGGCCCGGGTCTGGGTATTTTTCGTCGAGATACTGCACGATCTGAGTAGAGTCTTCGACGCGAACGCCGTCGTCATCAATAACGGGAAGCTTCTTGGCGGAACTGTATTTCTTCGCTCCCAGCAGGGACACTTCTTCGACAACGAAAGGCAGGTTTTTGTAGCGGCACACGCGTCGGACCTTGTCGCAAAAGGGGGACGCTTCGAACTGATAGATCGTAATCATCGCTTTTTTCCGAAGCCGGAAAAGTTGATTGAATGCATTTCGCTGCGCCCGCCTATCACGCCAGGCTCATCAGTTGCTGTTGGTTCAGCCAGCATGAATGCACACCGAAAGGCACCCGCTGTGGAATGTGCAGGCGCGCCACTTCAGTCATGGTCGCCGCGTCCAGTATGAGCAGCTCAGCCCGGTCTGCAGTCATCAGCAGATCCAATAGATAGCCGTCGTCCTCTTCAGTAGCGCCTTCGCGCGGTACAAACAGCGCTTCGCCACCATAAAACTCTCCGTAGTCGACATAGGCTACTTCGCGCTCATCGACCATATCGTATTTCAGTACGCCTTTGGCCATCATGCCCTCCGGCTCTTCGTCCAACAGGTAGGCGAAGCGGCTTTGCTGTCCCAGGTAGGCAACGTTAAAACTCGGTCGTTCGTAAAAATGATCCAACAACACACGGTCTTCAGTCACTTCACCTGTATCAATGTTCAGACGCCACTTATTGAATTGGGTATGGGGCTCCTGCGGGTTGTGAATGGGGATATTAGAGGGGTAGCTGCGAAAGACGGGGGCGAATACCACAATGTCGGTTCCACCATCGCTCCTGGTTTCCTCCCAACCGTTGACCACGTGCCATAAGTGTCCCGCCTGTTCTGTGGTAAACCAACGCACCGGGTCTCCCTCTTTGTGGTCGCGCTTAATTACACCCCAGCGCATTTTGTATTCAGGGTCGAATACCATCGGGCTTTTCTCTTCGCCAAACAGACCTTTAGGGTCGAAGCGCAGCGAGAGATCCGGAAACACCAGATGATTTTCGGTCAGGTAGTAATCATGCAGGAAAGCCAGTGCGGGCTTTTGCACGTCGATCACACTGTAGTGATCAAGAACACCCTTGCGAACCACAGCATGGCGAATGGTACCCTGTTGAAATTCGGTGCTGAAAGTAAACCAGTCTCCTGTCGCTGGATCTATTTTGGGATGTGCGGTGAATGGGCTGTCGAGTTTTCCGTCAAATGTATCCCAGTCGCCATTGCCATCTAATATGAGTTGTCCGTCCACTATCGAGGTGTGCAGCGCAAAAGGGTAGCTTGTTTCCTGCAGACAGTAGAGTTTGCCGTGATGGTATTGAATGGCAGTGGTGGATGAGCCGCTTTCCAGAGCATCCAGCTTGGGTACTACGCCAAAGCGTTGCTTGAGTGAGGAAATTATCATGCGCGCGAACCCAGCCTTACCGCCACCGGCAAGATCGCCAAAATGCAGATACTGATCACTACCTACAGTATCTTCAATCTGATAGCGCGGCGTTTTGACATAGGTATTGGAATACGTTGCTTTGCCGCCACCGATTTGTATCTGGTGCAACATTCCAGCGCCGTTGAACATATGGTACCGGCCACTGGTTTGTTCAAATTGCAGGTTGGTACCGTTGCGCAGAAATACGCCTTCGAGATCTGTCGGGATGGTACCGGTAACCTCTATTGCTGCGCCACTGCATAAAGTGTGCACTGGCTTAAAGCCCGGCTTGTTATAGGGGCTGGCCTCGTTGTAGGCCTCCACATCGAGAGCCGCACTGGCGCGCTGGTCTGCCCATTCCAATAGAGGCTTGGGCCTGGTTTTTAACATGAGCAAAATTAGTAGCGGCAAGCCAAGTAGCAAGACCGCGATAAGAATCAATAGATTAGAAAGCACAGTGAAAGAACCTTAGGTTGACCATGGGGGGATTAACGTCGGATCATATTACGGATTCTACCGCAGCTCGTCATTCCATTTCGCTGATTGAGTGCGCGCGACGCGCTGGCTAGTGCTAGCGCACGGATGATCTTTAGGCTGCCGCTTCTTCGGGCTCAGGCCTCCCTTATGAAGATTCAAGCTTACCCAGCTTAGCCCCAATTCCTCGACCTACGCTTTAATATGGACTATTCCTTCCTTGGACTTGGTCAGCGACTTTTGCAGGAAGTGGCTGTCGATGCTCTCTCGGCGAGCCCTTTTTGTTCGCGTCCAGATTTTTTCCTTTTGGTGGGATCAAATTGCCTAGAGGTAGCACTTCCAATTATGGAGGTAGAGCCATCGTTTTCTCCCAAAGGCTCTGGCCCTTGTATTGGACTCTATCGCTACTCGATGACGCTATCGAAAAACGCAACTATTTCAGCTGATGTTTTTTGCGGCTCCTCCGCAAGAATCCAATGACTCAACTCGGGATATATCTTGACGTTGTCGTCGCCCAGGTACGTTTTGCTGCGCTGGGCCACGTCAATCGGGATGTACTTGTCCTGGGCACCATAGATAAACAGGACCGGCATTTTGGTACGGCCATCCTCGGGTACTGCGGAAATATCTGCCCCATCATTACGGTACGCTCCCAGCATAGTGTCAAAAGCATGTTCACGGTCCCAAGCTGCTTTATACACTTCAAGTTCCGCTTTAGGGAAAGTGCCAGAGCGACTGCTGTTTTCCATACTGTCGGCGGTCATCGAAAATCCAACCGTTCGCGCCAAAAGCTCGGGGAGCACCGGCAAACGGAAAAATGTGCGGTACCAACTTACATCGGACTTTTCCGTGGATGTTTCAAAGGCAAACGGATGACCAACGCTGAAAATTACAGCTCGCTTCAAGCGCTCGGGGTTATCAAAAACGAGCTGCCACGAAACTCTGGCGCCTATATCATGGCCGACTATGTTGGCACTTGACCAACCTTGTGCATCCATAAGGCCGGTAATGTCCCCTGCGTAATCAGCGAAGTCATAAGCCGAGCGTCCTGCCGGTTTGTCAGATCGGTTGTACCCGCGCATATCGGGAGCCGCGACTCGGTAGCCTGCTTTGGCCAGCGCCGCGATCTGATGCCGCCACATGTACCAGAATTCCGGGAAGCCATGGATAAGAATAACCGGCTCGCCGTCTTTGGGGCCTGCGAATACGACATGAAGCTCGATCTCACCCACATTGACCATTTGTGAATCAAGCTCGATACCAATTTGTTGCTCGGCGTGCGAGATTTCATTGAAGTCAGAGCCACCCCCGCTGAACCAGAGTCCAGACCCAATAGCGACTAGAAGTACTAGCCCAATAAGCAGTTTTTTGGGAGCGCGCATTTTTGATTCTCCTGTTTCCGAGCCAGCTGCAATTTGTGGCCCAACGTCACACCAAGTTGCCGCAAAGGGCATCGACAGTTAACGCCTACAGGTCGAGGAAAGCTAGTCCCTAAACTCAAGTAACCGCCCTACTCTGCTCCTTGCACACACTTAACCCAGAGAGTTCAGTTCTGACCAGGTGTGCGCCAAGATGGAATGAGGATGAGCAGTCAAGAATCGTTGCAAATGTATGGTCGCGGACCCCATGTCACTGCTCCCAATCCGGATAAGGCGGACATGGATGGCGTGTACATCATCACTACAGGGATTGCTGGAGGGGTTGCTGGAGGGGTTGCTGGAGGGGTT
>JBLFWP010000077.1:0-14246 GCA_047611225.1 Halioglobus sp.
CGCGCCGCAGGCGGCAATATGGTGGGCTTCATGAATGTGGGCCTGCGTACAGATATCGCCGATCCCAGCGAACGCCTCGCACAGATTCATAAGGAGTCTATTTCTGCCAAAGCCTATGCAGAGGCTATGGGGCCTAGGTTCGCAGTGGATCTTACAGATGTAATGCCGGGCAATGTTCTGTCGCTGGCGATACGTACTGCTGCCGCCACTGGCCTCGATGAATCAAGTATCATGTTCAACACGATAGTCTCCAATGTGCCGGGCGCTCCATTTCAACTGTATCTATGCGGTGCTGCATTGGTGGATTCCATCAGCCTGGGCCCCCTATTGCCGAACGTAGGCCTGTTCCACATTGTGTATAGCTCGGTGCAGGACAAGCAGGGAACGATCAATCTATCGTTTACCGCGTGCAGAGACATGCTGCCAGACCCAGAGTTTTACGCCCAGTGCCTGCAGGAATCCTTCGATGAACTGCGCGAAGCGGTACTGGCAAAACCAAAGAAGAAGAGAGCCGCCAAGCGCAGGGCTTAAGGCCGGACGAAATAAGACTCAGTTGAGCCAGGGTGTAATAAGGCGATGGACGTTCACCCTCGCCTTCAGCCGGGTTGCCAATAAAAACATACCTCCCAGCTTGCGGTGGAAGAACACCGCTTCCATGGGAGGGGCCTGCCAGAATTCTCGATAGTCATTAGCGTTCTCACCCATGCTGGCCATTTTGCTGGTCATATCAGACGCGGCGAAATCGTAATCCACATCTTCACACAAAGGCTCCATCGCAAGTTGGAAAAGCTCCAATGCCAACTCGCGGTATGGGCTGCCCTGATCGCCCATGGCGTAGCCAAGGCGCTCAGCTGCCACCACCACCTTCTTTTCATCAGCTTCTATGCCAGCTGCAACAAGTTTTTTGTAGTTGTTCACGAAGCTCGCCTTGAACCGTCGCGTAGCGCCAAAATCCAGCAGTACTATTTCACCGGTTTCAGGGCGATATTGGTAATTGGCGAAATTGGGGTCAGTCTGGGCCATCTTGAGTTCAAATAGCTCGCGCATCATCAGCTCGAACAATACCGACATAACTCGATCTCGTTCTTCCTGCGGCATCTGTTCAACGCTTTCGATAGGGCTGCCACCGACGTAAGTCATGGCCAGTACATTGCGATGGGTTAACTCGGGAAGAAGTTCAGGCACTACAAAGCGTTCGTCGTCTTTCAGCAGGTCACTAAAGGCCTTGAGAAATTTTGCTTCTTTGAGGTAGTCTGCCTCATCCTGCAGTTGCGCTTTAGCATCTTCCAGCAAGGGCTGTATATCGAGGTGATCGGGTAACAAGCCGGAAATACGCAGTAGTCCGGCAATGTTATCAACATCACTATCAATACTGTCTGCCACCCCCGGGTACTGCACCTTGAGAACAATTTCACGGCCATCCGGAGAGAGCGTTTTGTGCACTTGCCCAATTGAAGCTGCGGCGATGGGCTTCACATCGAAACCGTAGAAGAGTGCTTCCCAGTCTTCGCCGAAAGCTGTGCTCATTGCTTCCTCTAACTGCTTGGCAGGCATGTAGTTCGCATCATCACGCAGTCTGGCCAGAATATCGGTGAGTTCGCGTGGCAAAAAATCGCCAGTATCCATGGAGAGCATCTGCCCGACTTTCATAGCCGCCCCGCGCATGGTGGCGAGCTGCGCCGCGACACGCTCGGCGTTACCAGGAGTGAGCAACAAATCTTTTGCCTTGGGTCGATTGCCAGCGGCAAGCTGCCTGGTGCCCTCCGCCAGCATGCCGCCAGCTACACCGCTGGCCATGCGGGCCATGCGGGCAAAACGTCCCGCCCTGGAGGTGGGTATGGCTTTTTGCTTGTCGTCCTTGTCTTTATCCTTGCGCGCCACGTTTTTCTTTCTCCCGCCAGCGACGAATATGTTTTTCTACCATATCGTGGGCGTTAAATTCAGCTTCCAGGACTGCGATAAAATTAAACAAGCCAGTGAGCTTGCGCGCAATGAGGGCGAAGTCACTTGAGGGGGTGGAGAAGTGCCTGCTGGCAGCAGACGTAACCGCCTGCTTACCCGCCCTGCGCATTAGTTTGGATTTAGCCCAACAGTATTCGCCGTTGTCATTCAGGTACTGCGCCGGCAAATGTTCTGGGGGCCGCAGTGGTTCCAGCAAGTGCTGGCAGAAATCGGCGAACAAGCGCTTTGCCTCGTCGCTGCTGTCGTTATTGAGGCAACCCAGACCTATTAAGCCTTTGGTCAATTGTGGTACATCCTGACGCATGCCTGCATCGATGGTGTTGCGTAAGTGACGCAGGAATTTTTCATCGCATTCCAGGACGGAGCCAAAGTCCAACAGGGCTAGCTGGTCCGAGGCGGTTTTTTTGCGCCTATCGTCCAGGCACAGTAAGTAGTTGCCGAAGTTGGGATCGGTCTGTAGCACGCCCCAGTCATAAAGCTCATAGAAAAACAGTTCAAGGATAGCCCCCGCCAATGCATTGCGCCGCTCCAGCGACAGGGTCGCAATGTCCGGATCAGCTACTGAATAACCGTCGATATATTCCATAGCCAGCACTGTGTCAGTGCAATAGCGCTGGTGCAGCTGGGGTACGTGGTATGTCACTTTATCTGAGCGCAGCCCTGCAACCCTATCGGCCATGTCCTGGGTGAGCTTTGCTTCACGACCATAATCAATTTCTTTGTGCAGGTGTTCGCGCATGGATTCCAGCCAGTCATCCAAGTCTCTGCCTGCTTTTACCCAGCGCGCCAGCAACAACATGCGAACCACTGCATCAAAATCTGCATCAATCACCTGGGCCAGGCCTGGATACTGCAATTTGAGGCAAATCCACTCGCCACTTTCACGCACCTTGGCCAAATGGACCTGCGCCAATGAGGCGGCCGCTACTGCTTCCGTATCGATCTCCAGTTCGCTATAACGCGCACCAAGGCTGGCGCGCACAAAGGTTTCAAGCGCATCCCAGTGCAGGGGCTCGGTTTGGTCGGAAAGATCACGTAGAGCCTCAACCAACACCCGCGGCAAAAATTGCTCGCCGAACAGCGCCAGCATTTGACCGATCTTGATATAAGTGCCCTTGAGCTTGCCCAGTTCGCCTACAAAGCGCTTGGCCTCGCGGCGGGCAAAGTCGGAGTCACCAAGGCCTGGGTCACGGCCCATCGCTTTTTGCACAGCGCCATCAACGGCCAGAGCGCCGCCGGCGCGTATACCAGCCAGTGACACCGACAGGCTTCTGGGCATGGTACGGGTTTTGATGTCTTTGTTTTTCTTCGGCATAGAGTAGTGCGGGGGTCAAAAATTCGGGCGCAAGTATAAACGATTGGCGGCAGATGCCCCAGCGTCAAAGCAAAGGCTTTGCCGCTGGGATAGAGAATGTTTGCCCAACGCCTGATTGAGATCAGTTAGTTCGCTCTAAAGAGCTTATTAGCGCCAAATCCGTCGGGGCAACTCAGTCTAATAGCAGAGCTGCCAAGCGTTTGCGCTGTAAACGGGCATCACCAAACTGGTGCTGTGCCCACTGCGCCCTACGAATATACAACTGGGCGTCACATTCATAGGTAAAACCCATACCACCGTGAAATTGCACTGCCCTGTCCCCTGCATACAGCAGCGCTTCAGAGGCCTTCGCCTTGGCCATACGGCAGGCCACTTCCGCATCCCTATCCAGCACCTCATCAGAAACCAGTGTGGCGGCGTGATAGACAAAGGAACGTGCATCATCCGTATCTAGCAGAATCTGCACTGCGGGGTGTTTCAAAGCCTGGTAGGAACCAATCAATTTGCCGAATTGCTTGCGGGTATTGAGGTATTCAACCACGGTATCCAAACAGGCGCCGGCACTGCCGGTAGACTCGGCTCCAATGAGTAAAGCTCCCAACAATCGCACATCGCGCAAAGCCGAGGCGACCTTACTACCTGTGATGACATTGTTTTCATCCACCTCTATGCCAGTGAAATCAACGTTGGCTGAGCGTTTGGTTTGGTCGATCAAGGTATTAGGGCTGAGGCTAGTCGAATTCAACTGATCCAAGCGCACTACTGCCAGCGCCACCTCACCCTTGTGCATCACTGACACGACAAACAGGCTTGCTGCAGCGGCATCAGCCACAAATTTCTTGCCGCCGCGTAACACGCGCGCATCGTCCAGATTCAGAGCAACAGCTTCGCTACCCCAATCACCACTATCCAACAAAGCAGCCGTGGCAACCGTGCCTTGGGCGATGCCCGGGAGCAGTCTATCGCGCTGCTCGCTACTACCTGCGCGCATCAACAACTGTCCTGCAAGAGAGGTACTGATGAGTGGTGTGCCAAGCATTGCGCGACCCATAGCCTCGACTACCGGCACCAAAGCACCAATATCCAGACCGGAACCACCCTGGGCTTCGGGAACGGCAATACCCGCCCAACCCAACGCGACCATTTCATCCCACAAAGCTTGGTTGAAACCGTTTTCAGTATCTAACTGGCTGCGCACTTCGCTAATGGGTGATTTGTCGCGGCAGAATTCACTCGCGACATCCATCAACATACCCTGCTCTTCGCTAAAACTCAGGGATGTATTTCCGATAGCTGACATATTTATTCCCTACTTCGGTAAACCGAGAACGTGTTCTGCAATAATATTATGCTGCACTTGACTGGTGCCGCCCCCTATGGTCGCTGAGAAACTGTTGAAGTAAGCACGCTGCCAAAAACCACCCTGGCGCACCTCATCGTCTCCTACGTACAAAGCACCTTCCGCTCCTTGAAGATTGACCGCCAACTTACGCATCTCTCGCGTAAGCTCTGAAGCGCGCAACTTATTGGACAGTGGCAAGGAGCCTGGGTAATCCGTGGTTAAGTGTTCAATGCGAGATCGTCTGTCGCCCAGGATCATGGCTTTTTCGTCCATGATCGCCTGCACTAACTGGTCCCGTGCTACTGGGTCCTGCAGCACTGGCTCACCGTCTAGTGTCACGTCATGCAATTCCTGAATCATGTCATCGATCGTCACGCGCACCATGGCGAGGCCACCTGCATTGCCTGCCGCTGCACCGCGTTCGTACTGCAGTGTTTGCATGGCAATCTTCCAGCCCTGCCCCTCTTCGCCCATCAGGTTGGCAACGGGAATTCGCGCGTCTGTGAAAAATGTTTCAGTGAAACCATATTCGCCGGTAATTTTGCGAATGGGCCGGGTATCTACACCTGCGACATCCATAGGAGAAAGGAAAAAAGATAAGCCGTCGTACTTACGTGGCGCATCAGGGTTAGTTCGCGCCAGCAGAATCATGTACTTGGCAAAGTTGCCCATGGTAGTCCAGATTTTCTGACCATTGAGCACGTACTCATCGCCATCGCGTACCGCGCGCATCTGCGCGTTACCTAGGTCCGAACCGTTCTCCGGCTCAGAGAAGCCCTGACACCAAACGTCTTCTGCATTGAGAATACCTTTGAGGTACTTTTCCTTTTCCTGGGTGGTACCAATATCGTTAATCAGCGGCCCGGCCCAACCCAGACCAATCACATTGAAGCAAATGGGCACACCGTGGTGGCGCATCTCCTGATTCACAATACTCTGGAGCTGGGGATCCGCACTTTGGCCGCCGTATTCCTTGGGCCATGCCATGCCCAAATAACCTGCGGCCCAAACCTTATGTTGCCACTCCCGCAGAAACTCCAGCTGCTTCTCATCGCCCACTTCCATGAACGTTTGCGGCATTAAAAACCCAGGGTCTTTGGGATTGTGTTCTTTCATCCACGCGGATACTTCGAGGCGAAATTCTTTTTGTTCCTGCTGCGTTGCTGTCATCGTCTTACTCCATACTGGGAAGCACTAAAGGCTCCCCCTGTTCATCAGCACGCTTGAAACCAGGGCGTGACATCAGCCGCTGCAAATATTCCGCCGTCTGCGGCTTATAGCGCTCATCCATTTTTAAGGCACGACCAAGGTAGAGGGCGTATCCCACTGCTATATCCGCAACGGTGAAACGGTTGTCTACCAAATATTCATTCGACTCCAAGTGATTGTCGAGACGACGCAGGCGAGAGATATACCACTTGGCATAATCGTCTGCGACTTCCTGCTTTGCAGGCGAGGGCTCTAGAATATAATACCGCATTGAAATAGTCTGGGGGAACGTGAGGGTCGCATCTGAATGATGCAGCCAATTCAAGTACGCGCCGTACTCTGGGTGCGAGGCTTCCAGACCGAAGTCATATCTTTTGTAGCGATCCACAAGGTATTGGCAAATGCCTGCGGACTCAGTCATTTCAACATCGCCGTCGACGAAAAAGGGAACAGTACCCAGGCTGTTTACCGACAGATATTCCCGTTCGAAAACCCGCGGTGGAAAAGGCAGTATTTCAACTTCGTACTCCAGCTCCATTTCTTCCAGCGCCCACAACGCTCGCAATGAACGTGCACCTGAACAATGCCACAACTTCATTCTTAGACTCCGTACTGGCGCGCAGCCAGGTCGCGCATAATTTCTTCTGAACCACCGCCTATAGCATTTACCCGAACCTCGCGATAAATACGCTCTACACGGTTGCCCCGCATGTAGCCTGCGCCGCCCAGTATTTGCATCGCCTCTCGGGCACAAAACTCCATGGTTTCGCTGGCCTGCACCTTGAGCAGGGCGATATCACCTGGATTGGCAGTGCCCGCTTCCATCGATTCATAACACACTCGAATATAAGCCTGAGTTGCATTCAGCTTTTGCTTCATCTGCGCAATTTTGTGGCGAATAACCTGATGGTCTGCCAGGCGCTTGCCAAATGTCTTGCGCTCTCTGGCCCACTCGACTGCATCTTCCAAACAGACGCGACCCAGCGCCTCCATGCCAGAGGCCATCGCCATGCGTTCGCCATTGAAGTTGGTCATGATAACCAGGAAGCCCTTGTTTTCCTCTCCGATGAGATTGCCTACGGGCACCCGCACGTTATCAAAATACAAAGTGGCGGTATCCGATGCCCACCAGCCTTGCTTCTTGTCGAGCTCGGTGCGGCTAAAACCCTCCGCATCCGTGGGTATCAGCAACATGGAGACACCCTTACCCCCTTCACCCCCGGTACGGACTGCAGTAGACACCCAGTTGGCACGCATGCCGCCGGTGATATAGGTTTTGGATCCGTTGACTATGTAGTGATCACCATCGCGCACCGCAGTGGTTGTCAGCTGCGCAACATCGGAACCGGCGCCTGGTTCGGTAATGCCCAATGAGATGTGTTTTTCACCCGCGAGTACCGAGGGCGCGACCATTTCCTTCAAGGCCTGTGAGCCCCAATTGATCACCGGTGGCAAGCCGATTCCGTGCACCATAAGGCTCGCTGGAATACCACCTACACCGATACGAGCAAGCTCTTCGTTGGCGATCCACAAATGCCAGGAGTCAATGCCCTCCTTCACACCGCCAAACTCTTCCGGGTAGCCCATGCCCAGCAGGCCTACCGCTGCAGCTTTGGGCCACAACTCGATGGGAATATGTCCAGCCTCATCCCAATCGTCGGCGTAGGGCATGATTTCAGCATCGATAAACTTGCGCAGTTGCGCGCGCCACTCGTTGTGTTCTTCCCGCAGATTGGGGTTGGGAAGGCGGGCGCTGTCAAAATCCAGTGACATGGCGTGATCTCTTGGCAATTGGTTGATTTCGGGGCACTTATACTAATCCAGAAGCGGGGCAGGCGCATGCGTTGTCGCGCCAATGAATTGGGGAAAGGTGACACCACCCTGCATCAGGCGAGGCCAGGATACTGCCACAGATCAGACAGTGGCTGGTCATGGTCTGAATTGTGCGTTGCGTGGCAATTTCGCGCCGTACAGCAGGGAGGGCCTAGGGGAAAAGGAATACCCGCTTTCTAGCCCTCAACGCCCCTCATCTGCAGCTTCTACTTCCACGGCAAGCTGTGAAAAATAATCATCTACCGAGACACCTTCACGAATATGGACAAAGGGTGGTTTGACCAGCGCCGAATACTCAGGCTCGAAGCTATAGTCATCTGATGCCGTCAATTGTATGAAGCCATAGGCAACACCTAGCAACAGAGCACTGAACGCACAGGCCGCCATTGTCGTGTCACGAATATTAGTGGCGATGAGCAGGTTCAGTCTGAACAGCAAGGCGAGCTCCACAAACAAAATTCCCCAGCCCAAAAACTCAGAAGCCTTCGCTGAATGAAAGGGGTAAGCCACATAGGCCGACCCAGTAGTAAGCACAATGGCCAGCAAGGCCACCAACGAGGTGGCCATTACCTGCAAGCCAAAATGTGGCTGATGTCGCAGGATGCGGCCGGCCAGAGACCATAAACTTGACCACGCCAGAATCAGCACCAGCAGAATCAATTCGCCGGACGCTATTTCGCTCCACTTTAGATCGATGGACCCTTCAAAATAGCTGATGAGAGTATCGAGGAGACAAGCAGCTGCCAGCAGCGCAAACGGCAGACTTCTGTTTCTGGTTTCACCCGCGAGCCAATTGGACATCACCAGTTTTTTGGTGCGTTCCACCTGATGATCGGCACTGAACAAATACAGTTTCATTCGGCCAATGGTGAGCGTGTCACCCGACTTTATTGTGGCCTGTTCACCCACCACTGGTTTGTCGTTCAGCAATACCGGGTTAGTGCTATCCAGAACTGACATTTGCCAAACGCTGTCGTCATAGAAAAATTCGACCTGTCTAGCTGCGATATGAACGTCCGTCAGCACAAGATCATTGTCGTAGGCGCGGCCAATACTCAACCTGCCCTCGCTGCTGCGTGTGAGCTCCGCAACACGACCGTGTCTCACGCCTGTTTGTACGACTAGGGTATCCATTCAACAGCCTCTATCAGGTGTCGAAAGATGGCGGTGGCGTTGCTTGAGCTAACACCACTGGCTGCCACTTTAACAATGGCGGCCCGATCGTTGTAATCCACCGAGACCATAATCATCGAGGTGTCGTATAAGCCTTCAAAACGCTTATAGGCTCGAAAGCAGGTGGAGATGTTCCAACGCCCTGATTCCAGTTCCATCACGTCACCGTGACAGCGGTACTCTGTTACCTCGTCTTTGTCGGTAGTGTTATAAAAGGCACGATGCTCAAAGCGCCCTTCCAAATAGTTGTACAACTGGAAGCGATTCAGTTCCTTGGTCTGCACTACTTCGTAGTCGTAGCGAAAGTCACCGACATAGAGACTCTCACTCAGATAGATTTGATCTTCCAGATTACAATGCTGGTGGACGGCCTCGTATTTAATATCATCCTCATCCACCGTATGGCCCCAGCACTTGATTGACTCTGCCAGCTTTCCGGCTACCTGCAAGTGCCCCATGGGTTTAACGGTGACTTCTTGGTCCAACAAACCCTGATAGAACTGCTGCTGATCGGCCAACAGTGTGGCAGTGATTTCCGCCTCAAAGTCCCGGGTACCTGTAAATGAATCGTTCTGCGCCAGTAACGTGTGCACATGCTCAACCGGAACCAGAAAGCTGATTTGCTCGCCGCCTTTTGAAACGTTCACACCCACAACTTCGCCGCTGTCATTGAGCGTAGGGCCGCCGCTCATGCCAGCGTTAAGCGAACCCGAGAAAAGTATTTTTTTGTAGCGGGAGTTTTCGACAAGGCCATTGTAGGTGCCTTCGATTATCGTCATGCCCAGATCGTGTGGATTCCCCAGGGAATAGATGCGGTCGCCCTGTGCTAGAGACTCTGTTGCTAGAGGTAGAACTTCGGCTTCGGGCTCACCCGTATGCACCAGCGCTAAGTCGTGTACCACATCGATAGCTAACAGGTTTAAGGGCGCAACCGAATCATCGGAGCGTACAAACTCCAGCCGGTATTTGTCTGGCTCGTGAACATAAGAGGACACAACATGGAAGTTGGTCACTGCATTGCCGGTTGCTCCCACGAGAAACCCCGAACCGATACTGTATTTATCACCTGATGCAATATCGATGACGCGAATTTGATAAACCAGCTGCTGCGATTCAACAAAAAGGTCCGTCGCAATGGTGGCGTAAGAGCTATTGGCAGAGACGAGCGCCAGCCCCAACACAGCAGCGCGGGCAAAGTGAATCAGGTATCCAAGGGTAAAAAAATCGCGATGGAGTACTTTAGGAAATACGTCGATCAGGGCTAAACCTTCTTTCTCACTGGCCGTTATCGGCCATGAACTGTGCTTCCCAGTTAGGACACAGCATACGGCCTCGGGCGGATAACGCAATATAGGCCTTATGTGCCTATGGACCTTGGCTTTGCCCGTCAGCATACGTATATTGGCGACATCATGAAATACATCAACAATGAACAGCCTGTTTCGAAGCCGGCACCCCGCGTGGGAATTCTCCTTACTAATCTGGGTACGCCCGCGGCTCCGGAAAAAAAGGCTGTTAGAGCCTACCTGAAGGAATTTCTGTCTGACCCTCGTGTTATTGAGGTGCCGCGATTGATCTGGTGGTTCGTCCTCAATGTCGGGATTCTTAATATTCGCCCTGCTCGCTCAGCCGCTGCCTACCGCAAAGTCTGGATGGATGAAGGCTCCCCTTTGATGGTGTACACAAAAGCACAGGCAGATGCGCTTCGCGAGAAGATGGCGGCGACCCACGGCGACAAAGTACAAGTTGAATTCGCCATGCGTTACGGCAGCCCGTCTATCTCAGACACAATGCAGCGCATGATCGACGATGGCGTCGACAGGCTATTGGTACTGCCTCTCTACCCGCAATACAGCGGCCCAACTACAGGCTCTACTTTTGACGCGGTGGCGCAGGATTTCACCCGTCGACGTTTACTGCCCCAGTTACGCTTTGTGGATCAATACCACGCGCACCCCGCATACATAGAAGCGCTTGCAGACAGCATCCTGGAGTTCCGCAAGAAGCACGGCGCCGCAGATAAGCTCATTTTTTCCTATCACGGCCTTCCACAGAGCTATCTGGATGATGGTGACCCTTACTACCGGCACTGCCTGGGTACAACCCAGCGGGTTGTGGCGGCTCTCGGGCTGGAAGAAAAAGAGTATATGGTCACCTTTCAGTCGCGGGTGGGCCGCGCAGAATGGGTGCGGCCTTACACTGATGAAACGCTAAAAGCCCTACCTGGCGAAGGCGTAAAAACAGTGCATATCATCGCACCAGGCTTTGCGGCCGACTGTCTGGAGACATTGGAAGAGATAGAAGAGGAAAACCGCGACTATTTTATGGCGGCCGGAGGGGAGCAATATGATTACATTCCCTGCCTCAACAGTTCTGCAGCCCATATCAATTGCCTGCAACAGATTGTTAGCGAACAAACGGCAGGCTGGTTGCAAGACTAGTCGAACATTCCCGATGACTTAGGCAATGAACTTCGCAAGGAAAAATCAATTGAACATTATTACGATACTACGAGCCGCTGCTCTCTTAGTTCTTTGCTTTTGCCTACCAGCGATGGCCGAAGTGCCTGAACAATCGTCAGGCGCTATTCCTGAGAACGCAGTCTGGATCGATGTTCGCAGCCCCGGTGAGTATGCCGGAGGTCATCTAGCAGGCGCCGCCTCGATACCCTTCGATGGCATTGAAGTGGGTATTGCCCCGCTAAAACTGGAGAAAGACACCCCCATTTATTTGTACTGCGCAGTGGGAGGACGTGCCGAGATCGCGAAAAAACGACTGGAAGCGTTGAACTACACGCAGGTGGTAAACGTGGGCGGGCTGGAAGATGCGCGGAAGCTAAACGGCGCGCAGTCTGACTGACTGTTATATCCAGCGCCGCACTTGCTTGCAGTAGGCGGCAAACTCTTCGGGAAATAGTCCCCGCAGCATTTCTTCTTCCGGGCGTATGTAGCGCAACTCTATAATGATCACAAACAACACCGGCAAGACCAGCGCCGTGGCCGCGCCCACTGTAATAGCAACGCCTGTCAGCACCGCGACCATACCGAGATACATCGGGTTGCGAGTGAATTGATAAACACCTGCCGTAACCAGTGTGGTCACGTTCTTAAAGGGAACGAGATCAGTCCCCGCCTTGGTAAACAAACCACCCGCGTTCACCAGAAGCAGCAATCCCGCCACGATAAGAATGCCGCCACCTACCTGACCAACCAAACCGGTATAGCGCAGCCCAGGGTAATATTCGTTGCAGGCAAAGACCGCGATAACGCCCAGCACCAACCACACGGGCGGATAAATAATTCGTTTAACCATGGAATGCCTCCTAGTGGCCTGTGAGGTGGATGCCGGCTGGTTCAACACCACCGATACCATAGGCCACCGCAATGCCCAGTAAAAATGCCAATGTCAGTTTCAATCGGTCGTGACTGTGGAAATGCACTTCAGGCAGTAAATCGCTCAGTGCTATGCAGATAAAAGCGCCTGCAGAAAAGGCTAATGCCGCTGCCACTACCAGGTTCTGGCTCTGGGCCACCTCGCCCACGCCAAAGAAGAAAAGCAGCGCGCCCAATGGGCACATCAATGCAAACACTACGTTGGTAGTGGTGCGAGCTGATCGACTCCAACCACCCGCTTCCATCACCGTAACAATCGACATCGCATCCAGCGGCTTGTGCAACAAAATAGCGAGAAATACCCCGATACCAACCATGCCGGTTCCAGCACCACCGCCGTGCATCACGGCACCCAGCGCCACTCCGTCAATGAGCGTGTGTAAACCCAACCCCAGTGCAATACCTACCCAACTCAGGCTGTGCGCTGATGTTTCATGGCCATCGTGCTGGTGGTCATGATGGTGGCCTTCCTCGGTACTGAAATCGTGTTGGTGGAAATGAAACAAGCGCAGCAGCATCAACATGGTGACCAGGCCGATCATTAACCACCACACGGCGGTGTCTGCGCCGTGCTCACCACCCACCAGCGCCACGCTGTGAGGTAGCAGGTGATAGAAGGCGACCCCAAGCATCAAGCCAGATACCAGGCTCATCACCAGCTGTGTACGGGTATGGGTCATCTTGACCCAGTTAGGCAACAGGCCGCCCACCAGCGAAAAGCCCGAAATGGCGATGCAGTACAGTACAAGTAAGATTGCTGGAGAGGACGTCATAAACGCATAAATCGTCGTTGCAGAGAGCGCAGCATTATTCCACATTCAGCCACCCCACAATAGCGCTGTGGCTACCCCGGCTGGTCACATCTGTACATTGGGCCCTTATGACCGATTTGGTCACTCTTGGTAGGGCTGAAAAGACATTGACAGCTAAACTAATGACCATTAGTTTAGCCACTTCACGGAGGTCACCCCTATGTCTATATTCGAACCCATTGAGTCAAATGATTCCCGCCGCCACCTGCAATTGCGCAGCCCGGTTACGCTGGAGCCCACAGGCGAGCTAATTTGCGCCAATGCCGAAGACGTTGCCGCCGCTATCGCTAAAGCCCGCGCTGCACAACCCGCCTGGGCTGCCACTAGTATGAAGGAACGCTCTGCCGTGGTGCAGCGAGCCATAAAAATTGTGCTGCAACGCCAGGACGAGATCATCGACCTGGTGGTAAAAGAAACCGGCAAAGCCCGCACTGACGCGATGTCCATGGAAGTCTTCTCGGTCGCGGATCAATTGTGCTACTACGCCAAAAACGCTGAAAAATTTCTCAAACCGCGCAAACGTAAAGTGCACGGTATTCTCGGCCTGATGAAGCAATTGAAGATCCTTTACAAGCCGCTGGGCGTGATCGGTCTCATCACACCCTGGAATGGTCCTTTCGTACTGCTGATGAACCAGGCGACTCAAGCGCTTATGGCAGGAAACACTATTGTCGCAAAGGGCTCAGAAGTGACTCCCTTTTCAGGCAAGCTGGCGGAAGACATCTTCCGTGAAGCAGGGCTCCCCGATGGCGTGTTGCAAGTGCTGATGGGCGACGGCGAAACCGGCGCAGCCATCGTCAACGGCGGTGTCGACAAGGTCTCGTTTACCGGCTCTGTCGCCACCGGCCGCAAAGTGGCCGGGGCCTGCGCTAGTCAGCTTATACCCTGCACCCTCGAACTGGGTGGCAACGACGCAATGATTGTCTGCGCAGATGCAGACATGGACAGAGCTGCCGATGGCGCCTGGATAGGTGGCTGTATGAACACCGGCCACTATTGTTGTGGCACTGAGCGCATCTACGTTGTGGCGTCGGTCTACGACGAGTTCCTTAAGCTGGTTCTGGAAAAAGGGAAAGTGCTGCGCCAGGGACCTGAGCACGGCTGGGATGAAGATGTAGGCGCTGTTTTCTGGGATCGACAGATGACTATCATCGAGGCGCACGTGGAAGACGCACGTGGCAAAGGGGCTACCATTCACATGGGCGGCC
>JBLFWP010000078.1:0-13874 GCA_047611225.1 Halioglobus sp.
GATTCCGCGCCTTCGCGCTCTAACATCAACAGGCGACGCAGTATGGCATTCACAGAGGATTTTGCGACGCCATAGCCGGCACCCAGTTCCTTACTGTTGTTAGCGAGGTATTCGAGGGTGGTGCGCAGGTCTTTCAGATCTACCAGCAGCATGCCTTCGTTATCACAGTATTCGAATACCAGCATGACGACACTTTCCTGGGTCTCGTTGAGATCCAGTAAGCGGGAGATAAGCTGCGGGCCCATTTCAGAAATAGTGGTGCGAACTGGCGTGCCTTTCTTGCCGAACAAATCCCAGAAGGCAACGGGGTAGCCGCGCTGGGTATAATTTTCGATGCCAATTTCCTCGACTCGCTCATCTACTTTGGGGTGTGGCTTACCCGGCTGGCACATGCCCGAGATATCGCCTTTAACGTCCGCCAGAAAGACGGGTACGCCCAGATCGGAAAAGCCTTCGGCTAAACACTGCAGCGTCACCGTTTTGCCGGTACCGGTGGCGCCAGCCACCAGGCCGTGGCGGTTTGCATAGCGCGGATTCAGGAAAATCTGGCCGGCGTCAGAGCCGCCAATGAGAATGCCATCGGTCATGGTTTTGTTGTCCTATAATGGTGATTGTCCCTGCGTTGGCTGGTAGGCCGCCCAAAGACTTTGCTGCCAGCGATTGCTGAGTATAATCAAGCTGAATGACGGTAGCGACAGGAAAATACTATGCGGTGGAAAGGTGGTAGACGCAGCAATAATATTGATGACCGGCGCGGGGAAGGTGCCAGTTTCGCCTCTGCGGGGGGTGCGGCGCCGTTGCTACTGCGTTTCCTGCCGGCCTTGGTGCGAACCAAGATAGGCCGCACCATTCTGATTCTAGGTGTAGTGGTGATTTTTGGCGGCCGTATGCTGGGGATTGACGTGTTGTCGCCACTGCTGGGCGGCGGCGGATCGCCCGCGGTGAGCCAAGGTTCGAAGCAGCTTAGCGAGTCAGACATACAGGCCTCGGACTTTATGTCGGCGGTACTGGGCAGTACAGAAGACGCATGGACAAAACTCTTTAGCCAAATGAACCGGCAGTATCAGGAGCCGACTCTGGTGTTGTTCACCGGTAGTGTGGATTCGGCCTGCGGACAGGCCAGTTCTGCGGTGGGCCCATTTTATTGTCCGGGTGACAAGCAGTTGTACATCGACCTTTCTTTCTTCGAAGATTTAGCAAAGCGCCACGGAGCTCCGGGAGATTTTGCCCAAGCTTACGTGGTCGCGCATGAGGTGGGCCATCACGTGCAAACCTTGCTGGGTATTAGCTCCCAAGTTCGAAAGGCGGGGCAGGGCAAGAGCGAGGCTCAAGTGAATGCCTTGTCGGTGCGCCAGGAATTACAGGCAGACTGCTTTGCCGGCTTATGGGGCTACTCGGCGAATATTGATAGCCAGATATTGGAGACTGGCGATTTGGAGGAGGCATTGGGCGCGGCTACCGCTATTGGCGATGATCGCCTACAGCGAGAGGCAGGCCGCAATGTGGTACCCGACAGTTTCACCCACGGAACTTCTGCGCAGCGCGTGAAGTGGTTTAGCATTGGTTTCAAGAGCGGCGACTTCAACGCCTGCGATACCTTTGCGGCGAAAAACCTGGACTAGGCGTTGGGGTCCCCGGCCGGCGCCGAAGGTTGGCGCTGCCACAGCAGCAAGCCCACCACCATGGAAATAGGCAACAGGCAAGCCAATAACAATGCCTGCCAGCTGATAGTACTGATCGCCCAGCCCGCACACAAAGACGCCACAGCCTGGCTGCTAAACACTACCGAATCATTCAGCGACTGGGCTTTGTATTGCTCGCCTTCGCGATAGGCGGTGGGTAAAAGTGCAGTGCCAGAGACAAAAAGAAAATTCCAGCCTATTCCCAGCATCACCAGCTGGCCCCAGAAACCCAGTACAGAAGCATCGATTAGGCCGATGATAATGGTGGTGGCATAACAACAGAGACCGGCCACCATCACGGCACGAAGACTGAGGTATTTAAAGAGCCACGGTGCGAAGAGAGATGGCAGAAACATCGCTGCAATGTGCGACTGTATGACCCACTTGGCATCTTCAAGGCTGTGGCCATGATGCAGGTGCATGCTGACAGGGGTGGCGGTCATCACAAATGACATCACCATGAAAGCACTGGCGCCGGCAACAATCGCCAGTAGGAATGTAGGATTTTTTAACAAGGTACCGGCAGAGCGACCGCTATAGGTCTCTTCTCTTTTAGCCTGGGCCGCAGGTACGTAAAAAGGCAGTAGACAAGCCGCCGCAAGCAGGCAAGCTGCGCCCAGCCAGTAGGAGCCCTGGTAATCAACAGCGCTCAGGTTCTTTCCCAGCAGGGCAAGTTCTGGCCCGATAAAGGCGGCTAAGATACCTGCACACATGATGATGGATGCGGCGGTGGCGCCATCTTCGCTGGGCACACATTCCATTGCCGCGAACCGAATCTGCTGTAGTGCTGAGGCCGTCGCGCCAAGCAGGCTGGAGCCAAAGCAAAACAGGCTGAAATTCTCCAGAGTAATTGCATGCCCCATCAATACGCAGGCACCGGCGCCGTTAAAGAGGAATAATGCGAAGGCGTTGCGCCTGCCAAAACGCTGCATGGCACGGGTTGCCGGGATGACGCCACAGGCGGTACCGATAACCATGGTGGCAATGGGTAAGGTTGCCCATTGTTCTGAGGGCGCCAGCTGTGCGCCGACTATGCTGCCGATTAGCATCATTAGCGGCGCTGCGCTCATGCCTATAGCGTTGATGGCTGCGAGCAGCCATACCTTGGCAAATCTTTTGTCTAGCATTATTGCTTCACAGTGTTCTGTTTCTGTTTGTTGCGCAATAGAACCAGACTAACGGAAAACAGGTGCAGCGGGTGAAGACTATTTGACGAGTTGTGTGCTATTTGAAGCGTTGTTTACTATTGCGGCGCTGTCTTTTTTGGGGATGTGGCGTTCGCCTCTTCTCTAGCCTGCTGCTGCGCTATTGCTTCTTCCAATGATTGTGGCAGCTGACAATCCGCGCAGCTTTTCTGCAGTTGTTGATAGAGCGTACTGGCCTCATCCGATTTGCCGGATTCAAGAAGTCTTTCGCACGCAGCCAGCTGCTCTACAAATGCCGTGTCGCCCACTTTTATTGGCGGCATAGCGGTCCCTTTTTCCTCGTGTAGCACACTAGTATCCACCACAGTAAGTTGCCGTGTCTGTTGGCGTGCTGTCAAAGTGCGTGTGGTGGCGACCGGGCGCTCGGTAGATTCAGCGACTCGCTCCGCTTCCGATGGTACGGAGTCTGCCTCTGTGTACGCCAGTGAAGCGCTCTCAGCGCTATCGCCGGCCATATCCTCGGCTATCATGGCGGTGGCAGGCATGCTGGGTTGTCGTGTGATAGCGGCAATTTTGCGGACGACAGATTTTGGCTTTGCTTTGAGCTGGGGCTTCATTACCAGTGCGCTACGCTTGCGGCTCTCCTCGGGGGAGGGTGCCGACAGGCGCTCCTCGCGTAAACCCGATAAGGAGGTATAACCATAAGATGGCAGTTCTTGCTCTTGTGCTACGTCTTTAAAGCTTGGCGTCTGCTGTGAAGGGTCGGCAATCAGCACGGCTATCGCCACAACGCCGGCAGTGGCAATGCCGCTTACCCAGCCGGAGCGCCAGAGGGGTTGTTTCTGTGGCGCCTGTTGTCTTGCATAGGCCAGTATTTTGTCATCCAGCGCTGCAGGGGACGGCGGTTTGGGTAGCGTATCCAGCGAGAATTGGTCTTCGCGCTTACTCATGGTGCTTCTCCCAGATGCTCGCGCAACTGCTTGCGTGCATAACGCAGGCGGCTCTTGATGGTTTCTTCGCCGCTTCCGGTAATTTCGGCGATCTCTTTATTTGAGAACCCCTGTTCCCGCAGGAGTAAGGTGTCTCGTTGTTCTCCCGGCAACTGTGCTATGGCACGTATTAAAAGCTGGCGAGACTCATTGGCACTTTCGGTTTCGTTGTTTGCTACTGGCTCGGGCGTGTTTTCCAGTGATTCGTGTTGATTGTCTTTGCGTCGCCAGAAGTCTACCAGACGGTTGTGGCCAATCTGGTACAGCCATGTTTTAAAGTGGCCCTGCGCCTCGTACTGTGGCGCTCGCTTAACAACTGCCATCCAGGCCTCTTGCGCGAGCTCTTCCACCACGGCCATCTGAGGGCAGCTGCGGTACAGAAATGCAAAAAGCCCATCCTTGTGGCGGTGATACAGACACTCGAACGCATCTGCATCACCCCGTTGGTAGGCTTGCATCAGGGCTTCGTCGCTCCTGAAACGGTGGACCAGTGTCAGCATTGGGTACCGGTTGCGTAGTGGCTGTTCAGTGGCTGTCTATGACCCTGAGGATAAGGATTGTGCCAGCTCAATCAAGTGTACAAATTCGCTGCGATATCCGTGGGGGTCCTGTCCTCGTGAATTGCGTGCGAGGGTCAGGGCATCATTGTAACTCCAGTTGCCGGTGAATGTGCCGCCCTGAAGTATTTGCCCGAAGCCGGCAACACTGGCGGCAAAGCGCAGGTTGTCGCTACCCTGTTCGATGGATGTGTTCAGGCTATTCGTGCTGATCGCCTGGCTCACCAACTTGCTGGTGGCTTCACCGGGCTGTTTGTAACGCAGCTTCACGAAGGCCAGCTCGCCATTGCCGTACTGCATTTTTTCCTGCTCATGCTGTGAGCCATAACGCAGATTGGGGATGCGCTTGCCGTCGGAACCGTTCAAGACAATTTCATACAAAGCGGTAACGGTGTGCCCTGCACCTATGTCCCCAGCGTCAACTTTATCGTTGTTAAAGTCTTCGCGATTCAGCATGCGATTTTCATAGCCGATCAAACGATACTCGCTGACCACGGCGGGATTGAATTCCACCTGGATCTTAACGTCTGAGGCGATAGTGAGGAGTGTAGATTGCATCTCATTCACAAGCACTTTGTGCGCCTCTTGCAGGCTGTCTATATAGGAGGCGTTGCCGTTGCCCACGTCTGCCAATTGCTCCATCAGGGCATAGTTATAATTGCCGCTGCCGAAACCCAAGGTGGTCAGTGCGATGCCTTTGTCGCGTTTGTAGCTGATCAAATCCTTCAGCGCCTCAATATTAACGGTGCCCACGTTCATATCGCCATCGGAGGCAATAATCACACGGTTGATGCCGCCCTCAATGTGATTTTGTTCGGCGAGATTGTAGGCCAGTTTGATGCCGGCGCTACCGTGGGTGCTGCCACCGGCCGTGAGGCCTTCAATGGCGGCTAATATCTTCGCCTTCTGACTGCCCGGCGTGCTCTCGAGAACAACACCGGCAGCGCCTGCATAAACAGCCAGCGCAATCTTGTCTCCGGCAGTCATCCTGTTTACCAGTAGGCGTAGAGACTTTTTAACCAGTCCCAGCTTATTGGCAGACTGCATGCTGCCGGACACGTCCACCAGAAACACCAGGTTAGCTGCAGGGCGCTGCTCCAATTTCGGTTCAAAGCCCTTCAGTCCAATTTGCAGAAGTTGGTGATTTTCACTCCAGGGAGCGGGTGCCATTTCCGTATGGATGCTGAACGGTTGTGCGCGATCTACCGGGGGTGTGTAGCTGTAATTGAAGTAGTTAATCATCTCTTCAAGACGCACAGCATCGGAGGGGGGTAAGCGTCCTTCTTGCGACAACATTCGTCTTACGTTGGCATAGGCGGCTGTATCCACATCCACACTGAAAGTGGAGACTGGTTCCTCGGTGACATTTTTCACACCATTGCTTGGATAGTTCAGGTAGTTCTCCGTGTCTATCGCATAGGCTTGCATTTCAGGGTGTGCCGATTGAACGCTGACGAATTCCCCTGCGACATCGGCGGTAAAGTACTTGGCAGACGGCTGCGCTCTGGATTTCAGTGCAGCGCTAACATTGGCTACCGTTGTATTTCTCGATGCCGGTTTCGCTTCGGGCTTGGGCATTGAAGTGTATCCGAACTTACCAGTGGCATCTTCTTCCTTGGTCTGCCGTATCTGGGCGAGCTTTCTGGTCTGGGACTGCTCGGGTTCAACCCGCGCACCATAGTCCGTTTTTTGTTCCTGGGGTTCGGCGCAGGCAACGCAGAGCACTGCGATTAGCGTGATGTTGGTAATGATTTGTGTGGTGTGCATGACACTATCCTTTCGATGGTTTCATAGGCTTTATCGCAGCAGTGCTGAAAAGGGGGTTAAAACAGGAGTAAATAATGTGAAGTATTTTTGACTGCGCTGTATTCGCGCACCTGTCGCCTTTTCAATCGGGTTGAAAAGTAGACATATGGTGCAGACACAGATGGCGGTGGATTATGGGTACACGTTAAAGCGGAACATAAAACGGCTCATATAACGGGGCCATAAAAACCACGCGAACCCGCAGGAGAGTACCCATGACGACAGCACAGGCCATTGAATACCGTATTACCCGCCACTTGTTACAGCGCGATAGCAAGGGAGAGCCAGAGCCTGATATCACTGGCTGGGCCGACCGGTTGATTGCCGTTTTGGCGGTTACGGTGGGCATTTTTGTGCTGGGAACCTATCTCGAAGAATTACTGTGGGTGTTGATTGCGGGGGTGACTGTGTTCGCTCTGGGGTCCCGTTCGGATTAGAGTTTATATTTGTTAAAACCTTAAAATACAGCTAGATAGAGATGTAATATAAAGTCAAATATAGGTGTGATTTACGAAGAGCTGGGCCCTGAGTTCCGTCTCGCTCCTTGACTTGGAGCATGCCGTTGTAAGCGGTAGCATGGAACTATACGCAGACACGGCGCAGTACTGAGAGTTCTATGGAAAATCCCGTTATTACCCTGTCACTGGCGCAGCTTTCGCTGGCCTTAGTACCGGTGGCCATCACCCTATTTATTTTATTGAAATGGTCTTTTAGTGTGGGTAACGCGGTGTACGCCTTGGCTCGCATGTTGGTACAACTGCTGCTGATTGGTTACGTGCTGGCGTGGATCTTTGGGGCGGACAACGGGCTTCTGATCTTGTTGGTGCTGGCGATCATGCTGTTGGCCTCCAGTTGGATAGCGCTTGGCACTGTGAAGGAGCATCGCATGGCGCTGTTGTCGACATCGCTGGTGTCTATCAGTGTCGGAGGTGGTTTGACCCTCGCTCTAATTACCCAAGCCGTGTTGCAGATGGAGCCGTGGTACTTGCCGCGCTATATGATTCCTCTGGCGGGCATGGTGTTTGCCAATTCGATGACGTCCGTTAGTTTGGCGGGAGAGCGGCTCTATGCGGAGCTGGGTCATGGGGTGGATTTTGCAGAAGCCAGGCTGGCCGCCTATCATGCGGCGATGATTCCCGTGATCAACTCTTTGTTCGCCGTTGGTTTGGTTTCATTGCCGGGGATGATGACCGGGCAAATTCTATCGGGCGTGTCCCCTTTGGTAGCAGCCCGCTACCAGATCATGGTGATGTGCATGATCTTTGCGTCTACGGGCTTGTCCACCGCGATATTTTTGGTGCTGGCGCGGCGCAGGATGAGCGTCGGCATAAACTCAGTTTAAGGCGCTGGTAGAGGTTGCCCTTTGCCCACGTTGTTCCACGTAAAATTTGTTTCGCCAGCGGCTTCTTTTAATATCAGTATTCCCTGATTCGGCACGTCGCAGTAGTTCTCTTTGTACAGATTGCTGTTCTCCAGCGATAACATTCCCAATAGCTCATCCAGCACGTTGAACAGTTCACAGATATCGGAATAGTCTTCAGTGAGTGAGGCCACATCCGCTGTAACACCCAGAAAGGGCATCCAACCTACGGCTAAAGCGCCAGCGCCGCGCACCAAAACGCGCCTGCCTTTGTCGTTCACTATTTTACTGCCCTGTAAGGCTTTAGTGCGATTCGCTGACTCTAAACGGGTTTTCTTGATGCGCTGTTGATGCAGTTTTTGTTCAGCGTCCACGCGTGCCTTTTTCTGCACGTTCAGCAGCGTTGGATTTGGCAGGTAATCGCTGGCCAAGTCTCCGAATAGAGTCGCAAGACCAGCATTGAAGTGTGAGAGTGCGAACAGTGGTGTCAGCACCAGTGCGCAGAACAACACGGTGATGTTGACCGCACTGCGTAGCAAACGCCGTAGTGGCAAGGACATGGGTGCTTTCCTCGGCCGGGTAGGTTTAGTTGGTACTCTCTTCTGAGGAGGCGGTGGATGAAGTGGCCTCGCCAGCTTGATCCTCAATAAGCGCATCGCCAAACCAGCTGTTCATTTTGGCGGTGGTCTTGGCGCGAACATCATCGTTGATGTAGGCGGCCACTGCGGCAATGGCCAATGCCAATACGCCCAGATCATCGGTAAAGCCAATGCCCGGTGTAATGTCGGCTACTGCATCCAGAGGCACGATAAAATAGCCCAGTGCCGCGGCAATGGTCCCCTTGGCCCAGGCGGGTGCCTTTTCTTCCTGTGCTGCGTAGAACAAAAGTAGTGCTTTCTCTACTACTTCCTTACCGGCGTTCTTGGCGTACCCGGCGAGCTTGTCCCAGAAACCCTGTTCCGTATAAGCATTTTCGAATTCGTTCTTGTTCTCATTGTCGTTATTCATGCTGCTACTCCGGTTTGCCGGTTACTACTGATATTGGTTATTTAACCTCAGACCCGTATGGCACTTACTTAGTTCTTACAGGCGAAGATGCTTGGAACCCGCAGTCCTGTAGGCAAGGTCCACTTTCGGTTGGAACCCCACGCCCTTAAGTGGACCTTGCCTACCGGAATGCTCCTGTATTTTCGTTTACTGCGATGTAGCGAGCTTCGGTAGTGTGAAGCCTCATAAAGGCGTGGGGTTCCAGCCGAGAGAGGCTTCACACTACCGAGGCTCGCGGTAGCAATACAACCCGCAAATAGTATCCAGTATATTTAGCAATTCTGTCGTTGAGTCAGTGCAATTCACTTCAGACAGCTTAAGCACTAATGAAGTTCCAGAAGAAGGGGGTCAGCCAAACAACCAGGGTGCTAGCTCCTCACGGTTTGCAACCACAATTTGCTGGGCTGTAGGGTCCTCCTCTGTTTCATTGGGGTTTACGTGCAGTAATTTCAATACATAGGGTGCAAGCTTTGCCCGGGTGGTTACTTCCAGCACGCCGTTTTCCATGCCGTAATCTACCTCCACTACCTCCTGTTGGGCGGGGCTCAAGCGCGGGTCAGGTGTAATTCTTATTACGATCTGGGTATTCCAGTCGGTGTCACCGGCGGCGCCGTGTTCTGAGTCATCCATAATTTCCGGGATATCCCTGAAGCGGCTAAGTACAAAATCACGGTACTCCTGGTTCTTTTCACACCATGCGCGCACATGCCAGCGCAGCCCGGTGAATACCAGTGTGTGAGGAACGATAATGCGGCCTTCGCGATCGGGGTTGTTGATAGAGACGTAATCCACGTCCAGTCTTTTTTGCTGTCGTGCGGCCTGCATGATGGGCCGCAGCACTTCCGGCTTCACATCGCGCACAGGCACCGATAGTACTTCAACGTTGGCGACATTCAGCGCCAGCGATTCGAATACATTCATCAGCTCATTGTTGCGTGCCATCAGATGCAGATATTCGTCGGCCAGCCCCTGTGTTACCTGCGGCTTGAACTCGGGCGTCGGTTTGTAGCCTTTGAGAAATTTGTCGTACTCGAGGTTGCCCGGGCCTACCTCGCGAATGTAGTTGTTAATGTCCTTGCTAGCCTGTTGGCGGCCAATGCCGTAGGTGTCGCATAGATGCCGGGTGGTAAGGCGGCCCTCCCACAGGGCGATGGTCTCGATAAACCGGTAGCGTAGGAGCAGGTCCCAGCGGAAGGGCCATTTAGTACTGCTGTTTGCCATATTCGGGTTCCAAAAGGACAGGGCTGCTGGGCCAGTATAGGTGTGGGTGCTGGACAAGTGTACCGTTGAAAGCGGTCGTGATGAACTTTCGGAGCTGGGCGAAAAACGGGCGTTGATTCCGCACCTCAAATTCGGTCATGATAGAGGGCTACTGTTCCCAGCCTTGGCTTTAACCTCGGCCTGAATCCTGTACTGAGTGGAGTGAAAATAATGAGATTGTTGCTGTGTGTTCTCCTGGCTGCGCTTTTCCCCGCCGTGGGCATAGCAGCGCAGCCTTCACGCGCCTTCACGCCCTCTATGTTGAACACCGCGCAACAGCTGATGCAGCAAGCAGCGATGGACAATATCGGCTATGAAATCGTGCAATCGCTCACTACTGAGGTTGGCCCGCGTTTGGCAGGCACTGAAGCCGAGGGCAGGGCACGGCAGTGGGCTGTGAAAAAATTAACAGACCTGGGTTTTGAAAACGTGCGCGAAGAGCCCTTTGAAGTACCGCTCTGGGAGCGTGGTGTTGAGCGCGCTGAAATTATAGCGCCGTTTCCCCAGTCTCTGACCATCGCCGCTTTAGGCGGTAGCGCCAGTACCGGTGTTGCCGGCGTAGAAGCCGAGGTAGTAGCCTTTGAGTCACTGGCGGAACTGGCGAAATCCAACGCAGACATCGTAGGTGGGAAAATTGTGTTCGTGAATGAGGTAATGGCGCGCAGCCGCGACGGTTCCGGCTATTTCAAGGCGGTTCTAAAAAGGAAAAAGGCGGCCTTTGCCGCGCGCGATCACGGTGCGAAGGCCGTACTGATTCGTTCTGTAGGTACCAGCAGTCACCGCTTCGCCCATACCGGCCAAATGCGCCGCATCGACTATGTGTCCAGCAACGGTGTGCCAGCCGCTGCGCTTAGCGCACCGGATGCAGATCAGTTACAGCGCGCACTGGCTTACGGCGAGCCCGTTACGATTAAACTGGTTCTCACCCCTGAGGTTCGCCCGCCGGCTCCCTCTGGCAATGTTGTGGCTGAAATTGTCGGGCGGGAAGCTCCGCAAGAAATCGTCTTGGTGGGCGCTCATCTTGATTCATGGGATCTGGGTACCGGCGCGATTGATGACGGTGCCGGCGTTGGCATAGTGGTGGCCGCCGCCAAGTTGCTGATGGAACACTTACCGCAGAAGCCCAGGCGTACTATCCGGGTGGTGCTGTTTGGTTCCGAGGAAGTGGGTGTAGTGGGTGCCGAGGCTTACGCCAAGCAACACGCTGGTGAAATCGACCAGCACATCATTGCCACAGAATCGGATTTCGGTAGTGGTGATATTTGGCAGTTCGAAACCCGCTTTGCTGAAGACAAGTTGCCCTTGGGTGAGGCGATTGCTGCTGTGCTTGAGCCTTTGGGAATAGCGCCAGGAGAGAACAAGGCCTTCGGTGGCCCCGATATCAAATACCTGCGTGAGGCGGGGGTGCCCGTAGTGACGCTGCGCCAGGACGGAACTGATTACTTCGATCTGCACCACACGGCGAATGACACCTTGGATAAGATTGCGCCCAATGCACTGGATCAAAATATTGCAGCGTATGCGGCCTTTCTTTATCTGGCCGCGGAGACAGAGGCCTACTTCAATTGAGTGCTAGGGCGTAGCGCTAACGGTTTCCAGCTTGGAGTCAGGCCAGCGATTATCTGTGACAAAGAAGCGCCCGCATTCCACGCCGTATTGATCCAGAGCGGCTACCAGTAGCGGATAATCTTGCTGCGCAAAATAGGCTTCCATGTTCTGTTGTAATTGCCGCGCATCTGCCATTTTTGACGAATCTTCACAGTACGCGGGGCTCAGCCACTGCATCTTGGGTAGAAGAAAATAGCCGCTGGCGGGCAGTGTGTCGGTGTACTGTGCTATATCTGCACATCTCACCCAGTCACACATACTATGCTTGCTGTTAAACCCCAGCGGTGGCGGCATGGCAGAACTCCGGGGCTTAAACAGGTAGCCTTTTACTGCCAGCTCTTTATCCAGACTGGCGATACCCAGCTCTGACAGTTTTTGCTGCGCTGCAGTGTGCTCGCTCAGTCGAATCTGGCGCTCAAGAAGATGATTCATTTTCAGGTCGAGACGATCTTTTGCATCGGGTCCTAGCCAGTGCTCGCCTTCGCTAGTGTCCCCATTTTGCTGGGGTCGATGGTCCCCAAGGAAATATTTCACGGCCAGTTCGAGGTGCACGTGCCGCTGCCGCTGATGGCAAAAGTAGATGCAGTCAAATTCCCCCAAGGTTCTTCCTCCGTGGTGAATGGCGAGATTGTGGGCAACCAGTTCCAAGAGCGGGTCCTGCTGCAGGAAGAAGTGCCACAGCTGCTCGAAGTAAATGCCCAGGCGGTGAGTGGAACGCTGGGCGAGGTGCTCGAGGAGGGCGCCGGCGTCCCTGTCCAGTTGCTCAAGCCATAGCCGTCGATCAGGAGTCAGCGCCAGGGCGCAATCAGACAGGCTCGGCTGTTTCTGCGCCTGTCGCCTGGGCAGCTCCTGTGCACTCATAAGCGAGGGCGAAAAGCAGGCCCAAGCCAAGTCACGTACTTCTTGTGTTTGAAAAGGATAAATGGCGGTCACTACGCTACACTGTTTGTTCGCGGGTATAATAGCAGCCCACAAGTGTGTGGAAAGGAATGGATGGGGAAGCGGGCTTAATGCAGGCAACATTCAAAAAAGTTGGTCTGGTGGGGCGTAGTGAGCAGGGTGGTTTGGCAGAAATGCTGGGCTCTCTGGTGGCTCTTTTGGAGGGGCGTGGTCTGGAGGTTTTGCTGGAAGATAACCTTGGTGACGTACTGCCAGGCTACAAGGAGCTGGCAAGCTGCGACGAAATCGGCCAGCGAGTCGATCTTGTGATCGTGGTAGGCGGCGATGGCAGCCTGCTGGGAGCGGCTCGTACGCTGGCTAAATATGAGACGCCAGTGATCGGCGTCAACCGTGGCAGGCTCGGTTTTCTCACCGATATTCTTCCCGGCGAAATGGAGGAGCAGATCCCGGCTGTTCTCGATGGCCACTATGAGACTGACAGTCGTTTTTTACTGGGCGCTGAGTTGCATCGCGATGGCGAAATGATTGGCAGCGCTGATGCGCTTAATGATGTGGTGGTTAACTCTGGCACCACCGCACAAATGATTGAATACGAGTTGTATATTGATGACGCATTTGTCTATCGTCAGCGCGCAGATGGCTTGATTGTATCCACGCCCACCGGCTCAACTGCCTATTCACTCTCTGGCGGCGGGCCCATTATGCATCCGTCGCTGGATGCTATGGTGCTGGTGCCGATGTTTCCCCACGCTTTAAGCAGTCGTCCTATTGTGATAGACGGTAACTCTCACGTGAGGCTGGATATTCTGGAGCGCAATAGTATTCACCCGCCTATTACCTGTGATGGTCAGGTTAACCTCACGGCCCAGCCTGGAGATTCGGTCTTCGTCAGCAAAAAACCTTACAGCCTGACACTGCTTCACCCGGTAGGTCACAGCTTCTACGCCAGTTGCAGAGACAAGCTGCGCTGGAGTAATGCGCTGGTCAATTAATGTCTGAGTTTTATCCAGCTCTCAGCGTCAGCGTTGAGGAAGACCTTCTCCCCTTAAGCGCACTATTGCAGCAGAAGGGCGTGTTGCATCGTATTTTTGAAGATAGCGGGCAGCAGGTGTTGGAAGTCGTCGACGAAAATATGGCGCCGCAAGTGCAGGCCCTGTATCAGGCTTGGCGTAACAATGAAGTGAGCATTGAACTTTCCAAGCGAGAACGTCCGGCTACTCAAAATGGGCTGGCAGTGCAGGCACGGCAGGTGCCGGTGACTGTAGGTCTGATTGCACTGAGTGTGTGTGGCTTTTTGTTCGTGTTCCTGGGCCCACTCAATTTCTTGATCAGCTATCTCACTTTCTCCCCTTTTGAACTCAACAATGATCAGCTGGTATTCAGCAGCATGGGCGGCCAGTACTGGCGCCTGGTGACACCGGTCTTTCTGCATTTCGGTTGGATGCATATCGTATTCAATTCTCTGTGGATGTGGGATTTGGGGGAAAAAGTCGAAAGCGTTATGGGGCGTTTCAATATGC
>JBLFWP010000079.1:0-13698 GCA_047611225.1 Halioglobus sp.
CCATGCTGTTGTCTCCAATCTCTTCAATTTGGGAAGGCACTTGATCAGAGCTCAGCATTATCGTGATCTGAGGGTGAGTGCGTTCACTTAATGGAGTAGAGCTGTGGCTTGAATTGCTCAGGCAGGGTTCTCTTCGCATTTGGTCTTTAACTTGTCAGTACCCCACTGGGGCAGTAACAGTAAAATGATTGCTGGACACCACAATCGGAAGGCACGATAAAACCGTGCCTCCCTGAGCGTTCAGCCAACTAGCAGTTGGAAATCAGATACTGCGCGTCTTTAATAAGAATATCTGCCGCAAAAGGAGTAATACCCTTGCCGCTTTGCGCTTGCACTTGATTAATAAATGCACCATAGATATTCCCAGCCGGACGACACTGCCCTCCATTAAACTTTTTCGCGGCATTACTAAGCTTCGCGAGTAAAGGCTTGACCAACTGTGATCTGATGTCACCGCTCTCTTTGAACTTATTTACAGCTTCAATGATACTGCCTGGGGTCGCGATGATGGTGAATGACACCGAGCTGGTGCTTTCATTCAAAACTGCGTCACTCGCTTCAACCTCGAACGTGTGACTGCCAAGTGCTAGAGAAAAGAGTAAATCGATTGCCGTGCCGCTAGAAATTACCTCTCCGGAGACCATAGTGCTGGTGTCCATGCTGGAACTCTCCGAAGAAACTCCCGAGCCTTCATCCGTCACGGTGTACAGGAGCACCAAAATATCGCTGTGTGTGTACTCTGTCTCAGTTGGTTGCTCGATGCTGATCACAGGCGCCTTCTTGTCGACCTTATTCTCTCCGACTGGCCCGGCCCCCGCACAATTACCCACTGCATCACAGACTTCGCGACTGTTTGTTTGTGCATTATTGGTCTCTGTTCCTGCAGGAACGCTAGTCGACAACTCGAATGTCGCCTCAGTGGCAATGCAGTCAAGCACTCCACAAATCTCGCGGGTAACTGTCAGGCCATCGGTCACCATGCCGGACCCACCATCAGTGACCGTACACGCGATACTCACGTCGTCAGCATGCCAGATGCCGTCAGATGCGTCGCATTCGATTGCCGGTGTTTTTTTGTCCACCCAGAACGTGAAAGGACCGGCAACCGAACAATTTCCTTCCGTGTCACAGACTTCCCTGGTGTTCGTCGACGCACTTTCGGTCTCAGTTCCCTCAGGAACCGCTGTCATCAGCTGGAACATGGCGTCATTTGGATCGTCCAGGCCACTCGAATCTGTCGCTTCACAAGTGACCACGACGTCCTCTGATACCCAACTCGGATCGTCCACGTCGCAGGAGATACTCGGCCCCACAACGTCAACACCGAAAAACATAGAAACGGCGAACTTAACTTGCACGTCATCTGTATCGTCACCCTTGCCTTGCCGTGTAATAGTGCTGCCGCAGGAAAAACTGCCGCCACCGGCCTTTATCGCTCCGCTTGTATCGGAGGCGCAATCCGCGAGATCCACCTCTATGCTCAAGTTCCGCCCACTTTGGGGATTAATGTCGGCCGCATCATCAGAGTCATAGGGGTCGTTAAAAACATCTAAAGACTCGTCATTCTCCCAAATCGAAAGCGCTATGGTGACAGTGTCCTGGTCCTTCTCATACCCCGCTCCCGATGCCGGGCTATAAACTCGTCCAAAAAGGTAGTCAGGGTAGACAATATTTTCGTCTTCATTATTGTAAAATGCGTCCCTCCGGGTGAGATTACTCTGCATGCGTACAGCGGGATCACCTATCAGGCGTTCATTCCCGTATCTATCCTCCAGATAAGCGCCGGTCCTAAGGCAATCGTCTCCATCGCCGCAGACTCTCTCGTTATATCCCATTGTGATTCCCACGTAAAAATCAGGTTCTAAAATGGAGTCCATCCCCGAGCATGGTTGCGCCACCAAACGGCAGTCTCCTTCGTAATCGCCTATCTCTTTAATTTTCTTGATTTTTACGACAGTTATTGGTTGGGTGATCGATCGCTCCCACAGCGCAAATACCCCGGCAATCGCACGTATTCCGGGTAGGTAAGAGTGTTTTCGGATCTTGCTGAGGTCTCCATCTCCATCATTGTTTGATTCATCAGAGAAAAGGTCGCAGAAACCGCCGCAGTCATTGTCCGCATTCAAGCGTTGTTTCACGACAGGACACCCGTTCGACTGCAAGACCGGCTCTGTAAACCCGCCGCATGGTAAATTCTCGGGTGGCTCCCCGGGACTAAAAGACCCAAAGCAGGAGTACCCCGAGGGTTCATTTTCACAGGCAGTCTTTACTCTCTCAATAGCCTCATCGGCATAGGCTGCTGCAAAATGGTTCCTGTTATCAACGGGCGCGTTATCGTCGCCATTCCAATCATCAGAGGCAAAATAATCGGCAACCTGGTTGGTGCTCAGAAACAACCACAGGAGCTGGTAATCGATGTCGACGTCAGCCGGGGGCTCCAGCCAACCCAGGGCTTTCAAAGCATTCCGTTCGTTGGTCGTGAGTATGGCATTGGGAGAGTTTTTCCCTTCACTCATCCACTCCTCGTACGAATCGTCATCCAGGGCATCAGGCCCATGGGTGTCGTTATGCACATGTGTGGGAATTGTCTGATCACCGAGAAAATGCAATGCATTGCCCAGGTACTGGTACGCCGCCAGTTTGTTGCCGGCTGCGTATTCTCCCAGGGCACGCGACCAGAATGCCGACGCGGCTTGGAAGGCATTGGGGTAGTCATCCTCTCCTAAATAGTTGAATTCCATAGGCGCGCCCAGAGAATCGTCCGAATCCCAAAAGTGGTTAATGGTTGTCAAAGCGCCTCCAAGCCCCTTATTGTCATACAGGTTGTCTTGTTCATCCGGTTCTCCTACGCCATCTTTAATGCCCGTTGTGAAATCGATACAGAAATCAAATTGGCAGAAATGGACGTCCTTTTCCCAATACTCCAGGATTTCCATTGCAACGATAGAAGGTTGCTCTAAATTGGCTTGGTCGTAGTAGAGATCTAGTGCCTGTTTTGTCATGATCTCATGAGTGCAGGCGCCGTCATCGTCACATATGTTGTACGCCTGAGCCTGAGTGGTCAGACCGCAGGTCGCCATGAGCAGCACAAACGGAAGAAATAAATTTACAACTTTCATAAAACATCCTGATTTTTCTTGTTAGGGGGCTAGCGATCGCCGGAGCCCAGCTGTCTAGAGTATATTGAGCTGAAATGAAGCTTTTATTCTCTATACTCTGAGGTTTTTTTCTTTAGTTTCCAATCGGCATAAGTAGTGCAAAATTCATTCCAACTTAGTAAGCACGGGGTCTACAGAGGTGTAGGGCTGAAATATAACTATCGATTGTAAAAAAAGCTGACAAAATAACTGCACAGAATATAACCAGCAGTGAATTTCTCTAAAGGGTACCACGAAGTTAACCGCCCGAAATTGATAGAATCGCCGGATGAATACCTACAAACGACACCGATTCCCGCCCGGCATCATCAGTTACGCAGTTTGGTTGTACTACCGGTTCAACCTGAGTCACCGCCGGTGTGCCGGACCATTTCATCGAAGATCTCCTAGCCGAACGAGGCATCATCGTTAGCCGTGAAGCGATTCGTTTGCGGTGCATCAAATTCGGCGCCCTATACGCTAGAAGGGTATCGCCAAGTTAAATCGCGAGACTTGGTAGTATCGGGCGATGAATACATACAAGCGCCACCGATTCCCTCCCGATATCATTCCCTACGCGGTCTGGATCTACTTCAGATTCAATCTGAGCCACCGCCGGTGTGCCGGACCATTTCATCGAGGATCTACTCGCTGAACGAGGCATCACCGTCAGCCGAGAAGCGATCCGGCTCTGGTGCATCAAGTTCGGTGCGTTGTATGCTCGGCGGCTGAAACGAAAGCACCGAGGCTTCGGCGACACCTTCTACATTGATGAAGTCTTCGCCGGTGTGCCGGACCATTTAGATCAATGGCAGACAGCACTATTGGAGTGGATGAATAAAATCGTGAGTTTGCGTGTCATAAGCTCAATCGCGTCTTTGCAGTAGTGTTGATCCGAATGCCGATGGTGCTACGGCAATATAGTCAGTTGTTTTCCCACAGTGTGAAAAGAGTGCTATTGCGATGTTGGGCATGTATTCGCTAAGCATACCGAAATTTCTGCCGGCACGCTTTATCGGGTATGAATCATACAAACGACACTGATTCCCATCGAACATCGACGCAAGTGGTTGGATCCCCTCCATAGTGGGCACTAATGGTTGTCTTTCGTAGCTCCTCTGAAGATACTATGGAATAATCCCCGCCGCGCTGCATGCCTCGTTCAGCCTATACTTTGAATCGCACAGCCTATTCAATATCTAATAATCAAAATACAGGTTAAAGAAATGCAAAAACTCTATAAGCACCTGACGGTAGCACTGCTACTGATGGCCACACCGTCATGGGCGCAGTCTGTGATACGGGACGGCAAGGAGTGGCTGCAGCCTGCTGACTTACTGGATGTGAACTGGTACAACGTGGCAGACGTGTGCCCGCCGCCTGATGGATTGTGTGACGGCTCATTGGCCGGTACCGAGGTTACGGGCTATAGATGGGCATCCGTTAATGACCTCAATGCGTTGTACAATTCATACGATAATTCGCTAATGATGGGCCCTGGCCCCAGCCAACGTACAAATGTTTCAGATACCATTGCAGACGCATTTTTCGCGGAATTCGCCCCCACTCTTGCTTACATGGCCACTCTTCCCCCCCCGTCGCCTCCTGATGTACCACAAAGCGTATTCGAAACAAGCGGGTGGTTAATAGACGAGCTAGGACCCAACTCCGGATACAACTCCGCTATCGGGAATGAATCAGGCAATGATGTCGTAGACATTTTTAACGATAGTGCGATTGGGAAGACGTATAACCCAGGTTTCATAGGCGCCTGGTTGTATAGAGCCGTTTTACCCAAGCAGGTCCCCGCGAGTACCCTGCCTATCTCCATATTCACCGTGCTGGGATTGATAGCCATTGCCAGCCGTCGGCTTGCAAGGAAAAATCTTGGGACGGCTAGGCGATAAGGTAACCCCGCTGGAGGTACTGCCAAGTTAAGTCGCCAATCTTGATACAATCGGCGCATGAACACATATAAACGGCATCGATTCCCTCCAGATATCATCTCTTATGCCGTCTGGCTCTACTTTCGCTTCAATCTGAGCCACCGTGATATCGAAGACCTACTCGCGGAACGAGGCATTATTGTCACTCGTGAATCGATCCGTCTCTGGTGTATCAAATTCGGTGCGATCTATACCCGCCGCTTGAAGCGCAAGCACCGAGGCTACGGCGACACCTTCTTCACTGATGAAGTCTTCGCCGGTGTGCCGGACCATTTAGATCAACGGCAGGCAGCATTACTTATGGCGCGCTGTAGACCAGGATGGCGAGGTCGTTGATGTCTATCTTCAAGCGAAGCGCGACGGGGCTACTGCTAAGCGCTTTTTCAGACGCTTGATCAGGTCACATGGCAGTGAGCCCAGGAAAATCGTAACGGACAAATTGCGCAGCTATGGAGTGGCACATCGTGAACTGATACCCGAGACGATCCACAGCACCAAGCAATATGAGAATAACCGGGCCGAGCAATCGCATGAGGCTACCAGAGTTCGAGAGAGGGGAATGCGGAAGTTCAAATCAGTTAGGCAGGCGCAGCGATTCTTAGGTGCTCATGCTGCAGTGAGTAATCTATTCAATTTGGGTAGGCACCTTGTCGACGCGCAACATTATCGTGATCTTAGGATAGCTGCGTTTGGTGAGTGGGGAAGGGCGGTTGCCTGAGGCTGGAAGCGAGATCGCTCAGGTCTCAGAAAGTTAATTTGTCAGAACCGTCCAAACGACTCGCAAGCAGCGTATTTTTGTACCTTTGTGTCCAGCGTTTGTCGGCCAGCGACGCGCCCGCAAGATTGATCACAGCATGAACGACTTCTTTACTGTCGATCTCATCAAGACTGGCGAGGTAACGTAAGCTAGGGCTATCGACCATTGACTGGCGCGTCAGTACGCTTACCTCGTGCCCCTGCTCAAGTAATAGTTTGCAGAGTGGGCGGCCGATAAAGCCTGTGCCACCGGTGACAAGAATATGCATTGAACTGCCGCCTGTTACTTTCATTAATATCTGACAGGGAATACGCTGACAAGGACCCCGCCGGATCAACTGCGGGTTAATCTCATTTGAACAAACCTGCGTATACTGCATTATGACTCTCAGCACCCATGACTCTCAACAGCTCACAGATTTCTTGCGCGCGAATCCACGCATCGTGGTACTCACAGGCGCGGGGATTAGCCAGGCCGCAGGCATTCCAACGTATCGTGACGCACAGGGACAGTGGCAACACAGCGCACCTATTCAGGAACAGGAGTTTCTTCAGCAGCCCGCGCGGCGCCAGCGATACTGGGCACGATCGATGCGTGGCTGGCCTCCCGTGCGCGATGCAATACCCACTTCCGCTCACCGGGCACTGACCGTACTTGAGCAAAGCGGCCACATCGACACAATCATTACGCAAAATGTCGATCGCCTGCATCAGCGCGCAGGAAGCGATCGGGTCATTGACCTACACGGGCGACTCGACCAGGTACGCTGCCTCAATTGCACGGCTAACCATTCCCGAGACGACATTCAATCTCAACTGCTGGAACACAATGGCGCAACGTTTGCGACTCAGAGTCTACGACCGGATGGTGATGTCGATTTACCGACAGAGCAGGAGCAACATTTTAGCGTACCCACCTGCCCACTCTGTGACGGTATTGTGATGCCCGATGTAGTGTTTTTTGGTGGCAATGTTCCTCGCGAACGGGTGCAACAATGCATGGATGCAGTGGAGCGCAGTGATGCGCTTCTAGCTATTGGCAGCTCTCTTCAGGTATTTTCCGGTTTTCGCTTCTGTCGACGCGCTCACCAGCTCGGTAAGCCGCTGATGATTCTCAATCCTGGAGAAACGCGCGCAGACCCAATAGCGAGCCTGAAACTGGCAGCCGACTGCCAGCGGTTACTGCCTGAAGTTGCAGCAAAAGCTCGCTCTGCCACACAATCACCCTCTCAGTGATCCCGAAGACGATTAGCGGCGTACCCACAGAATGACAACTCCAATCATCTTCTGGTACCGCCAGGATCTGCGCACCCACGATCTGCCTGGCCTGCGCGCCGCAGCGGCCACAGGGCAGCCCATCATTCCCTGCTATATTCTTGATGACGTCACGCCCGGACACTGGCGCATGGGCAGTGCGAGCCGCTGGTGGCTGCACCATAGCCTCCAGTCATTAGCAGAAGATATTAGGGACTTAGGTGGCAGGCTAGTCACGCGACGAGGTTCAACGCTGCAAGTGCTGACGGAACTGCTAGAAGAAACGGGCGCACTGGAGATTTATTGCACGCGTATGTACGAGCCCTGGGCTGCCGAACTGGAACACGCATTGCACGGGGAATTCCAAACCAAAGACATCACTTTCAAGCGCTTCGGAGGTGCATTACTGCACGAACCCGAAAACATCCTCAATCTCAGCGGCAAACCGTACAAAGTGTTCACACCATTTTGGCGTCGCTGCCTGGCTGAGCCCGAGCCCGAGAGGCCACAGCCAATTCCCGACAACACGGGTTGGTGGACAGATTCCGTGACCAGCGAGGATATTGGCGGCTGGTCGCTTCCACCCCAAAAACCCGACTGGGCGGCCGATTGGACACAGTGGTGGACACCAGGGGCTCAAGGGGCGCAAGAAAAGCTGCGCGCGTTCCTTGACGATGGCCTGGAAAACTACAGCGAGGGGCGTAACCACCCCGCGCTGGAGTGCACCACGCGCTTGTCACCTCATCTCCACTTTGGCGAGATGTCGCCGCGCGAAGTTTGGCATAGAGCGCGAGAGGTGGGGGCAATGCAACCCAAGCTTGCAGGTGAAGTTGCAAAGCTTCTTAGTGAGATGGGGTGGCGAGAGTTTTCCCACCAGCTATTACATTACTTTCCTAGCATACCCGAAGAGGCATTCAAGGCGCAGTTTCGCCAATTCCCTTGGCTGCCTGATGATGGGAGGCTCGCCGCTTGGCAGCAAGGGCTAACAGGCTATCCAATAGTGGATGCCGGCATGCGTGAGCTTTGGCAAACCGGCTACATGCATAATCGCGTGCGCATGATAGTCGCCTCCTTTCTTACCAAGCACCTGCTAATTCACTGGCGCGAAGGCGCCAACTGGTTCTGGGATACGCTGCTGGATGCCGACCTGGCCAACAATAGCAGTGGCTGGCAGTGGGTAGCAGGCAGCGGCGCGGATGCATCGCCCTACTTCCGTATTTTTAATCCCATTTTGCAGGGGGAAAAATTTGATGCTGAGGGAGAGTATATTCGCGAGTGGGTACCCGAATTGAGTCGTCTGCCCAAACGCTATTTGAACTGCCCCTGGGAGGCGCCACCCGAGGTTTTAGAGACAGCAGGCGTTGAGCTAGGCAAGGACTACCCACATCCCATTGTGGACCACAAAGCTGCTCGCGAGAGTGCTCTCGCAGCTTACAAATCACTAGCAAAAGCGAAATAGCGCGACTTATTGGGTAATTTTTAGTGTGAACCATTTAGAAAAATTGGCCGTACAATGCCCGTTAACACTCCTCACTATTGATTACAGACTATTCACTATGAACACACGCCGACAAACCCTACAGAGAAACTTCTTCCGCGCGATAAACAGCGTGGTTGAGCCAAGTGTAAAGAGGGGCGTTTTCTCTCCAGCCTGCGCACCTGCCGGCCTCATTATTCTAGAAAGTACAGGTCACAAAAGTGGTGTCACCAGGAGCACTCCGTTGCTAGCCTCTCATTTCGGTCGTTACACGCTGGTCAGCACCGTTCGCGGAGAGCAGTCCTTCTGGGTAAAAAACCTGAGGAATAAGGCTGCGATACGCTTTTACAAAGGAGGCAGCGTGAGAGAAGCTACCGCACAAGTATTTATGTCTAGCGATAGTAATGCAGAAACCGAGTCATTGCCGCGCCCTCTGGCACTGCTCATTGACGGTCTACTCCGCAGAGGCGCCGATGGCTTGGCGCTGGCGGTACTGCGCACCGACGCTCACTGAGCAGGTTATATACCGGAAGCTGAGTTAATTACCGGCTTCGATTTCAGCACGCCACACAACAGGAACTACACGCTCCTATTTCTCATACTTGCACAGGTACGCTGTAGCCTCGGCAACTTTTAGATCAAAACTCTGCTGCGCTGCAACGATAAGTTGAGGTTCAAAGCAGAGCCGAAGCGCTGTATCAGCGTCACTGCGCCAGTGGCACCTTCCTTGCGCTTCAATCCGGCCTTGTGCATCAGGTGAGTGGAAATCGCCCGATATACGATACCCAGGACCTTAGCCATTGCCTGTGGATGGGCAGCGAACAGAAAGCGCAGGGGAAAGGGAAAGCTGATCACCCATTGGCGCAGTGGTACATCGGGAAATATCTCATCAGCCAGCAGGGCTGCCGTCTCAGCCATACGGCGAGCGCCGCAGCTGGGACAGAATCCCCGCTTTTTGCAGGAAAACGCCACCAGGCGCTCGAAATGACAGGTATCGCAGCGTACCCGCAGGAAGCCATGCTCAAGACGACCACACTTGAGATACGCTTCGAATTCCTGATGCACATGCAGGGGCAGGCTTTTGCCTTGGGCATCCAATTGCTCAATCAGCGCAGGGTAATGCTTCTCTATCAGTTGGTAGAGGAGCGTCTGCTCAGGTCGGTGGCGTTCGTAGGCGGCGTGACCAAGGGCATCCTTGCCTGGTGACTGCATACTGAGTCGACCCCAACATCTGCATTGTTGAAATCACACACCGTGGCGCAGTCAATGCCGGCTTGGAACATCCAAACTGGGCGAGAAGCCAATTACCGCCTGCATCCAACGAATTGAAGTCGGACTTCTTGTGGGGAACCGAAGGCACGCCTGCAAATAGTGCACGTCGCCCGCACTCACGCCCCGAAATGCAGCACCCTTTCATCGCGCGACGACGAAAAGCTGTAATAACAACATAACAAACCCTCTTTAGACTGCTTTACCCACTTGGCAGGATTATTGCTAAGAGTACATTACACGTCAGTTTCCACGTCGATCTGAGTCACCCCGACCAGAAGGAGTAAGGTGTGTCTACCAGTGAACTAGCACGTCAAATCCAAGCCATCGAGTCGGCCTCCGGCGCGGGCCCGGCTGTGGCTTTCTTTGATCTCGACCGTACCCTGATTGCCGGTTATTCCATTCTTGCCATGGCCTGGGAGCGCGCGCAACTTGGCATGAGCCGGGGTGAACTGCGGCAATCTATCGGCATACTGCACGGTATCATCAAGCAGCGCGGAGAAAACGGCGGCAAAAAAGGCAACAGTTACCAGCGGCTGGTGCGGCAGTTGTCGCGTTCCCTGACCGGCGTTTCCGAAGACACCCTAACGCGGCTGGGCGAACAGGCCTATCGCAATTCCATTGCGCGCAGTCTCTACCGCGAGTCCATCTCGCTGGTAGAAGCGCACCGGGCCGCGGGTCACAAGCTGGTCATCGTCAGCGCGGCCAGCCGCTACCAGGTCGAACCCATTGCCCGGGCGCTGCGTATCGATGAGATCTGCTGCACGCAGCTCGAAGTGATCGACGGCCAGTTCACCGGCAAAACCATTGCGCCTTTGTGTTTCGGCGAGGGTAAGGCGATGGCCGCGCGGCGTGTTTGCCGCAACGAGGGTGTCGCGCTCAAAGACAGCTGGTTCTATTCCGACTCCAGTGACGATCTGCCGCTACTGCGCAAGGTTGGCCATCCCGTGGCGGTGAATCCCTCGGAAGCACTGGCGACTCATGCCCGGGCCGAGGGGTGGCCGCAGCTGCGCTTCGAAAGCCGCGGGCTACCCAGCGTGGAAACGCTGTTACGCACGCTGCTGACCGCGCAGACAGTTATGGCGACAGCCGCCATTTGCGCCATCGGCAAGCAGCTGCGGGTAGGCCGCATCACTAACGCCAATCGCATGACACGCCTGCTGGGTGAAATCGGCTGCGGCTTTGCCGGTATCGACATAGAAACCGAGGGCGCACATCACTTGAAACAGGAACGCCCCGCCGTGTTCATCTTCAATCACCAGAGCCTGCTGGACTCCATGGTGATTTCACACCTGCTGCGCGAGGACGTGGTGGCGCTGGTGAAAAAGGAAATGGCCAACAACCCCGTGGTAGGGCCGCTGTTACGCCAGATTGACACCATTTTTGTCGATCGCGATGACCGGGACCAATCTGCGGTGCTGAAGCAGTCCCTGGCAGTGCTGAAGAGCGGACGCTCACTGGTCATCGCCCCCGAGGGCTCTCGCAGCACCCTGGGGCATATACAGCCGTTCAAGCACGGCGCATTCTATATGGCCAAAAAAGCGGGAGTGCCGCTTATCCCGATCGTACTGCACAACGTGAAGGACGCCCTGCCCAACGGCGGGATATTTATTCGCGCAACCACTGTTCGCGTGACCGTACTGCCGCCGATGCACCCGGGCCAGATGGGTGGCGTGCGCCAGGCCTGTGAACGGATGGAGCAGCAATACGCCGAAGTGCTGGGCAACTCAACCATTGCAGCGCTGCCACGCCATCTGACAACGACTACCGTGCAGCACAGTTCACAAGGTTGATAGCGCCCGGGCTTTCCCGGGCCATGTCAAAAACCTAGCACCCCTCGCTGGATCACCAACAGGTCACCGAGATCGAAAACAGGTTATTTTCGTCAGGAAGCTAAAGACGAGGAAAAAGCGGCCACAGTTTGCTACGTCAACTATGGCGTAAGCTTTACCATGTTCGCCCCAACCCATGTCGTTGGCGATGACGCGAACCCTGTCTTTCGTGAACTGGCCAAGCAACAGCAAGCGCCGAGCTGGAACTTCAACAAATACCTGATTGACCGCAATGGCAAGGTTGTACATCATTTCAGCAGCAACACTGCACCTGATAGTTCGGCTTTGGAAAAGGCCATTAAAAGCGTTCTCTAGAACAACTGGCAATGAGGCCCGCTACCCTGCGCTCCCACTGATAAGGCTTGATCATGCATGTGCTACTGACAGGCGGAACTGGATTTATTGGTTCAGCCCTAACCAAGGAACTACTGGCTCTTGGCAACTCTGTCACTATTCTCAGCCGGGAATCGCGACACAACTATGGTCATTGTCAGTTTGTTCAATCGTTAGATGAAATTTCGAGCACCGCGCAATTGGATGCAGTGATCAATCTGGCAGGTGCGTCCATGGCAGCACAACGTTGGACGCCATCTTACAAAAAAGTGATCATTGACAGTCGTATGGACACCGCCAGATCACTGAATGCGTTAATCGCGCGAATTACCAATCCTCCACAGACTTTGTTGAGCGCCAGCGCAATTGGCTATTACGGACACCACGGAGACGAACGCCTCACAGAGGAATCGGCCGTAACACCCGGCTTCGCACAGAAATTGTGTTATGACCTTGAGACACTGGCACTGCGATCCCAGCGTTTGGGAGTGCGAGTCTGCCCAATGCGCCTTGGGGTAGTACTGGACAATGGCGGCGGTGCGCTAACAGAAATGGCGCAATCCTTTGGTTTCGGCATCGCTAGCTGGCTAGGGACTGGCAAGCAGTGGCTGAGCTGGGTGCACCGACGCGATGTCGTGCGCTCAATAATCTTCCTACTGGAACACAATCAGTTGCAAGGCCCTGTCAACATTACCAGTCCGGAGCCAGTGATTGGGAGAGACTTTTGTCAGGCTTTAAAGGCGCATCATCGGACTTACATCACCGCCGGCGTACCTGCACCCGTTTTGCGGATTTTACTCGGAGAAATGGCGGAGGAACTGCTGCTGAATGGGCAGAGAGTGATACCGCAACGTTTGCTGGGGTCAGGTTTCGTTTTTGATCACCCGGATATCAAATCAGCACTGACGGATATTTACTCTATCCCTGCCATCTAGCTCGCCTGCCATTGTTGCGGTATTTCCTGTACTCGCAGTCGGCGTCTATGGCCGATTTCAGGGCTAACTGTCCAACTCCTGAAGATCCCTGAAGGCTTCCACTACCTCTGCGTCTTTGCGTAGCTTCGCCAGCGCAGACGCTTCCAGTTGCCGCACCCACTCAGTGGATACCTGCATTTGCGCTGCGATTTCCCCCCTCGTCAGTGGTAACTCTCTATTGAGACCCCAGCGACTGATGACTACACCCTGCTCCAATGGCGCCAGAACTTTTATCCGCTGCATTAGGCAATGGTTCAGAGATTCCTGCTCCGCATCGTCAGATGTAGGCGCAAACGGACCTCCCGCGAACGTTTCTACAAGGGGCGGACCCTTGTCATCTGCAGTAGCTGAAGCGTCCATCGATAAGGAAAAGTTGCCAACCTGTTGCAGGCTATGCAGTGCTTGCGGACTGATCTTCAATAGCTTCGCCAGTACCGCGGAATTCGGTTCCTCCCCGTTGCTGCTGAAATAACGCATACGTTCGCGGTACATGCGAGAAACCTGTTCGTTGATGCCGCTGGGGTAACGCACTATCGCACCCAGATCTTCGATCGCGCGCTGCATAGCCTGGTTTATCCAACTGTACGCGTAAGTACTAAAACGAAAGCCCTTTTTAGACTGGAACTTTTCCGCCGCGCGTATCAATCCGATCACTCCGTTCTGGATCAAATCACGGTAGGTAACCCCTCGGTTTACCGAGCGTCCGGCAATAGAAAAAAC
>JBLFWP010000080.1:0-11941 GCA_047611225.1 Halioglobus sp.
GCGAGAACGCCTGGAGAATAACCCGACCTTGCCTCGCGGAGAGGTTTATCTGGTAGGCGCGGGGCCAGGTGATCCAGACCTCCTTACCTTCAAAGCTGCCCGGCTATTACAGAGCGCTGATGTAGTGCTATACGACAGGCTCGTCTCGCAAGCGGTGGTAGATATGTCGCGGCGCGATGCGCAGCGTATCTATGTGGGCAAGCGCCGCTCGGATCATTCAGTACCTCAGCAAGAGATCAATACAATGCTGCTGGAGTTGGCTCAAGCGGGCAAACGTGTTGTACGCCTGAAGGGAGGCGATCCCTTTATTTTTGGCCGCGGTGGGGAAGAAATTGAACTACTGGCCCAGCACAATATTCCCTTCCAAATTGTTCCGGGCATTACCGCCGCCAACGGCGCCGCTTGTTACGCTGGCATCCCCCTGACCCACAGGGACTATGCACAATCGGTACGGTTTGTAGCAGGCTACTTGAAAGGCGATTCGGTACAGCACGATTGGAGCCAGTTTCAATCGACCACCGAAACTTTGGTCTTTTACATGGGTCTAGTGGGGCTTCCGGAAATTTGTCAGCAGTTACAGCTGATTGGCCGCTCACCCGACACGCCGGTAGCGCTTGTCGAACACGGCACCAGGGATTCACAGCGGGTGCTCGTAGGAAACTTGAAAACGATGCCTGCTGTACTAGAGAAAGAAAATCCTGCCGCACCGACCCTTATTATCGTGGGTGATGTTGTACGTTTACACGGAGACTTATCCTGGTTTGGCCGACAGAATAAAGAAGGTACAGCTGGATTATCAGATTGAGTTTTGTACTTACAAAGAAGGGCTAAAATAACGTTGGGCAAGAACGCCCGCAGGGACGACCTTGCCTTCGAAGATTACTTGGCTGCCGCCTCCGGATGGTGAATAGCATAGCGGTCCTGCTTCAACAACAGCATATCCGCTAACACATTGCCCGCTTCCGTCAGCAGCACGTCCGGCGCATCTTCTTCCTCATCCGTCGCTATCGCAGCGTGATTTTCAGGGCTTTCGAGATCTTCCTCCTCCTCATCGAGGGTAGTAAGAAGCGTTTCTCCCTTAGCCTTGCGACGCTTGTTTTCAATACTCAATGCCTTCTCTTCCTGACCTTCCCGTAACGCTACGCGCGCAGCTTCATTCAGCGGCAATTGCGTAATTTTGCGAGTTTCCTGGGCAAGGGCGACTTGATCTTCAAGATAGATGAAGTCTGGATTGTGACCGCTTCGCTCACGAAACTGAGCATTTACCGCAGGCAGAACAGTAGAGAGATCATTGTAACGGCGATGCCTTACAGGATTGATCTGATCCCAATTGAGGGCACGCTCCAGCGCGCTCTCGCCAATTTCCTGGGTGTCATAAAGCGTAGGGAATTCGACATCCGGTACCACACCACGGTGCTGCGTGCTTTCGCCGGAGATTCGGTAGAACTTACTCTCGGTGATTTTAAGCTGGCCTTCTGTGAGGGGCAGCAGTGTTTGCACCGTCCCTTTACCGAAGGATCGATCACCTACAATAACGCCGCGCTCGTAATCCTGAATAGCGCCGGCAAAAATCTCAGAAGCAGAAGCGCTCAGACGATTCACTAGCACTACAAGGGGGCCTTCGTAATAGGCGCTACGCAGGCGTTTGCCATCGCGCCAAACCCTACGGGAGGAGTGCCTTATTTGCACGGTGGGGCCGTACTCAATGAACAAGCCTGTTAGCTCATTCGCTTCCTGTAATGAGCCGCCACCATTGTTGCGTAAGTCGATTACGATGCCATCAACACCTTCCTCCTGTAGTTCCTCAAGCAACTTCCTGACGTCGCGTGTGGTGCTTTTGTATTCCTTGTCGCCACGGCGCATAGCATCGAAATCGATATAAAAGGCGGGTAGTTCAATCACTCCTACGCGGGCTGTTTCATCACCAGCGGGAATCTCCAGTATCTTCTTCTGTGCAGACTGCTCTTCAAGTTTTACTTTGTTGCGCACAATCGTGATCACTTTGCGCTGGTCAGTCGATTTGGATTTGGCAGGAATGACTTCCAGGCGCACTGTAGAGTCCTTTGGCCCACGAATAAGCTGCACCACTTCGTCCAGGCGCCAACCAATAATATCTTCCATCTCGCCGCTGTCGCCCTGAGCAACGCCTACAATTCGATCCGAGGGCTGTAGTTCACCCTGTTTGTCGGCCGGGCCCTTGGCAACGAGGCGTGCCACCTTGGTGTAATCTTCCTCGAGTTGCAGTACTGCGCCTATGCCTTCCAGCGAGAGACTCATATTGATATTGAAGTTCTCAGAGCGCCGTGGAGAAAGGTAGTTGGTATGGGGGTCGTACAGTTCAGTCAAGGCATTGGCGTACACCTGAAAGACATCCTGACTTTTATATTGTTTAGTGCGCTTTAGCTGATTCTCGTAACGCTTCTTAAGCGTAGGTACAATTTCCTTGGTACCCTTATCTGCTAGTTTTAGTCGAAGTACTTCGTTTTTCAATTGCTTGCGCCAGAGATCGTCCAACTCTGAGGAGTTCTGCGCCCATTTTCGATTGTCTGCATCGAGCTGATAAGTTTCCTCTAGAGTAAAGTCCATTGCCGCAACTGATTTATCCAGCGAGCTGATCAGCTTTGCAATCCTTTCTTCAAGCCGCTGCTGATAGCGATTAAAAATTGTATAACCGGCATCCAGTTTACCCTTGGGTAGGTCGTCGTCCATTACTGTTCGGTACTTCTCGAATTCGGCAATATCTGCGGCTGTAAAAAACATTTTAGTGCGATCGAGGTCATTGATGTAGCTATCTAAGTGCAGCGAGGAAAGCGTGTCATCGTACTCAAGCTTGGCGTAGTGGCGTTCTTGCAGTTGATCGACAAGCTCGACAATGGTCTCTCGCTGATCATCAGAGTATTCGAGCAGGCCAATAGCTGGAATAGAAACCGTACCGAGCAGTGCAACGGTAAGTAGTAGACGCCCAGTGGCCTTGATATAACGCGATAGGTTCAAAACAGAGTTACCCTTTGAATGCGCAGGGGACTAAATAGTATAGTCGCGCGCGAATGAAGTGTTAAAACGCAGTATTATAGAGTCTATTTCAAGCATAAAGTTCGCTTGCCCATGTATCTTCAGCATTCGTTTTCTGCCTACTCCCATCCAGTCTGGAGATTCCTCTAAAATGCCGTCAATTATTGTTATAACAATGACTTAAACAGTATATGTCATAGAGAACATTAATCACACCCCACCTTTAGTCGCCCCAAACCTGCCTAAATCGCGGCCTTCGAAGGGCGTCTGGGCAGCGCGAGGGAGAACAAAGCTGCAGCCGCTACCAGCCCCGCAGAGACCAAAAGACAGATGGAGAAGCCGTAAGCTTGATACAACCACCCGGACAGCACCGTTCCAGCCAAACGACCCAGGGCATTGGCCATATAGTAAAAGCCCACATCCAGCGAGACCCCATCGGCGGCCGCATAGCGGACAATCAGGTAGCTGTGCAGCGAAGAGTTGACGGCAAATACGGCCCCGAAGGCCAGCAACCCCAATATCAGGGTCTCTTGCGCCAAATCATTTTGAAAGAGGCTCGCAGAAGTGGCATCGCTGCTGACTCCCCCTGCCATAGCCATCAAGGCGGGAATAATAGTCAGACCTACCGCCCACCAAAAGGCGGATCTTCCGTCTGGAACCTTTTCACCATTACTGCCGGTTATACGAGGCGCCAAAATCTGCACGGTACCATAGGCGATAATCCACAGCGCCAGAAAGCTACCTACTTGCATAGTGCTCCATCCGAACACACTGGAAAGGTGAATCGGCAGCGCTACAACAAACCAAACGTCACGCGCGCCGAACAGAAAAAATCTAGCCGCAGATAGCCCATTGACCGCGGAGCTTTTCGAAAATAGATCGCTAAACTTTGGCTTGTAGCTGGCCTTTCCCAGTGGCGCGCTCTGGAACAGCAAACTCAACAACCATACGCTCAGTAACCCCAGAGACATCACTGCAATCGCACCTTGAAAGCCTAGTAGCGCGAGCAACGCAGCGCCGAGAAAAAAGCCAACGCCTTTCAATGTGTTTTTTGAACCTGTGAGCAAAGCCACCAAACGAAACAAGCGGTCTTGCGCGTCTTCCGGTAGCAACAATTTGACCGTACTTTTGGCGCTCATCTTATTCAGATCTTTGGCGATACCAGACAATGCCTGCGCCAGCATTACCAAAGGCACAGTAAGCAACGAGGAGGGTACTAACAACATCATAAGTGCGATCAGCTGTAGGCCGATGCCAATGTTCATTATTCGATTGAGACCGAGGTAGGCGCCCAGCCATCCTCCCAATAGGTTCGTAACAACACCAAAAAATTCGTAGAAAATAAACAGCAGGGCAATTTCCAATGGACTATAGCCAAGAGAATGGAAATGCAGCACGACCAGCATACGCAGGGCGCCGTCTGTAAGGGTAAAAGCCCAGTAGTTCGCTGTGATAAGCAGGTATTGACGCGCCTGGGATGACAAGCCCGAAAGAAGCTTCATCATTCAGGCCGCTGCCAGCCCACCTACAAGGCGCAATAGCTCCGCACAGCGATTGGCGTAACCCCACTCGTTGTCATACCAGACAAAGAGTTTCACCTGAGTCTCATTGATCACCAGTGTCGACAGGGCATCGATAATCGATGATCTCGGGTCAGTTCTATAGTCACTGGAAACAAGCGGCCTTTCTTCATAGCCTAGTATTCCTGCTAGCTCTCCACTTGCCGCAGCGCTAAGCAGGGCGTTGACCTCTTCGATAGTCGTCGCACGTTGCACCTCGAACACGCAATCCGTTAACGACGAGTTCGCCAGAGGTACTCGAACCGCATGGCCATCCAGCCTGCCTTGCAGTTCAGGAAAAATTTGAGTAATCGCTGTGGCCGAACCGGTAGTGGTGGGTATCAAGTTTAGCGAAGAAGCTCTAGCACGGCGTAAATCACTGCGATGGCTGTCGAGGACACTTTGAGTATTTGTGATGTCGTGAATGGTTGTCATGCTGCCATGACGAATACCAATATGCTCATGTATGACCTTCACCACGGGTGCGAGGCAGTTAGTGGTGCAGGAGGCGGCCGTTACTATTCGATGAGTATTTTCTTCATAAAGATGTTGATTCACACCCATAACCACATTCAATACACCCGCTTCCTTAACCGGTGCCGTAACCAACACCCTTGGCACGCCTTGTTCGAAATAGGGCGCTAGGCTCTCACTGCTTTTGAAAACCCCGGACGCTTCAATCACCACATCACAGGCAGACCAATCGGTCAGACTTATTGCACGGTTCGCGCTAATAAAAATTTCCTGTCCCTGTACCGTAATTGCGTTTTTCTCAGCTGTCGCTTCGTGTTGCCAGCGGCCGTGAATCGAATCAAAGTTGAGCAGGTGCGCAACAGACTGCGCATCTCCGGCAGGCTCGTTAATATGCAGCAACTGTATCTCGGGCCAGTCATAAAAGGCCCTCATTACAAGGCGCCCCATACGGCCAAAGCCATTGATTCCGACTTTCAATGCCATGTTCTCTTCCGCCCACTTTCAAAGACTGCGATTTGAACAGCCTATCGGGTCAAATTCAAGTCAATCCTAGGTGCCGCACACGGTTTCCGCCATGCTCCGATTGTCATGGCTCATTCAAAATGACATACTTTATGCCAATAGGAGTCATGCCTGACTATGCAAGCCCAGCCAGCAAACTCAGACCGTGCCAAAATCAAACACACTGCTGTAGTACTTCCCAGCGCCCACACAAACAGAGGATTTAACGATGGTAGCCGTAACCGATATGGTTGATTACGCAGTGGAAGAGGGTGTTGCTGTACTCACGATCAACAACCCTCCCGTTAACGCCCTTAGCCAAGGTGTACGCCAAGGCATCAAGGATGGCGTCGATATGGCCCTTGCTGACGATGCGGTCGCTGCCATCGTGCTGTATTGCGAAGGCAGGACGTTTATTGCCGGCGCAGATATCACCGAGTTCGCCTCGAAACCCGTTGGTCCTGATTTTCACGCAGTGCTGACAACGATGGACAATGCCAGCAAGCCCATCGTGGCGGCCATACACGGCACGGCGCTTGGCGGCGGTCTTGAGACAGCCCTGTGCTGTCACTATCGAGTCGCTGTCTCTGACGCGAAATTTGGCTTACCAGAAGTTAATCTAGGTCTACTTCCAGGCGCCGGCGGCACCCAACGATTGCCACGGCTAATTGGCCCGGAGAAAGCGGTTCAAATGGTGACGTCAGGCCAGCCGGTAAACGCGCCTGAAGCACTAGAACTGGGCCTGATAGACGCAATTGCAGACTCTGATTTACGTAGCGATGCCGTGGCTTTCGCACGCACCAAAACCGGCACCACAGATCTGCCTCGAGTACGCGACCAAGAGGATAAACTGGCAAGTGTGCGTAACAACCCCGATTTTTTTGATCAGATACGACAGAGCATTGCACGCAAAACGCGAGGGTTCCTGGCGCCTGAGTATAATATTCGCTGCATAGAAGCAGCGGTCTATCAGCCCTTTGATGAAGGACTGAAGACTGAGCAAAAGCTCTTTATGGAATTGATTCAAGGGCCTCAATCCGCCGCGCAACAATATTTCTTTTTCGCCGAGCGCCAGGCCGCAAAAATTCCTGATGTGCCCAGAGACACCACAGAAATCCCCATTAAAAAGGTGGGCGTGATAGGTGCCGGCACCATGGGCGGCGGCATTGCGATGAATCTGGTCAATGTAGGCGTCCCTGTGACGATTGTGGAGGTCAAGCAGGATTATCTGGACAGGGGCCTGGGCGTGGTACGCCGTAATTATGAAAACAGTGCGCGCAAAGGACGCATCAGCGAAGCGGAGGTGGAAGAGCGTTGCGCCTTGATCAATGGATCTTTGGACTTATCAGACCTGGCTGACTGTGACCTCATCATCGAAGCCGTTTTCGAAAACATGGAGGTCAAGAAGGATATCTTCACGCGCCTTGATGCCATTGCCAAGGAAGGGGCAATTTTGGCGTCTAACACCTCGGCGCTAGACTTGAACGAGATTGCAGCCGTCACCAATCGGCCCGAGTCAGTGATAGGGCTGCACTTTTTCTCACCCGCAAATGTGATGAAGCTGTTGGAAGTGGTACGTGGTGACAAGACATCGAAAGAAGTAATAAAGACCTGTATGTCACTGGCCAAACAGATTCGCAAAGTTGCGGTGCTGGTCGGTGTTTGCCATGGCTTCGTCGGCAATAGGATTTTATTCAGCCGCCAGTATCAGGCTGACCAATTGGCCATGGAGGGCGCTGCCCCACATGAAATCGATAAAGTGTTATTTGACTTTGGCTTTCCAATGGGCGCGTTTCAGATGGCCGACCTTGCAGGCCTTGATATCGGCTGGAGCAAAGAAACGTCCAAAGGCGCATCGGTTAAGGACAAACTCTGTGAGGCGGGCCGCTTAGGCCAAAAATCCGGTGCCGGCTTCTACGACTACGACGAAAAACGAACACCCACACCAACGCCTCTGGTCGCTGAATTGTTTGCAGAGTTCTCGGCCAAAGCGGGTATTGCCAGGCGCGCTATATCGGAGGAAGAAATTCTCGACCGCTGTATTCTGCCAATGGTCAATGAAGGCGCCAAGGTGCTTGAAGAGGGGATAGCCGTTCGCGCCAGTGATATCGACGTGGTGTACGTCTACGGCTATGGCTGGCCAGTATATCGTGGCGGCCCGATGCACTATGCCAATAGTATTGGCTTGGACAAGGTGGTTGAAAAACTTCGCCACTATCAATCCCAGACTGGCGATGACTTTTTTGCACCCAGCGCACTGTTGATTGAACTCGCGGAACAAGGAAAGGGATTTAGTTAGGGGTGCGACCAGCAGACCCTTCGATGGCAGGATGACCGCACCACACTAAAGGAAACGGCAAACTATTATGACAGTTGATTACACTTTATACGGCGGCGAACTATCGCTCTACACGGGCAAGGCGCGGGCGTATATGCGTTTCAAGAACCTGAATTGGAAAGAGAAAATAGCGAACAGAGACGTTTATAAAACAATTATTCTTCCCAAAATTGGTGCGCCTATTATACCAGTGCTTGAAACGGCGCAGGGCGAATACATTCAAGACACTACAGACATCATCGATTTTTTGGAAGCGCGGCACCCAGAGTTCTCAGTCTATCCCGAGACGCCTTTACAGCGCTTAGTGGCCTTAATGCTGGAATTTTATGGAGACCAGTGGTTAACTATTCCAGCAATGCACTATCGTTGGACCAAGCTAGACGAACAATACGATTTTGTGATGTCGGAATTTGGGCGATTGAGTGCCCCCGATGCGACTCTCGATGAACAAATTGTAATCGGCGAAAAAACCTCTAGGCCATTCCGGGGCAGTGTCTTTGCACTGGGTATTACAGAAGCCACCATCCCTGAGATTGAATCTGTTTATCTTGAGTTTCTTGGTCAGCTCAACCTGCATTTCGCAGATCACGACTATTTGCTGGGCTCCCGCCCCAGCATAGGCGACTTCGGTTTTATGGGGCCTCTGTATGCTCACCTGGGGCGAGACCCAGTGCCAAAAGCCCTGATGCAAGACAGAGCGCCAAACGTTTACGCCTGGGTTGAGCGTATGAACGCGCCGCAGCCTTTGTCTGGCGAATTTCTGCCAGACGACGCCATCCCCGATACCCTGCTACCCGTTCTCGCCACTTTGTGCCGAGATCAGCTACCAGACACGCTGGATGTTCTCAAACACAATAGCGCCTTTGTTGAGTCCAACCCTGGCGAGAAAATTCCGCGCGTTCTCGGGATACACTCCTTCCAAACCGGCGCGGCAACCGGTGAACGAATGATCAACAGTTTTGACCAGTGGATGTTTCAACGTTCTTGGCTGCACTATCATTCGCTACAGGGCGCTGACAAAATCGCAGCTGATTCCTTGCTGGACAAGATCGGTGGCCACGAGGCCATGAATGTCGAAATTGAACATTGGCTAGTACGCCGGGCCGGACAACTTGAATTGGTTGAAGGCGCCAGGCCGAATTAGAGACCGTGCACAAGGTTTTGCCGCTACTTAACTAGCACCAGACACTCAGAGGGAGCAACAACGATGAAACTTGGACTCATACCGGTCAATGTAGGCGTCAAAAATATTGATCAAATCATAGGCGTAGCCCAGCTGGCAGAATCGGTAGGCATGGAATCCGTATGGACCTTTGAGCATGTCATCGTACCCCAAGACTACTCATCGAAATATCCCTACAGCGCCGACGGCAAAATGGGAGCGCAACCGCATACCAACTTTGTCGACCCTCTTATTGCGCTCACCACTATAGCGGCACACACCAAAACACTTAAGCTGGGCACGGGCATCAATATTGTTTCTCAATCCAATCCAATGCTCCTGGCCAAGCAAGCCGCCAGTCTAGACTTTGCCTCCGGTGGTCGTTTTATTTTGGGCGCCGGTATCGGTTGGTTACGCGAAGAATTTGACGCCATGGGCGTGCCCTTTGAAAAGCGTGGCGCTCGATTTGATGACTACATGGAAGGGATGAAAAAGGTCTGGAGTGGTGAGGTCGTGGAACATCAGAGTGAGTTTATAAACTGGTCGGGATTTAAGAGTTACCCGGTACCTGACAATGGCAGCGTACCCATCGTGATAGGTGGCACCAAAGGAAAAATTTACGAACGCGTGGCGAAGTACGGAGACGGTTGGTTTCTGCCGGTAGATGCACCTGCGTCCGTTGCTCCCTTACTGGAACCGCTGGGTGCAGCCTGCGAAGCCCAGGGTAGGGATGCGGCCGATATTGAGATCACCACCATGTGGAATATGCAGGGTGGTATAGATGCCATCACGGGCTTCGAAGAGGCCGGCGTCTCCCGTGTTCTGGTGCCGATATTCGCACTGGGCAAGGATCCCATAGCGGGCATTTCAGAACTTGCCGACAATATTATAACGAAGCTATAGAGAGCCGAAGAGTCGTGCGCGTATAGCGCAAATGTCAAAAATAGACGGTAGCAGCATGGAGGCCTCATACAGCCCGATGTAGATCCTACAGGCGCAATGGTGATGCACGCCGTCGGCATACCAATAATATTGCTGATGATCGCTTTCGAAGCTGTACTGTGTAGCCTAAAAGGGTGGCGTGTCGACAGCCCTGGCTGGCACCGATATTTAGGGTCCCCTTTTTTGCTGTACTGCCTTTAGTCGGGTTCGACCCCACCATCACACTGGTCGCAGGAGTGGGTATCACTTTGTGGGGGGCCTCGGCCATACCAAAGTGATAGGAAGGCTTGGGGCGGCCTTGGAATGGTTGTCCGTCACATCACCGGGTACATCACGATAGCAACCCCCAGTACATTGATAAAAACTTTGGCAACCTCTTCATCATCTGGGACCGTATGTTTGGTACCTTTGCGCCAGAACGAGATGAGGTGACCTACGGTTTACGCACCAACGTAAACACGTTCAATGCAATCACCATTACCTTTATGGATTGGGCAGCGTTATTCAGGAAAATGCATGGCGCGAGCTCTGTCGCGGTAGCAATAGGGTATTTTTTGGCCCACCCGATTGGAGCCCATCGCCAGTACTAGATCGCTCTTTTTCCGAATAGATCGGCCTGCTCAGATGAGTTCGATACCAAGTAATTTCTGTTATTTTCTGTACTGAAACGGTATAGACTTGCGCAGCCATACATTGTCTACGCTCTGTTGCGGCGTTTAAAAACACATAGAACAAGGAGAGTAAGAAAGATGAGAACTAAACTGACAGAGTTGCTCGGCATTGAGACACCTATAATTTGTGGCGGCATGATGCGCGTCGGTACAGCTGAACTTGCTGCTGCCGCATCCAACGCCGGTGCATTGGGTGTAATGACAGCACTCACTCTGCCGACGCCTGAGTTATTGCGCGAAGAAATTGAGAAGTGTAAATCACTTACCGACAAGCCTTTTGCCGTCAATCTAACGGTTGGCGTAGTGGCCACCGAAGTTAATTACGACGATTACGTAGGTGTCATTGTGGAAAGTGGTGTGAGGATCGTTGAAACAGCAGGCCGCAGTCCTGAACCTTTTATGGAAGTCTTCAACACTCACGGCATCAAAGTAATCCATAAATGTGTGGCCGTTCGTCATGCGCTGAAGGCAGAAAGACTGGGCGTGGCTTCTGTTAGCATTGACGGCTTCGAATGTGCGGGACACCCCGGCGAAGATGATGTAACGGGCCTGATACTGATTCCCGCAGCTGTACAGAGACTGAAGATACCGGTAGTAGCCTCAGGTGGTATTGCCGATGGCCGCGGCCTGGCAGCTGCACTGGCATTGGGCGCGGAAGGTATCAACATGGGTACGCGCTTTATGGTGACCAAAGAAGCGCCTATCCACGAAAATATTAAGCAGAAGATCGTAGAAATGGACGAGACACAGACATCGCTCATATTCCGCAGCTTCCGCAACACCGCCCGCGTTTACACCAATGATATTGCTATAGAAGTGGCTGAGAAGGAAAAATCTGGCGCTGATTTTGGCGACATACACGAACTGGTGTCTGGAAAGAATCAGGACAAGGCCTGGACCACTGGCGACATTGACGCTGGCATGGTGACCGTTGGGATGTGTGGCGGCCTGATCAAGGATATTCCAAGCTGCAAAGATCTGGTGAGCAACATCGTCACAGAAGCTGAGCAGATCATTAATGAACGTTTGGCCGGCATGACTTCCGCAGCGTAGTCGTTAGTGCGGGTGAGGCCCAGCTTCACCCGCGCCACTTCTCGACATTGCACTACCTTGGCAGCGTCTACCTCTTAAATTACTTCAGTAAAGCCTTAAAGTTCTCCAGCTCGCTCTGCATTACCGTTAACGTATCACTGCGCAGTGCCATTTTATTGTTGTGGTAGTTTTGCCGTGGCAATTGGCTAAGAGCAGTGGCAACTGTCATTGCGCGTGCATCAAGTTCATC
>JBLFWP010000081.1:0-10874 GCA_047611225.1 Halioglobus sp.
CATACCCCAAATGAGTAACGTTCAATAACCGAAAATATGTTAATGTTCAGCAACTTAGAAACGAAGGTAAGCCCATGCACTGCCCTTTTTGCTCCGCCGAGGACACCAAGGTAATCGACTCGCGTTTAGTCGCTGAGGGCGATCAGGTGCGCCGTAGGCGGGAGTGCCTGAGTTGTGCCGAGCGGTATACCACCTATGAGATCGCCGAACTGGTGATGCCGCGGGTTATCAAACAAAACGGTAACCGCGAACCCTTCGATGAGGACAAGCTGCGCGCCGGCTTTTTGCGAGCGCTGGAGAAGCGTCCTGTCTCGGTCGAGGATATTGAGGCTGTCATCAACCATATCAAGCACGCCCTGCGTGCCACCGGTGAGCGAGAGGTGCAATCCCTCGACCTTGGTGAGCTGGTGATGGAACACCTGAAAACACTGGATCAGGTGGCTTATGTGCGTTTTGCCTCTGTCTATCGTAGCTTCCAGGATCTCGCTGAGTTCCGCGATGAAATTGAGCGGCTGCAAGCAGAGCCGGTCGCTGAGTAACGGCTTCCTGCCTGCCCCCTATGGATACCCAATTTGATACCCGCATGATGGCCAGAGCGCTGCAATTGGCGTCGCGCGGCCAATACTCTGCGATGCCAAACCCTCACGTGGGCTGCGTGCTGGTGCGTGATGGCGAGATTATTGGAGAGGGTTTTACCTGTCCTTCCGGTGGTAACCACGCGGAAATAGAGGCTTTGCAGGCTGCGGGGGATGCTAGTGGTGCTACGGCCTACGTAACGTTGGAGCCGTGCAGCCACCACGGCAAGACAGGCCCCTGCGCAGATGCACTGATCAACGCGGGGGTGAGCCGGGTCGTTAGTGCCATGACTGACCCGAACCCTGCCGTAGCTGGCCAGGGCTTGAGCAAACTGCGAGAGGCCGGTATTGCAGTTGAGTGCGGCCTGTTAGAGGCCGAAGCGCAAAATATGATTCCCGGATTTATCGCCCGCATGACGCGCGGCCGAGGTCGGGTCCGGGTCAAATTGGCCATGTCGCTGGATGGGCGCACTGCGATGGCGTCTGGAGAGAGTCAGTGGATTACAGGGCCTGCAGCGCGTGAGGACGTGCAACTACTTCGAGCAGGTAGCTGCGCCATTATTACCGGTGTTGGCACGGTGTTAGCAGATGATTGTGCACTTACCGTCCGCGCAGGCGAACTGGGTCTTGCCGACGAAGAAGCTGAGTTGGCAAGTCGTAGGCAGCCGCTAAGGGTCGTCTTGGACTCCTCGCTGCAAACGCCACTCTGGGCAAAGGTTGTGGACGATAGCGCACCAACTCTTTTGTGCCACGATAAAACTGTGCGGGCCAAAGCCGGGTTTGACGGTGAAACCGTACAACTTCTGGGGCTTTCCAGCGATGCAGCTGGTCTGGATTTATCCGCTTTGATGGATGTTCTAACGGAGCGGCACTGCAACGAAATTCTGGTAGAATCTGGCCCCCGTTTGGCAGGGGCTCTGCTGCAAGCGGGCTTGGTGGACGAGTTGATCGTCTACATGGCCCCAACGCTGATGGGAAATTTAGCGCGGCCACTGTTGGAGCTGCCACTGGATTTAATGGCAGACAAAGTTCAACTGCAATTTACCGATGTAAGAAAAGTGGGGGAGGACTGGTGTTTTACAGCTGTCCCACTCTCAGCATGAGTGAAGCAATAGGGTCATGACGACTACGCACAAGAGAGCACGATGTTCACAGGGATAATTCAGGCCGTAGGTGAAATTGCCGAGATGCAAGAAAGCGGCGGTGACATGCGCCTGCGCATCAATACCGGCAAGCTACCGCTGGACGATGTAGCGCTGGGCGACAGCATTTGTACCAATGGTGCGTGCCTTACAGTTGTTGAGCTGCCAGGCGACGGATATTGGGCAGATGTGTCCTTAGAGACATTAAATTTCACCACGCTGGGAGATCTAAAACCTGGCGCAGCAGTGAACCTGGAAAAAGCGCTTAGGCCAGACAGCCGTTTGGGTGGGCACATCGTTAGCGGCCATGTTGATGGCGTTGGCGAGGTGGTTAGTCTGGCACAAGATGCACGCTCCGTGCGTGTTGTACTGCGCGCGCCCAATGAGCTGGCAAAGTATATCGCTCACAAGGGCAGTATTTGCATCGACGGAACCAGCCTCACTGTGAATGCGGTGAACGGTGCTGAATTCGATTTGAACATTATCCCACAGACGATGGCGGAAACGGTTTTTGGACAGTATCGAAGCGGCAGCCGGGTGAACCTCGAAGTCGATGTGATTGCCCGCTATCTGGAACGCCTTATTCAGGGAGATGCGGCAGCGAAACCCACTACAGCGGGCGTTTCGATGGAAACACTAGCCAAGAATGGATTTTTGTCCGATTAAATTCGGGCTTACGGAAAGTATTATGGAATTGAATAGCGTCGACGAATTGATCAGTGATATCCGCCAGGGACGTATGGTGGTGTTGCTGGATGATGATGCCGACAACCACAACGAAGGGGTTGTCGTAGTAGCTGCTGAGCACTGCGAGGCCAGCCATATCACCTTTATGGCGCGCCAGGCACGCGGGCTGATCTGCATGACCCTGACCGAGGAACGTTGCCAACAACTGGATTTGCCGCCAATGGTGGAATCCGCACAGGGAGAAAAGGCGAACTTTACTCTCTCCATTGAGGCTACGGTGGGTATTGATACGGGTATTTCAGCTTTCGATCGGGCTCTTACCGTGCAGGCAGCTGTAGCGCCACATGCAGTGCCGGCCGATATTGTCCAGCCCGGGCATATTTTCCCGCTGACCGCTATGCCCGGTGGCGTATTGACCCGTGCCGGCCACACTGAAGCTGCTTCTGACTATGCACGCCTGGCAGGTTTAACCCCCGCCGCGGTTATTACAGATATTTTAACGCCCGAAGGCACTTTGGCAGATGGTGCTGCCTTGCGTGAATTTGCCGGCAAGCACGATTTGAAGATTGGCAGCATCGCGGACCTCATTCATTTTCGCATGACCAACGAGCGCACTATTCGAAGGGTTCGCGAAGGGGTCATTGATACTCATTATGGCGAATTCCAGCTGACTGCCTATAAGGATCAAACAGCCGGCGATGTTCATTTGGCGCTGTCCAAAGGAGAGATCGTGCCTGAAGAGCCTACGCTGGTTCGGGTCCATGTTCAGTCAGTAATGCGCGACCTGGTTGTCAGTAAAGTACCGGGTCGAGTGGCCTGGAGCATGGGTGAGTGCTTGAAAGCTGTGGCCGAAAACGGGCGCGGTGTAGTGGTGCTGCTGGCGAGAGCTGAGCGACCTGAGCAGCTGCTTGCCAGCGTTGATATGGCTTTAGGTCAGCCCGACCCCGGTGTCGGATTGGTGCCTGAGAACTACACCACTGTGGGGCTAGGCTCCCAGATATTAAAGGATTTGGGCGTAGGAAAAATTCACCTGATGGGAGCGCCCATAAAGTACAATGCAATCTCGGGATTTGATCTGGAAGTACTGGATTTTGTGGATGCCGAGCAATAGAAGGTAATTGAGATGACAGATATTAAAACAATCGAAGGGACATTCACGGGCGGCAAAGGCAACTACGCGGTAGTGGTGGGTCGTTGGAATAGTTTCGTGGTAGAGCACTTGCTGGAAGGCGCATTGGATACACTGCGTCGCCACGGTGTTGCCGATAAACAAATCACTATCGTTCGTGCTCCGGGTGCATTCGAAATTCCCCTGGTCTGCAAGAAAGTGGCTGCCAGCGGTAAAGCGGATGCCATCATTGCGCTGGGCGCCGTGATTCGCGGAGGCACGCCACACTTTGAATATGTTGCTGGTGAGTGCACCAAGGGTCTATCCATGGTGAGTATGGAATCAGGTATTCCCGTTGCTTTCGGCGTGCTGACAGTAGATACCATTGAACAGGCCGTAGAGCGTTCCGGCACCAAAGCGGGCAACAAGGGCGAGGAAGCCGCCATGTCTGCATTGGAAATGGTGAGCCTGTTGGGCAAGCTAGACTAGATGAGCAAAACTGAACACAACACCTTAGGCGCTGAGCGACGTAAGGCCCGGCATTACGGCATGCAGGCCCTTTATCAATGGCATATGGCCGATGCGGATCTCAATGTTATTGAGGCAGAATTTCGCGCGGACTACGATTTCAAGCACGTTGATCTAGAATTTTTTCAGGCTTTGCTGCATGGCGTCCCGGCATCAGTGGACACGATTGACAGTGTTTTGGAGCCGCTGCTAGACAGAGCTCTGACTGATCTCGATCCGATAGAGTACACCCTGCTACGCATGGGCATCTTTGAGCTGTCACAAAGAATCGATGTGCCCTACAAGGTCGTCATTAACGAAGAGGTGGCGCTGGCCAAAAAGTTTGGTGCTACCGACAGCCACAAGTACATCAACGGTGTACTCGATAAAGCCGCCCGGCAAATACGCAAGGTTGAAATCGAAGCGGCATCCTAATGCCCGATTCTGAATTTTCCCTGATTTACCGATATTTCGCCCACCTTGGTGGTGGCGACGCCGTCGATCTCTCTGTAGGCGATGACTGCGCGCTGTTGCAACTGGCGCCCGGTGAACGGCTGGCCGTTTCTGTAGATACCATGGTGGCAGACGTCCACTTCCCGCAAGACAGTTTCCCCGAAGATATTGGTTACCGTTGCGTTGCGGCCGCCGCCAGTGATTTGGCTGCCATGGGTGCACGGCCCTTGGGCATGACCATTGCACTGACTTTGCCCCAAGCAGATGAGTTCTGGTTGCATACCTTCAGTCAGGGCGTGGCGTTAGCGGTATCTGAATATCAATTACCCCTTGTAGGGGGTGATACCACCTGTGGCCCGCTGACCTTGTCCGTTCAGGTAATGGGCGCACTGCCGCTAGACCAGGCGTTGCTGCGAGGTGGAGCGACGGTAGGTGATGGTCTGTATGTGTCTGGGACGCTGGGCGATGCGGCCGGCGCACTGGCGTTCTTGCAAGGTGAGTGGCAGCCTGAACCTGATTATGCAGAATTTCTGCTCAATCGATTCAACCGACCTGTTGCGCGTCTGGCATTAGGCAGGGAACTGCTAGGCAGGGCGTCAGCAGCCATCGATATCTCCGATGGCTTGCTCGCCGACGCCGGGCATATAGCCGCCGCCAGTGGTGTGCGTTTGGAAATTGAAACCGAGCTATTGCCGCTATCAACTGCTCTGCGTTCGCATGAGAGTCACCAACAGGTTTTATCCTGGGCGCTGGCCGGTGGCGATGATTATGAGCTGTGTTTTTGCCTGCCCGCCGATGCTGTAGTTCCTAAGGGCGCTACCCGCATTGGAAGAGTTGTCGAGGGAGCGGGCGTGGACTGCGGTTTGGATATTGACTTCCCCGCGGGATATCAGCATTTTAGTGTCTAAGACAACTCCATCTCGCCCGCGGGCGTGATAGTTCATTGGGTAGCCTAGATGGCCTCTTCACAAAATAGTCAGCCAGTAATCCCCGGGGCCCTCGGGCTGCTGCGCAATCCTGCACAGTTCCTTGCCTTTGGATTTGGCAGCGGCCTGGCACCAAAAGCGCCGGGTACTGCTGGAACGGTGGTTGCCATTCCACTGTACTTTGCCATAGCCGAACTCAGTCTCCTGTATTACACACTCGTCGTCATTGTCGCGAGTATCTTTGGAATCTGGATATGTGGCATCGCCAGCCGGCAGCTCGATACGCATGATCACCCGGGCATCGTCTGGGATGAGTTTGTCGGTTACTGGATTACCATGTGGGCAGTGCCTGCAGATTGGGTTTGGGTGATTGCCGGTTTCCTTGTCTTCAGGGTATTCGACATTCTCAAGCCATGGCCGGTGAGCGTATTGGATAAGCGTGTAGGCGGCGGTCTCGGTATTATGGTTGATGACATGCTGGCTGGCGCGATGGCCTGCCTGACGCTGCATATAGCGCTGTGGGTACTTTAATGAGGCGTGGGGCTAGGATGAATACAAGAATCGTCTCAGGTTTGTTAGCTCTGGCAGGGGCCATGGCAGTCAGTATCGCGTTTGCCGGTGGGCCGCATGTACAGATTGAAGCGCTGTTCACAGATACTGCCGTTCTTAAGATAGATGGCGAGAGAAAAATGCTACGGGTGGGTCAAACTCACCACGGAGTAACGCTGGTCTCGGCAGAGGCGGAATCTGCCACAATTCAAGTGGGCGGAAAGAAACAGGTACTGGGGCTCTCCCGGCATATAGGCTCAGACTACGAGGAACCCAAAGAGCAGGTAGTCACTATTCCCAAAGACGCTCAGCAGCAGTACCAGACCTCCGCAATGATAGATGGGGTCCAGGTGCTGGTGCTGGTCGATACTGGCGCAAATGTAGTGGCTATGAGCAGCTCAAGGGCGGATAAGTTGGGGGTTAGCTACAAGGGAGGCACTCGCACTGCTGTAGAGACAGCGAGCGGCGTAGCTCCAGCCTATTCGGTCACACTTTCCTCGGTCAACGTGGGTGGTATTCAGGTCAACAATGTGCCGGCTCTAGTGGTCAAAGGCGACTACCCTCGCACAGTACTGCTGGGTATGAGCTTCCTTCGGCACGTGAAATTGGAAGAGCATAGAGGCGTGCTTTCCCTGTCCAGAACGCCCTAGGCAAGTCTCGCCCCTTGGGTACTTAAACTGGTAGAATGGCCGACCTTTTTTTCAACGGATAGCCTGCGTGTCGGTACAGCATATAGAAACTTCCCTCCTTCCCACTCTCTGGGGAGACTTTCAGATGCACGGGTTTGAGGAAGGCGAGAACGGCAAGGAACATGTAGTTCTCACCATGGGAGATGTGACGAGTGTTGAGCCGCTTCTGACCCGGGTGCACTCTGAATGCCTCACCGGTGATGCTCTGTTCAGTATGCGTTGCGATTGCGGCAACCAGCTGCAAGCAGCCATGCAAGCTATAGCGAAAGAGGGTAGGGGAGCTGTGTTTTACCTGCGCCAGGAAGGTCGCGGAATTGGGCTTTTGAATAAGATCAGAGCCTACAAGCTACAGGATGAAGGAGCCGATACAGTTGAGGCTAATGAGCAGTTGGGCTTCGGCGCTGATATGCGCGATTACAATATTTTAAAGCCCATGATAGATCACATGGGTATCGGGTCAGTGCGTTTGATGACGAATAATCCGCGTAAGGTAGCAGCGCTAGAAGATATGGGCGTGATAGTGGCCGAGAGGCTACCGCTTCATACCGACAGCAACCCGCACAATGAAAAGTATCTGCAGACCAAGGCGGGTAAGTTGGGACATCTATTTGAGGATGAGAAGTAGCTCAGCGATCGCGCGCTACAATATATCGGGCCAAGTCCCTTAAATGGTTCGCAGCTTCCCCAAAGTCATTCAGAGCTATAAGAGCAGCCTCCAATAAACGGTGCGCCTCAGCTCTGGCGCCCTCAACGCCCAGCAGTTTGACGTAGGTTGGCTTGTTGGCGTCCGTATCTTTGCCCTGTGTTTTACCCAGCGTCTTAGTGTCTCCCTCAACGTCGAGGATGTCGTCCACCACCTGGAACGCTAAGCCTATATGCCTGCCGTACTGATCCAGATCAGCCAGTTGCTGTGTGGTGGCGTTTGCAGCGATCCCGCCCAGCGATAGGGCTGCACGGATTAGCGCGCCAGTTTTGAGGGAGTGCATCGCTTGCAAGTCCTGTAGATTCAGATCTCGGTCTGTGGCCTGAATATCGATGAACTGACCCCCAACCATACCCCGGGGACCCGCTGCAGCGGTGAGGGTCTTCACCATTGCGACTTTTTGCTCAGCGCTTAGCGAGGGTGCATCAACCAGTAACTCAAAGGCCTGTGCCTGCAAACCGTCGCCCACTAAAATGGCAGTCGCCTCACCATAAGCCTTATGTAAGCTAGGCTGCCCTCGCCTTAAATCATCGTCATCCATGGCAGGTAAGTCGTCATGGATCAGGGAGTAAGAGTGGATGAGTTCCATCGCGCAGGCGCAGCTGCTTAGTGCCTTAGCGTCGGGAGAAGAAGAAACATTCTTGCTTGAAACCGACTGCGCAGCGGCGTACACCAGAATGGGTCTTATCCGCTTGCCACCATTGTTGATGCTGTAATTGGAGGCTTCTGCCAAGGCCGCTAGCGGACTCTCAGGAGCCTGATTGTCCTGGGCCGTTAGTGTGGATAAATCTTGTTTTACGAGACGTCGGGTTTCTTCAAGGAACCCCTCGAATGAAGTTTCGCTCACCCCTCTTCCTCTTCCTCGTCCACGCTGATGTCCTGCTCGACGATCTCGCCGCTCTCTTCCATTAGCAGTGTCACCTGTTGCTCGGCCTGTTCCAGTGCCTGTTGTGCTGATCGGCTGAGTTTTATGCCCTCCTCGAACGCCTTAAGGGCCTGCTCAAGACTGAGGCCGTCTGCCTCCAGGGTATCGATGATCGATTCTAATCGTTTGGTTGAAGCCTCAAAGTTCTTGATGCTGTCGTCATTTTTTTTGGCCTTGGGTGGCATAGATGTCTACTTTTCTAACGTTGCTGAGTTGTGAGTATAGCAAGATTGTATCGGGGCAAGGTGCTGTGATATTTGTGGTTTTCGGCGTCTACCGATCAAAAGCTCATATAGTTCATGATTTTCGAGGGGCGGGCGCCGGCAATAGTTTTGGTGAATAACCGCAGATGCATACGGTCATGGATACCCTTGTCTCGGTAGGGACATGCTCCTGTGAAAGCATGGTCCCTGGCTTGGCGAACTATAGGCGTCATATGCATTTCGAAGACTGATTTCTGAGTAAACAGCCTATATTTTTCAGTCTCCAGGTTGATATAACTTGAAGCCTAACTCGACTTATTTGTGTTCGCCTTTTTTTCAGCACTCCCATCGTTGATCCGATACGGTGTATCTGTCGTTATGGATTTATATATTCAAATACCGCTATGATTGTCTATTGTCCGCGACAATGGCCGCTATGGACAATGGGTTCCCGGCGGAGAAGTGACCGCGATGGCTGAGGCCATTGGAAGACGCTCATAAAATAATTTGGCGAGAGCCGTCAGAGCTGAAGGCGCCCATTATAGTTTTCAGCGAGTAGGGCTACCGATAAATATCTCAAGTTACTTGGCCTTTCAGCAGTACTGAGCGAATCACAAAATGAGAAAGAGTTGGAAAGGACATGAACGTGGAAAAAAAGGCGAATCATAGTGAGTAACCCGGAAAACGGCCGTACTGTTCTGACCTTCGGTACTTTCGATGTGTTTCATGTCGGTCACCTACGTCTGCTAGAGCGTGCCAGAGATCTAGGAGAGTACTTGATCGTCGGTGTTTCTACAGATGAGCTCAATATCAGTAAGAAAGGGCGCCCCCCGGTATACAGTCAGGATGAGCGAATGGAGATTGTCCGCGCATTACGTTGCGTCGATGGCGCTTTTTTCGAAGAGTCCCTCGAATTGAAGGAGCGGTATGTTATTGACTACAAGGCTGACATTCTTGTAATGGGTGACGATTGGCGTGGCAAGTTCGACCAGTTTTCAACGCACTGCGAGGTGCTGTACCTGGAGCGAACACCAGCGGTATCTACCACAGAAGTTATCGAAAAAATCCGGCTTTGAATGCTGCTCTCTAGAGTTTCAAATAGAGCTTTAGCTAGAGTTTAAAAATTAATTTCCCGTCAATCGAGCGAGTCGATCCAGTTGTTGCTTGGCGGCTTTTCCGTGCGTCCCCGTCCCATATACTGCGTCAGTCACACGTTTGTAGCTCTCACTGTGTTGAGAGATAAATGCGGTAGAGTCTTCAAGGGTATCGCCCAGCGTGCTGCGAAGAAGGTGCATGTCTCCAATGATACTGCCAAACCGATATTCACTGCCTAACGAGAACCCGTGCTTGAAGGGTGGATTTACATCTAGGAAAAGCGTCGGCCGCACGAGCGCCAGATAGTCAAAGCTGATAGAGGACCAATCGCAGATTAGAACATCCACCTGCAACAAGAGATCTTCTGTGTCGGGGAAGTCTTTCATCGAGCAATAATGGACGTTAGAAAAACCCTGCGGCTCAATTTCGGCATTCAAGTGGCTGCGCACCACGAGATGCGCTTGATGTTGGCTGCATACTTCGCTCAGGCTCTGAATGAATGTGCTTTGCGATTCACCAAATGGAAAGAGTTCTCTACCGCTATCATCTTGTTGCCAGGTAGGTGCGTAAAGCACGATACCCTGGTTCGCAGGAATGCCTGTTATCTCCCGAAAATTGCCATCTGGCGGAGATTGTTGGAATAAATTATCGGTTCTGGCATAGCCTGTGACGTGAACGGTGTCGGGGGGAAAATGGAACTTGTCCTCATAAAGGGACTTGAGTAGTGAAGAGCTCACCCACACTTCATCATAGGTATGCTGCAGTTGAAATTCGCTGGGGATAAAACCCTTGAACGGGATGCCATGCCAAACATCTACGAAGCATATGTCTGTACAGCGTACCAATGGTGTCATCAGGTGCAGGGAATGATCGGTAATCATGACGCTGCATTTGGTGAGCATAAGCATGTCTAAAAGGCTTGCACACCGAAGTACGCGAACTCCCTGCTCAGTAAGAGTTCTACTATAGACTGGGTCCAGAGACATGAAGTAAAAGTCGAATTCGTCTTGTCGGTCCTTCAGCCATGCCGCATAAATCGCCTTCAGATTTCCCGATAATTGATGGCCATAAAGAATGATGATGGGCTTGGATGGCTTGGGCGTTACTACGCGCAGGACAACTGCTAGCAGCGTGTAGAGCCCCTGCAGACAAAGTAGTGCCCAATGTTTTGGATTGGACCTGTCAATTTTCATGCAACGATTCTCTCATTGCCTTGCCAGCCCCGTCATAGTCACAGCGACTCAAGGTGATCAACGATTATTGTACTAGGGGACAGGTCGGTGGGGATTGAAGGTGAAGCATAGCTCTCGAT
>JBLFWP010000082.1:0-10234 GCA_047611225.1 Halioglobus sp.
ATGTCCCAGGAAAACTGGTTGGTACTGTCTTCGAAAACAATGGTTGCAGTACCACCCGTGCCAGCACCAGCATTGGCCTGATCGCCATCAATGGTAGCCTCAAAAAAAATCAGGATGGCAGACGCAGATAATGCAGCACTCAAACCAATGATCAGCAGGGCGAGTCTAGCGGTGTTACTTATTTTGAGTAAGTTCATTTCTCAATTCTCAAATAGGGTTTGAGTGCCAGTAAGAAAATAGCACGCAAGAACCAGCCCACTTCAATAGAATCAAGGGCTTACAAGCTTTCTGCAGTACCAACTGTAAAGAAAACTGACAATTATGAGGGGTAAAGCTACCCTCGGACCCACCTTAAACTGCCCCTCGTGTATCTCCGGACGAGGGAATGGCTAGAATGGTTCGTCGTTGCGCTCCTAAACGATATGACGCTCTAGTAACCTTTTCCCAATTGAATTTAGACGTACCGTGGATATTCCTCGGATTACACGCCCTCGTACTTGCCTATATAATCTCGTGTCGACTAAACATTCAGACTCCGTAAGTTCCGACCCGCCATCGCATTGGAATGATACAAAGTCACTAAGGAGAACATCATATGGATTTTGAAATTCCAGAGGACATCGCTGCCTTTCTCGAGGAGGTAGATCAATTCATCGAAGACAAAATTAAACCTCTCGAACAGAAGGACGACAACATTCGTTTCTTCGACCACCGCCGTGAAGATGCGCGCACCGACTGGGACCGACAAGGTCTACCCAATGAAGAGTGGGAAGCACTTTTACATCAAGCTAAGCAACTGGCCATTGAGGCTGGCATCTTCAGCTATCCTTTTCCGGCGGAGCACGGCGGGCGCGATGGCAACAATCTCGGCATGGCGATCATTCGGGAGCACCTCGCAGCAAAAGGACTGGGCCTGCACAATGACCTACAAAATGAACACTCTGTGGTGGGCAACAACATAGGCCTTCTACTGATGCTCGAGTATGGAACCGAGGAGCAAAAGGCCCATTGGCTGGAGGGCGCCAAAACGGCCAGCAAAGGCTTTGCCTTCGGCATCACCGAACCGAAGCATGGATCGGATGCGACCTACATGGAAACTGCTGCAGTGAGAGACGGCAATGAGTGGGTGATTAATGGCGAGAAAACCTGGAATACTGGCGTGCATGTGGCCGCCGCTGACATGGTAATGGCGCGCACCTCAGGCAAACCGGGAGACGCTCTTGGAATAACCGCTTTCCTCGTACCCATGGATGCACCCGGTGTAAAGATCGAGGAGTATCTATGGACATTCAACATGCCCACCGACCATGCTCACGTCAGCTTCACCGAGGTACGCGTTCCCGATAGCACCATCTTTGGTGGCGAGGGCCGCGGTCTCGCGGTTGTACAACACTTTTTCAACGAAAACCGCATTCGTCAAGCAGCGTCCAGTTTGGGAGCGGCCAGACATTGTATCGATGAAGCAGTGAAGTACGCTAAGGCGCGCACGCCCTTCGGGAAAAGCCTGGCGACCAACCAGGGCATTCAGTTTCCACTGGTTGAGCTGCACACCCGCGCTGAAATGCTGCAAGCCCTAATTCATAAGACCGCTTGGTTAATGGATCGTGACGGTGCCTTCTCCGTTTCCGATAAAGTCTCAATGTGTAACTACCAAGCCAACCGCTTGTGCTGTGAAGCCGCCGATACTGCCATGCAAGTATGCGGAGGCATGGGTTACTCACGATACATGCCCTTTGAGCACATCTACAGACACCACCGCCGTTATCGCATTACCGAGGGCGCTGACGAGATTCAAATGCGTAGAGTGGCCGGATACCTCTTTGGCTTTATGAAACAACAAAAACCAAAGGGTGTGAGCTAGCATCGTGGCGGAAGAATTCGATCGCGCGTTAGAGGCTGTCCTGGCAAAAGAACTGAATGACTTTCAGTCACTGACCTCCTGCCAGCAACTCAGTGCGGGCGCGAGCCAGGAAACCTACTGCATCACGCTAAATACCGCCAATGGCGAACGACGTCTGGCGCTGCGGCGAGCCCAACCCACTGCGGAATCACCCTCAAGCGTAGGGACCATTACCCTCGCTACTGAGGCAAGGCTATTCCAAGTTGCCAGCGCAGCTGATATCCCCGGGCCAGAAGTTGTTTACGTACTTCAACCGGAAGACTCTCTGGGCACAGGCTTCATTATGCAGTGGCTAGACGGGGAGACTATGGGCCAGCGAATAAATCGCGCAGAGGAACTGGCCGCGGTTCGCCCCAAGCTGGCCAGAGAGTGTGGCGAAATTTTGGGGCGCATTCACAGCCTCGAATGGCAAGCGACAGACCTCAAAGAAAGACTGCCCACTGTAGAACCTGCACAGCTGGTCCACGAGACCTGGGCCCACTATCGTGATTGTAATATTCCGGTGCCGATGATCGATTACGCCTGGCGCTGGCTGAATGACAACCTACCCACCGAATCACGTATAACGCTAGTGCACGGCGATTTTCGTAACGGTAATTTAATGGTGACACCCGAGGGCATTAATGCAGTACTTGACTGGGAGCTCGCACACATAGGAGACCCGGTGCGCGATCTGGGTTGGCTGTGCGTAAACTCATGGCGGTTTGGGAACAGCTCTCTTGCGGTGGGTGGCTTTGGCGAGATCGATGATCTTCTTGCGGGTTACGCAGAAACTTCCTCCTTTGAGGTCAGCAAAGATGACGTCGCTTTTTGGCAGGTCTTTGGATCGTTTTGGTGGGCCATGGCCACACTGCAAATGGCCAATGCCTGGCGCGCCGGAGACACACCCAGCCTGGAACGCCCAGTGATTGGACGGCGCTCGTCTGAAGCACAAATGGACTGCGTAAATTTGATCATCCCGGGAGCTTTTGAATTACCAACGGCCGATCAGCCTCTGGACAAGGGAACCCAACTGCCCATGCCGGCGGAACTGTTGGAGGGCGTAGCGAAGTTCCTCAAGGAAGACATCGCCGAGCAGCTCGACCCACTGAATCACTTCTTGGCGAAGGTTGCGGCTAACTCCTTACGCATGGCCCAGCGCGAACTGCAGTATGGGCCCGAGCTACAGTCTGCAGAAAAAGGGAGGCTGGAAGCCCTGCTAGAGCGTGATGGCGAACTTGATGCGCTGCGATGGGAGTTGGTAAATCGTCTCAGAGATGGCTTGCCCTTAGACACACCTGGACTCACAGAGCACTTGCGACAAACTGTAGCCGGGCAATTGTTTATCGACCAGCCCCGGTATTCTGCGTTAAGACCCGTGGAATCAGACTGACGTCAGAGTGGCTCTGTACTCGGGCGGGATTGAGAAGGCGGAGTCTAGTTACGCTGATAACTGTCTATTGGGTTCGCTCGCCTGCAGCTCGCTAACGAACACGCCCGGAGTTCCGCCGGTTTCATAAAAAAGGCCACCCTTTGGGTGGCCTTTTTTATGAAATTGGTCGGGACGGCAGGATTTGAACCTGCGACCACTTCACCCCCAGTGAAGTGCGCTACCAGGCTGCGCTACGCCCCGAGAGTACGCGAACTTAAAGGAATATTTAGTAACTTGAAGCAAGTTCAGCGAGGGCGGCATTATACTCAATACCGCTTTGGATACAAAGGCTATTTGGAGGGGGCCAGTACCTTGAGGACGTCTTCCAACTCCTCAATAGTCTCTTTAATGATCGCCTGCATCTCTACTGAGATACCATCACCATCTTCGTCGGTCATGCGCTGACGCGCGCCACCAATGGTATAACCCTGATCATAAAGAAGCCCGCGAATCTGACGAATTGTTAATACGTCATCGCGCTGATAGTAGCGGCGATTACCGCGGCGTTTAACTGGTTTAAGCTGAGGAAATTCTTGTTCCCAGTAGCGCAGTACGTGAGGCTTTACTGCGCAGAGTTCGCTAACTTCACCTATCGTGAAATAGCGCTTCCCCGGGATAGCGGGCAATTCATTGTTGTGGGTCGGTTCCAGCATATTCTTCTACTCGGGCTTTTAGCTTTTGACCAGGCCGGAATGTAACAACTCTGCGGGCGGAGATAGGAATCTCTTCGCCTGTTTTAGGGTTTCGACCGGGACGTTGGCTCTTGTCGCGCAAGTCAAAGTTTCCGAAGCCGGATAACTTCACCTGTTCGTTGTTCTCCAGGCATCCACGGATCTCTTCAAAGAAGAGCTCCACAATCTCTTTGGCTTCGCGTTTGTTGAGCCCAAGCTCTTCAAACAGGCGTTCAGCCATTTCAGATTTTGTCAGGGCAGTCATGTTACGATTTTACCTAGTCTCTGAGCTCTGCATTATAATTTTTTTCTAATAGATCAATGACTTGAGCTACTACGGGATTCACGTCTTCATCTCCAAGAGTGCGCGATTGATCACGGAAAGTCAAACCAAGCGCGAGGCTTTTTCTTTTAGGATCAATGCCTTTGCCGGTATACACATCAAAAAGCCTTAACTCCGTGAGGTAAGTCCCTGCCCTCTCTCGTACATCACTCATTAATTTAGCAGAAGCTACAGATTTGTCGACAATTACGGCGATATCTCTACGAATTTCCGGAAATTTGGATAACTCTTCGAATGCCGGAAGCTGCCCATCCAAAACAACTTCAAGGTCAATTTCGCACAAATAGAGTGGCCCAGAGAGTCCAAGTTCGGATGCAGCGGTAGGATGAATGCAACCGATGTGGCCAACTGTATGACCCTTTCGGGTAACCGCCGCAGTCTGCCCTGGATGCAATGCTGGACGCTCAGCCGCAGTAAATTCAAATGCACTGGGATTACCTGTGAGCTCGAGCAGGCTTTCCAAATCGCCTTTAAGATCGTAAAAATCTGTAGTGTTAGAGTCTACCGCCCACGACTTATCGTAACGTGTTCCCGTAATCACCATTGCCAGCGTAGGCACCTGCAGCAAACCATCATCGCTTGGCACGAAGCGCAAACCAGTTTCAAACATGCGCACTCGCGACTGCTGCCGATTCGTATTGCGCAACACTGCACCTACCAGGCCTGGCAACAAACTCGTGCGCATTACCGCCATATCAGCAGAGATAGGATTGGCCAGCGCAACAGGCGTCAGCTCGGGATCAAATATCCGCTGCAGTTTAGGATCAACAAAACTATAAGTGATTGCCTCCTGGTAACCACGCGCACTGAGATGACGACGCAAATATCGTGGCGATAGTTTGGTCTCAACTTTTGCGGGTATCACCAAGTCCGCATGAATATGCGACACCGGCAAGTTGTTGTAGCCATAGACTCGGGCTAACTCTTCCAGTAAGTCTGCCTCTATGCTGATATCAAAACGCCAACTGGGCACAGTACACACCCAGCCGCCATCGATAGCTGTCACGCCCAGCCCGAGGCCAGACAAGATACGTTCTACTTCCGCACCCTGAAGTTTAAATCCCAACATTTTTTCAATACGCGTCGAGCGCAACGTCACATCGGCTAGTACCGGCAAATCGTTTTCAGAAACCGCTTCTATAATTGGGCCAGCCTCGCCTCCAACAACATCGAGCAGCAACTGTGTTGCTCGCTCCATCGCTTCAACCTGCCCAGTAAAATCGACACCGCGTTCAAAGCGATGAGAGGAATCCGTATGCAAACCATAAGAACGCGCTTTGCCAGCCAGCAGCACTGGCGTAAAAAAGGCCGCTTCCAGGAACACATTCGTTGTGCCCTCTCCCACAGCAGTAGGCTGCCCTCCCATGATGCCTGCCATCGCGACAGGACCATGGTCATCCGCAATTATCAGTGTGTCCACGTTGAACTCAACAGACTGCCCGTTTAACAGCTCCAGAGCCTCTCCTTCGCTTGCATTGCGCACCGTAATGCCGCCTTGCAGCTTGTCGCCATCGAAGGCGTGCATAGGCTGACCAAGCTCCATCAAGATATAGTTGGTGACATCAACGACTGCATCGATTGAACGCAAACCGCTACGTCGTAGTTTCTCCCGCATCCACAGAGGACTGGGGCGCGACACATCAATGCCCTTAATGACTCGGCCAATATAGCGGGGGCAACGATCTGCTGCCTGCAGTTGCACTGATAAAACATCGTCCAAAGCTACATTCACTTTAGAATATTCAAGTGGCGTCGCTGTCATTTCATTCAACAGACCAACTTCGCGCGCAATGCCACAAAGGCCAAGGCAATCGGCACGATTGGGTGTAAGCCCTATTTCCAGCATCTGGTCGTCCAGCTGCAAATAGTCGCGTAGATCAGAACCCACCGGTGCGTCCGCTGGCAACTCCATTAGGCCGTCGTTCTCCTCCGACAAGCCCAGCTCTTTCTCTGCACAGAGCATGCCCACGGATTCAACGCCACGAAGTTTCGCTTGTTTGATTTCGAAATCGCCTGGCAGCACGCCCCCTACCTTCGCCAGCGGCGCCCTAAGGCCCACCCGCGCATTCGGAGCTCCACATACTATCTGCACTATTTCCGAGCCAGTATTCACCTGACACACGCGCAGCTTGTCTGCATCCGGGTGCTGCTCGGCACTAACAATCTCAGCTACAACGACGCCAGAAAACGCGCCTGCGACAGGTTCGATAGCTTCAATCTCCAATCCCGCCATGGTCATCTGATGGGCGAGATCCTCGGTGCTTATCGTAGGGTTTACCCACTCGCGCAACCACTGTTCACTTATTTTCACTTTCTTACTCTCCGTGGTTGGCTAGAATTGCTCGAGGAAACGCAAATCATTATCGAAAAACAGCCGCAAGTCATTCACCCCATATCGCAACATTGCTAAGCGCTCTACCCCCATACCAAAAGCAAAGCCTGCATATTTTTCTGTATCGATATTCGAATATTCAAATACTTTAGGATGCACCATGCCGCAGCCCATTACTTCTAACCAGCCAGTTTGGCTGCACACGCGGCAACCTTCCCCACCGCAATTCACACACTGAATATCCACTTCTGCCGAAGGCTCAGTGAATGGAAAATACGAGGGACGAAAACGAACCTGTAGTTCTTTTTCGAAAAACACTCTCAGGAATTCTTCTACCACTCCTTTTAGATCTGCAAAGCTAGAGTGCTCATCAATCAACAAACCCTCCACCTGATGAAACATCGGCGTGTGTGTTAAATCAGAATCACAGCGGTAGACACGGCCGGGGCATATAATTCGCAACGGCGGCTTCTCAGTCTCCATCACCCTCACCTGCACTGGCGATGTATGAGTTCGCAGAACAGTCGTCTCATCCACATAAAAAGTGTCGTGCATGGCACGAGCGGGATGGTGCGCTGGAATATTGAGCGCCTCGAAATTGTGATAGTCGTCCTCAATCTCAGGACCCTCTACAACTTCGAAGCCAATGGACGCAAAGAAGTCTTCAATGCGTTCGATAGTGCGCGTTACCGGATGAATGCCGCCGGTAGACTGCCCACGGCCCGACAACGTCACATCGATGCTCTCGGCCTGCAACTGCTCGGCAATGGCGGCTGACTCCAAAGAAGCCTTACGCTCGCCGATTAAATCCTGCAGCTCTTGCTTCACTACGTTGATCAAGGCGCCCGCCTTTGGCCGCTCTTCGGCAGACAACTTACCCAAGCCTTTCAACAAACTGGTGAGCTGGCCTTTCTTGCCCAGATAATCAACGCGCAATTGTTCCAGCGTGGCACTGTCTTGTGCCGCGGTGATTGCTGCTTTCGCTTCATTAGCGAGTGCTTCGAGGTTTTCCATTAGTTTTCTTCTCGAGTTTGAGCTTCTTTTTTGGGTTTCGTGTCAATTCCCGCACTCCGGATGACGCAGGGTCAGAGCGCGGTAGTAGCGCATGGCAAGTGTAGATGTTTTCCTAGACCGTATGCGACATGGATGTCGCATCCGAGCCCCCATGGATGGGTTCACGGCGTGTCTAGGAAAACATCTACACTTGGCATGTGCGGCAAAACCACTTCATACCAAATTACACAAATCCAAAACAAAGAAGGGAAAGAGCTAAGCCCTTTCCCTTCTAGTATTACGTGTAGCCAGCGAACCGCGTGAACGGTCGGGGTGGGCTTAAGCCAATGCGGCTTTCGCTTGCTCCACGATCACTGTAAACGCAGGCTTGTCGTGTACTGCTAAATCTGCCAGAACGCGACGATCCAGGCCGATCTCGGCCTTTTTCAAACCATTGATCAAGCGGCTGTAGCTCAGGCCGTTAGCACGCGACTGGGCATTGATGCGAGTGATCCACAGCGAGCGAAACTGACGCTTGCGCTGACGACGATCACGATATGCATATTGACCAGCTTTAGTAACAGCTTGCTTGGCAACTCGAAATACACGGCTGCGGGCACCATAGTAGCCCTTGGCCTGCTTCAAAATCTTTTTGTGACGACGATGCGCCACCACACCACGTTTTACGCGAGGCATAAGTCTTCTCCTTTATTTATAACTAGATGGGTTACTTGGCACGCAACAGGTTGTCGATAAGAACTTTATCGCTCTTATGGACTAACGAGGTACCGCGCAGCTGACGCTTACGCTTAGTAGTCATCTTAGTCAGGATGTGACTCTTGTGAGCGCTCTTGCGCTTATATCCGCCGGCAGTCTTTTTAAACCGCTTGGCAGCCCCACTGTGAATTTTTGCTTTAGGCATAATCAAATACTCCGCATTTGATGGTTCGTCTCGTAAGACATTAATAACGAAGGACATAGGGCATTCACAGGCCGCTAGTTCTTCTTCTTGGGTGCAATAACCATAGTGAGCTGTCGACCTTCCATTTTCGGAAATTGCTCGACACTACCCAACTCGGCCAGATCAGCTTCTACTCGTTTGAGTAGCTCCATGCCAATTTCCTGGTGAGCCATTTCACGACCGCGAAAACGCAGCGTAACTTTGGCCTTATCGCCGTTCTCTAGGAAACGTGTCAGGTTGCGTAGTTTTACCTGATAGTCTCCGTCCTCCGTCCCTGGACGAAACTTCATTTCTTTAACTTGTGTGCGCTTCTGCTTTTTCTTCTGAGCAGACTTTTGTTTCTTTGCTTCGAACACATGCTTGCCGTAGTCCATGACTTTGCAAACTGCTGGGTCCGAATCTGCGATGAGCACTAAATCCATACTCGCCGCTTCGGCTGCTGCCAGTGCTTCACTGAGGGGTACTACACCTACCTGCTCTCCCTCTGCTCCAACCAGGCGCACGGGGTCTGCCGTGATCTGGTCGTTAACTATCGCCTTCTTGCTGGCACCTTTGCCGGTTTCTTTCTTAATGCTAACTCTCCAATGCAGTACGGCCGCGGAATGCTACATCGTCAGTGAGATGCGCGGTAAACGCATCGAGATCCATTGATCCCAGATCCTCACCACGACGGGCACGCACGGCCACAGTCTGTGATTCTACTTCTTTATCCCCAACCACCAACAGGTAGGGAACCTTCGAAATTGTGTGCTCGCGGATTTTAAAGCCGATTTTTTCATTTCTCAAGTCCGAAATGACCCGAAAGCCCTTGTTTTTCAAGGATTCTTCAACTTTTAGGGCATATTCGGACTGTTTGTCCGTAATATTGAGTACAACGGCCTGTTTTGGGGCCAACCAAGTAGGGAACACGCCTTCGTAATGTTCTATCAAAATTCCGATAAATCGCTCGAACGAACCCAGTATGGCACGGTGTAGCATCACTGGAACCTGACGGCTCCCATCCTCTGCCACATACTGCGCATCCAGACGTCCAGGGGTCGAAAAATCGACCTGGATGGTACCCAGCTGCCAGACGCGGCCGATGCAATCCTTGAGAGAAAATTCAATCTTGGGACCGTAAAAAGCGCCTTCACCCGGCAAGGTTTCCCAGGGTAACTCATGGGCATCCAGCGCGTCGGCCAATGCTTTTTCCGCCCTATCCCAATCCTCTTCTGTGCCCACGCGTTTTTCGGGGCGAGTCGAGAGACGGTATATAACTTCGTTAAAGCCAAAGTCCTCATACACTGCGTGCAGAAAATCTATGAAGGTCGATACCTCTGGCTGAATTTGATCTTCAGTGCAAAAGATATGCGCGTCGTCCTGCACAAACCCACGTACTCGCATAATGCCGTGCAGCGAGCCGGAGGGTTCGTTGCGATGGCACGAGCCAAATTCCGCAAGACGCAGCGGCAAATCCCGGTAGGACTTCAGACCCTGATTAAAAACCTGCACATGGCAGGGACAGTTCATTGGCTTCACCGCGAACTCGCGGTCGTCCGACATAAGCGTGAACATGTCATCACTAAACTTATCGGCGTGACCGGATTTCTCCCACAGTGACATATCAACCAACTGCGGAGTACG
>JBLFWP010000083.1:0-10128 GCA_047611225.1 Halioglobus sp.
TTCTCACGTGGGCTCATAAGGGCTTTCACCGCTGCCTGATGCCCTATGTACAAAAGTGGCGATAATCGTTGCACTTCACCTTCGTAGCCATAGCGCGAGAGACCACACAGAATTCGGATCAGGCTGGTTTTTCCGGCACCGTTGGGACCTTCTATTTGCCACAACTCTCCGGCGCGAACTTCGATGCTCAAATTCTGAAAAAGTTGGCGGCCACCACGAGCAAGGGAAAGAGATTGTGCCGCTAATAGGGGCCCGCCAGGGGGGCTGGATGACACTAGAGGTTGACCACCGAAATAGCCGGCACATGCAGATCAAGGTCCCGTTCAATATTCAAATTGTCAAAATTAAACAAACCTGTGTCTGCCAATTGTGACGGCGCAACATTGCGTATGCTGCGAAAAATACTTTCGGAGCGCCCCGGGTACTCTCGCTCCCACTCGGTCAGCATCCGCTTTATCTGCACTCGCTGGAGATTGTCCTGAGAGCCGCACAGATTACAGGGGATGATTGGGTACTCCATATATTGAGCAAAGCGAGCGAGATCCTTTTCCTTACAGTACGCCATGGGGCGAATAACGACGTTTTGTTTGTCGTCGCTTAGCAGCTTGGGAGGCATAGCCTTTAGCGAGCCGTTAAAGAACATATTGAGGAACAAGGTCTCTACAATGTCATCGCGATGATGACCCAGCGCAATTTTCGTGGCGCCGATATCTTCGGCGAAGCCGTAAAGACTACCCCGTCGCAGGCGCGAGCACAGGCCGCAGGTTGTCTTTCCTTCAGGGACAACTTCCTTGACGATGCTATAGGTGTCTTTTTCCAGGATGAAATAGGGAATGTCCAACTCAGACAGGTAAGCCGGTAATACCTCTTCTGGGAAGCCGGGCTGTTTTTGATCCATGTTAACCGCCACCAGCTCAAAATTTATCGGTGCGTTCCGACGCAAGCTAATCAGGATATCCAACATGCCGTAGCTATCCTTCCCGCCAGACACGCACACCATGACCTTGTCCCCCTCCTCGATCATTTTGTAATCGGCGATAGCATTGCCCACGTTGCGCCGCAGGCGCTTATGCAGCTTATTGAACTCGATTTTCTCTTTGCGGGACAATTCGGACACGATATGGGCCGTTAGTGCTTGATTTGGCGTGCATTTTACTCGTTTGGGGTGACAGGCGTCCAGCACAGTTGCCCTCTAGCTCGCTCAGCTTGTTTTTTATCTCCAATCCCACGACAATGTCCGGCCGAAATTACCAATCATCTTATTCACAAGGATCACACGTCGATGAAACAAGCTGTTCGAGTGACTGTTACAGGAGCGGCCGGCCAAATTGGCTACGCGCTGCTATTTCGTATTGCCTCCGGCGCCATGCTGGGTGAAGACCAACCGATAATACTGCAATTGCTGGATATCACGCCCGCAATGGAAGCATTGGAAGGCGTCAAGATGGAACTGGAAGATTGTGCCTTCCCACTGCTAGCCGGCGTGGTTTGCACGGATGAGCCCGATGTTGGGTTTAAAGATACAGATTACGCACTACTGGTAGGCGCACGTCCACGAGGCCCCGGTATGGAGCGTAAGGATTTGCTGGAAGCCAACGCCGCCATCTTCTCGGTGCAAGGTAAGGCCATTGACGGCAATGCCAGCAAAGACATCAAAGTGCTGGTCGTGGGCAACCCAGCCAACACCAATGCACTGATTACTCAGCGCAATGCACCCTCCATTGATCCGCGTAACTTTACAGCGATGACTCGCCTGGATCACAACCGCGCCAAAACACAGATGGCGTTGAAAACCGGTAAGACGGTCAACGATGTCACCAACATGACCATCTGGGGAAATCACTCTGCTACTCAGTACCCCGATCTGTTCAATGCGCGCGTTGATGGCGAAGCTGCAATCAGCCTCGTGGACCAAACCTGGTATGAAGAAGAGTTCATCCCCGTTGTGCAACAGCGCGGCGCCGCTATCATCAAGGCGCGTGGTGCTTCATCGGCCGCTTCAGCTGCCAATGCTGCAATTGGACATATGCGCTCATGGGCGCTGGGCACAGATGGCGACGACTGGGTTTCCATGGGTGTTTACTCTGACGGGTCCTACGGTATTGCCCAAGGGCTTATCTACTCGTTCCCTTGCCGCTGCTCAGACGGTAACTGGAGTATCGTGCAGGGTGTTGAAGTCGGTGAATTCAGCCAAGCGAAGATGACGGCCACCGAGCAGGAACTAGCTGAAGAACGCGACGCTGTTAGCCACCTGCTGCCTTAGAATCTGATCAGAACCGATCACAAGGGGCCGAGTAGAACTACTCCGGCCCCTTTTCTTTTGTTATAAGATTAATACATGACTGACAACGCTACCTCGAAAAGCTACCACCACGGCAATCTGCGCGCCGAGCTGCTGGAATTTGCCATCGGGCAATTGCAGGAAATTGGCGTGGAAGAGCTGAGCCTACGCGCACTGGCCAGAGGTATTGGTGTTTCGCAAACGGCGCCCTACCGGCACTTTGCAGACAAGGGCGAGTTGTTGGCAGCTATGGCTACCAGGGGATATAAAGAGCTGCATACTGCTCTGGTGAAAGCCGGTCGCAGCAGTGGTGATTGCCCCAAAGAACAGCTATTTGCATTTGCCCATACTTACGTCGCTTACGCCGCAGACAACCCTCAACTCTTTAAGCTGATGTTTGGACCGGCTGCGCAACCCAGCGACAAATACCCTGCCCTGCGAGAAGTGAGCCGGGATACCTTTGGTTTGGTGCAGGACATTTTGCAAAGCGGTGTGGACGGCGGTATTTTTCGCAGCGTTGACGACATTGCCTATTTGGCTAACGTCGCCTGGTCAAGTATTTACGGGTTGGCGACATTGCGCGTAGACGCGCCTGGCCTGTTCGAGCGCTACATCGACTTAAAGCGTCAGGTGGATTTGGGAGTGCAGACTTTTCTCGATGGCATCAGTATTGAGCGACCGTCACATCTAGCCTGATCCTACTCAACGACTTACTACAGCCAGCACTAAAAGCGCCACTACAGGTCTCTTAAAACCGCGATGGGTGGGGTTGATACAACCTTGCGGCAGCTGAATACACCCAGCCCCCCTATTAGCCCCATTCCACTAATAACCCCCACCGGCCATACCCATGGTGAGGGTGAATACGTCATGTCCATTACTTGTGACTGTAGAATGAAAACGGACACCTCAGCACCGACTACCGCCAGCAAACCCGCAAACAGTCCCAATGTGGCAAACTCGATCGTTAAGCCACCCAATATCAGATAGCGTCGGGCTCCCAGTGCTCGCAATATTGCACTTTCTTGCATACGGCTATCCACACTCGCCTGCACACCCGCAATCAATACCAGAGCGCCCGCAGCCATAATCACGCCCAGCACCAATTCAATTGCCGCGGAGACCTGGCTCACGATACTGCGTATTTGCTCCACCACGATATCCATCTCTATCACCGTGACGGTTGGGAATGAGCGTATAAAGCGATTGAGGAAAACCTTGTCTTCGCGCTCCAGATGGAAGCTGGTCATGAATGTCGCCGGAAAGGCTGCAAGTAATTTTGGCGGAAAAATAAGGAAGAAATTGGGACGCATTGATTGCCAGTCCAGATTTCGAATACTCGTTACCCGCGCCTCCAGAGGTTGTGAGCCGACCAGGAACCCTAGCGTGTCTCCCACCTTGATACCGAGACGTTCTGCAAACTCAGCTTCTACCGACACGACCGAGTCACTGCTGCCTGCTTCCCACCACTCGCCGAAGGCCAAGCTGTTGTCCAACGGCAGAGTATCTGACCAGGTAAAATTAGACTCACGCTGTCGTCGGCTCTGCTCTGGGTCGTCCGTCTTCGGCAATTCGTCTCCCGCAACAGACATGATTCGCCCGCGAATCATCGGGTAAAAAGCCTGACTGGCGATATCCTGCCCACGCAGCATTTGTTCTATGCCCTGCACTTCAGCAGGCGATATATTCACCATAAAATGATTGGGCGTATCTTCCGGCAATTGCATCTGCCATTCATCAATTAGAGATGTGCGCACCAGCAGTAAAACTAACAGCAACATAATGGCCATGCCAAAAATCACTACCTGCAAAGCATTTTCAGTTCCTCTTCGCTGTAAGCCAGCCAGTGCCAGTCGCCAGATACTGCCGGCACTCATGCCTATTAAACGGCCTCCCTTAAGCAGGGTGAGCGCAAGTAAAAGTCCCAGAATAATTGTTACAGCCAGGCCCGCCAGAACCGCCAGCGTAAGCTTCCAGTCACCGCTGTACCACCACATTAATGAAGTAACTGCTGCAAGGCCGAGTGCGTAATCGTTAAGTGAACGCCGCCCTTCCAAAGGCATATCTTTGCGCAGCACTCGCAATGGACTGGCCTGCCCAAGTCGACGTAAGGGCGGCCATGCAAAGCACAACAAACACACCAGCGAAGTAGTCGCACCAATTGCATAGGGTCGTATTCCACTAGGCCCAGGCGCCACCGGTAATTGATCGCCAAACAATTGGAAGAAGAATTCCTGTATTGCCCAACCCAGCGCACATCCCAGTGCCGTGGCTAGTATGCCAAGCAGTAACAGGCTGCCACCATACAGCTGATTGATCGCACCAGAGGTTGAGCCGAGGCTCTTCAGGATTGCTACATAGTCGTGGTGCCGCTCACTGAAACGCCTCGCAGCCAATGCCACCGCGACGCCAGCAAGCACCACCGCCAGGCTGCCGGCTAATAGCAGGAAACTCTCGGCCCGGGAAAGCGCATTGCCAATTCCAGGCTGACCCTCATCGACAGTGATAAGTCTCTGACCGTCTTCCAACTGTGGTTCCAGCCATGAGGCAAAGGTGTCCAGCTCGCTGCTTTCACCCGCAAATAACTGCCTGTATTCAACCCGGCTGCCAGGCTGTACTACACCGGTAGCGGGTATGTCGTCGAAGTGCATCAGTACTCGCGGACCGAAGCCGTAGAAGGATGCACCCTGATCGGGCTCCGTACGCGCAGCCGCCACTACTTTGAAATTGGCCTCGCCTATCGTAATTTCCTCCCCCACGGATACTTCCAGTAAAGGAAACAACCGTGAGTCCAACCATACTTGCCCAGGTTTGGGCCCTGCCACAGCCGGCAGTATCTGACCAAAAGGTTCAGTGCTGTAGGTAAGTTCACCTCGCAATGGGTATGTTGGGGTCACTGCTTTAACGGAGGCCAGGTACATGCTGTCCTCGCCCGCGTAGACCATGGAGGGGAATAACAAAGTTTCAGCACGCTGCAGACCACGTTCCTGTGCCTCAACTAGCCATTCTGCTGGCAATACAGTGTCGCTGCTAACCACGCTGTCGGCTGCAAGGAAGCGGTGGCTCTCCTGCTCCAGCGCACTTTGCAGGCGCGTAGTAAAAGCACTGATACCAGCGACCACGCCCACAGCCAGCACCAGAGCCATGATCAGTACACCCAGTTCGCCGCCGCGCCAGTCCCTAGCCAGCATCTTAGTAGCCGTCATTGCCATTGCTAACTACTCCGTAACCAAAGCGCCGCCGTCAAGGCGAATTCGTCTCTCGCAGCGGCTTGCCAGTCCCTGATCATGAGTGACCAACACGAGAGTGGTCCCCTCTTCCTGGTTCAGCTCAAACAGCAAATCAATAACGTGATCACCGGTTTGCGTATCGAGGTTCCCCGTTGGCTCATCGGCAAACAGTATGGAAGGCTTGGTGGCGAAAGCGCGGGCGATAGCGACCCTCTGCTGCTCCCCACCCGATAATTGCCGGGGGTAATGTGTTGTGCGGTTATCCAAGCCAACGCGTTTTAGATAGAGCTGTGCTTGCTCCATAGCATGATTTTGGCGCTGTAACTCCAGCGGCAACATGACATTCTCCAACGCGGTAAGCGCAGGCAACAGCTGGAAAGATTGGAATACAAAGCCAATATAAGCGGCTCGAAAGCTCGCCCTACCGTCTTCATCCAATGTGCCCAGGTTTATATCGTTGATAGTGACCGAGCCGCCACTGGCTTCATCCAGCCCCGCAAGCAGTCCTAAAAGGGTAGATTTTCCGGAGCCGGATGCGCCTATAATGGCTACCGATTCACCGGACTTGATTTCCAGACTGATCCCTTTCAGTATTTCCAGTTCGGTGCCCGCCATGGGAACCCGCTTTTGGAGATTTTCTGCTTTGATCATACCCGCTGCCCTTTACCACTATGTGCGCTTGTTGTTCGTCTTACGTCGGCCCTTCCTGGGCGGAGTCCTGCTACTGCTTCTTGCGGGCCAGACCCTAGCCTCCGAGCAGAGAATTCTCGTGCTGGGGGATAGTATCAGTGCGGCCTATGGTATGTCTCTGGAACAGGGCTGGGTTGCACAATTAGGCACGCATTTAAACAGCGACTACCCAAACTACTCGGTGATCAATGCCAGCATAAGCGGTGAAACAACGATTGGAGGCCTGAGCCGACTGCCCGCCCTTATTGAGAAGAATAAGCCCAGAATCGTGATTCTTGAACTGGGCGCCAACGATGGATTGCGCGGCTACCCCTTGAAAACCCTGCAAGCTAACTTATCCAGCATGGTAGAGCTTGCGCAAAAAAGCGGTGCCAAAGTCATACTGATACCTATGGAGGTTCCCCCGAATTATGGCGCTCGCTATACGGATGGATTCAGGGACAGTTTCAAACGGGTCGCCCAAGACTATCAGTGCGCATTAACGCCTTTCGTCTTAGAGAACGTGGCGCTGGACCCGGCACTAATGCAGGAGGACGGGCTTCATCCAACGGCAGAAGCACAGCCACTACTGCTCGCAACTATCCTCCCCACAGTTCTTGAACTACTGGAAACCCTATGACGGACTGGTCTACAAAAACCCTCAGCGCGGCTGATGCGCAAGCCGTCTGGCACCCCTACGCGGCCGCCAGCGGCGGGCCTGATGTCGTCGGCATAGTGGCTGCCAATGGTGTGCGCCTTGAAACGGCTGATGGCGACCAGTTGATCGACGGAATGGCCTCCTGGTGGTGTGCGATACACGGCTACAACCACCCTGTGCTAAATGCTGCCGTGCAGGCCCAGTTACAAAAAATGTCGCATGTGATGTTCGGCGGACTTACGCATCCTCCAGCGGTGGAACTGGCTCAACTGCTGGTAGAGCTCACACCACCGTCACTGAAGCGTGTTTTTTTTAGCGATTCCGGCTCTGTGTCAGTAGAAATTGCACTGAAAATGGCGCTGCAGTACTGGCACGCACAGGGCCAGCCGAAAAAGCAAAAACTGGTTGCGCTGCGCAACGGTTACCACGGCGATACTTTTGGGGCGATGTCACTGTGTGACCCAGACACCGGCATGCACCATCTTTTCGGCGATGCGCTACCCAAGCAGTTGTTTGCGCCCTCGCCTACCTGCGGCTTCTCCGAACCCTGCCCTGACGAAGAACTCGCAGAGATAACAGCACTGATCTCCCAGCATCAGCATGAGATAGCGGGAATCATTGTTGAACCGATAGTACAGGGCGCCGGTGGTATGCGTTTTTACTCGCCTGAATACCTACTTAAGTTGCGCGAGCTCTGTGATCGCTTTGACTTGTTGCTGATCTTCGATGAAATTGCTACAGGCTTTGGCCGCACAGGAAAGCTGTTTGCACTTGAACACGCACAAGTTGAGCCGGATATTCTTTGCTTGGGAAAAGCAATAACCGGGGGCTACATGACCTTGGCTGCAACCCTTTGCAACGATCGCATCAGCGAGGGAATCAGTTCAGGCGAAGCCGGTGCCTTTATGCACGGACCTACTTTCATGGCTAATCCTTTGGCATGCGCCACTGCGTTGGCGAGCATCAAGTTGCTTATCTCCCAACCATGGCAACGAACGGTAGAACGATTGCAACACGAACTGAGCATAGGCCTTGGGGCCGCACGAGATCTGCCCAATGTGGCCGAGGTGCGAACCTTGGGAGCCATTGGTGTTATTGAACTAAAAGAAGCTGTCGATATGGCATCGGTGCAGCCAATGTTTGTTCAGCGCGGTGTCTGGGTTCGCCCGTTTGGCAAGCTGGTTTACGCTATGCCTCCCTTCATAATGAACACAGACGATGTCGCTACGCTAACGGCAGCTATGGTAGATGTGGTCGCTAATTTGTAAGCTCTGGTCACGGTATTGCCTTAGACCATCCCCCCATGACAGTTTTCTTTATCGGGCCAAACTTAACTCTACGGTGCCCTGCATAAAGGTGACCGCGGTGCCTGTCATAAATACACGGCCGTCCCTCAATTCACAGTCAAGGTTGCCACCGCGCTGGGATATTTGTCTTGCCTGCAGCCGGCTTTTCCCCATGCGTTCAGCCCAGTAAGGCACTAGCGAACAATGCGCGGAGCCCGTCACTGGGTCTTCATTGAGGCCTACCTGAGGCCCGAAAAAGCGTGAAACGAAATCCACTTCGTTGCCCGGTGCAGTGACGATAACGCTGACATCGGTGGCGGCAAGCAGCGCGGCAAAGTCTGGGGAAAGACCCGCGACATCATCTTCAGACGCATACACATAAAGAACTGCACCGCCTTTACTGGCTGGCGCCATCGCCTCATTCGCAGGTGCGCCTAGAGCATTGCAGACAGACATATCAACCTCCTGTGACTTGAGATCAATCACAGGAAAGTCCAAAGTCAGCCCGGCGGAAGAACGTGACACGCGCAGCTCCCCGCTGCGAGTATCGAAGACCAGTTCGTCGCCAGCATGGCCTAAATGCTCGAACAACGCGTGGGCCGCCGCCAGCGTTGCATGACCACACAAATCGACTTCGACTTCTGGTGTAAACCAGCGAAGCGCGTAATTTTCATCGCCCGCTACTATAAATGCTGTCTCAGAGAGGTTGTTCTCCATCGCGATCGCTTGAAGAAGCTCATCTGCCAACCAATTATCCAATGGCATTACTGCTGCAGGGTTGCCGTTGAAGGCCCGGTCCGCAAAAGCGTCTATCTGGTAGATAGGAAGTGTCGTCATTGTGGTGTATCTCTATAGTTGCGCCAGGTTGTACAAAACCTCAGCTGTTCAATATAGTGGTTGCTAGGCGCCCTGGCTATTGCCGGGGCCATTGTCCGGAACAGGAACAGATGTCAAAGCGGCAGCAATCTCCACTGCAAATTAAGCTCTACGAGATAATATTCGGCACCGAAACACCCGCCGGTAAGTCGTTCGATCTCGCATTGATTTTTGTGATTACGGCCAGTGTCGCTATCATCATGATCGACTCCATTTCAGGTGCTCACGTTAAATACGGCGTTTTTTTCTTTCGTCTGGAATGGTTTTTTACCGCTTTGTTTACCGTGGAATACTCTGCGCGTGTCTGGTCCGCACCCAATCGAAAAGCCTATTTATTCAGCCTTTATGGCATTGTTGACCTGCTCGCTTTACTACCGACCTACTTATCCCTGCTCCTGCCGCAAACCGCACCGCTACTCATTATTCGCCTGCTACGTATTCTGCGTATCTTTCGCGTATTGCGCTTGCTGCACTTGCTGCAGGAGGCCAATTTTCTGGCGGCAGCGCTGCGCCGCTCTACCCGCAAGATCTTTGTATTCTTTTCAATGATGATGATAATTACTACGATTTTTGGCTGCCTAATGTATGTGGTGGAGGGCCCAGCACACGGCTTCAACAACATCCCCAGAAGCATTTACTGGGCGATAGTGACTATCACAACAGTGGGCTACGGCGATCTCGTACCGGTTACTCCGCTGGGGCGGGCCATTGCAGCAACGGGAATGTTGCTTGGCTACGCCGTTATTGCAGTTCCCACTGGCATTATTACGGCGGAACTGACCGTATCCCAGCAAGCCCGCTGGAACCGTGAGTCCCGGGAATCGCGTAACTGCACCAATTGCGCCACCGTAGAGCATGATGGGGCCGCGCGTTACTGCCGCAATTGCGGCTCAGGGCTCCCAAAGCCCGGGCATGAACCGGAAGATGATCCCGTAGACTCCCCCTAGCAGCGGGTGGCCGCCTCAACGGGCATTATCAGCCCCCTGCAACACACAGCCCAAAGCTGCGCAAGAGCTTCCAGCGCACTTCCTGAAAGCGTCGTTACCCACGCGCGTTAGTGCTATACTGCGCGCGTTATTCACTTCCAAGCGGCACCCATGGCCACACCCCTCTTTTCCTACCGCAAAT
>JBLFWP010000084.1:0-9837 GCA_047611225.1 Halioglobus sp.
TGGGCATGGCGTATGATCAAGTATCTTGTTGGCAAGAGCGTGGCTGCCATGAAGAAGCGCTATGACTACGACGCAGGCTATCTATTGGAAGTGGCAGAGGCCTCGACAGGAGGCGTGCTGCGTTTAGGCTTTCTACCTTTGCTAAGCCAGTATCAGGCTGGCGTACCAGTAGATGTCTGGGCGGGTGCGGCTATGGCGTCTACCCGTGATGGTGATTGCGGCCCTTGTTTGCAGTTGGTCGTAAACGCGGCGATTGAGAAAGGCGCTGACACAGCTGCGTTGCGAGCGGCATTGCAGGGTGATTATGAGTTAGCTGGAGATACAGGCCTTGGCTACCGCTTCGGGCTGGCTGCGATCAGAGATGGTGTGGAGCTAGATCCTTTGCGCGACGAGTTGCAACAGCGCTTTGGCGAGCAGTCCGTTATATCGCTATCCATCGCTGCTGCTACGGGTCGAGCATGGCCTGTGATAAAGCGTGGTCTTGGTCACGGCCGATCTTGTCAGGCGGTGACGATCAATGATGTGCAGGTAGATCTTGTTAAAGACTCCGCTGCTTCCGCTGCATGATAGACACCGCTACAACGCATTTTCAGACGCGGCGCAGTCAACTGTTGTCATTGGCCTACCAGATGTTGGGAGAATTAGCGGCAGCTGAAGATATCGTGCAGGAAGCCTGGCTGCGCTGGAACAAAACGGATCACGATGATATTCGTTCGCCGGATGCCTGGCTTACCAGCGTGGTGACCAGGTTGTCCATTGACCAATTGCGCAGCGCCCGAAACCGGCGGGAAAGCTACACGGGTACCTGGTTACCGGAACCCATTGTGGAAAAGACCGATGGCCCCGCAGGACTATTGGAGCTGGCTCAAAACTGTGAGCTTGCCTTATTGTGGGCGCTGGAGCGCCTGAGCGAAGAAGAGCGCGCGGCGTTCCTTTTGCGCAAGGTGTTTGATACCGACTACGTTGACATAGCTGCCGTTCTGGAGCGCAGCGAAGACGCCTGCCGGCAATTGGTGAGCCGCGCTGGCCGCGCAGTGCAGGATCAGACTCCCAAGTACTTAAGCTCACCGGCGCAGCTAGAGGAGATGATGCTCAAGTTCGTAATCGCTGCAGCGGCCGGTGACAAACAGGCGGTGCTTGAATTATTGGCGCCAGATGTTGTGGCGGTATCTGACGGTGGCGGAGTGGTGCGTGCGGCGCTGATTCCATTGGAGGGCGCCGACAAGGTTGCTCAGGTAATGACCCATATCGCCAGTAAGGGACACCGTGAGAGAGGCAAGGGTGCATTGCCAGAGCTGGCCCGGGTGAATGGCAGGCCTGCCTTTGTACAGATGGGAGGCACTGAGCAGGACATGATATTCACTCTGCGCCTGAACGAGGCGGGGCAGATCTGTTGGATTTACACTCTGCGCAACCCTGTGAAGTTGGCGCTAGTGAGTGCGCGTTAGTGATTAAGGATTTGAAACCCAGAGAGCCTGGTTCTTTTTTCTCTTGAGCCCGATTGTGCGCAGTATCTTCAGTTGTATAACGAGCTGGCGCGTTAAAAAAAGGACAAAAAAAGCCCAAGTAACAAACGCCACCTGGGCCCGGATTATCCTCTAAGAGTAATCAATAAAAGCGTATAGGCGAAGGTAGTTCCCACTGATCACTGTGATAGGTCAAGTTTTCGAAAGCCGTAGAATCGATCACATTTGTGTCTGCTGTCACTGTGAGCTTACCTTGATCCCAGTCAGCTAAAAGCTTCACTTCACCTTCTAGCATTCCTAGAGATGGCACGGTCTTAATCTGATTGATGTAGGCTTCGATGTCATGCTCCAGAGAAACTTCGTAAGGGTATTCCCTGCCAGCGCGAGGCATTACCGCCTGTTGAGCCTGTTTGAGAGTATTGATTTCCGATGGGCTGAGTTTTATATCGAAGTCACGCTCGACAAGCTGAAAAACTTCGTCGTAAAACGCCTCGGGATTTTCGAACAGGAAGTTAGCGTTGTCTTTCCAGACCATCATCGCCCAATCCTGATGCTGGCTTGAGCGAAAAATATCTTTGAGTACTCGAACAGAGACTGGGTAGTCCGGGTCAGAATTGATAGCGCATTCTAGCCATCGGCGCAGGAAAGTAATTGCAGGAACCCCGTGCTCAATTTGCAGGCAATAGAGGAAGTACTTCAATATGCCAAAGCGCACGTGGAACTGGTAGGTGGTGAAAAGCGCCTTCATATAATCCATATCGGCCACTGTAAAACTGGCAGTGGAGTGAATCATATCGTCGTCGCCGGAAACGATTTTATGCTCTTCCCTATAGCTTCGTTCCGCCATGGGGGCATTGGGCATCATTGAGGTGTAGTTGGCAGAGGCCGAAACCTTCCAATCGAAACAGAACTGAAGGTCATTGGCGAAGCTGTCGACGGTTTGCCCTGGAAGGCCGATCATCAAATCCGAAGCCATGGGAATGTTTTCGGCGTTGAAGTACGTCATCATTTTTTCGTAGGCTTCGGTTTTGATATTGTCACGGGCAATTGTTTTCAGCACGATAGGGTCTGTCGTTTGCAGAGCTATAATCCCGGTGGGCAAAAGGCCGCCCTCATGCAAAATTTTGATGACCTCCATCAAGCGCCGGCCACCATTTTTGGCGAAGTTAGTGAAGAGGCGCAGTGGGTATCCCGTTCTAGCTTTGATTTCCACTAAAGCTTCGGCGATTTCAATATCCTGTTCCAGCATGCCGAAGTTTGCATCAGCAATGAATATAGCTTCCGATCTTTTCGAGGCGATGTATTCCATCTCCGCGATGACTCGCTGCGGCGTAAACTTTGTTACTTTTGCAAGTGTGGCCGAGCCCCAATCACAGTAGGTGCAGCCGTACGGGCAACCCCTATTCGTTTCCAGAATGGCACCGGAAAAATCGTGGAACCAAGGTTCGAACTCGCCCGTAAGATACGGAGATGGGAGCTCGCATATATCGCGAATTCTGTTTCGCTCTGGTGTTCTGCTGAAACCGCTTTCGCTGCGATAAACAAGCCCCGTGATATTGTCCAGCTTGGTGAGGTCTCTTTGTTGTCTAGGGCTGTCGGCGAATGTTTCAAGAATCTCAGTGATTGCAGCTTCGCCTTCGCCTAGCACGGCAATATCAATGAAATCGTTTTCCTTCAAAAAGTCCTCTGTGTCACCTGTGAACTTGGGAACATGAGGGCCACCAAAAATGATCAAGCTGTGCGGCGATATTTTTTTGATGTGCCTGGCGGCTTTTATATTCAGTTCGTGATTCCACACATAGGAGGAAAAAAGGCAGATCGGATTCGGTGTTTTAACAACTCTTTGGTAGATGGTTTTCAGGGGGATGTTGTCATAGCCTGCCGGAAGCAGACGATCAATATCGTAAGCCTCGGCTAGTTCGCCATCTTTATGTTTTCTAAGATAAGCAACAAGCATCCCTAAAGCTAAGTAAGGCAAAGCAGAAGTCATTCTACCCAGCACTAAAGGGAGTACCGCAACTTTGAATTTGGGTTCAGTCATAGTATTAAGTACCTTCCGTGCCAGGGCACGTTGAAACTGTATAAACACATCTTCTTACAGTGTAGCAATATACAAAAATATATACTTCATAGGAATTCCAAGCTTGTGGAGTAGTTCCTGCGGAATTCACCCACCTTATACATGGATAATTGGAATCATTGCTTTCGCAAAATGAAATTGATGATGCCGCGTAGCAAGTACGGGGGTCGCACGGCATGTTTCGTGTCATAACCGTTGGATGAAGTAGTTCAGTTCTTTCTATGTTCTAGCCGTTGCCAGCTCTGATTCAGTACATGGCATAGCCTCTGCCTTCCAGGTGCATCCGCTTGGAAAGTGGTCGTCAATAAATGTGCGAGTAGAAAGGGATTTTTTCCGGTAGCGGCTTAGTGCTGGGTTTGCTGCTGTAGAGGATTGAATCGGGCGTTACAGCAATGCCGTTTTTTGGATGAGCGGTGGGGTCACAATGCTGCTGAAATGGGAGCTTGTGGCTCACTCGCTATGAGAATGTTCAGCGGAATTTAAATTGGCGCGCCCGGAGAGATTCGAACTCCCGACCAACTGGTTCGAAGCCAGTTACTCTATCCAGCTGAGCTACGGGCGCGTGGAGACGTGATTGTACAGGGTAATGGCTTTTGGGTGGCCAAAAAAAAGGAGTTACCCCCTTTATTTTGACTATCGCTCCCGCCAGAGCTGTTACAAGACTTGCGTAACTATGGCGTTAGCAGGTCCTGTTGCAACAACAGCATGTCCGAAAGGGTAACGTCGCTATCGTTGTCAATATCACAGAACACCTGCTCATTGGTCGACAAGATTATCAGCCCCGACAAATGCTGCTGCATTAACAGCAGGTCGCCAGCCGTTAGCCCGGCAACAGGGTCAACGTCACAAGGCCGCTGTGACACGTTGGGGTCGGTGCCGGCGGCAACTTCGTCGCCATCTGAAACGCCATCATCATCGGTGTCACTATCGCCCGGATCAGACCCGGTATCGTTGGCATCGATAAATATCCCGGTGTTTGTTTCAACATTGTCGAACAAGCCGTCGTTATCGCTGTCCACCGGCGGTACTGCTGATACCACCAGTGAGTTAGCGCGGAAGGTTGTATCGCCGATGATGCCACTGCGTGCTGGTGAACCAAGGGTAAATACTGTTACCTCGGCGTCAACGATGTACTCCCAATTCGACAAGTCACCGCCGGTGCGAGTCGCATTGTTTTCATCGATGGTGGTAACGCCTCCGCCATCCAGGACCAGTTCCGCTCTCTCATTGGTGGCAATGGGCTCGAACAAGTCCATGTGCACGGCGTCGAGAACAACAGGCTGACTGAAGGTGAATATGAGCGTTTCCTTGGAGCTGCCGACGGCGTAGTTATCAATGGCGCCATCATCGGCAAACCCGGTGTCGTTACCGAGACCAGAGCTTCCTTGTGTCACACTTCCAGAGTTGGCTGTGATGTTCAGCGTAACTGACGAGCCATCACCCGGATCAAAGATGTACTGGGTAGGGCCGCCGGAGGTTAGATCTATAGTAGCGGGTGGTCCCGGTGGTGGTGTGCCGCCAGTAGTCAGGGTAAAGGTTTGTGTAATTACTGCCCCGGTATTGGTGTCTGTCACTGTAAAGGTTGTTAGGCCATTGAGTGCCAGGTCGAAGTTGATAGGATCTGTTAAGAAATCCGTACCAAAATCGCTAGTGATACTGTTACAGCCGTTTACCAGCCCACCGTTGTTAGTGCAGCTGATGAGTTGGCTGTTGCCGCTCACAGAGCTCAGCGAGTCAGGCGAGTAGCTGCCGTTGACGGTAGCAATAGTTACAACTGAGGTATCGGTAAACCCTGTTGAGGTCTGTGAATTCAGGTTCATGGTAAGCACGCCTGTACCTGTATCCAGGGTGGCAGTGCCGGAACCGCTACCGGAACCTGAAGTGGCACCTGAGACAGTAATCGATAATGCGACACTGAATTCTTCCAATGCCTGAACAGCGGTGCCGAACAATAAGCATGCTGTTGCAAAAATGAGTACAAATGGATTTACGGATTGAACTCTCACGGGGAGGCTCCTCTTACTTTATTTCAGCGTCATTCGGCCAGTAGCCGAAGAAAGTACCGAAAGTATTATTTTAGGTATTCGTTGCATGGCGTGACTATGGTTTGTCGTTGCCTAAACCAGGCAACCTACAAATCAACCGCGTGTGTCATCACCGGTGAGACTCCGGAAAGAACCGCGCCACTCAAATCGATGTAGTAGCTGTTTACTGTGTCAACGCTAAAACTCGCTTTGGCAAGTACGTCTTCGACAGCGTTCGCAGAGGGGAAGTACATCATCCGTACGGCGAGGTTCGCTAGCAGAGAAGAGTTCTGCGTGGCTGTGGCTACAGTTTTGAAACCCGAGGGGTTCATTAAGGTGACGTAAATTGTGCCCGTGCCATCACCATTAGGGACATGGTTGTAGCTCAACTGGACAAAGGGGTTGTGGTCAGCAGGCACTACCATTGGGTCTACGCCGGTCTTGAGAAAACTGTCGTCGTTGTAAGTGATGACAAGGAAGGCTCCACCCACTTCAGTAATGCCGGTGAGGTCGTCGGGTTCTATAAGGAAGTTTCTGCGACTGTCGCTATAGCCGAGAAATTGGCGCTGGTAGTTATTGTCGTCCGGAGAGGTGCCAGCAATGATCTCAATTGGAATAGCGGCTTGGTCACCCTCAACGGAGTTGTTGATGTTGGTTAACTTGGGCGATGTCACAGAGACGGTCGCGGCGCCAACAGCCAATGGCAGAGGCGAACTGTACATGCCGGGGAAAGTCAGAGGCGTGACAGCGAACCAGCCACCATCGAAGGGCACCATATCGGTAAGGCCGAGAATGGTTGCGGTGCCACCCAGGGTGACATCGTTCATCCACGAGTTGTAATCGAGATAAGATCGGAATACATACCGTGCCGCGAGAGTGTGATCTACGTTATTGGCATCGGTCAGGGTGATGGTCAGGTCGCTAGACTTGAGTGATGCCTCACCGTTGGCATTACGCTGTACGCCGCCCAAACCCAATACAATGTAGTCGCCCGCTCTGGCATAGCCAGGGGCAGTTTTTGTCTGCACACAACCGCCCAGCACGAACAGCGCAAGGACGAGAAGTGAAGTATTCAACAGCTGTTTTTTCAATGGCATAACAAGTCTCTCTTTTAGTCGCTTTATCGCACTTCTACATTCCTTTGTATTGCAGGAATTGTTGAAGCAATAATTGTGCCGCGATAGGAAATCCAGTCTCTGCAGGTCTTTAAGCCGATGCAGCAAGGCGGCGTTGTAAAGAGCCTCGACAGTGTTTCCGCAGGGATTCGACGTTCCTTTCTTCAAAGCCTCACCTCATCGCGGGGGTTTGACCTCAATTGTAAGGCTAACAACTACTAACTAGTAACTAATAGGCATTAGTTGTTAGTTGCAAAAGCATAACATGTCGAAAATTTAATGGAAGGATTGGGGCGTGTTGAGTTATTTGAGCCTATTTGTATGCAGTGATCGTTGGATGTTGACCATTACGGGTGGTGGGAGAGAGGGAGGGAAGGGGGCCAGAGCCCTTTAATCTTGAGGGTTCAGGTATTTCTGCCGAGAGAATAAGGCTGGGCATTATGCAGGGTGATTCTTCCCCTTCGGTGGCTCTGCAGCAGTGATATCTAGAAATTCACTGGTGCAATATTTCGAACTTTGAGGGTCAAATTATGAAACTGGGCCGAGGTCTTTATGTGAAAAGGCGCTTCTCGGAGGATTCGAGGCAACTTTTTGTGGCCAGAATTGGTAAAGATATTGATAGATGGGTGATTCCGTTGTCAGCTCCCTGATTCGAATAAAGCACTGGGGTTCCAGACGTGAAATTCACGCCGTTGCAGAGCCAACACGATTAGGTTTGATGCCGTGCGAGCTGGGCCGTCCGCCTATTTCTTAGCAGCCATCAGGTTGGAGTAATCCGACAATTGCAGGGCTATTGCGTCGATGGATTCACGGGAAAGATTAGGTGGTACTGTGCTTGCGGCTGACTCGCCAGCGTTTAGTGAGTCAAGTACGAGGCCATAGTTCTCCTCCAGCCACGCCATGTGGGGAGATATCAATTCGTTCAAGGTGGCGTAAACCTCTGGCGGGGGAGAGTATTTTCCGCCTGGAATTTGCATAAATTGATAGAGATCAGCGTGGCTTCGAAGGGGGTTGCGTTCATTGTTCACCACCAGCGGCCTTAAGCGGTTGAGCGCATCGATCAAAAGTACCGCCTCGTAGCTATAGGCCTGGTTCAGCCTCTTCTTCTGCTTGACCCAGGAGACGTCCTCAATGCCTATCTGATCAAGAAAGGCGCCAACCGAGCCCAGTTCATTTTGCAACACCTGTGCATAGTCGTAGACGGTAATGGACTCTCTGCTGAATACTCTTTCCAACTTTCCCAAAAGAGATTTGTATCCATAATAAGGCGGCCTTTGATAAAGATCTTCAAGCCCACGGCCAATTGTTAGGCGTTGCTGAATTTCCGCTGACACCGCGTGCATTGGATGACGCAAACAGGCAATTACCTCGATCGAGTCCGCTATTTGGTCCAGCCATGTCTTGAGCCGCCTCAGACCCTCACCGTCAAAATGACCAATCCCCTCGGCAGATATCAGTAATCTGGTTTGCGTTGATGACTCAAATTGCCTTTCAAATAGTTTCTGAATTTTCTGGTTGTTTGCCGCCGCTGCGTCAGGTGAGGTCAGTCCCTTAAGAATGTTGTCCCTTAACGTTTCTGGATGCTGGGAAAAAAGCGAGCTCATATACAGAGTGTGATTCCCATCGAAAGGCCTGTAGAGATTAAACTCTGTGGGGAAAAACAGATCGCAACTCTCCGCAAGTGTCTGTGCCCCATCCAGTAGAGCTCCTTGGATTGATGTCGTACCTGTCTTGCCAAGGCCGATATGCAGAAATACGCGCTCAAATTTGGTTTTCCTGCTCCCTAGAGAATTCCACCGCCTGCGCTTTCTATTTGCAGGTATTTCCACAAAATCTGCCTCGCTTCTCGTATCTGAAGGCCGTTCGCCATCCGGCACCAGAGGGAGTACCTGCGACATAATGCGTGCAGCCATACTTCGATGCGCATTCTTGGATTCATAGGAAACACGTACTTCCTGAGTCAGCCACTGCATTAACGAGTGGTCCTTTGCGATGAGTTGCTGGCTGATCGTGCGCAAATCTTCTGCCTGGTCTAGCGCTCCAGAGTCGTGGTGGGCATCGATTGGCAGTGGTTCAAGAAACAATTTTCCATCACTGCGTTTGAGATACTTGTTGGCAATGGCTGAGTTCGCCGGTTCCGCACGTTCAATTATCTCTAGTCTTTTTTGCGCGGATAAAACAGTGTGATCTGAAAATATGGCGCGATCTGAATTTTCGGTGCACTGCGTCAACAGCTCGTTAAAACGCGCATTTCTTTTAGCATCATTCACAAGATTATTGATGATCAATTTGTACACAGACAGGGTACCGAAAAGACTTTGATTTATGTTGCCGGTACTGAAATTGTAGCCTTTGCCCACAGGTACGTTCAGCACATGGTGCATAAAATCATTGCGGATATCGCCTTCAAAAAATTGCTGTTTTTCGTAGGGCCGCACAGTAATTTTGTCAGTGCCGAGTGCCTGCTCCCAGGGTGTGAGAATCCTCTCGTAGTCGAATTTTACTATCTGCCGATTGAGGATATTTTCGATGGGGCGCTTTTGTTGCCCGGCCTTAACCTGTTGTTGGAAGGCTGCCATTATGATGTTGTCCTGACGGCGCAGATAAATCACCACACGCAGGTCGAACCACTTGGAAACCTCCGCGCAAAAATTTGTTACCGCGGTTCCATCTGCCCAGCCTATCAGTTCTGAGGAAAGTAGAATGGTGGGCTGTTTCAGCTTGGCTAGAACGGGCGCCCAGTCTTCGACGGGAAGAAATTTCCAGGAATCGTCGATGAAATCCGGGACGTGAGGAGACAGTAAATGGTGAGCGCGAGCAACTGAACCATACTCCGGATAACAAATGCCTGACTTTTTAAGCGGCTTGCGATTGTCCCAGAAAAACTGCTGCAGCGCGGTGGTGCCGGTTTTACCCATACCGATATGAAGGACGAGAGTTTTCTTCATCGAGTCTTTTTGTAGTCCAGTTGTTTGGCTAAATCTAACCCGGCATTGGGATAGCACCTCCCCAAGTGCGAGGACGCTGTTTGAATGGCCCGCCCGGCAGAATTCGAATCTGCGACCTCTGCCTTCGGAGGGCAGCACTCTATCCAGCTGAGCTACGGGCGGATTTGGGGCGAATATTACAGTTCTTGCTGTTAAGCGTCCATG
>JBLFWP010000085.1:0-9800 GCA_047611225.1 Halioglobus sp.
CCGATAATGCTGTATCCCACCTCATCTTCATCGTTTTCTTCATATTCCAAAGGCATATTTTCGCCGCACTCGTGGCAGGGCCAGGAAGCGTCTCGCAATTTCTTTTCGGCTTCTATCTTCAGGTGCTTGTCGTAGGGCATAGACTTCTCCAGTTTTTTTCCAGCTCAGTAAGTATCCACGAATTGTGTGAGACCATATCTCAAAACTAATAGCGATTGAAGCAAACACAATGCGGAACAGCTAGTTTTCACCGACAGCGATCACGTTTTCTACTAGTGGTAGCTCCACACCGGTACGAATAAAACTGGCCGCGACCCAGTCAGCGTGATGGTGATCCTTGTTGCCCAGTGAGTCGACGATAAGAGTTAGTTCCGTGGCGTTGCCCAGCGGTAGTAAAATCTCTGCTGCTGGAGCGAAAATGAACTCTCCGCTGTTAAAAAATTCTTTGCTATCCAAAAATATCTTGAAGGTAACCAAGCCGCGCTTGCTCCGATCATCGAGGCCGTAAAAACTGTGAAAATAGGCAGCGTTTCCCGGTATACGGTAGCGAGTTTGAGAATCTGCATGGACGGCGATCCCTTGTTCGAAGCGTCAGCCATGAATGCGCAATGGTTGCTGCTCCAAATTCGCATCCGTCATCAGCTTACCCCTGGATTGCTCATGTGAAGCTGCCTCCATGTCGCTCAGATACAGTCGGCCATCCGGACCAAATGTTCCCAAATTTGTAATGGTGTCATAGCTGTACGAGGCGAGAGTAGTGATTAACCCTGTCGAGGTCTCGTTCCAGGTTTTTATCGGGCCAGGAAGAGCCAAAGAACAGGAACACCAGGTTCTCGCCGGTGAGCCAGAAGTAGTTATCAACGGTTAAGGGGTTCGCTGCCAGTGTGTTGTTCCGGTCCTTCGCTTCCTTATCTATGTTTATGTATGGTCGAGCGGTACCAATGCGCGCACTTTTCCAATTGCTCAGAGGTTCCAGCGGCATTTCGCCAGTAGAAGGGGAGCTGTGCCAGTAATTCCAATGTGCGCCTGCCGTTCGAAACTGATCTGGATGGCTTTCTTGCCTGAGTGACTGTAGGTGGACACCAAGTGCCCAATGCCGTGCGGAGCAAAAATGTGCATAGCCTGCTGCGCGCGGTAAGTGAGCGGGCCTATGATCACTGCGAACACAATGAGCGAATACACGGCTTTTTTGATCTTGATGTCCTGTTCCACCCATAACCATGTGCACGCTACTGCCGCCAGCGGTATTGTGATTCCTCGGGTAAGGCCGGCCAACGTCCAGAGCAGTACCATCACCAAAAAACTGGCGACATCTTGCTTGCGCTTACATCGCCAGCTTGCGTAAAGGGCGGCGCCCAGCAGCGGCAATAGAAGTGTTTCCTGCATGAAGTAGCCGTAGATAGCCATCCACGAAGGGAGGTCGGAAAGGGCAACCCAACCGCCCGTGGCTATTAGTCGGCTCTGCAGTAACTCGCGGAAAAACCGATACCATATCCACGGTGTGATAAGCGACAGGAGTGATGTATAGAAGCCAACCAACATGGGTTTTTGCAGGGAGAGCTTTGCTAATACGCCGATGTACAGTTAATACATGATCGGGTCGATCATCGACATAGGGTCGTTTCGTAGCGAGCTCGTAGCCTGCAACCAGTGCCGCTCTGTGTCGCTCCAGATATAATCTACGGGGTTGAATTCGAAAATGTACGCAACCTGAAAGTATGCGCCTATAAGAATCAGGCAGTATAAAAAAGCGTAGAGGTAGCTGTAACGCAGCGGTTGCTGAGTGATTGTTTGGAGGTATCTATTGAGGGCGGACAGAGGAGGTCTAGTCCGATTTGTGGAGGTCAACGATCCAGGCACTCCGATGTATCAAATTTCGATATGCTCCAGCAATTTGGGCTATGGCCCATAAGTCACCGCTGCGAAGCGGGACCCTATTCTACCTTTAGAGACCATCACCTGCATTTTTAAATTGCCAAGGCATGGACAAAGGAAAACCATCGTAGGGCACTACAGCAGATTTGTCAGGCGCTCAGATAGGTTTGTAATGTTTCTTTTAGTCGTTCTCGGCCCTTAGAGCCTCGTTGCCGGGATGAGCTTTAGGTCTCCCACAAATACCTGCACATCGAGTAGATTTTGAGCCCTTACGGCCCTGCAGATTGGGTTGTTCACGCCGCGCCCCAGCCTATTGAGCTGCGCAATGGGACACTGGGTACAGAGAGGGCCACCAACGCTGATTTGTCGCTGCGCTGGTCGCAGGGATCCCATTTCGTTCAGTTCAGCGCCTTATAGAATGTTTTTTCTGACTACATCAATCTGCGCAATGCAGGGATCGAGCAGGGCGGAGTAACCGTGTTTGCCTACGTTCAGGATGATGCAAAATTCTACGTCGGAGAGCTGGACAGCGAATTTAGTCTAGCGACCGTGGCAAAAGGAGAACTTCTCCTCGAGGTCTTTGGCGATATTGTGCACGGCCAGATGGATGAAGGCGGCGATATTCCACGGCTGCCACCTTGGCGTGTAGGAAGCCGGTTGTTTTGGTCAGCGCAGCGTCTGGAGATATGGACGCGCGTCCAGTATGCCGATGATCAGGGCCGCCCGAGGGATTTCGAGAGTTCTACGCGTTGGAACCTGGGTGGCGAGTATGGTATTCCGGTCAACAACCGGGAGCTTATGGCCTTTGTAGAACTTAAGAATATCGGTGACGAAGAGATCCGGCTCAGTACTTCATTCTTGAGGGATGTGGCACCGGAATCGGGAAGATCTTTGACTGCAGGCTTTCGGTATTTTTTCTGAGGGTGGTGTAAGCTAGTGCGCCCCTATCCATATGAGTCAGGATCAAGGTGAGGGCAGTATTTGTGCAGGGTCAAATTGAGAACAACTTACGGGAGCTGGTTATGCAGGATTTTGCTGACAAAACAGCCGTAGTTACGGGAGCTGCCAGTGGTATTGGTCTAGCTCTGGCGCGGATATTTGCTGAGCAGAAGATGAATGTTGTGTTGGCGGATATAGAGGAGGATAAATTGCTCGGTGCCGTGTCTGCCATCGAGGCACTGGGAGTAGCGGCCATTGGAGTGGTTACCGATGTTGGTAGCTCTAATTCGGTGGCACAGTTGTGCAAAACAGCGGTAGATACTTTTGGCAGTGTTCAAATTCTTTGCAACAATGCAGGCGTTTGGACCGGTGGGCTGCTATGGGAGCAAACCGAGGAAGATTTCGAGTGGTTGATGAAGGTTAATCAGTGGGGAATCATCCACGGTATTCGTCATTTCGTGCCGCAGATGCTGTTGCAAGGTGATGACTGCCACGTGGTGAATACTGCTTCTATGGCGGGGCTGTGTACTCTCCCTTTCTCGGGTATTTATCACATGACAAAGCATGCAGCACTGTCTTTGAGTGAGTGTCTTTTTCATGATCTGGCGATGACAGGGCCGCAGATAAAAGTGTCTTGTCTGTGTCCTGAGCTTATTGATACAAGTATTGCCAGCTCCGGTCGGAATCGACCTGCAGGCCTGTCGAAGGAAAATGTGACGGAAATGCAGCAGATGGCAGAACAGGCAATCACCGATGCAACCAGAGATTCGCTGCCGCCACGTGTTATGGCGGAGCGAGTTTTGCAGGGAATTAAGAATGAGCAGTTTTATCTGTGTCCACCAGTTAGTGATCCATGGAATTATCCGGCAGAGTCACGTCTGAATGACATACGAGATCGGCGGAATCCCACGTTTGCGCCGCCAGAAATTTAGGGTGCCTGCCGAAGCTACAAAGTGCAGGTGTATGTAATCCAATAAATAAGTTACTCGTTACACCCCAGGAGTTTTGATGAAAATTGACGGACCCTTTTATGCAGGCATGGATACGGCTGCGGAAGAAGCAAAGCGGCTACGCGATATTGGTTATGACGGCGTATATTCTCTGGAAGGAAGTTGGGATCCATTTCTGCCCTTGGCGTTGGCCAGCGAGCACGCTCCGGAAATTGATATTATGACCGGTATTGCGGTGGCATTCCCCCGCAACCCATCTCACATCGCGTATCAGGCTTGGGACTTGCAGAAGTTTTCCAAAGGTAATTTTTATCTGGGTATTGGTTCGCAAATCAAAGCGCATATTGAGAAACGATTCGGTATTGAATTTAATCCTCCCGCTGCACGCATGCGCGAATACATATTAGCTGTTAAGGCATTTTTCGATTGTTGGCAGAATGGTACCAGGCTTGATTTTCAAGGGAAGTACTATCGCCATACCCTGATGACACCAATGTTTAATCCCGGTCCAAACCCCTATGGCGTTCCTCCTATACTTTTGGGAGCGCTGGGCCCAAAGATGACGGAGGTGGCAGGGGAAGTTGCCGATGGCCTTATTGTTCATCCATTCAATAGCCTGCCGTTTTTGGAAGGCCATGCGCTGCCAGCGGTAGACCGTGGCCTTGCCAGGGCCGGCCGGTTGCGTGAGGACTTTTTGCTGCAAGTGAATGCGATGGTGATCACGGGTGAATCCGATGATGCGATACAGATGGCTGAAAACAGCATCAAAGATTTGCTGGGTTTTTATGCGACCACACCAGCCTATCGACCGCCTATGGAGGCCGTGGGCTACGGTGATCTTCAACCGGAGCTAAACAAGCTGTCTAAAGAAGGGAAGTGGGATGAGCTTGCGTCCCACATTGACGATGATTTCGTGGCGGCATTTACCACGAAAGGTCGCCCGGAAGAAATCGCAGACAAACTAAAAGATAAATACGGTGCCTATGCTGATCGCCTGGCGATTTATGCACCCTATGGCGCACCTGATGCGATGTGGAAAGGAATCATTGCTGATCTGAAGAAAGAGTAGCACCCATGTACGGATTTAGATTCTCGACATAGCTTCTTTTTTGGCCCATTGGTAATCAGGTTTTCCACTGGGTGAACGTTTTACCTGTTCGACAAAAAAGACCTTTCTAGGCATCTTATAGCGGCCTATGTGCGATGCGCAGGCTTGATGAATATCTTCCAGACTGGGCGTCTCAGAGTTTTCTCTAAGTTGCACGAGTGCGGTGACGCAACTGCCAAAGCGTTGGTCTGGGGTGCCAACGACCAGCGCGTCGTAGGCACTGGGGTGTGACTTTATCGCCGCCTCTACTTCTTCTGGAAAAATTTTCTCCCCACCGGAGTTGATGCAGTTCGAGCCTCTTCCCAGTAGTGTGACGGTGCCATCCTCGTTCAGGCGAGCCATGTCTCCAGGAATGACATAGCGGTTGCCATTCGCTGCGGTGACAAAAGAAGCGGCTGTTTTTTCTGGGTCCTTGTAATACCCCTGTGGGATGTTCCCACCACGAGCCAGAAATCCAGCCTCTCCGGACTTATCAGCCAGGATGTTGTGCTCACTGTCCAATACCAACGTATCACGCCCTAAAGTCAGGCGTGGTCCGCCAGCGTCTTTGGTCTCTGCCGTCGCGTCATGTACAGTCACACCGCTGTAGCCGCCCTCGGATGAGCCTACGCTATCCATAATGATGGCATTGGGAAGTTTCTGAGTGTAACGACTCTTGAGTGCTGTAGAGAAAACAGCGGCAGAGCTTACCAATACAAACAGGGATGACAGGTCGTAGTCTTTCTTCTCTAGTGCATCCAGAAGAGGGCGGGCCATGGCATCGCCGGTAATCAGCATTACGTTGGCCTGCTCAGTTGAGACGGTCTTCCAGACCCACTCCGCGTCGAAATTGCGGCGATCAGAAATTATAATTGTGTGCCCTTCGAAGAAGCCGCGTAACATACCCCACTGTGCCGCGCCGTGCATAAGCGGTGCAAGTTGAAGACTGCGAGCGGCGAAGGCGCCTTCCGCCATGCACTTTTCAGTGAGCTCTTCGGGGCTAGTGTGCTTCTCCTGAGTGGTGGCATCTATGCCACCTCCCAGCGCCATAACAACGTCTTCCTGGCGCCATATAACGCCTTTGGGCATGCCAGTGGTGCCGCCGGTGTAAATAACATAAATGTCATCGCCAGAGCGTTCTACGCAAAGGGCTTCGTCACTTTGCTTATCAAGTGCGCTTTCATATTCGACAGACTGCAGACTTTCGCTGACGCTTGTATCGGTCTCATCGAAAGCGATGTAGTGCTGTAGTAGCGGCAAGCGATCTTTGAGGGGGGCCAGACCTTCTCCGAACTCGGCGTCAAAAAAAATGGCCTTGAAGTCGGCGTCATTGAACAGATAAAACAGCTCCTCTTCTACGTACCGATAATTGACGTTGATGGGAACCGCACTGATTTTGTAGCAAGCGAGCATAGCCTCAACCCATTCGATGCGATTATAAGCGTATATGCCGACGTGATCGCCTTTGGTTACGCCCAGCGATCGCAGATAATGGGCAGCCTGATTACTTCGTCTGTCTAGCTGTGCGTAGGTGGCGCGTGTCTCGCCACAAACAACAGCCTCGCGCTCGGGGAGTTGTCCGGCAACACGTTCAAACAGGTCTGCAGCGTTGAATTCCATATCAGTCTCTAGGGGTTTCTAAACAGGTAGGCTTCCATCCGCGAGGGTACTGCCCGAAGCGGAGATGGCTGCGCACCAATAGTATCAATTATGGCGGGCTACTAACTACAGTCGCAGCTCGGAATGATCGATGTCTCTTTCCAAGCCGGTTTTTGTCAAAGTGTATCAGGTAGTGACACGGGCCCCTGGAAACTGCACATGCTGTCTCCAAACCAAAAAAAAGTGCTCGTAGGCCTGTGCAGCACAACTATCCATGGCTGGCTGAGCTTGATGCGCTTCAGTGTGCCGCCGGCGAATATTGAAATACTGCGCTATCCATGGATGCCTGCGCGCAACCGACCTTTCTCAGCGGACCTTCAATTTCCAAGGTCTCATAGTCAGACATTTCTACCGCTGCTGCGCTCATCCAAACCAAGCCCGTGGATGTGTCCATAACTTCCATAAACAGGGCACTGCCGCTCGCTACACGATAGCTTCCAGCTAGTCGCTCATCAAATCGTCCATGCTTTTTGAGGCGTCTTTCATTGCGACTGTGCTCCTGCGTTTTGTAGTGATTTTCCCAATTATCGAGCTCGGAGAGAGGCTCCCGGACATCGCCAATAAAGTAATGGAGAAATGATTATCGTTGGGGATATGCGTATCGGGCCAGAATTTTACATTGCTGGAGTCAGTTTACTACTTGTGTATTACAAATTCAGAGGGTGAACTCAATTCAAGGATCTGGATTAGTTTCTGGTGGTACATGGGGTCGAAAGCTCACTGGAGGTGGCCGCAGAAGGCAGTACCAGCGCTTCTACTGTGAACCAGCTCCAATTTCGGGCAATTAGTCTCTAGTTTTGAGCCGCTGATGCCCACCGGTACCGCGACGATCCTGATAAAATGACCGATTAGCTTGTAGCTGCTGGCAGGGGCACCTTAGCAAAGAACGTGGGGTGAAATTGACAGAACTCGCCCGATGGATATGATATGCGCAGATTGTAAGCACAGGGATAATACAATCCTCTAGCGGCCGCTAAATGTATAGTAGCTAAGGGCGCGAGAACAACAGCCAATTTACATCAGATTTCCTGCGAAATGATAGCGGGGTCAGATGATTTACTAATAAAACAGTCTTGAGTCTAATAGGGGCGCTTTAGTTGAAAGTAATTGTTCACATCGGTACTGAGAAAACAGGTACCACCTCGATTCAGAAGTTCCTTTATCAAAATCGTAAAGGGTTGAAGAGTTCAGGCTTTCACTTCCTGCAGAGTGCCGGTAAAACCAATAATAGAGCGCTGCCTGCATATTGTGTCAGCGACGATCGGTTCGACGACTTTTTTCGAAACGAAGGTATCAATACCCCAGAGGAGCGGGAGGCTTTTCGCAGCAAATTTATCGCGAGCTTTGAAAAGGAACTTTCCTCTCTACCTAAGAAAATCCACACGGTTATTATCTCCAGTGAACATTTCCATTCGCGTTTGCGAGATGAGGGGGAGCTAGACAGCGTCCACAAATTGCTCAGTGGATATTTTGATGAGTTCAAGATCGTCTGTTATCTGCGAGACCAGGCGAGTACGTGTACTTCATATTATTCAACGGCAATGAAATCCGGTAACGAGAGCTCTTTTGGCGAATTTTTACTTCGCTGTAAGCCTGAAAACTACTACTTTAATTACCTGGATTTTCTTGCAAATTGGGAGCGCTGTTTTGGTATAGAGGCACTTGATGTCTCCCTGTTCCGCAAAGATCTATTTCTCAATGGTGACTTGCTCGATGATTTTACTGCCAAGATAGATCCTCAATTAGTGGGCCGCCTAAACACCAAAGTTAGCATTGAAAATGAATCGCTGACGCCAGCGGGTCAGGCATTGGCACGTGGCGTCAATATGGCATTCCCGATTCGAGCGGGTCGGCCGGAACTTCGGCCGCTGCGGGACAAGTGTAAGAAAAATATCTATGAGCACTTTACCGGTGCAGGAAGACAGCCCTCGTTGATTACGCAGCAGAATATATTCTCGGACTTTGCGGAAGTGAATGAAGCTCTTAGGCAGAAGTTCTTTCCAGAAATGGAAGAGATGTTTCAGCTCCCATCAAAGGCGGCACAGCAGAATACGGAGGTAGACGAGACATTTATTGAGGGGCTTCTAGGTATTCTGAATATCATTAATACAAGCGGTAAGCGGATTTTGCTTAAAGATGAATATGCAGAGGTCTACCGAAACCTGATGGTCTCTGTAAGCGACCTTGCCCAGGAAGAGTTGGGAAACGCGAAAGAAGGCAGAGACGCTATAGTGTCCATGGACGACCTGCGGCTGATGCGTTTGGCGGCGGGTAAGCTTGAGAAGCGAGATTTACAGACTGCTAAGAGTTTGCTGATGCTGGCTCAGGAAATACTTCCCTCACTCCCTGGCCTTAGCGAGAAGCTGAAGGAGTACGAAACTTTAAGCGATCATTCAGATTACCCGCAGTTCGTGATTACCTATTCCGTTGAAACCGAGGTGCTTGCTGCCGCAGAGAATATTATTGTAAAGTTTGATGTTTGGCTGGACTCTCTTAGAGACTGCGCTGTGGGGAGTATTGTGAACGCATTGCGCGGAATTCATAGAATTAGTAATGATGGTTCAGTCACAGCCACAAGAGAGCATATGACGACCGGTTTTAACATTATTGCGGTAGAGTCGGCTGAGGAGGCTTATGCAATCGCCGCACAACTCCCAATTTTGGAGATTGGTGGGAGGGTGGAAGTCTCTGCGTTTACTTCACTGAAAGCCCACGCCGAGTGACTATATTTCGGTCTCAGCAATGAGTGTGTACCCTACAGCGGTCATGGCGAAAGCTAAAGGTCGGTTATCCTTCTTGCCTTCCAGCTCGAACGGACTATTCGCATTTTGGTGCTGCAAAGCGATCTCTATAGACTCATAGGGCCCCAGTGCACCCAGGGGAATCACAAATTCAGTCGTCGCCAGTGACAAATCTTGCCAGCCGAAATTGATGTCATTGATCACCACCTCGGTGCTTTCGTTGTCGCCATAATAGCGTCCGAAAACTTTGATGCGCAGCGCATCAACTTCGCCGATGATGCGTCGGCTAAACAGGCGAAAGCGTATCTTCGACTGTTCCCTGACACTCCAGGCTCCCCAATCTTCGGGTTTACTCCAGCCCTCGCTTAAGTCAGTCTGCGACCACATCTCGCCGCCGTGGGCAATACCGTCCAGTGTGGGTACTTCATTTACAACGTTTACTTTAGCCAGTAGTTCAGCCTGTCGGGCTTGAATACAGGGAAAATCCACGGTGCGCCAGCACTGACTGTCTTCGCTAAAAGGATACGCGGCACTTCCCATAAAGTGTTT
>JBLFWP010000086.1:0-9406 GCA_047611225.1 Halioglobus sp.
GCACAATGACTGCTCGCAGTAGCGTGCCCATAGGTGGGTGCTCACGAAACGTCATATCGGTGTGCCAGGCTTCGATTTTTGAGGGTTTGTCGGCAGTGCTTTCGAGGATGGTGATCTCAGGGAAGCCCGCAACAGTTTGGTAGGCCGGATGGGTTTGCAGCGGGCCAAAAGACTCAGCCAACGCTTTGTGTCGCTCAGGGCTGATATCCTGGTCGCGAAAGAAGATAACCCCGTATTCCACGAGAAGCTTGCGCAGTTTTAGGCGGTGCTCTTCGCTCAGTTGTACGCAGAGGTCTATTCCGTGAATTTCCGCGCCTAGGGCGCCGGCTACCGGGATGATTTCAAACATGCTGCTAATCGTCTTTGATTGAGGCCGAAGGATATTAGCAGCTGCAGCGCTAAAGGCCAGATGGAAGCCCTAAAAAGTATCTGCCTGCCAGTATTATGATAGTTCATTTTGAATCGGCAGGTAGACCGTGATGGCCAGCCCCGAGGTTGTGTTTTCTGCCACAATCCTGCCGTCGTGCTGAGTAATAGCCCGCTGCGCAATAGATAGTCCGAGCCCATAGCCGCCGGACTCCCGTGTGCGCGAAGTGTCCACGCGATAAAACTCACCGAAAAGTTTGCCTAATTCTTCCTCAGGGACACCGGGGCCATGGTCCTCAATAGTGATGCTGTAAAAATCGTCAGCGGAAGAAAGGTACACCTTCACTATAGAATTATCGCTGGTGTGAATCAGGGCATTACGCACTATATTGTCGAAGCTCTTGCGCAATAGATCCCCGGTACTTCGTATTATCGGCTGCCCAATGCTTGACGAAAATTGAAATTGTTTGTTGTGCGCCTGACCCTCAAAGTTTGCGTCTGCGCAAAGTAATTGCAGCAGGGCGGCGATATCGACATGTGAGTCCATCACCAGATTTTCACTTTGTGTAGATAAGAGCTGGCCGATAAGCTCTTCCAATCGCTGTGCTTCATTTTCTATGCGCTGCAGGTAGTCCTTGTTCCCCTCGCTGCTCCCTTCGCTGTGCCTCTCTGCAAGTGCCAACGCGATGCGCAGACGAGCCAGGGGCGAACGCAATTCATGGGAGACATCACCCAGCAGACGCTTCTGAGCTTGCACGCGTGCCTGCAGCTGTTGTGCCATGCTGTTGAAGTCGCGCGCTAATTCGTCGGTCTCGTCGCCACCCTGATCGCGTACCTGCAAACGGGTTTCCAGTTCGCCTTGAGCGAGGCGGCGTGAGGCTTGTTGCAAGTCTTTTAGGCGAGTGGTAAGTAACCTTGATAGGGCAAAACAAATGAGCCCGCTGATGAGAATAGCCAGAGCGATTCGCAGACCAGGGCTACTGCCGAGGGCTCCCAGAAGGCCATCCCGTGCCGAGGGGAAAACGAATACAGCGCTCATCGGACCCTGCTCGCGGCGGTAGATGTCATAGGCAACAAATCGCTGCGTAGGTGTGTTCAGAAAACCGCGTCGTTTGCCATCGCGTAGTTGATTCGCGGTACGCTTTACATCCCCGGGTATTTTACGATCGAGAAAATCACTGCCATCTATGCTAATGAGGTAGATAACCGCGTTGTGGCGCTGTTCAATTTTGTGTAGAGCGGTGACAAGCGCGGCGTTGTCGAGATTCTGTAATTCGTAGATGGTGCGCAGCATGAAGCGCTGCGGCGGTCCTGGAGGACGATGGCCTAGATGCGCTGCGCCGTCAGGTTGCTCGTCGAAGTAATCGTTGGTCATTTTCCAGCTGCCAAGAATTGCGATGGTTACCAGCCAGAAGCCCACGAATATCTTGATAAACAGTTTGCCACGAAGTTGCATGATCTAATTGCCCGGCGTGCTAATAGTGAATTGGTAGCCTAAACCACGAACACTGACTATCAGCTTGTCGCCGCCCAGAGCGGTTAGCTTCTTTCGAATTTTACTCACATGAACGTCGATACTGCGATCGTAGGCCAAGAGGCTGCGACCCAGTGCCAGTTCGCTCAGCTGTTCCTTGCCGACCACATTTCCGGCGTGAGTCAGCAAGGCATTTAGGACATTGAACTCGGCGCTGGTGAGCTGTAGCTCCGCACCGTCATACGAAGCACTTCGATCAGCGGTATTGATACATGCTTTACCGACTTCCAGTTGCGTAGGAGGGCTATCGCTGGGGGTGCTTTTCGAACGCCTTAGAATGGCCCTCAGGCGAGCTGCCAGCTCTCGTGGGTTACAGGGTTTGGGAAGGTAATCATCAGCACCCAGCTCCAGTCCTAGAATCCTGTCGGTATCTTCGCCGCGTGCTGTCAGCATTAGTATGGGCGTGGCGTCGAAAGCTCGCAGTTGCCGCAGCACATCGAGGCCCTGCAGCGATGGCAGCATTACATCCAGTACCAGCGCGTCGTAGTGGTGTTGTCGGCAGTGATCAACCGCCTCGGCGCCGTCGTGTACCGCGTGCGTGCGAAACCCTTCCAGCGCTAGATAGTCACAGAGAAGGGCGCACAGTTCCGTGTCGTCGTCGATGATCAGTATGTTGGCACTCATGCCGTGGTCCCAATAAAGTCCAGATAATAGTGTGAACAACCTAGGAGGCGTTGTCACCCGGCTTAACATCTCTATGGGGTTATTAACATTTCTTTACATTACCAATGGAGAGCTTAACTGCCTGTCAGCGTTATTCTGGTCTGGTCAAAAGGGGGAGCAGGATAGGTCGAAAATTGGACCATTTTCCGTACTCCTGACATCAAGTACCGGGAAAACCAACGTTATGACCGATATGTCACTGGAGGATTCAACATGAAATCATCAATCACTAAAGCGCTTATAGGTGGAGTGGGCGCCAGCGTAGTCACATTGTGTCTTGCCGCTTCGGCCTGGACTATGTCCCCGGGTGAGGGTCACCACAAGAATCCTGCTCGAATCGTGGATCATATGTCCGAGAAACTGGAACTCACCGAAGAACAAGCCACTACCGTGGAAGAGTTGCTGACTGGGTCTTTCAGTGAGGCAAGAGCAGACAAGGAGCGACTGCATGCATTGAAAAAGGAGTTGCACGGTCAGCGTGGCGCTTTTGACGAGGGCAGTGCGCAGTCGGCAGCGGACGAGGTCGGCCTGATCGCCGGTCGTCTGGCCTACCAACTTGCCAGTACGCACGCGCAAATATACCAGCTGCTCAGTGAGGAGCAGCGCCTGGAGCTGGATGAAATGATTGAAAACAGGGAAGGGCGGCGAAACAAGCGCAGGCACTTTATGCGGGGAGGCCGCGGTTAAAGGGCCTATGTCCTGAGCAGGGTCAGCTCGAGTTAACCCAAGCTAAATCAGTAAAACTACAGGCGACTGATGCCGCCTGTAGTTTTAATGGCGCTGTATCAAAGCTCCCGCACGGCCAGATTAATTTCTTCACGCAATTCTGAGGTTGCGTCTAGTTGGGCTGCATTGGTTACCACAGCAGTACTGGCCAGCTCAGGCTTGAGATAGCGCTCGGTCACTGTACGCAGGTCGTTCAGCGTGACCGCCAAAATATTCTGCCTAAACTGTTGTCGCTGTTCATGGCTGCGACCAAACAAGCGATTGTGATAGTGCTGTTTCGCTTCGCCGGCGGGTGAGCTGGGTTTATCAATACTGCCAATGACACCCAGTATCGCTTCTTCAAGTGTCTGGTAAGAGTGTTCGGTATTAACCATCCATTCAATGGAAGCATCAAAATCGCTTAGTGTTTCTGTCAAGCGCGGGTCGCGATAAGAGTAAAAACGAAACGCAGCGATGCTGGAATCTTGCGATGCACCGCCGCCGTAAGCTCCACCTTGCTCGCGAATGGCGCGGTGTAAATAGCCGTTGCGAAGTACCCCTCCCAATACGGTTAATGCGGCTGCGTCTGCGTGTTGCACCGGCACGGTGGGGTAGGCTCTGGCACAGAAGTTTACCTGAGTGTTAGTGACCCATAGCTCTCCAATTCTTTCACGTACCGCCGGTAGTTCAAATCCGCTATTGGTTGTGCTCGAAGACAAGCTCTGCCAAAGAGTGGCGGCTTGGTCGGCTACCGCATCAACCTTGTCCTTTTCCGCAATGGCAAGAAATTGCAAAGGCTGCGCTACTAAACTGTTATGCAGCGCCTGCAGTTCATCGGCGAAACCCTCCAGCGCAGAGTCTTCGGCGAGTCGATCGTCCAGGGTGCGCAATGCACTGATGCCACTGAGGCCTGATGTCTGGTGCTGTATTTGGGCCAGTGGACTCATGCCTGCACAGGCTGCTGCCATCGCAAGGCCATGACCGTTACCTGTAATGGATTGGTCGCGACGTGCTCTTTTTTGATTGACCAAATCACGAATTCTCGCGCCTTCGTCAAAGCGCGCTGAGCGCAGCGTATCGACCATGAGTTGCGTTTGTGCGTCAGCCTGTTTCAGTAGAGCCTTGGTGGAGAGTGTGAAGGTCGCACTGACAGATTGCTCATCGTCCACTTTGCCCCGCATGCTGGTATACGCTGCGATGGAGCCCACAGTGGCGGCCTGCCGACTCTGCGCCTCCAGATAAGAGCTTGTGCCCAGACCAACTTCTGTGAGGATGTTGGTGTAGAGAGGCAGTAGCTGTTGCTGCTCTAGTGTCAGAGTGGGTAGCGAGGCGATGGCTTGTTGATAGACAATACCGTTGGTGCCCTGTGCGTAGGTCGTAAAGGGTAGGTTACCACGCTGACTTTCCACAAAAGATATCTCTGGCAAACCGGCGGGTACATCCTGTAACTCAACCTTGGGCAGAATACTGTCGTCATCCACTTGTTCTTGTCTAGCAGCGAGATCCGCGGCGAGCTGCACAACAGCAGCACGTTGCGCTTCATTCATGTCTGCCTTCATTCCTGCAAGACGCGCCGCTTCTTTTTCTATTTTGGCTTGCGACAGTTGCGTGTCTGGCGTGAGTACAAGTGTAATCCGGTGGTTATTGTTGAGTAATAGATCGCGCGCCAAATGCCGTATGTATTCCGGCTTTTGTATCTTCTCCCGCAGGCTCTCGATGACAGGGTCCAGGTTTAGTACGGCAATCGGATCGCTGTAATGGGTGGCGCATCCCAGTGCTTGCAGAATGAGTTGCAGACCGTAGGGGTAACTGTCGCCGCTGATTTCACGTTGGTGTAGCTCTAGCTGGTGTAGTACTGCCTCTAGCTGGTCCTGTTCGACACCTTTCTCGGCAACGGTCTTAAGTATTCCCAGCACCATTGTTTCAAGGGCATCGGCGTTTTCGGCTTCGCTGCCTTCTATGCCGCAGCAAAATACCATCTCTCGCATAGAGTCTTCCAGCCCGCACAGGGGGGAGGGTGCGCGGCCTAGATCGGTAGTCTCCAGTGCCTGTTGCAGCGGGGAGGCACTATTGTCCAGTAAAACGCTGGCCAACAACTGTGCTTCGAGAAGCTGCTCCAGATTGGTGCTTTCGCCCAGCATCCAACCCATGACCAGGTGTGTTTTATTCGCAGTGCCCTCTGCTTCCTCCAGCGCGTAGGTGCCCTCTACTTTGAGTGGGCTGGTCAGGCGTTGCTCAGCTTGGACCTGAATGCGTTCCGGCAGTTTTTCAAAGTCTTTTAGAGCGTTGTTTTCAAACACTTGCTGGTGTTCGTTTGCTGCGATATCACCAAAGGTCATAAAAATGGCGTTGCTGGGGTGATAGTGACTTCTATAAAAGTCCTGCAGTTCCTGGTAGCTGAGATCGGGGATGTTTTCTGGATCTCCGCCACTGTTGTAGTGATAGGTGCTGCTTGGAAACAAGTGCTCACACAGAGTACTCCACAAAGTACTGCTGATAGAACTCATCGCCCCTTTCATTTCATTAAAAACAACGCCCTTAAAAACCAGGTCGCTGTCGGGATTGTTAGGTTCTTCAAATTCGACGCGGTGTCCTTCTTGTGCAAAATCCAGCGGATCCAGCCGCGAGAAGAAAACAGCGTCGAGATACACTTCCAGTAGGTTGTTAAAATCTTTGCGGTTTTGACTGGCGAACGGGTAGGCGGTCCAGTCAGAACTAGTGAAGGCATTCATAAAGGTATTGAGAGAGCGCCGTAGCATCATAAAAAACGGGTCGCGTACGGGAAAGCGCTCGCTGCCGCAAAGCGCTGTGTGCTCCAAAATATGGGCAACGCCCGTGGAGTCATGGGGGACCGTGCGTAGTGCCACAAGAAAGACATTTTCACTGTTTTCGGAGGCGAGGTGATAATGCATAGCGCCAGTCGCTTTGTGCTCATACTGCTCGACGCGAATATTCAGAGACTCGATGTTCTGCTGGGTAATGGCTTCAAAGGCCGGGTGGGGAGTGGGAAGGGCACTGGCGGTGTTGCTCATAGAGTATCTCTGATAAGGGCGATTTTAAGAAAGGGCGCTATTCTACCGCGAATTGGGCAGCCATTGCTGCACGAGTTCGACCCCAACTGAAGAATGAATTACCGGGTTGCATTGGTTGGTGTTTAAGGAACGGAACCGGGCAGGGGTAGCAATTCGATTTGGTACTGCCACGGCCAGTGCTTGCCGGTTACCCAGATGCTGTCATCTGCAGGATTTCTTGCGATGCCATTCAGTACATCGGTATCTCCACGGCGATCACTGGCAGGCAGCAAGCCTGTCAAATCTATACTTCCCGTGACCTGTCCGGAAGATGGGTCAATCATGACAATGCGATTGGAGCGCCAGATATTGGCCCAGATGCTGCCGTCTATCCACTCCAGTTCATTGAGGTAGAGAACCTTGCTTCCTTGATCGATGACCGTAACTGAGCGCAGAATTTTGCCGGTTTCAGGCGACATAAAGTACAGTTTTTCTGAGCCGTTTGAGTAGATCAGCTGGTCTGCGTTGTGAGTCAGGCCCCAGCCTTCTCCGGTAATGGGAATACGCTGTAACGGTTTTAATTCCTGCTTATCGTACACAAGCATCACCTGATTACGCCATGTCAGCTGGTAGACCTTGTCCCCGAAAACGGTAAGACCCTCGCCGAAAATACGGTCATCCAATCTACGTGCCCGATCAAGTTTTCCAGTGGAGAGATGGTAGCGTAGCAAGCGTGACTTCCCGTAGTTTCCGGTGCTGACATAGAGGAAGCCATCGTTGATCTCCAGACCCTGTACAAAATTTTGCCGCGACTGCGGTTTCTTTTTCACCACCTTGATCGTGTAGATGGGTGCAGTCTGAGCGGTCTGTGCCAGCAGTGACACGCTCACCAGCAGAAGTATTAGCAGGCGAAGCACTATTGCGATATCCGGTTGCGACTGAGGTCGCGAATGATAAAGCGCGCCGGGTGTAGTGCGCGACATAGGGTGCGGCTCAAAGGTGGTGGCTCCTCACAAATCATACTGGCCAGTAGTTCAGCGGAGATTGCAGTCGAGGTCAATCCCCTGGAGCCATGTGCAGTGGATAAATAGAGCCCGGCGAGGTTGGGTCCAGGCGAGGGCACAATGCGTTTGGCATCCTTACGCAGCCCATCGTAGTCGGTGATGAAACCGCTATAGTCGGGAGCGGGTCCTACAATGGGCAGATAATCAGGGCTGGCACAGCGATAGCCAACGCGGCCATCGAGCAGCTCGGAATCCAGATTTTGCAGTACTTCCTGCCAAGCGGGAACTGCGTCCCCAAGTTTATTGAGGTTTACTCGGTGGTCCTCGGGGAGAGTCTCGGGGTCATCTGGCGTGACGTCGAAGGTAGCACCTATGCAATGCTGGCCCAGCCTGGATGGAGCGATATACCCTACGTGACAAAGACCCGCTTTGAGGCCGCTGAAGTTGTCCAGTGCAGGGAGTTGAGTGGTTTGGCCCCGAATGGCTTGTAGTGGCAGCCAGTTCATTTGTTCGAACCCGGCTGTTTGGGTGCCGGCAGCGACAATGGCGCAAGGGGCGCTGGCCACGCACATATCTTCATTCATAGCGTGCCATTCCCCGTCGTCGTTCTGCAGCGTGAGTGCACCGCAGTTCGCCACAACAGTAATGTTGGGGTGTTGTACTAACGTTGCGCACACGGACGCAGGGCGCAACCAGCCAGATTGGGGATACCAGTAGCCACCGTGCGGTTGGTCGATCCCAAGCAGGGTGTTTGCCTGTTTTGAGTCCAATACCTGCGCCAGTGACTCCATGCCGTGCAGAGAATCTGCAACTGTGTTCATTTCTGCAGTGTTCACGCTCTGCTGGAAGTTGCCGCACAGCTCGCCATCCAGGCCACTCTGTAAAAGACCAGTCTGTAGCATTTCCCGATAGAGGCTGGAGGCAAAGCGAAAACTCTGCAGGGCGAAATCAACCAGCGAGGAATGACGTTTCGAAATGCGCGTATAGAGAATGCCCTGATCGTTACCTGAGCCGCGGCTGGCCAGTTCACCTTGTTCCAACAAGGTAACTGCAATGCCGCGTCTCGCCAGCGCAGCTGCCGCATGACAACCTGCGAGGCCTCCACCCACAATTAGTGCGTGGCCAGGGCGGGCTTGAGGGCGCAGTGGTCGGTCCCATGGCGTTTGATCTCTATCGGCGACATCAGTTGGCTGTCCGCCAAACGTGCCTCGCATGCATTCTCGTTTCTTACCGAAGCCCACCATTTTTTCTACAGCGAAATCGACTGCGCTAAGGCCACGGCGTACATCACCTGCCGCTGTGAATGTTGCGAAGGTCGCGTTTTGACGGCTTAAAGTTGCCATGTCTTTAAAGAGGGCAGCTGTCCACATTGAGGCGTTGCGGGCCGGAGTAAAGCCATCCAGATACCATGCATCTATCAATGGTTGCTCCCGTCCCGCCAAATCTGCCAGCGCACTACCTGCTTCTTCCCACCACAGATCGAGTCGCAGTTGGCCTTGCTCCAGAACTAGCCGGTGCTGGCCTGGTAATAAACCTGGATAGGTTTCCAACAGTTGATCTGCCAAGGGTTGCAGGGAGGGCCATAACGATAGAGCGCGAGAGAGATCTGCTGCGCACAGCGGCTGCTGCTCAATTCCAATGTAGTGAAGATCCGGTCGCGGTTCAGGGAGTTCTCGCCAGGCTTGCCAGGTCAGCAAAAAATTGAGGCCGGTGCCAAAGCCCGTTTCGGCGATGCAGAAGTGCTCATGCGAATGGCTTTGCCAGCGTGCCGGAAGGTGATTCCCTGTCAGAAAGACGTAGCGGCTCTCGTCGAGGCCATCTTCAGTATTAAAATAGTAGTCGTCGAAATCGAGAGATCGGGGAGTGCCGGACTCGGTGAACTCGATATTGGCCGCTGTTACAGGGCCCCAAGGGTGATTGTCCCGGTTCATCCCCGCTGGATCTGAAGGGCCAATTCTTCGGACAGCTGGGCGGCATTGACGAGTGCAGCCGTACTGCTGAGGGTGAAACAGGTGCTTACTACACAGAACAAGTGCTCGTTTGCGGTTCTGGTGGCATTAGTCACTAACACTGTGTCTCCTGGCTGTTTGGTCTGCTGGGGGCAAGGCACAGTGTGTCGCTGC
>JBLFWP010000087.1:0-9356 GCA_047611225.1 Halioglobus sp.
TACCGGTTTGTCCTGTGCCCGCCATTTGTACGCTCGTGATATCGCTTTCAGCGTCGTCGATAGCCGCAGCCAGCCACCGGGCTTGCAAGAGCTGCTACAAGAAATGCCAGGCGTGATGGTTTATGCGGGAGAGTATCCTTCCTCATTGCTGGCTGATGTCAGTGAGCTAATTGTCAGCCCCGGTGTGGCGTTGGACGAGCCCATCGTTTTGCAGGCAGTGGAAGCGGGTATCGATGTTGTTGGGGATATCGATTTGTTTGTTCGTGAAGCATCAGCGCCGGTGGTGGGGATCACCGGTTCCAATGCCAAGTCCACTGTGACCCAATTGTTGGGACAGATGGCCGAAGACGCCGGCGTGAATGTGGGTGTGGGGGGTAATCTTGGACCACCTGCGCTTGAGCTGCTTGAAGAATCTCGAGAGCTCTACGTGCTGGAGCTTTCGAGCTTCCAATTGGAACGCGCCGCGAAACTGAATCTTGCGGTCGCAACGATACTGAATGTCAGTGCTGATCACCTCGACAGGCACGGCGATATGTCGGCTTATCAGCAGGCAAAGCACCGAATCTTTCTGGGTTGTAAAAGTGCGGTGTTTAATGGCGATAACCGTTTGACGATTCCGCTTTTGCCTGCCGATGTCAGGCAGGTGAGCTGGCGTTTGGGAGAGCCGGAGCAAGGCGGTTTTGGTCTCGTTCAGCGGGGCGAGGAAGAACACCTGTGTCGTGGCGCTGAGCTGTTGATGCCGGTGTCGAAGTTGAGTCTGCCTGGGCGGCATAACATCGCTAATGCATTGGCGGCGCTTGCGCTTGGCAGCTCTGTCGGTTTGCCAGTTACAGCCATGACCGCCACCTTGAGCCAGTTCAAAGGCTTACCACACCGTTGCGAGTTGATTGCTCAACGTGGCGGTGTGAGCTTCGTGAATGATTCCAAAGGCACCAATGTAGGCGCTACTGAGGCGGCACTCGCTGGTCTTGGTGGTGATCGAAATATTCTCTTGTTGGCGGGTGGCCAGAGTAAAGGTGCAGACTTCTCTGTGTTGCAGGCCGTAGTAAAGCGCCATTGCAAACAGGTGCTTTTGTTCGGTGAGGACGCGGCTTTAATTGAAGAGGCGTTGTCAGGCAGTAGTGCTGCGCTGGTTCGCGTGTCTTCCATAGAGGAGGCCGTTGCGGTTGCTGCCAGTGCTGCCAAGCCTGGTGACTGTGTATTGTTGTCACCGGCTTGTGCCAGCTTTGATATGTTCGCAGGTTTCGAGCAGCGCGGTGATGCATTTGGCGCGGCGGTTGCAGCATTGCCGGAGGTGGCGCAATGACCGGTACTCGCACTGCCGCTGCAAACTTCACTGCGCCAGATACAACGCTGATTCTATCGGCCATGGCGCTGCTGTTGATCGGATTGGTTGCCATCAGCTCCGCATCTATCGAGTACGCCGATTGGCATTATCAGAACGCCTGGCACCACACCCAGCGTCATCTAATTTATCTATGCATCGCCCTTACAACAGGCGGTGTTTTGTATTGTGTTCGACCACAGTTCTGGCTGGACACGGGCTGGGGCTGGTTGTTCGGCTCATTGGCACTGCTGATACTTGTTTTGATACCGGGTATAGGTAAGGAGGTCAACGGCAGTCAGCGGTGGCTGGCGCTTGGTGGCTTTACTTTGCAACCCTCTGAATTCGCTAAGCTGGCGGTAGTGGTTTACCTCGCGGGCTATATGGTTAGGCGGGAACACGAAGTGCGCAATGAATGGCAGGGGTTTCTTAAGCCTATGGCCGTGTTGTTTGCGACTACTTTACTACTGATGATAGAGCCGGATTTTGGTGCCACGGTTATCGTAGCTGCTACAACCTTCGGCATGCTGTTTTTGGCGGGCGTGAAGCTGGGCCATTTTATGCTGGTATTGGCCGGCGCAGTGGCAGCTGGTCTGGTGCTGATCGTAAGCGCGCCTTATCGCCTGCAGCGTTTAGCATCCTACACGGATCCGTGGGCCGATCCTTTTGGCAGCGGTTTTCAGCTCACCCAATCTCTGATCGCTTTCGGGCGAGGAGAGTGGATAGGCGTGGGACTGGGAAACAGCGTACAGAAACTGTTTTACCTGCCGGAGGCGCATACAGATTTTGTTTTCTCAATCTGGGTAGAGGAGACCGGCTTTGTAGGTGCCATTGCAGTCATTGGGCTTTACACAGCCCTGATAGGCAGAATGTTATGGGCGGGTCGCCAGGCATTGTCTGTAGAAAATCCCTTTGGTGCCTACATCTGTTACGGCGTAGCGCTGGTATTTTCCGGGCAGGCCTTCGTCAACATGGGCGTGAGTTGTGGGCTGCTTCCCACCAAGGGGCTAACACTGCCGTTTGTCAGCTACGGCGGTACTAGCCTTATCGTGTGCTGCGCAATGTTTGCGCTGGTGTTGCGTATAGATCGGGATACGCGAGAGCAGCAAGGGAAAAAAAGGAGGTGTAAGTAATGGCCTCTCTCAAACCCCTTATTCTAATGATGGCAGGCGGCACTGGCGGGCATGTTTACCCTGCTCTGGCTGTGGCCTCTGAATTAATTGCCCGCGGCTACCGAGTGGAGTGGGTAGGCACGAATCGTGGGTTGGAATACAGCGTGGTTCCCGCTGCCGGTATTAATTTGCATTGCCTACCTGTACGCGGAATGAGAGGTAAAGGACTGTTGCAAAAAGTGACAGCGGTGTTTGCGCTTTTGCTGGCCGCCCTGAGCTCGGTCTGGTTGGTGTTTAGATTGGCGCCATCGTGTGTGGTTGGTATGGGCGGCTATGTTGCAGGCCCCGCTGGTGCGGCTGCCTGGTTGTTGCGCAAGCCATTGTTGATTCACGAACAGAATGCTGTGGCGGGTACAACAAATCGCATGCTGGCGCCCTTGGCGACGAAAATTGTCGGCGGATTTCCAGGTGCTTTCGCATCCGGCGTTGAGTACACAGTGCTAGGCAATCCTGTGCGATCGGATCTGATCAAGGCGCGGGACAATTCAAAATATTCCTATAGCGGCGATCGAGCGCTTCGCTTATTGGTACTGGGTGGCAGCCTTGGCGCCAGGCCCATCAATGAAGTTATGCCTGAGGTTGTCAGTGAATTGGCGACAGATCCAGCCACCTCCATTGAGGTACAGCATCAAACGGGTAAAGCGCATCTGGCCGACGTGGAAAGTGCCTACGGCGCTCAGCTGAATCAAGGTGTTCACGTTGCTGCCTTCATTGAAGATATGGCGCAGGCTTATGCCTGGGCTGACGTGGTGCTGTGTCGAGCCGGTGCCTTGACGGTAGCCGAGTTGGCGACAGTGGGTCGCCCCTCCATTCTTGTTCCTTTGCCTCACGCGATTGATGATCATCAGAGCGCAAACGCGCGAGTTCTGGCTGAATGTGGCGGGGCCACAGTGCTGGTACAGAGTGATCTTAACGTTGCATCGGTGGTGCAACTCTTGCGTGACTTTATTGCGCAGCCTGCGAGGCTACGTGCTATGGCAGTCGCGAGTTTTGCCGCCGCTACTCCGGATGCGGCACAACGGGTTAGCGATTGCTGCGAGGAGCTGATGCATGCCTGATACGCGCAGCGCCTACACAGTGCCTGAAATGCGTCGCATTCGCCGTATCCATATGATTGGCGTCGGCGGTACCGGCATGAGTGGCATTGCCGAAGTTCTGGTAAACCTTGGCTATCAGGTGGCGGGTTCAGACCTGCGCGCTACAGCTGTGACCAGGAGACTGGCAGACAAGGGCGTTGAAGTCTTTATTGGCCACGCTGCTGAAAACCTCGGCGATGCTGATGTAGTTGTCACCTCTAGCGCTGTAGACGAGGAGAATCCAGAAGTCATGGCCGCCCGGCTAGCGCGAACACCCATAGTGCCAAGAGCCGAGATGTTGGCTGAGTTGATGCGTTATAGGCATGGCATCGCGGTTGCGGGAACGCACGGTAAAACAACCACCACCAGCCTGATAGCAGCGGTGTTTGGTGAGGCAGGCCTTGATCCTACCTTTGTGATTGGCGGATTGGTCAATAGCACCGGTACAAATGCTCAGCTAGGCGCTAGTCGTTTCCTGATCGCCGAGGCGGATGAGAGCGATGCTTCCTTCCTGCACTTGCAGCCTATGGTCACCGTTGTGACAAACCTCGAAGCAGATCACATGGATACCTACGGTGGTGACTTTGCAGTGCTGCGGCGTACCTTTCTCGAATTTCTGCACAATCTGCCCTTCTACGGAATTGCAGTGCTGTGCATCGACGATCCAGTTGTACGTGAGTTACTGCCAGATATATCTAGGCAGGTGATCACCTACGGGTTCGCCGAGGATGCGGATTATCGTATTAGTGATATGACGCCAGCTGGGCTGAAGACGGGGTTTCTTGTGCACCGACCTGGTGGTGCAGAACCTCTGCTTATCGAGCTCAATATGCCCGGCACCCATAACGTTCTGAACGCCACTGCCGCAGTAGCCGTCGCTGGCGACGAAGGGCTTGCGGACGAACCAATTCAAACCGGTCTGGCTGCTTTTGCCGGAGTGGGGCGACGTTTCACACAGCTTGGGGAAAGAGTGTTTCCAGGTGGCAAAGCCATATTGGTTGATGACTACGGTCATCACCCCACGGAGGTGCGCGCGACGTTGGAGTCTGTGCATCAGGCATGGCCGGGCCGTAGGACCGTGATGGTTTATCAGCCGCATCGCTATACACGCACCCGCGATCTTTACGAGGATTTTGTTGCAGTGCTTTCCAGTTGCGATGTTTTGGTGCTGCTGGAAGTGTATTCGGCAGGCGAAGATCCCATCCCGGGCGCAGACAGCCGCAGTCTTACACGCAGTATTCGCCAGCGTGGTCAGGTTGAGCCTTTGTTTGCCGAGACTATTGAAGAAGTTCCGGCCCTATTGTGCACGTTGGTTGAAGAGGGCGATGTTGTCGTCACTCAGGGCGCCGGTACCGTTTCACAGTTGGCGCAGGAATTGTCCACCATGGATTTTCTGGAGGGCGATGTAACATGAGCGCGAACCAGTTTCCTAAAGGTCCCATTGCTGTTTTGTTAGGCGGCGATTCAGCAGAGCGCGATATTTCTTTGCTTAGCGGTAGAGCGGTTGCGGCCGCTTTGCGAGCCGGGGGCCACGATGTGTTGGAAGTGGATACCGCCGATGCCGACTGGATGTCGCAGTTGCAGAATATAGCAGTGGCCTTTATCGCGCTGCACGGCCCGGGTGGGGAAGACGGCAGTATGCAGGGTGCCTTGCAGACCCTTGGAATTCCCTACACAGGTTCGGGTGTGCTCGGCTCAGCACTGGCCATGGATAAACAACGCAGTAAGGAATTGTGGCGTGGCATCGGTTTACCCACCCCGGGTTTCGTTGAGCTGCATGCGAATGATGATTGGCAAAGTGTTATCAGTCGTTTTGGCAAGGTGTTCGTTAAACCCGCTTGCGAAGGCTCGAGTATTGGAATGAGCATGGCGGCCACTGCCCAAGAGTTGGCACAAGCCTACGAAATTGCCTGCGAATACGGCGGGGTGGTGTTGGCAGAGCAATTTGTTGATGGCCCTGAATACACCGTGGCGGTGTTGGGACAACAACCATTGCCCTCCATCAGGCTTGAGACAGATAACGAGTTTTATGATTACGAGGCCAAGTATTTATCGCAGGAGACGCGCTATCACTGTCCCAGTGAACTGAGTGCCGAGGAAGAGGAAGAGATCGCAGCTCTGTCACTGCGCGCATTCAATTCAGTGGGCTGTGAAATATGGGGTCGGGTCGATGTCATGAAAGATTCAGCCGGCCACTTTCAGGTACTGGAAGTGAACACCGTACCGGGCATGACCTCTCACAGTCTGGTTCCGATGGCAGCTGCTGAGGCGGGAATGGATATGACCGCTCTGGTGCAGCGCATTGTTGAGCTTAGTTTGCCGGAGATGCAATAGAGTGGCGGGTCTTTTTGACAGGTTCAGTGCCGGGCTTCCATTTGGGAAGCGTAAGGCCCGTTCAGTGAAGCCAAAGGCTGCCCGGAAGGGCGTTGTAAAGGGGCGTTCTGTGAAGAAGGCGGCCGCCAAAAAAAGCGTGGCAAACAAGAGTTCGGCCAAGGGTGCCACTCGTAAATCCAGTGTTGTGGTGGAGCGTCCTGGGCGGTGGTCAGCCTGGGTTAACAGGTTTCTAATTTTACTGGGCGCCGGCGTTGTCATCGCGGCGGCTGCAAAGGCCTACGTCACCGTAGAAAGTATCCCGGTGCAGCGAATTAGTGTGACGGGAGAGTTGGAGCATACGCAGGCGGAGGCTGTGCAGGGTTTAGTGCAGCCTTCGTTGGCAGGGGGCTTCCTCAAGGCAGATTTACACCGCATGAGGGCAGAACTAGAAGGATTGCCTTGGATTTTCGAGGCTACCGTGCGGCGCAAGTGGCCTAACGCGCTAGAGATTCATGTGGTGGAGCAGTTGCCTATTGCGCGTTGGGGCGAGGATGGATTTCTCAATCATGAGGGCGGGGTTTTTCACTCCGACAAGGATGGTAACTGGGAGTCACTGCCGCTGCTGTCAGGGCCAGAGGGTTCTGCGCAGAAATTGATGGCGAGGTATCAGCGCCTCATGGAGATTTTGGCACCGGTCAATCTGACAGTCTCACGCTTGGTGATGGACGAGCGTGGTCAGGTGGAGGCAAGTCTCGCAGGTGGTGTACAGCTGATGTTGGGGAGTGCAGATTTTCTGGGTCGTATGCATCGTTTTGTAGCGATCTACCGCAGTGAGCTGGCGCCCAGATTGGAAGAAATTGACAGTGTAGATCTACGTTACGAAACCGGATTGGCGGTCGCGTATAGCGAAATATCGACAGTGGCAGGATTATAAAAATAGCTGGGTACGTTTAGGGGAGACACTGCCATGGGCAGCGTGCAGGACAAAAAAATGATCGTAGGGCTCGATATCGGCACCTCCAAAGTGGTAGCGATCGTGGGAGAGGTTAGTCCCGATGGTGATATAGAAATCGTGGGGATAGGCTCCAACCCCTCCAAGGGAATGAAGAAGGGTGTGGTGGTCAACATTGAGTCCACCGTGCAATCCATTCAGCGGGCGGTAGAGGAAGCGGAGTTGATGGCAGGTTGCCAGATACATTCCGTGTTCGTGGGCATTGCGGGCAGCCACATACGCAGCCTCAATTCCCACGGCATTGTGGCTATAAAGGACAAAGAAGTGTTTCCGCTGGATCTGGAGAGGGTTATCGATGCGGCGCAGGCTGTCGCGATTCCGGCCGATCAAAAAGTGCTTCACATTCTGCCGCAGGAATACGTAATCGATAATCAGGAGGGCATAAAGGAGCCGCTGGGAATGTCCGGAGTACGCCTTGAAGCCAAAGTGCACCTGGTGACCTGCGCCGTGAATGCTGCGCAAAACATTGAAAAATGTATTCGTCGCTGTGGCCTTGATGTTGAGGAAATAATTCTTGAGCAGTTGGCGTCCAGTTATTCGGTGCTCACGGAAGACGAGCGCGAGTTGGGCGTATGCATGGTAGATATTGGAGGCGGCACAACAGACATTGCCATATTCACTGAGGGCTCTATTCGGCATACCGGTGTAATACCAATAGCGGGCGATCAGGTGACCAATGACATTGCGATGGCATTGCGTACACCCACTCAATACGCCGAGGAAATAAAAATTAAATATGCCTGCGCGCTGACGCAGCTAGCCGGCGCAGACGAAACGATCAAAGTGCCCAGCGTGGGTGATAGGCCACCCAGAGATTTATCTCGCCAGTCGTTGGCCGAGGTCGTGGAGCCGCGTTACGACGAATTGTTCACATTGATACAGGCAGAACTGCGTCGCAGTGGCTTCGAGGATATGGTGCCCGCTGGCATTGTGCTGACAGGTGGAACTTCAAAGATGGAAGGCGTTGTTGAGTTGGCAGAGGAAATTTTCCACATGCCAGTGCGAGTGGGCTACCCACAGGCAGTGCAAGGTTTGAACGATATCGTACGCAATCCAATTTATGCCACCAGCGTCGGTCTGCTGCAGTACGGCGTGGACCATCAGGGAGAAGGTGGTGGCTCGGGATCTTTAAAATCATCCGGGTCGGGTGAGAGTTTTTTGATTAGAGCCAAAAATTGGCTACAAAGTAACTTTTAGTAATGAGTGTTTTTTCAATTTGTATTTGTATTTGTATTTTTAGTAGCAAAACGTCGTACGACAGTACGGCATTTTTATAAAAAGGGGAGTAAGACCATGTTTGAACTGATCGATAACCAATCCAGGCAAGCTGTCATCAAAGTGATCGGTGTTGGCGGCGGCGGTGGCAACGCTGTTAAGCATATGATCGAAAACGACGTAGAGGGGGTGGATTTTATTTGCGCGAACACCGATGCCCAGGCACTGGAAGATGTTGAGTCCAAGACTGTGCTGCAACTCGGTGGTGATATCACCAAGGGCCTTGGTGCTGGCGCCAATCCAGAAATTGGCCGTGCTGCCGCGATGGAAGATCGCGATCGTATTGCCGAAGCATTGCGCGGCGCCGACATGGTGTTTATCACCGCAGGCATGGGTGGCGGTACGGGAACAGGTGGGGCACCAGTTGTGGCTGAAGTGGCACGTGAACTGGGCATTCTTACGGTGGCGGTTGTCACCCGCCCGTTCTCTTTTGAGGGCAAGAAACGTTTAACGATTGCTCACGAAGGTGTTGCTGAGTTGCAACAGCATGTCGATTCGCTGATCACTATTCCCAATGAAAAGTTGTTGGAAGTATTGGGTAAAAACACCAGCCTGGTTGATGCATTTAAAGAGGCCAACGACGTATTGTTAGGCGCGGTTCAGGGTATTGCAGATCTTATTATCCGCCCCGGTATGATCAACGTGGATTTCGCGGATGTGCGCACTGTTATGTCTGAAATGGGTATGGCGATGATGGGAACGGGCTACGCTAAAGGCGAGGGCCGTGCACGTGAGGCAGCCGAGAAAGCAATCAATAGCCCGCTTCTAGATGATATCGATCTGCGAGGTGCCCGCGGCATCCTGGTTAATATCACTGCAGGTTTCGATCTGTCGCTGGGTGAATTTTCTGAAGTGGGTGACACCATAGAAGAATTCGCATCTGAGGATGCCACTGTTGTAGTGGGTACGGTTATCGACCCTGATATGAAGGAAGAGCTAAAGGTTACTGTTGTTGCAACCGGTTTGGGTGGCGAAGTGGTCAAGGCACCTTTGGCTATGGTGGATACTGCGCCAAAAGCTGCGACTCTGGATGCGGATGCAGAGCCTGACTACAAGGAGTTCGATCGCCCCACATCGATGCGTAACTCACGTCGCACTGGACAGGCAAGCCCAACGCCAGAGAATGCCAGCGAGGAATATTTCGATATTCCTGCATTCCTGCGTCGTCAGGCTGACTAAGCGAC
>JBLFWP010000088.1:0-9267 GCA_047611225.1 Halioglobus sp.
GGAGAAAACACCCTTCTGAACGGCTGATTTTGAGCGCCGGGTCACGGTTAGGGCATTTAATCAAAGTTGCCATCGTTATTGGAAATAGGCGAAGATATACTTAATATCTTGCCATTATTATTATAAGTGAAGTGAATATGAATCTGGACTGCCTATTCACGCATGCTGGGGGCTTTTGAGTTGGAGGGGTCTGCAGCAAACGTGTTAAGTGAGAGTACTCCTGCGCGAGTCGTGGCCATTTTGGGCATGCATCGCAGTGGCACCAGTTGCCTCACGGGGTCACTACAGGAAGCGGGTCTTTCTCTGGGTGAAATTCATACCTGGAATCCGCATAACCTCAAAGGAAATCGTGAAAACCAGCAATTCGTCGATTTGCATGATGCAATTCTCGAAGCGAATGGTGGTGCTTGGGATAATCCGCCCAAAAAAGAAATAGTGTGGAGCGACGAACACATTGCGTCTGCCAAGGCACTGTTGGCTGATCATGCCTCGGAAGCCGTTTTTGGCTTCAAGGATCCACGCGCTCTACTGGTGCTGGAAGGCTGGAAAACGCTGGTTCCCGATCTCGAATTTGTCGGAATTTTCAGGCATCCCAATTCGGTTGCTCGTTCACTGGAAAAGAGAAGTTCCAAGGTCTGGGAAGAAACTTGGGATCTCTGGCACAAATACAACACCATTATGCTTCAGGAATATAAGAAGAATAAATTTCCCATACTCGATTTTGATGATCACGAGTCAATTCTTGACGAGAAGATTTTTCACGTAGCTGGCCAAATGGGTCTCAACGAAGATTCAGGAGAGCAAAAATTTTACAGCTCTGAATTGAAAAGTTCGGTAGATCTCGTGAGCCGCACGCCGCCGTGGAGAATTCGACGTCTCCACAAAAGGCTGAAAAAAGTAGGCCTTTGAGCAGTGATAGCTAGATGCTGAAACGTTGGACAAAAAGTGTTCGCAAACTCGAGGTCACGGAACGTGGACCTGGGCAAGCTATTGTCAGCTTTGTACTGATTGTCTACGACATGCCGATGCAAGCTCAGAACACTGTACGATCATTGTTAAGTGATTATCAGCTGGGAGTGAAAGACGCAGACTATGAAGTTTTAATCGTAGAGAATGAATCGAAGAACAACATGTCTGCGGACTTTCTGCGAACGCTACCCTCAAATTTCCATTACCACCTGAGGAAGGAAAGCCAGCCTACCCCGGTTCACGCGATCAATTACGGAATAGAGCAGGCCAGCGGGCAAAATGTCTGTGTAATGATTGACGGCGCTCGATTGCTAACCCCGGGCGTTGTGAAAAATACGATTATGGGGCACCGCCTCTCTGATTGTTCGGTGGTAACAGTGCCGGGCTATCATTTGGGTTTTGAGCTGCAGCAAAAAGCAGTAGCCAGCGGCTATGGTGTTGAGCGGGAAACAGAGTTAATGCAATCCATTGGCTGGCCAGGTGATGGCTATCGCTTGTTCGAAATAGCCTGCTTCAGCGGTTCCTGTTCACCGGGGTTTTACCTGGCACACAGTGAGAGTAATTGTATTAGTATGCCCAAGGGTGTGTGGAATGATTTGGGTGGCTATGACCCCAAGTTCGACATGCGCGGCGGTGGAGTTGTAAATTTGGATTTGTATAAAAGAGCGTGTGAGTATCCCGGCAGCACTCATATTGTATTGCAGGGCGAGGGGACTTTTCACCAATTCCACGGTGGAGTTACCACCGGGGGAGATGAGGCCGAGGTTCGAGAGCGGTTAATACAAGCAATAATGGAGCAGTATCAGCAGATACGCGGGGAGAAGTATTCCAGCCCGCAGACGAATCCGATTTATTTGGGTGAGCTGTCAGATCCCGCACAAAAATTTGTTCATCTTTCCTCAGTCAAGAAGTTGGAAAGACTGGGGAAAACTGCCGACGCCCTGGGCGCATCGGCTTAAATAGTCAGACAATAAAAGAGGTTAATAAGATCTTATGAGTAATGATATATATATGCCCCCGTCGCTACGCGGGTTTGAGCCCAAACGGATGGTTTTCAGCACCTGGGTAGATCATCTTCCGTTTGCTTATGATCTTGTAGCCGCAATTCGCCCCAAATTAATTGCAGAACTAGGCGTCTACAACGGCTTATCATTCTTTACCTTCTTACAATCTATGATCGACCACGATATCGATGGCGTTGCCTATGGTATAGATTGCTGGGAGGGAGATGAGCATACGGATGCTTACGACGATTCTATTTACGAGGATGTGGCTGAGTATTCGCGCGAGAACTATCGCGGCAACACCTACCTCCTGCGTATGTTTTTTAATGAAGCGTTACAGCATTTTGAAGATAACTCTCTGGATTTGTTGCACATTGACGGCTTGCACACCTACGAAGCGGTGACCGAGGATTTCAATAATTGGTATCCGAAAGTGAAGCCCGGTGGCATTATTTTGTTTCACGATGTGATGGCCAAGATCAAAGATTTTGGCGCTTGGAAGTTCTTTGAAGAGCTCGAAAAAGAGCACGACGATATTTTCAAGTTCAACCACGGCTTTGGCCTCGGTGTGCTTCGTAAGCCAGGTGGGGAGCCCAGTGAAGAGCCTTTGTTGAAGCTTATGTTCACGGGAGAAGAGGAGACCGAAAAACGTCTGCGCCAGTTTTATGTTCACGCCGGGCAATTTCTTGAGTCGCGTCGCCAGGCCACTTTTTGGAGGCAATCTCGCAAGGCCCAAAAGAAGGGTGGTCAAGGCAAGCAAGAGCCCGTGCCAGAGACCAAGGCTTAGCCTTACGGCTTCTGCAGCGATCCTAGCGCAATGGGGTCGTTGCCGAAGCGAGTACCATCCGGTAAATCCAGTAAAGACAAAAATAATAGCCGTTTATACCCCACTCAACTATCCAGCGTAGTCCTCTTCCTCGAGTTAAGTGCTAGCGGCAAGCGGCGTTGTTCGCGCTGGCTGTATTGAGAGTCCCACAATGTTCTGGTGGCCTGATTTGGGTCAATGTTATCGTATCTGGCCACCATTAAACTGTGGTTTGTCTGTTCGTCGTTGCGTGGTTTTTTGCTTTTGAGAGTGGCCTTTTGGCTGCGTTTCTCGAGGCTTGGGAACTAGGGTGCGACGAGGTGCTCAAATACGAAAAAACGAGTGAAAATAAGACCTTATGAGAATTGACAGCGCTATAGTGAGGGTGCAAGATGGCACCATGAACGCCAACATAGACCTCCTGAAGCAGGCCGAGAAACTGGCCCAAGAGGGCCAATATCCCTCAGCTATCGCATTACTTGAAGAATCTGGCAACTACGAGCATCCGGAACTCGCCCAGCGGTTAATTGACCTGCGGATCGAAGCTTTTCCGAGGATGCAATGGCCAGAACCACATCCAGACTGGCCTCCTGCGCACGATAATCGCTTTGCCGATGTTGAAGGCTTTCCTGAGATTACTGCTGCCGAGCTCGACGTTGAAGCATTGAAGGCCGGTATTATCGGCCGAGGCGGTCTGATCGTTCGCGGTTTGATGGACGACTCCGAGCTACGCGAGACGATGCGGCAAAATATTGACCGCACACTGAATGCCCGAATGGTGGGTGCAGAGGAGAATCCCGAGACGGGAATAGGTTCTGACCCTTGGTATCAACGCTGCCCGAGTGTTAAGGGGGGCCCCGCCCAGTTTCGTGGTGGCACCCGTTACACCAATATCGGTTCGGTGTGGACCGTGGACTCGCCGCCATCGGCATTCCAGTTAATAGAATTTTTCCGGGAACTCGATCTTGCTGGTTTACTGCACAGCTATTTTTCTGAAGCTGCAGTACTGTCGGTGCGCAAATGGGTGGTGCGATGTGCCGCACCGAATAACGGTGCATCCTCCGGCTGGCATCAGGATGGCCGCTTTCTGGGAGACCCCAACATACGCGCTGCTAATCTATGGATCGCACTGACTGACTGCGGTGGCGATGCAGATGCGCCAGGCATGGAAATGATTGCTGGCCACGAGCGCAAGATTTTTGAAACAGGTACACGCGGCGCACCATTCGATTGGACAGTTGGCCCTGAGTTGGTGGATGAACTGGCGCAGACAACCCCTGTGCAATGCCCTCGTTTCAATGCGGGCGATGCAATATTTTTTGACCACTACACTGTACACCGCACTGGATTTGGCCTGGATCATACGCAGAATCGTTATGCCTTGGAGTCATGGTTTTTCGCGGGCTCCACTGCGCCACAAAAACAGCAACCCGTCGTATTTTAGTATGAGTAGCGAAAGCACACCCGAAGAGATCGAAAGGCAGGCCGCAAGCGGCGAATACACCGCTGCTATCTCCCCGTTGCAGCAGGCAGCGAAGGATACAAAGCAGCAGCCCGTTGTTTTTTAGCGAGATTGCGATGACTCCTGTAACCCCACTTCTAAATGTTACCCGAACTTCTTCTTCGCAGCCTTACTGCGCAGCGGTCTTTTTGGCGGAAACACAATCATGAGCGGCACAGACTCGCCACATCAGGCATTACTGGATCAGGTAGAGAAGCTGGTCGGTCAGGGGGACTACGATTCCGGCATCGCCCTCTTACAAAGTGCGGCCAAGGAAACGGGTAGCGATGATCTGGCGCGAGTTCTGATCCAGTTGCGAGTGGAAGCTGCGACATTAATGCCTCCTGAAATTAGCCTTGAACCTATGTATGAGGCCAACGAGTTGCTGGGCGATACGGCAGCAATGCAGGCACGGCTGGCGTCCGATGGTTATCTGTTTCTGCGCAATATTATTCCGGTTGATGCTTTAGAAAACCTGCGTGACGAAATCACCCAAATACTGGCTGGCCAGGGTTGGATAGAAGACGGCGAAGAAAGGATGAAGGCGAAAGCCGTATGTCGCCCTCGTCGCGAAGGACAACCAAAATTTTTCAAGGCTCATGACGAAATCGTCAAGCTGGAAGCGTTTCATAGTATGGCGCATGAAGAAGCCCTGATGAATGTGATGCAACAGGCACTTGGGGATACAGTCTTTCCTCATCCACTGAGTATTGTCCGGCTTGTTTTTCCGGATGTCCCGGAACTTGCCACGCCACCTCATCAGGATTTTCCTAACAACCAGGGTACGCCTAACCTGACGGCTGCGTGGATGCCACTTGGCGACTGTGGCATTGATGATGGCTCGTTGGCTATTATGGAAGGCTCCAACCAATTCGGCGTGTTGCCTCTTGATTTTCACCTTGGTGCGGGCAATAGGCAGGCCGTACTGAACGATGAAGTAAAAACGTGCCGTTGGGTAGGTGCAGATTTTAAGGCCGGCGATGTGGTGCTATTTACTTCCCTTACAATTCATCGAGCGCTAACTAACAAGAATCTGGAGCGGATGCGATTGTCCGTGGATTTTCGCTATCAATTGGAAGGCGAAGCGTTAACACCCGTCTGTCTGCGGCCGCACTTTGAAAGAGTCAGTTGGGAAGACATATACAGTGGTTGGAAATCTGAAGCGCTGAAGTACTACTGGCGTGCCAAGAACTATGTCGAGGTTCCTTGGAACCCCGAGCTTCACGAGCTATCGGATGACACTATTTACGATGCCTATATTCAGGAGCTTGAATATAACCTGTCTCTAAATCAGCGACAGGAAGCCAGAGCGGCTGAAACACAGGATTAACATTTGGCCATTGTCTGGCCTAGTGTTCACCACGCCAGCGGAATCTGGTTTTTAGGAAACCGTGACTGGCCAAAAAACCACGTCTCAACTGCATAGCGAATCTGACTAAAGTCAGTTCGGTATTGCGTTCTGTGCAAGAAGAAGTGATCGAAAAAAAGCGCATCTCCGCTGTTGAATTCCGGTGCTATGGGGCGAGCACCCTTAAACGTATTGTCGATATGTGAATCACTCACGGACCAATCGAATTGCGCACCTTCGGCTGATGTAACTTCATGCAGCCGTTGCGGTAATAGATCCATTCCAGGCGCGCCGGTTTCGCCGCCGCACTCGTTCAGAGGTAACCACATGTTGATACTGTTGATATCTGTGCCCATGAAGGCGCCGTCCTGATGCCACCCGGCTTCCGCCACTGGTAGTTTGGAGCGTCTTAAAACCCACTTTTTTGCCGTGAGGCAGGGTGCTTCCTGCAGGTATTCCCCCAGTATTTCTTTGAGGCCATAGGCTTCGTACAGCGCAAGCAATGACTCTGCTACACAGGGTGCTTCTACGCACATGGAGGAACCAGAGTCGCGGTGAAACGTTCGGGTATTGCCCAGTTCCTTGTGCCCTTTGGGCATGATGCTTCTAAGGTTTTCAGGAGGATTGAAATAGGTGCCCGGATGGGGGTGCTCCGCCAGTGGATCCTCGCATTCATCAATAACGCGATCTGCAGCATGGACTAAACCCGCCAGTGATTCCTGTGAGAACATCTGCCGAACGATGAGGGCACCGTGTTTGGCCAGCGCTGTTTGCAGTATGCCTGCGTTGAATTCCTCTGGCTTAATTTCAGGAATGCACGGTGCTACCTGGCTGGACGTTGTGCTGGGGTCAGAAACAATCAAAGGTAGATCTGAGGCAGGTTCACGAGACCTGTAGGCTTCAATCCGCTCTCCCATGGATGAGTGATCGGCAGCGACATCACGCGCTTCAATGATGGCTGAAGAAAGTTCGAAAGCTTGCATAGACTTTACCGGTTACCTAATCCCTTTGGCGGGTGACCAATTACTCCTAAAAGTGTACGTCATAGTTTATATGAGTGGAATCCTTACAGGGGAGGAGGCTGGCGTTTACTGCTCATTTTTGTGCACCACACGACATTCTTTCGTCAGGCACTGCATCAAATTTGTTGATGGCGCTCTGGGCAACCCCCATCCAAGTATTACCAGCCTTGTTCCTGTAAGTTGATCCTGTCGCTGAGGCTGAAATTAATACCTTCACCCTCCAATCGCTCCCTCTGTTTGCTGTGGCCATCAGAGCCCGTCGGCAAGGAGATCTTACCCTGCGCATTGACCACCCGATGCCAGGGTATCTTCGTGTTTTTTGGCAGTCCTTGCAGGGCTTTTCCTACACGGCGTGCGGCGCCTGCCAAACCCGCTTTTTGGGCCACACCACCGTAAGTGGTAACTTTGCCCTTGGGGATGGCAGCCACAACCTGCCAGATGCGGTGATTGATATCAGCTTCGAACTGGGTCACGAGCAGGTTTCCTGAGTCTCTGGGCCGCAGTTTGTCAGAACCATAGTCGGGGGTCGAGGAACAGGCGGTCGCGGTGCTATTATCATGGAATTGTGGGCCCCAGGCCCCATAGCTGCGCTAATGCGGTAATAGAGGAGAGATTGACTATGCGCTTCGTTTTTATGCTTCTGCCCTGGCTGGAGCTGTTCACTTTGATAAAGCTCGGGATAGAGACCAGCGCGATGACTTCACTGGCGTATGTTTTCGGCACCGGGGTACTGGGAGTCGTGGTTCTGCAGCGCCAGGGGCGTGACATGGTAGAGAAGCTTAGGCAGGGCCAGGACGGAAAAATTATTGGCCCGCAGCTGCTGCTGGATGATATGGCGCTGGGTTTTGCTGGGTTATTGTTGATCATCCCGGGTATGTTGACGGACTTCGCTGCAATCCTGGTCATGTTTGGGCCCCTGCGGCGTCGTGTGGCAGGTGCCTTGCTAGGCTCACAGCCAGAAATCTATAGGCCAGAGCAGGATTCTGTCGCGCAGGAAACTATTGAAGGCTCTTTTCACCGAGTGGATGATGAGGAAACTCCATAAGTCTATGTAATTAAAAGAAAATGCTCATTCTCAGCGACAGCTGAAAATCCCCCTAGACCCCTTGACTCCAAGCCATTCGTGACTAGAATTAGCACTCTCTTGAAAAGAGTGCTAATTGGGCCTTGATATCACGATTTCATGCCCCAATAGACTAAGCAAGCCCCCGTTCCGGGGTGTTCACAACATCGTTAATTGGAGAGTTGCATCAATGAATATCCGTCCGTTGTACGACCGCGTTGTCGTTCGCCGCAAGGAAGAAGAAGAAACCACTGCAGGTGGCATATTGCTGCCCGGTTCCGCTAAAGAGAAGCCCAATCAGGGTGAGATCATCGCAGTTGGAGAAGGCAAAGTGCTGGAAAACGGCGACATACGTGCGTTGGCTGTGAAAGTCGGTGACACCGTAGTTTTCGGCCAGTACGCCGGTAGCAACACCATTGAAATCGATGGTGAAGAATTGATCATCATGGGTGAGAGCGAGATTTTCGCGGTTGTCGATTAAGACCGATTAAGGTCGATTAAGACAGCAGTTGAAGACACAGACTCGCATCCCCTACGTAAATATAGATTCAACCTAAGGAATTAAGATCATGGCTAAAGACGTAATCTTTGGTGATAGCGCCAGGCAGCGCATGCTTGCCGGCGTAAACATTCTGGCAGACGCCGTTAAAGCAACACTTGGGCCCAAGGGCCGTAACGTAATTCTCGATAAGTCATTCGGAGCGCCTACCGTAACAAAGGATGGTGTTTCAGTTGCAAAAGAGATCGAGCTGAAAGACAAGATTGAAAACATGGGCGCACAGATGATCAAGGAAGTTGCCTCACAGGCTTCTGACGTGGCGGGTGACGGCACCACAACGGCGACCGTACTGGCACAGTCGATTGTCAACGAAGGCCTCAAATCAGTTGCCGCGGGCATGAACCCGATGGACCTGAAGCGCGGCATCGATAAGGCTATCGCAGCTGCAGTAGAGAAAGTTTCAGCAGCTGCCATTCCTTGTGAAGATAGCAAGGCTATTGCTCAGGTTGGTTCTATCTCTTCCAACAGCGATGTACAAGTTGGCGAAATTATTGCCGAAGCGATGGATAAGGTCGGCAAAGAAGGCGTTATCACTGTTGAGGAAGGTTCTGGTCTGGAAAATGAGCTGGACGTAGTAGAAGGTATGCAGTTTGATCGCGGTTACCTCTCTCCTTACTTCATCAACAATCAGGAAAACATGAGTGCCGATGTAGAAGCACCTTTCATCCTGTTGGTTGACAAAAAAATCTCCAACATCCGTGAACTGCTGCCTCTTCTTGAGCAAGTAGCCAAGGCTTCCAAGCCATTGGTTATTGTCGCAGAAGACGTTGAAGGCGAAGCGCTGGCAACTCTGGTTGTGAACAACATGCGTGGCATCGTGAAAGTTACTGCTTGTAAGGCACCTGGCTTCGGCGATCGCCGCAAGGCGATGCTGCAGGATATCGCTATCCTCACCGGTGGTACTGTGATTTCAGAAGAAGTTGGTCTGGATCTGGAAACGGCTACTCTTGAGCACCTTGGTAGCGCCAAGCGCGTCACTATGGACAAGGACAACAG
>JBLFWP010000089.1:0-9013 GCA_047611225.1 Halioglobus sp.
TACTAAAACGAAAGCCCTTTTTAGACTGGAACTTTTCCGCCGCGCGTATCAATCCGATCACTCCGTTCTGGATCAAATCACGGTAGGTAACCCCTCGGTTTACCGAGCGTCCGGCAATAGAAAAAACTAATCGCAGGTTGTGATTGACCAGTTTCTCTCGGGCCGCGTAATAGTCGCACAGGTGCCCGCGGATGGCGCTGCGCGCCTCCGGGCTAATGCTCACCACGAGATCATCAGACATATCTGTCCAGAAAGTGTGCCAAAGCAACAACGCCGCCGCGACCCCGCGCGGCGGCGAGTCTAGCGCAGCAGCCTTCTCTAGCATCACCTCCGCCAAACCTGCTACCAATGCGGCGGGCAGCTGCAGCGCTGCGATCGCTTCATCATCGCGCAACCGCAGACACGGCTTCGCTAAGCTTTGGTTAAATTCAATGAGGGCCTTGTACTGCCCACCGTTCTTGAGCAAACCTACCTGCTCTCGTCTGAGCAGGTTATAGATTTCACGATTCTCGAAGCTCTCCAACGTGGGAGGGTTCGCCATTACGTTTCTGGCCCAAAGTCGTATGTAACTTCTACAACCATCGTCAGCAATGAACAGTTGCTGTAAATGTTCCAGCACAAGCCATTTCGACTGATCTATGGTTCGCTCTTCGTCCGCTGTCAGAAGCGCATAGTTGCGCGCCTCGGCAAATACTAATTCCAGCGCTTTATCGTCAACATCCCTAGCTATGTCACTCATCGTAATCCTCTCCTGTTACCAAAGGAATATACGAAGAACAGACCCGAACACGACCAACTTTTCGCAACGATGTCCAACTATAGATCGGGCAGAAGTTGGACAAGTAATCCACTGGGCAATATGTCGCGTACTATCAATGACTACACAGGAGATGCACAGATGGGATCTATAGAGCTACAACGCAGACCCCTTTACGGAATCGGCACAGTTGCCCGACTAACCGGGATCAAACCAGACACTTTGCGAGTCTGGGAAAGGCGCTATCGATTGGGCGCCAGCCACAAATCACAATCCGGAAGAAGGCTTTACACGCAGTCGGATCTGGAACACCTACAAATGGTAGGAGCATTGGTGGCATCTGGCACACGCATCGGCGAGATAGCGTCTGCGGAGCGCCGCACGCTGGAAGTGTTGCTGCGATCTCGTAGCAAGCATCCAGAAGAAGACATCCCCGAAAGCAAACCGCGAATCGTTTTAGTTGGCAACGCGTTATGTGATTGGCTGGAAGAACATCAAGGTTGTCTAACGAGTGTAGATGCCATGCTATTGCGATGTCCGCTGGAGAATGTCGACAAGGATTTACTCCGAGGCATAGAGGACGTGGATGGAATCGTTGTGGAAGTTACAGGCGACAGCGAAGCGACACTGCAAGAAATTGCAAGCCTCACTGAGATGCTAGGCACTACCAATGTTCTGGTTCTGCATAGATACAGCAACGCAAAGCGCCTGCTAGATATGGAAAAACACGGCTATACCGCTGCAGCTTTCCCTCCCGACCCGTCTATTCTCGCCTTTCACTTTAACTACAGCGTCGCCGCAAAAGAGGCAGACTTAGGCTCACAGAACACCGGGGACCTGGTACGCGGAAAACCGCGGCTGTTCAATGAACAGGAATTATCTAGAGCCCGCAAACTATCCAGCTCACTGGAATGCGAATGTCCACGGCACATAACAGATCTGGTGCGCGCGCTGGCGGCTTTCGAAGAATATTCGGCGAACTGTTCGGTCGACAACTGGCAGGATGCCGCAGCACATGCCTGTATCTATACCTATACAGGTCAGGCGCGATGGTTAATGGAAAAGGCCCTGGGTGTGGTGATGGAAGAACATGACGAAAAGGCGCTGCAGAGGTACTAATCATCCAAGCATGGAAGCCAAGCGAGAAACTTTCGAATTCACGTGCTAGCACTGACATTAACATGTAGAAGTTCAATTTTGACAAAGACTAATTTGAGTATCATCGTATTTTTCTGCTTTGCTATGGGCCTGCCTTTGTGGGCGATGCAAAATAACAAGTTCGAGAAAGACAGCGTGCACTCTTGCAGCGGCGATTGCTACGAGCGTTGGGAGACAGACACTGGGGGCATATTGGCGGTAGCCGCGGCCCAGGCAGAAGCGAGGGCCACTGCTTCTCCTACAGAACTGGGAAAGAGTGTGTACGCGGGATGTATTGCCTGCCATGGAGCTGCTGGTGAGGGGGGCGTGGGGCCTGCCTTGTCCGGACAATCTGCGGTAGATCTCGCCAGCATGCTGACACAATACAAAAACGGTGAGACGCGCGGTAACCAGAGTGCCCTGATGTGGAGCCAGGCAGGTATGCTGAGCGATGACGACGTCAGCAATGTCTCAGCATACATTGAAACCTTATAGGCTCCATGACCACTAAACATTCTATTGACCGGATTGTTGCAGACCCAGACGAGCGGATAGACCATAGTCTGCGGGGTCACTCGTTACAGCGCGCACTCCAGCAGGATGTGCCAAAGACGCTGACACCCTATGAGTGGCAAGAGTGGTATGAATTACACGGCGTACCGGAAGCTCATGCGCCAAAAAAACCAGCCACCAGGCAACGCTGGTGGCGCTACTGGCCGTGGTTCAAACTGCGCGATAGAAACTAGAACCAGCGAACCACGGACAACTATTGTAAACCGATTGGATGAGCCAATCGTATATTCGGATGACATTCAATCAACAGCAACGAGCAACCTAATGCTCTGTCTGCAAACGCGACAGCGAGGCATCTATGCAGTATCAAGCCCCTATTAATGATTTACGCTTTCTTCTATTCGACGTACTGGAAATAGAGGAGTTACAGGGCTTCGAGAAATACAGCGAAGCCTCACCCGATCTCATCATTGCCATTCTTGAAGAGATGGGCAAATTTGCAGCAGGCGTAATACAGCCGACTAACAAAATCGGCGATCAGCAGGGCTGCAGTTACAACCCTGAGACGCACGAGGTCTCGACCCCGGATGGCTTCAAGGATGCCTACCAACAGTTCACTCAGGCTGGCTGGACAAGCCTGGATGCGCCGGTTGATTTCGGCGGCCAGGGTCTACCTCATGTTCTCAAGTTCATTGTCGACGAGATGGTATGCTCCACCAATCTGTCTTTGGGCATGTACCCCGGACTTACCCATGGCGCCATCAGCGCAATATACAGCCATGGAACGGCTGAACTGCAAAACACTTATCTTAAGAAACTGATTAGCGGGGAGTGGACTGGCACTATGTGCCTTACGGAGCCACAGTGTGGCACCGATCTAGGTATGATCAGAACGCGCGCTACGCCCAATGACAATGGCACCTATAGCATCGAGGGAACCAAGATCTGGATCACCGGCGGTGAACATGACCTGGCAGACAATATCGTACATTTGGTCCTCGCCAAACTTCCCGGGGCACCGGATACAAGCAAGGGCATTTCATTGTTCGTGGTGCCCAAATACCTACCCGAGGGTGGCGCTCGCAATAGCGTTTACTGTGGCGGACTGGAACACAAAATGGGTATCAAGGGCTCCGCCACCTGCGTGATGAATTTCGAGGGCGCCAGCGGCTGGCTGGTAGGAGAACCTAACAAAGGCATGCACGCGATGTTCACAATGATGAATGCCGCGAGACTAATGGTGGGCATGCAGGGCCTTGGCCTGGCAGAAATGGCTTATCAGGAAAGCTTGGCCTTTGCGCGTGAGCGTCTGCAGAGCCGGTCGCCTTCTGGTGCTACAAACCCAGACGGGCCGGCTGACCCAATCATCGAACAACCCGACGTACGTCGCATGCTAATGCGCCAAAAAGTATTGAATGAGGGAATGCGAGCACTGGCTCTGTTTACCGTCTACCAGCTTGACCTGGCGGCGGCCCATCCTGATGCAGGGGCACGCGAGAAGGCTGACGACCTTGCACAGATACTGACACCCGTGGTCAAGGCCTTCCTGACTGACGAGGGTTTCAACAATGCCAACATGGGTCTGCAGGTACTGGGTGGCTCAGGTTTCACCACTGATTGGCCGCTGGAGCAGCTGGTACGCGATGGACGAATTACGCGCATCTATGAAGGCACAAATGGCATTCAGGCAATGGACCTGGTGGGACGCAAGCTTGGGTATGCAGACGGTCGCTTGGTGACTGGGTTGCTCCAACTACTGGAAAGTTACGTGGAACAAAATGAAGATGCCGCTTTCGCGCAACCACTGGCACACTCCATTAGGAACCTCCAGGAGGCCACCGTGTGGATTGCCACTAACGGACCGGCGGATCCAGAACAGGCGGCCGCCGCAGCCACTCCCTATCTGCGCTTGATGGCTCTCACAGTTATTGCCTACCTGTGGTCGCGGATGGCCACCGAGGCCACGCAACAGCTGCAGGCGGGCACTGGAAACCCCTCACTACTGAAAGGCAAGCAGGTTTCTGCGCAACACTATTTCGAGAAACTATTGCCTGAAGCTGAATGGATGTTGGTTGACATCAAGAGCGGCAAGGACAGCATGATGGCACTGGCGGGAGACCAGTGGGACGATTGAACTAGCAACAGTCAAAAACCGCTGTCAGTTTGGCTTACGTAGCTGCAACACAATTACCGTAAGGGCTGGTAGCACTGTCAGTGTCACCAGCGCCGTGCCGATGATACCGAACATCACAATTGCGCCAACTCCTCTATAGAGCTCTGTGCCAGCACCAGGAATTAGCACCAAGGGTGCAAGGCCCACTAGCGTAGTGACGGTAGACATGGCTATAGGACGCAAGCGCACTTCTACAGCTTCAGTCAAAGTATAAGGCGAATAAAGGGGCTATAGGGGGAAATTCCTTCCCGTATCCCGGTGCTTTACATGAATTCATCGAGCGATGGTCACAGAGTGTGCCAAGATCGCGCTTGCGTTGGTCCACTTGCAGATCTTTTGAAGTATAGGACAAATAAACGGCCTGTTGGGAGTAGATTGCCTCACTGATTCTTCCAGCTGAGCTGGAGAAATTCGCGAAATATCCGCCTATGGGCCTGAAAAGTTGTTGGCTGCGATGATCGCGCAATTCATATCCGTCCATTCCTGAACGAGAGTACGCAACAGTTCGTGCCACGCGTTTTTCAGTAGCGTCCTTGCTGATGTGGGGTTGTGGATCCGCTTCCTGCGAAAAGAGGCGACGGGGGGTGGCGACAGCGGGGCGGGCGATGTACCGGCAGAGTCGCTCCCGTTTGCCCTTTTGATGCCCTTCACAGCTCACGCCGGCGTGCAGGGAAAATCCATTGGCCTTGGCGACGCGCTCCAGTCCGGGATCAGGTCTGGCCAGAGGACGTATGGTGCGGATCATGAAGGCCTTGCGACCCTGTTGCGGGCCGACGGCGATCCGATAAGACACGGAACTACCCAGAAGGTGAGGCATGGCATCCGTGTCGTCTGCGGGGCTATCTACCGAGGTGACGAAGATAGAGTGCGCTTCTTGCGAATTCTATCTTCCGTTTGTGGCCGCTATAAGTGGCTTTGTCACGCGTATTGTCTGATGGGAAATCACTATCACTTGTTGATTGAAACGCAGGCACCCAACCTTTCAGATGGCATGCGCAATTTGAATGGTGATTACTCCCAGTGGTTTAACTGTTCTCATCAGCGGGTAGGACATCTATTTCAGAGGCGTTTTAAGTCAATCCTCGTTGAGAGGGAGGCCTATCTGCTGGAATTGGCGCGCTATATCGTTCTAAATCCAGTTCGAGCCGAAATGGTCCGTCGTCCTGAGGATTGGCCATGGAGTAGTTACCGTACCACTGCTGGCATGGCACCCGGCCACAAATGCCTGACGACAGACTGGTTACTACTTCAATTCTCTAAGTTGCAGACGGATGCTTGCCAGCGCTATCGCAAGTTTGTCTCGGAAGGAAAGGGCATTCCCAGCCCCATGTCTGAATTGAAGAATCAGGTGTACCTGGGGTCTGAGCAGTTTGTAGAAGTCGCGCTGAGCAAGCTGGATCCAAATAGAGAAATCCCCGAGGTTCCCCGAGTGCAGGTTCTGGGTGCAAAAAAACCATTTGAACACTTCGATAGCACCTATCCGGATGGAGACCTTGCAATGGTAATGGCCTACCTTAGTAGGCATTACACGCTTGAGGAGGTAGGCGGCCATTATGGCAAGGGCCGCAGTACCGTATCGCGGAAGGTGAAAGCGTATGAGCGTGGGAAATGGGAGACCTGACCCTAATCTTAATCACCTAATCTTTAGTTCAGTGTCCCTCATCACACGAGCATCGTAATATAGGCTATCGTAGTTACTTCCATCCCTTTCCACCGAAGAGTAATCGCCGAGATCAGCATAGCCTTGGAGAAACATAACCAACAAACGCTGGAGCATGAGCTCCTTGAGCTTTTGGCCAGCCAGGTGCGGCACGCGCCCATTCCGGTGATATTGGCGATGGGGCTGATCGCCTATATGGCCAGTGATTATGTTTCCCCCTGGATATGGGGAATCTGGTTGGTTGCCGTGGTGGCACTGCAGCTCGTGCGGGGTGTTGTTTTCTGCCGGCTGCCACAATCTCAGCGTGGAAGTGCAAAAGCTCGGCTTCACACAGCGGTTCTGATCAATACTTCTAATACGCTTCTACACAGCCTTTCGTTGTGTATGTTTCCGCTCTTCACACCATTCCAGGGTGCCGTGCAGTCGATCCTGTTCGTCGGTATGGGTGTGGCCTCAATTGCTACTACGGTAGGTTTTAGACCCTTTACTCTCGCGCATGTATTCCTGGGGCTCACTCCGCTGTATAGCTTGTGGATGTGGAGTGGTATTGCCGGTGACGGTGATACAACAGCATTATTCATGGGAATTATCGGGCTTGGATATGGTGCAACGCTCGTTGTCGTGGCCAGTGGGGTTTTTCGTATGCACCAGGAGACCTTTAATAACAAACAGCAGCTGCAAGTGGCACTTGAAAAAGCCGAATCTTCCGATCGTGCCAAGACTCGATTTCTGGCTTCGGCGAGTCACGACCTTAGACAGCCCATACACGCGCTGTCTTTGTTCACGGCGACACTGGGCATGCGCGCGCTCGATGAGCGTTCGGGACAAATAGTTGAGAAAATGCAGTCTGCCGTGCAGGCACTTAGTTACCAGATGGATGCGTTGCTGGACATTTCAAAGCTGGATGCGGGCATCGTTACCGTACGTAATGAATCGGTTTTTCTACTGCCATTTTTACAGCTGTTGCAGGAAGAGTCGGCAGAGACTGCGCAGAGCAATAATATTACCCAAACAATCGAATGTTCTGAAAATGCTCGAGCCAATATTGATGTTGCCCTGCTGGAGCGTGTTGTACGCAACTTGCTCAGCAATGCCATCAGCCACAACAAGAACTGCACTGTGCTCCTGCGAGTCAATAAGGAGGGAGATAATTGGCAGCTGACGGTGAGTGATACCGGCTCCGGTATTCCGCTGCAGGAGCAGGGCCGTATCTTTGAAGAGTTCTACCAGTTGGAGAATCCTGAGCGTGATCGCGGCAAGGGTCTGGGGCTGGGTTTGGCCATAGTGGATCGATTGGTACGGTTACTCGATTTAGACATGCAGTTTGAATCAACGCCGGGAATTGGAACCGAATTCCGGCTTCGCCTGCCTGGTTCGCAAGTCATTACTCAAGTTAAAAAGCAGCCTTCTCCGCGCAGTGCTTCACTAAGCGACCTCTCAGTGCTTGTGGTGGACGATGAATCCGCCGTACGTGAGGGCATGCAAGTATTGCTGGAAGCTATGGGCTGCAACGTGATAACTGCAGATAGCACGGACTCTGCTCTAGCCGTTGCCGAAGCGGGGTGGCCGGATCTGGCGCTTGTAGACTTCCGCCTTCGGGGTGACGACAGCGGGCTTATTGCGATCGAGCGATTACGTAAGATACATGCAGGATTGCCTGCGATCATCATCAGTGGAGACACCTCACCGGCACGATTGCGCGAAGCACAAGCAGCCGGGGTGTTGCTATTGAGCAAGCCGGTGCAGGTGGGTCCACTTAGGGAGGCCATAGCGGCAACCTGTCAACTGGAGAACTAAAGGCATGGAATTACAGGGAAGTAATTGGCTGTCTGAGGGTTTGGAGACGCTGTTGGCGGAAAAGGCCGCGCGCGGGCAGGACGATAAAGAGCTGGATTAAGTATAGGACAAATAAACGGCCTGTTGGGAGTAGATTGCCTCACTGATTCTTCCAGCTGAGCTGGAGAAATTCGCGAAATATCCGCCTATGGGCCTGAAAAGTTGTTGGCTGCGATGATCGCGCAATTCATATCCGTCCATTCCTGAACGAGAGTACGCAACAGTTCGTGCCACGCGTTTTTCAGTAGCGTCCTTGCTGATGTGGGGTTGTGGATCCGCTTCCTGCGAAAAGAGGCAATGTACCCCAGGGCACCTTCTCTTGATGCTACGCATCAATTCACCTTGTCTCAGGTGACGCTCTGGTCGGTGGTGCCAGGTGTGGCAAAGCGGGAGTGTTCTGTTCCTTGTTCTCAAGATGAGCCAGGATCCGGTCGATGGCGTCCTGCTCCTCGATGCAAGCGATGACTTTGACAGACCCACCGCAGCGACTGCAAACCTCAATGTCGATATTGAAGACGCGCTTGAGTCGCTGTGCCCAGGTCATAGCAGCATGGCACTCGGCCGGTGTCCTTACTTCCGCATTTGCGCCCGTCTTAAGTGCCTTGCCACGTCTGGCCGGAGTGACTTCCCCGCGCCAGCGGTGATTTGGGGCAAGGATGCCGTGGTAGCGGGTGAGGTTGACCCTGGGTTTGGGAACCAGTGCCGCCAATCGTGCAATGAAATCCACCGGTTCGAAGGCCACCTGGGTCGTCCCGTCCCGATAAGGCGTCTTCAGGGTATAGAGAACCTTGCCGATGGAGCTGAGAGATAGACGGGGGGTGGCGACAGCGGGGCGGGCGATGTACCGGCAGAGTCGCTCCCGTTTGCCCTTTTGATGCCCTTCACAGCTCACGCCGGCGTGCAGGGAAAATCCATTGGCCTTGGCGACGCGCTCCAG
>JBLFWP010000090.1:0-8939 GCA_047611225.1 Halioglobus sp.
ACCCAGCAGAGCATTCAGGCCAGTTGGATCGACGGTGTCAGGGTTTAACGGCTACCCTTGCCGCGCTTTGCCGACGTCACAGTGACTCGGTACTTGCTGTGTAGGGCAAGAACGCCATGATAGCGTGTCAGGTTGGTGCGGGGCTGGGTACCAATGCAGCCAGTTTGGCAACCACCCAAATCAGCGACTTAACTTGGCATATACCCTCCTATACCTGGAGCCTACGACCTGTTTTTTCGGCCGCGGCGGGAGCGGCCAGCCCACCTTGCGCAGCGTTCGCACCGACGAATCGACCTTGACGTCCGGGCGGGCGTGTTGGCAGGCCAGGTTGTCCCAGAGGACGAGGTCGTGGGGGGACCACTCGTGCTCGACCACGTTCTCGGGCGCGTACATGTGACCGAAAAGTGCGTCGAGCAACGCTTCGCTCTCTTCGCGCGAGACGCCGACGATGTGACTCGTCATCTGCTGGCTGATGGAGAGCAGGGTGCTGCCGGTCCGGGGGTGGCGGGACACGATGGGCTTCGTCACCGAGTATGCGTTAAGGCCCAAGACTCGCAAGAGCCGACCCCATAGGTGGCGGGACACGATGGGCTTCGTCACCGAGTGCGCCTTGCCCCTGACCGGCTGGACGAGATCTCCCTTTTCTTCGTGGTCGGCGCGGCGATGGGCGAAGCCCTCTGGCCCGGGTACCTGGACCGCCGACATACCTTCGACCTGCTCGCGCAGCTCGCGGGGCAGCGTGTTCCACGCTCGGCTCGTGCTGGCGAAGTGCGTCGGCGGCACCGGCGGCTCCACTTGCTCGCCGTAGAGCGAGATCACGCCGAACGGGTGGTCAGACCACATACCGTCGGAGTGCCACATCAGGCGGCCGAACGGCCAGGCGGCGCCCTCGATCCGGTTTGAGATGTAGTAGGTCGACTGACGTTCGGCGTCGCGGGCGATTTTGGCGTCCGACAGGTCCTTCTCGCCGAACAGCAACTCGGTGAGGTAGGTTTGCAGATGTCGGTCGAGAGCGATATCGCGGAAGATCAGGACACCGTGTTCGTCGAGCGCCGTCTGCAACGCGCGCTGCGTCGCGTCATCCGGTGTCGACGTCGGGTCGAAGCCCACGACCTCTGCGCCGAAGGCCGACGACAGGTGATTGATCTGCATGGTCATGGGTTCCTCCGCTGTAAGTATTAGAAATATAAACGGGGCGTGTCGACCAGATTCTCTGGCCCGCATTGGTCGGTGACCCCTACTCAGCCTGCCAGTACCCTAGCGATTCCAATCGGACGTATCTCGCTGTAGAGTATAGGAAGGATTAACACCCCCCTGATTTTGCTTAATCTACTACAAGGTCACGGCTGCTGGCAATCGACAGCCACCGACTCCCGCCAGATATGATTTCCTACGCAGTCTGGCTCTACTATAGTTTCAATTTGAGCCACCGCCGGTGTGCCGGACCATTTCATCGAGGATCTACTCGCAGAACGAGCCATCACTGCCACCCGCGAATCAATTCGCCTGTGGTGCATCAAGTTCGGTGCTTTATATGCCAGAAGATTGAAGCGAAAGCATCGAGGCTACGGCGATACCTTCTACATCGATGAAGCCTTCGCCGGTGTGCCGGACCATTCAGATCAACGGCAAGCAGCATTACCTGTGGCGAGCTGTTGACCAGGATGGCGAAGTGGTTGATGTGTATCTTCAGGCAAGGCGCGATGGGGCTGCGGCTAAGCGGTTTTTCAAGCGCTTGCTCAGGTCACATGGTAGTGAGCCCAGAAAGATCGTGACGGACAAATTGCGCAGCTATGGAGTGGCGCATCGCGAGCTGATCCCCGAGTCGATTCACAGTACGAAACAGTATGAGAATAATCGGGCTGAACAATCACACGAGGCGACCAGGGTGAGGGAGCGGGGGATGCGCAAGTTCAAATCAATGCGGCAGGCTCAAAGATTCGTTAGTACCCATGCCGCTGTGCAGAGCTTGTTCAATTTGAGCAGGCACTTGGTCGGCGCACAACATTATCGTGATCTCAGGGTGAGTGCGTTCAATGAATGGAGTAGGGCGGTGGCTTGAGGTTGGGTGGCAGATTCCTGCGGCCTTCATGAGTTAAGTTGCCAGAACCGGTTTATCCCTTTTTGTTAGTCAGAAAAAAAGTAGTATATCCCCGGTAACTATTGTGCTTTCCCCCTATGTGAACTCTTGGTCCAACTTAGCTTCAGGGGTCTACCCGCTGATCTGGTATAGCCTATTGTCAGGTTTACTTGTGGGAACAAAAATCCGTTATACTGGCCAACAATACTTGGTGTGGAACCGTACACTGTATGACGCTACTCATCACCTATCTGCTAATAGCAATTGGTGTGTCTTTTCTCTGCTCGATATTGGAAGCTGTGCTTCTCTCTGTCACGCCCGGCTATGTGGCCAGTCAAGCTGCCAAGCGCCCCCGTCGAGCAAAGACTCTGCAGAGCGTCAAAGCGAACCTCGACGAATCCATTGCCAGCATACTCATACTCAACACTTTCGCCCATACCATGGGGGCTGCCGGCGTCGGCGCTCAGGCCGTGGTGGTGTTCGGAGTAGAGTGGAAAACCCTGATTGCCTTTTTACTGACACTGGCCATCCTCTATTTTTCCGAGATCATTCCCAAGACTTTGGGTGCCCGCTACTGGAGGTTATTGGCTCTACCCGCGGCACAGGTGATTCACTGGTTGACCCGCATCTTGTTTCCGCTGGTTTGGCTGTCGGCCAAACTGACCCAAATGTTTACCAGCGGCAGTGACCCCAGTGCGATCAGCCGAGAAGAACTGGCCGCTATGGCTAGGCTTGGCGCCCGCGACGGAGCGCTCGTTTCTCAGGAAAGCGAGTTGTTGGAAAATATTCTGCAGCTACGCGATACGCGAACCGAAGAGATACTCACACCGCGCACAGTGGTTTGCGCTCTCGACAGTTCATTGTCGGTGGGAGAGGCACTGGCTCAACTAAGCGATGTTCCGTTTACTCGCCTGCCGGTCTATGAATCCAATCTCGATACAGTCATCGGCTTGGTATTGAGGCCCACGCTTCATGAAGTCGAACGTGAGGACGGTGAGCAAAAACCCCTGTCGGATTTCATTATTCCGATCCACCGCGTATCCCCTGAGTTGCCAGTCCTGCGCTTGCTGGATCTGTTTATCAAGCGACGCGAACACCTGTTTCTGGTCGAAGACACTTACGGCCAGACGGAGGGGATAGTGACGCTGGAGGATGCGGTGGAGACCCTTCTGGGTCGTGAGATCATGGACGAAAGTGATACTGTTGAAGATATGCAGGCTTTGGCGCGCAGCAAGTATCGGGGGCGCTTGCGTAAGCAGCAGTGAGCTCCCGGCATGGCTGTTCAAATCCCCCTAAGTCCCCGGAATTTATGCGCAACCTACTTCAATACTCTAATTATCTCTACTCTAAGAAATTAAAGCGTCGAAGCATCAAGGTATTGCAGTGTATCGGGATGGTATTGCCAAATTAAGTCGCTGACATTGATATGATTAGCGCGTGAATACTTACAAACGCCACCGATTTCCTCCCGACATCATTAGTTACGCCGTCTGGCTCTACTACCGATTCAATCTGAGTCACCGAGACATTGAAGACCTCCTAGCCGAACGCGGCATCACTGTAACTCGCGAATCAATCCGTCTGTGGTGCATCAAATTCGGCGCTTTATACGCTCGTAGATTGAAGCGAAAGCATCGAGGCTACGGCGACACGTTCTACATCGATGAAGTCTTCGCCGGTGTGCCGGACCATTCAGATCAACGGCAAGCAACTTTATCTGTGGCGAGCTGTGGATCAGGACGGTGAAGTGGTTGATGTGTATCTACAAACAAGGCGGGATGGAGCGGCTGCGAAGCGATTCTTTAAGCGGTTACTACGTAGCTATGGCGGTGAGCCTAGGAAGATCGTGACAGACAAGTTGCGCAGCTATGGAGTCGCACATAGAGAATTGATCCCTGAGGCAATCCACAGTAATCAGCAGGACGAGAATAATCGAGCAGAGCAATCGCATGAGGCGACGAGAGTACGAGAGCGAGGGATGAGGCGGTTCAAGTCTGTCAGCCAGGCTCAGAGATTCCTGGGTGCTCATGCCGCTGTCTCAGGTCTATTCAATCTTGGTAGGCACTTAGTTCGAGCTGAGCACTACAGGAATGTCAGGACAAGTGCGTTTGTAGAATGGGAAGCAGCAGTTGCTTGAGGCGAGTTGGCCGGATTTATTTCGTTCGTGACTTTTAACTTGCCAGTACCGCAATTTTAGATAGTAGTCATTTAAAGATACGCGGTTAGTGCAGCTTCGGATCAAACACGGGCAGTTGCAGTCCAACCGTTAACTACTCGGGGGGGGGCTCGGGAGGGTGTTCTCGCGAGTCAGCGTTCTCCAGGGCCGGCCATCACAAATTGCATAATGCCTGCAATCGCTGGTGCAGCCCCGGCAGGGTAAACGCGACCGCTTAAGCGTTGACTCTGCAGGAGCCACAGCATCAGGCCTGGAATCTGATTCTTCTTTCATGGCTGAAATCCTTTGACTAATGGCTACTTCTACGCAGCATTGATGCAAATAGATTCAATTCGGCTCATTGCAATAGGACAAAGCGCAAGTAATCGCGGCCCTGGCCAGAGCCTCCGTTTAGTCTCCAATCACCTTAGAGCGAACATGAAAATTGGTTAAAAAAATCCAATTACTGCAGGAACTCGTATACACACCATACTGCGAATCTGATGCAGGGTATATGCAGCCTCATCCCAGGCAACTTATATTGCATAACCTGCTGTAGCTGTTCGCTGTCGGAATATCGCAGACGTTTTTGTTTGCGAATATGTTGGAGATCCTACTAATAAAACGCTACTGACCGGTTAACTCAACGTCATTGGCAGGCGCTACACAAGTCGAGCTCGATCGACCGTGAACGCGTCATCAGGCCCCACTTTGGGCATTTTGTTCAGGGAATTTGGCTTGTTATTTCCACTTTTGGAGGGAAAATAGGTCAACTTGTCAGTACCTTTTTTTGCAACAAGGCGTCCAGCAAGTACTACTGTGCGTAGATAGAGTATGAATATTTTCGTACTCGACAAGAATATTAAAACCTGCGCTCAATACCATTGTGACCAGCATGTCAGCAAAATGATATTGGAAAGTGTGCAGATACTTTGTACGGCCCTTAATAAGAAAGGCATAGACACACCTTATCGATCTACACACGTGAAGCATCCCTGCGTATTGTGGGCGGAGTTGTCCTTCGACAACTTCTGCTGGTTAAAGGCCCTTGTCGAGGAGCTTAATAGTGAATATCGCTGGCGTTATGATAAGGATAAAGATCACGCATCTATGGCTGTGCTTGCTGCCATTGATGGCGAGCGTTTTGAAGGCAATGGCTTAACGCCCTTTGCCCAAGCTATGCCGGAGCCCTATAAAAGACAAGATGAACCTGTGCTGGCCTACAGGAATTTTTATTGTGGTGAGAAAGCGGGCTTTGCGACCTGGAAGAAGCGTGATGTCCCGCATTGGTGGGCGCCGACTAGTGTCAGATAGTGGACTAACACGGACTCGCCCGCATAATTATCTTAGTTTTGGTTTGCGCTGCCTGGCGTCGTCGCAGAATATTTCTGTAAGGCAACTGGCCAACTCCCAAAGACCCCTCCAGAACAGCCTATGTCTGGAGTATGCCCGCGCTCACAGGCCCCAACTGCTTGTTAGAAAACGTAGTTGATGGCTAAAAAACTCTTGAGTACATAGGCTTCGTCGACGATAGGGCTGTCAGTAATTTCGTTATCGAAAAACTCAACAGCGACATTCATGACTATTAGCCAATCTGTTGTTATCTCGTAGAGCATGCTGACACCGATATCAGCGGTAAAAACAGAATCCAGGCGGTAAGCCGGTCTGGCGGCCGTGGACTTTTCTTGTGGTACCCCAAAATCATAATCGGCCAGATCCTGTGCTACCCAGTTGACACCCAGTTCCGGGGAAAATCGAAAATTGCCTAACTGAAAAGATTTGTCGACCGCGATTCTTGCTTCACCGCCGCCGATTCTGTCGAGCACATCATGCTGATAGCTCAGGGCTGCATCGAAGCCCATAGGCAGTTCAGCTTGCAGCGCCAGGCCGGCCATAAACGTGCTGTCGCGATCCCCCATGCCATTGAGATAGTCGCTGTCGTCCTCATCGTAGACACCAAGCCGATAACTTCCTGCGACTGCCAATCTTAGTTTCCCCGTCCCGACCAGACCAAAGCTGACATTGGGCCCCAGTACCTGCAAGCGTGCACCATTATAGGTGATCGCTGGAATCACCTGGGTTACGCCGCCGTCGTAGTCCCGGTAAGGGCTGCTGCGACTTATCGCTCCCACACCAACGCCCAGCCGACCGCGTTTACCCAGCGGACGATACAAGCTGACTGTTAATTCAAGCTGCTCATCTTGTCCCAGGGTAAAGGCGGCCCGCGAATAGCTGGGTGGGCCTTTCGGTCTGTAGTTATTTGAAAACCCCAGCGGCTCAGTCGGAATCCCGATGAAGTTCTTGTCAATCTCGTGGTTGTCGTTTTCGTCGTAATAGACCATCAGTGCATATTCGCCGGCGGGGATATCCAACAACAGGTAATTGTCACGCTCGTCCAGAGTATATGTCTCAAACCTGGCAGGGTCGCGAAGGTCGCCAAAGGTATTGGCTGAGTTGAACAGGACCAGGGCGATCGTCCCGGAGGAGGGGGGATTCTCTAGCTGTACGGATAGGTCGGCTGCGGTAACCTGCAATGCGGTTGCCGGTAGTAGCAGTCCCATGAGTGCTGACAGAATAAGCGCTGAAGTTGTCTTCATGGCTGGGTTTTCCAGGTTGCGGGGCAAAAAAAATTTATGGAGCTGGCTTGAACTGCGATCGGCCTTATTTCAGCTCACCCGTTCCAGGCGAATTTAGAGGCTCGCTTTCGGATTGCTAGCGGTTATGGTTAGAGCTGAGAGTCGTCATTCCGCTCTTTAACTCCAGTTTAGTTTGGCTAAAAAACTAGCTGCCGTAGGGCGAGTTGTTTTAGACACGCAGTCTATATTTGCCGTTATTGAACAACAAGGCTCATGCTCCATCAGCCTCTTTGAATTGATCAATTTTTATCCGCAGCGTTTCAGCCTCCGAGGTAAGCGCAGAGTAAAGGCGAATGTCGCCATTTCGCTGCGCCTGAAAAGCAATGAAAACCAAGGCATAGCGGTCTTTCTGCCAACGCTTCAATGGTGATTTTTTGAATAATCCCAACAATTTGTCGCACCTGCTTGTCACTTTCTTGAAATAGCTTGATAAATATACGTAGTGATCTGATTGCAGGATCAATCTGTATCCAAAGGTATTGCCAAATTAAGTCGCTGACATTGATATGATTAGCGCATGAATACCTGCAAACGTTACCGATTTCCACCAGATGTCATTTCCTACGCTGCTGGCTCTACTACCGCTTCAATCTCAGTCACAGAGACATTGAAGATTTACTCGCCGAGCGAGGCATCACCGTCAGCCGCGAAGCGATCCGTCTCTGGTGCAACAAGTTCGGCGCGATTTATTCCCGGCTATTGAAGAGAAAGCACGGAGGCTACGGAGACACCTTCTACATCGACGAGGTCTTCGTGAAGATAAATGGCAAGCAGCATTATCTCTGGCGTGCAGTTGACCAGGATGGCGAAGTCATTGATGTCTATCTTCAAGCGAAGCGCAACGGGGCGACTGCTAAGCGCTTTTTCAGGCGCTTGATCAGGTCTCATGGCAGCGAACCGAGGAAGATCGTGACAGATAAACTGCGAAGCTATGGGGTCGCGCATCGCGAGTTGATACCAGAGACGATCCACAGCACCAAGCAGTATGAGAATAATCGGGTTGAGCAATCGCGCGAGGCGACTCGGGTAAGAGAACGCGGGATGAGGCGATTCAAATCCGTCAGGCAGGCTCAGCGATTCTTGGGTGCCCATGCTGCCGCCGTGCACAATCTATTCAATCTTGGCAGGCATCTTGTGCGCGCTGAGCATTACCGTGATCTCAGGGTGAGTGCGTTCAATGAATGGAGTAGGGCGGTTGCTTGAGGCGAGTTGGTCGGATTTATTTCGTTCGTGACTTTTAACTTGCCAGTACCATTTTTCAGTATCCTGGCAAGGCTGCAATCGTATGGAAGAGCTCTGGATGACTCGATCCGGCTTACGCAGAAGTAGTGCTGTGCTCAGTTCCAGCAAACCTGTTCTCTAGAAAACTAATAATTTCAGTAGATTCATACATCCACTCAAAGCCACCTTGCTTGTCCTCAATCCTCAGGCAAGGCACCTTCAGCACGCCGCCACCCGCAAGCAGTTCTTTCTTCGCTGCTTCAGATCTCTTGGCATCTTTGGTAACTAGCTTTAGTGAATCGCGCTTCGCAGCCCTGCGCACCTTCACACAAAACGGACAGGCCTTGTACTGATAAAGAGTAAGACCCGACATGCTGGCATCGATGGCCATTTGAGTAGTGGCGTCCCGCTTGATTCCACGGGGAGTGGTAATCCAGTTGATGAGAAGGATAAGGTTGCCGAGGATGCTGCGGATGATAGCCATGCGGTATGTCTGTCCTGTGCCTGAGGTTGTCCGACATTATGTGAGCCGGGTCCGCAAAGTGTTATCTATCGCGCACTCATAGTGCGAAGCTCTAAACGCTATAACTCTATGATTTTGATAAAAAATGGTGGGCCCAGAAAGATTTGAACTTTCGACCTGCCGATTATGAGTCGGATGCTCTAACCAACTGAGCTATGGGCCCTACAAGAGGAGCCGTGATTATAAAGAAGAAAGAGCATATCGCACAGCCCTTGAGTACCTTTTCCTTCTGTCGTATTTAACCAGGCAGGTGTCCCACCTTCACCCAGATCAGCGTTTCTTGCTCCACGAACGGAAAGTGCTCGCTCAGGTGGGGGCTACGCA
>JBLFWP010000091.1:0-7735 GCA_047611225.1 Halioglobus sp.
CTGGTTGTTAGATCCGTCTAGCGCCGCTGAAGGTCTGGGTATGACCTTGTTCGAAGGTCTAGGTAGGAGTTCCCAAATCGGGGATATGTCCTCTTTCTTTATCGTAGGTGGAACTTTCGCACTGATCGGCGTAATCCGAAACAACGCAAGTTTTCTGTTAATGTCTGCGTCTCTGGTCGGCTTTACCGCAATTACTCGCACCATCGCATGGGGTGTGCACGACGCTTCGTTTGCCACTCAGCAAATCGTCGTCGAAGTAGTGATATGTTCAGTTCTTCTACTGGCTCGTTCACGTATAGGATCATCCAGCTAAACAGGGAAGAACGGTATGGCGAAGGAATTCCAGGAGCAGGGCGGGGCGGCAACAATGGACCCGAACAGAGTCCTGCGCTGGCTCACCTCTAGAGTTATGTCGATTGTTAGCCAATCTTCACGGTTGGCTAACAAACATTACAAGCTGGAACAAAAACGGATTAAGACGGGCGCGCGCCATGTGGTGGAGTACTTCCATCAGGTAGATGACGGTTATAGCCATCTTGCCGCGCAAATTCTCGAGCCTCTCGCGCAACGCTACGATATCGACCTGCAATGCCACCTCGTTTCAGGCCCTCCCGGCAAAAACTCCGCCGAGCCCGAATTACTGCTGCAATTATCACGCTACGATTCATGGCAGGTCGCCGAAGCCTACGGCCTTGAGTTCGAGCAGCATGCAGCAGAACCTGAGGCCTCCTTAGTACAACTTGCCAGCCGTATATTGGCGGCGCAAAGCTCCGCTGAATTTGCGAGCTGCGCTGCGCAGGTAGGCAGGGCGCTTTGGTCCGATGACCGGGAAGCGCTGCAGCGTCTGGCGCAGGAACTGGGGTGTGCTTCCGAAGAAAAACTAGGCATCCGTATGGAAGAGGGCAATTCCCGGCGAGAAGCGCTCAGTCACTACTCCGGGGCCATGTTTTTTTACGGTGAAGAATGGTACTGGGGTGTCGATCGCCTTTATCACTTAGAGAGGCGACTGAACGAGAATGGCGCCGATCGAAACTCGGCAGCAACAGCCCTCATTCCCCGGCCAAATTTTGAACTGGGCGCGACGAAAGACAATGGCACTATGACTCTGGAAATCTTTCCCTCGTTGCGTAGTCCCTACACTGCAATCAGTTTCGACCGGGCCGTAAAACTGGCGCGAGATACCGGCGTCAAACTCTCGGTTCGGCCGGTACTACCCATGGTGATGCGGGGTGTTCCAGCAACCCGGCAGAAAGGCATGTATATATTTGCCGATACGGCCAGAGAGGCACACGCAGCAGGCGTGCCCTTCGGCAATTTCTATGACCCTATAGGCGAGCCTGTAAGGCGGGGTTACTCACTCTATCCGTGGGCCTGCGAGCAGGGCAAAGGGACAGAGCTTATTAGTGCGTTTTTAGGCTGCGCATTCGCCCAGGGTGTTAATCTCAATACGGATAAAGGCCTACAAAAGGTTGTTGAGAAAGCGGGACTGGACTGGTCCCAGGCTAAATCAATAGTTGGCAATAGCGACTGGCAGGAACAATTGGAAGTGAATCGCCTTGCCATGTACGACTCGGGGCTGTGGGGCGTTCCCAGTTTCCGCTTGCTCGATGAAAATGGTAAGGAATTACTGTCTTTGTGGGGGCAGGACAGGCTGTGGTTATTCTCGCAAGAAATTCAGAGACAGATAGCCGGCCGATAAGTTGAGCCTTTGGGCTCAAGCAGTAAAGTAATCGGTGCGTAGCCCGGGCTTGTAAATGCGATTGCGCTGTTCAAAAGAAAAGTAACTCTTCTTCTGCGTACACAGCGTCCACTTAATCGCGCTGTTGCGCTTCGATGCCTCGCGCATTTGCTCCACCCACCAACGGGGTGGGCGAATTGTGCAGTGTGCATTGCTGCCGTCAGGCATTTTCTTTTTGGCCGGGTAACAGGCGGCAACCACATAGATACAAACCTGGGCATGACCGAACAGTTCATCCAACAGCCAGGGAATATCTTCCTCGGGTATATGCTCGACCACGTCAGTTGATATTACTGCGTCGAAGGGGCCTTCGATGGCACCCGCGTAGGGTTCATAGCCAGGATCGTAGCAACTCACTTTAACGCCTGGCCACTGCGCTAAAAGCTTGCGCCGTACGTCCTCGGAATCAATATCGTCCTGATAGAGCTTGCCCTTGCCGGAGCCAAAATCGAGTAGGGTGGCAGCACCATTGGCCGCCACAATACCGGCAACGGTCGCTATATGGGGCTCCAATGAGCGCCCATCAAAGGTCTCATCAGCACTGTGGTTGGTAGAGGGTCGCCCTTCGTGGTGCATGGAGGCGTACATTTCGGACAATTCGCGATAACGGGGACTGGGGTTTTCTCGGGAGTATTTGATGATTTTTCGCTCGCAGCCGATATTTGAAGGGTCAGGGGAAGGAGGCCCCCGATAATCGTGCATATTATGTGCCGATGGGGCAGAGGCGTCAATTAAACGGCAGGCTCACTAGGCCTAGAAGAGGCCTGGGTAGTCGCGCCAATAGTACTGATACTTGCTGTCTTTCCAGTTGCTATAAATAGAGTTCCAATCCAGCCCTTCTATTCGCCATCCGTGATGCGGGTCTACGTTGGTTGAAAACACCGGGGCACCGTGATCGCAAAAGCGGGTATCTATACTGAGCCGCACTGTCTCCTGCGTCAGGTTGGGTTCCGCCCTATGTACCGTGCAGGAATGAAATATCAGCACATCGCCCACATCGTAGTCCGACACGTGCCATGTAGTTTCGTCATCGTATATTTCACACTGTACGCCACCAACGCCCTGGGTTTGGAATACCGGACGCACGCCGCGTAAATGCGATTTTTGCAGCACTTTCACTCTGCCCATTTCTGTAGTGATAGGGTGTAGTGCCACCCAAAAACCAGCCATGGTTGGGCCCGCGTGATGCGAGTGTGCATCCTGATGGGGCGGTGTCTCATAACCAATTTTGCGGGGCGTTGAAATTCTAGCCATTTTCATAGGGTATATAAAAGTATCCGTACCGGTGACCATCTCCATCAATTCAACAATATGCTGATCGTGAAAAAAGCTGTGGAAGGACTCAAGCGCTTGTATTTTTGGATAAACCTCATCCCATGTCGAGTCTGTTTCGAAGAAGGGTTCTCCTACCAGTTGCGGTAGCTTTCCCTCACTTCGCTCAACATAGGGTGCGGCCGCTTCCAATAGCGGCTGTAAAACAGCTTCACACTGAGCTTTAGGCACGTAGTTCTTTATATAGAGATAGCCCCATTCTTGAAACCTTGCACGCAGAACCGTCGGATCTTCATCAGCTCTGGAAACCACATAAGGTAGATTCTGACCCCCTTCTAGATTGGTCGTGGATCCTGGCAGCTCTTCACTTCTCACAACGTTTTCCATTACTTCTTCGGGGCAGATTTAGTTTTTGCCTTGGCCTTGGCCTTGGCTTTCAGTTTCGCCTTGGCTTTAGCTTTGGGCTTCCCCTTGGCGCTAGCTTTACTCTTCGCAGGCGCCTTGCCCTTGGCAACGGCCGCCTGGAAATCGGCAAAGGATTTACGAATACATTTTGCGTAGAACTCTGGGTCGGGCATCATTTCGCGGCAACTGGTGTAGGACAGCGTGATTGTGCCTATCTTGTTAATGACCGAGCTGTACACAATCTGAAACAAGCCAATATTGGGCTCCAATGGACCCAGGCTGATTGAATCAACCAATGCCGCCCCAGCAAAGTACAGCTGCATCTGTGGCCCGGGCACGTTTGTTACAACCGTATTTTGCGTCACCGTCGCTTCAGTCAGGCCTGTCGCAGCCGCCGCTCGTATCGCCAGTGCAACTACGCCGCCAGGCACCACATCGGTCACGTCCATCATAATGCGCGGACCCAACGCCTGTGCGTAAGCCTTCGCAGAAATTGATTCCCGATGAATGGCCTCCAGTCTTTCCAGGGAATCGACAATATCTGTACGAATAGCCACATTCATCATGCCAACCATTTTGCCTCCGGCGTCGCGCTCGTTGTCCGCACGCACATCAACGGGGCAGCCACTCACCAAGGTCTTCTCCGGCAACTCGCCTTTGGCATCAAGGTAATTTCGCATGGCGCCGGCAACTATATTGAGCATGGCGTCATTGACGGTGGCCCCGGGCACTGCACTTTTAAGAGCGCGTATGTCGGAGAAATCGAACTTGACCGCGCCAATCACCCGGTGCGGAGAAATCTTGCCCTGAAAGCGCGTGACTTGTTTATCGTCCAGCGTATGAAAATCACTGTTTTTCTTGCCTTCCTGCACACGACGCCAGGCCGGCAGCGACGACTTAGCCAGACTCAACATCTGGCCTGGCATGCGTAGAGTATTAGCGGTGCTCTGGCGTGCCATATCGAAGCGGGAAATATTACGCACGGTGCGAGCGGGCTGTTCGTCGTAGACGCGAATTTCTGGCGATATGTCGTGAATCGCAGCCATAAACAAAGCACCCCTAGCGCCATCCATGGCTGCGTGGTGAACCTTGGTGAGCAAGGCGAAGCAGCCCTTGGGTACGCCTTCAACATTGTTGAGGCCTTCAATCACATAAATTTCCCACAGCGGCCGCGACCTATCCAGTGGCTGTGAATGAATGCGCGCAGCAAGAATACACAGCTGGCGCCAATCACCAGGTTTTGGCAGGGCAATATGGCGAATATGGTACTCAATGTCGAAGCCGGGGTCGTCCACCCAGTAGGGGTTGTCCCAACCGCCTGGCGAGTTCTGCAGTTTGCGGGTAAATATAGGCGACAAATGAATACGGTTTTCGATAACTGCCAGTATGTCCTTAAAGCGCACCAGGCCACCTGCAGAGGTAGATTGGTCATAGATGCTCACGCCACCGATATGCTGGGGCAGGCCCTTCAGCTCGGCGTGGAGAAACATGGCGTCCTGGCCACTTAATTGGTCCATGGGGTGCTCTGATAAATGTAATTGAGCGGTGATTTTATCAGCGTGGGGGAAAACTGCACTCATTCTGCGAACTTTAGCGCTTTGGTTTATTCCGTATTGCTGCTACTAGCAAGCGTAAGGCATTGATAGCGCCCATTCAGGATTATCTAACAGAGATTTCACCACTGTTATGGCCGCAGCTGTTGGCAATCCAACTATCGGCACCTAAACTGTCAACAGCTCTGGTGCTTGTAGCTTGCCCAATGCACGATACCCATCAGGAAAGTCAGTACAACCCATTCCAATGGCCTTCGGCCCGGTACCCATCATGAACAACACTAGAGCCCTAGCGGGTGTTGCGCTATTTCTCCTCGCCACCGGCAGTACCCAAGCACAGCAGACAGCGCCGGAGGCAGACAAAACCCTGCTGTTCGGTGATACCCACCTGCATACTTCCTATTCCTTTGATGCCTACCTCAACAAAAACCAGACGGCAGATCCAGACACCGCTTATCGTTGGGCCAAGGGCTTACCGGTAATTCACCCCTTCAATCGCTCAAGAGTAAAAATCGAGACCCCTCTGGATTTCCTGGTGGTATCTGATCACGCCGAACTGATGGGCTATATACGAGCGGCTAACAACGGCACCGCGCAAGATGAAGATTTGGGTCTATGGGGCAATTTCAAAAGGTGGATGGCCACCTTTGTTTTAAACCGTGCTATTTCAGGTGGCGGAGGCTCGGCATTTTTCAGCGCCTTGTTACCGGTGCCTCCTGTCGGCTCCGGAGATCCAGTTCAGGATCCATCCAATGTGTTACCCACCAACACCTTTGGCGATACAGTGCCCACCGAAACAACGGCCTGGAGCGAAATCGTCGATTCCGCTGAGCGCCACAACAAGCCAGGAGAATTTACTACGCTAATTGGTTGGGAGTGGAGCTCTATTCCAGTGGGTGTAAACCTCCACCGAATTGTCTTCACGCCCGATTCAGGAGACAAGGCTAAACAGTTTCTGCCTTACGGTTCCGATCAGAGTCAATATCCCGAAGACCTTTGGACCTTTCTTGAGGAAACACAAGAAGCAACCGGCGCCCGTTTTATTGCCATGCCCCACAACTCAAATATCTCCAAGGGCTATATGTATGCGGAAACATCATTAACAGGGAAGCCGATTGACGCGGAATATGCTCGCAGGCGCATGCAGTGGGAACCCATTTCAGAAGTGACACAGATCAAAGGTGATTCTGAAACACACCCGGTGGTATCACCTGATGATAAGTTCGCCGACTTCGAAACCTACACGCACTATATCCAACAGGAAAGGGCAGAGTACAAGCCAACACCCGCCGACTATATGCGCGGCGCACTAAAAACTGGGCTGGCACTGGAGCAGAAAGTGGGTGTTAACCCCTACCAATTTGGCGTGATTGGTTCCACCGACTCACACTCTGGCCTGGCGTCGGCCGAGGAGGACAACTTCTGGGGTAAATTTGCGCGGGATTCCACTCCTGAAACAAAGCGCAGTGAGGACAAGATAGGCGGCAGCGCAGTGACCGGGTGGAGTATGTCCGCTTCTGGCCTGGCAGCAGTATGGTCCCAGGGCAACACGCGAGACGATATCTTCAACGCATTCCAGAAAAAGGAAACCTATGCCACTACCGGTACTCGTATCAAAGTTCGAGTGTTCGGCGGTTGGGCCTTCGATGACAGTGCTTTGACTGCAACCGACTTTGCCAAAGTGGGCTATGCCGGTGGTGTTCCCATGGGAGGTTCACTTTCGGGCGGCCAAAGCGGCACTCCATTGCAGCTGATAATTCGTGCTCAGAAAGACCCTGTAAATGCTAACCTGGACCGCGTTCAGGTCGTTAAGGGCTGGGTCGATGCCAGCGGTGCCCAGCACGAAAAAGTCTATAACGTGGCCTGGTCCGGCCAGGAGTCTCAGGAACGCAGTGCAGATGCCCAGGGAAACCTTCCATCGGTAGGTTCAACGGTCAACCTGGAAACTGGCAGCTGGGATAACAGTATTGGTGCCAGCGAATTAGCCGTGCGCTGGACAGATACAGATTTTGATCCAGCAATGAGGGCTTTCTACTACGTGCGTGTGCTACAAATTCCTACGCCACGCCACTCTTTGTTGGATAGTATTGCACTGCAGACCGAAGTGCCCCAGGAGGGCCCTGCAACCATTCAGGAGCGGGCTTACACTTCACCAATTTGGTATACGCCATAAGCGAATAGGCGCAGATGGAAATAATTGAGTTACCGGAGAGAAAGGCATGCATGCCAACTTAACGACTCAACAGCGCCGCGCGAAGCAACTATCAAAAGAGTGTACTGGATATCAGTCGCCGCAACGATGCCGCCGACTTTGAGCTCTCTGACCCCCTCAGTGTTTCGCCTCTTTTACAGACTGGAGTGTCGATACCCTGTATTTTTGATCAGGACTCCGAGAGCTGGGCTTTCTTTGGGCAGGCGACATGGAATATCAGCAATCGCCTGCGCTTTGGTTTGGGCCTACGCTGCAACGAAGAAACCAAAAAACTAGACAAGGTTATGGTCCGGGAGGGCCTCAGTGTTCGGGCACTAGGAGCAACTTTCGTTACTAATCCATTGAACGGCCAGTTGATAGACGACTTGAGACAGCACAGCTTTACCGGCCTGGAGCGCGAAGAAGACAAATGGACATATTCAGCCACCGCCCAGTGGGATGCTACTGAAAACGCAATGCTCTATGCGGTTGTTAGCACTGGTTTTAAAGGCGGTGGATATGATGAGTTCTACAGCAGCGAAGGCGAGTATATCCGGCTCGCTGATGCATTTACTT
>JBLFWP010000092.1:0-7371 GCA_047611225.1 Halioglobus sp.
ATTTCGCGTTCATGGCTTTTACTGATGGAGCGATAATTGACTATCTGGCCACTCTTTTTCTACGTCCACTCATTTTTTAACCGCATTAGAGAGACAAACCCAGCAAAGCCTAAACGGCACATTTTCACTGGGCTAAGATCAAGCGCTTACCTTGTGGTAAATCTTGATTCAAGCGTTCTTTGCAAGAATGGATTCAATTACAAATGGAGCAACTTAATGAATAAAATATTGCTACGCATGGCGGCCGGACTGGTCGCGTGTACGGCGCTGGCAGCACAAGCTGCCGACAAACCCAATATTCTAGTGATCTGGGGTGACGATTTCGGACAGTCAAACATCAGCGCCTACACCATGGGCATGATGGGCTACCAGACACCCAATATCGATCGCATAGCCAACGAAGGCATGATCTTCACAGATCATTACGGCGAGCAGAGCTGCACTGCTGGACGCTCTTCCTTCATCATGGGTCAGTCTGTATTCCGCACTGGCCTCAGTAAGGTTGGCCTACCCGGCGCCTAGATCGGCATGCATGAAGAAGAGCCTACTATTGCGGGCCTTTTGAAAAACCACGACTATGTCACAGGTCAATTTGGTAAGAACCATCTGGGGGATCGCGACGAGCATCTTCCCACCAATCACGGCTTTGATCAGCTCTATGGCAACCTCTATCACTTGAACGCTGAAGAGGAACCTGAGAACTCAGACTACCCCACTGACCTAGAATTTCACGAGAAATTCGGCCCCGGTGGTGTTATCCGCTCCTCTGCCGATGGCAAAATCGAGGACACCGGTCCGCTGACTAAAAAGCGTATGGAGATCGTCGATGACGATACCTCTGCTACAGGGATCAAGTTTATAGAAAAGGCTGTGAAAGAGGACAAGCCCTTCTTCGTCTGGTGGAGCGGCACGGACATGCACTTGCGCACCCATGTATCAGACGAGAAAATGGCGATGGCCAAAAAGTCGTACCCCCATGCGGATTAGTACACCACTGGAATGCTGGAGCACGACGTGCATATCGGTAATTTCCTCGACAAGTTGGATGAGTTGGGTATTGCGGATAACACGCTGGTGTTTTATTCCACCGACAACGGGCCACATATGAACACCTGGCCTGATGCCGGCATGACGCCCTTCCGAGGCGAGAAAAACACCAACCGGGAAGGCGGCTGGAGAGTCCCATCCATGGCGCGCTGGCCTGGCAAAATCAAATATGGCTCTATCTCCAACGAGATTATGCATCACATGGACTGGTTGCCAACCTTCCTGGCGGCGGCTGGCGAGCCCGACGTGAAAGAAAGCTATTGAAAGGCCATCGTGCTATCGGCAAAAAGTATAAGGTGCACCTGGATGGGTACAACTTCCTGCCCTTCCTCACCGGAGAAGCCGATGTCGGCCCACGCAAAGAATTTTTCTACTTCTCTGACGATGGTGACCTGACCGCATTGCGCTATCAAGACTGGAAATTGGTCTTCATGGAGCAGGAGGTCGTTGGCACATTCCGAGTATGGATGGAGCCCTTCACAGAGCTGCGTGTTCCCCTGATTTTCAATGTCCGCAGGGATCCTTATGAGCGAGCACAAGTCACGTCTAACACTTACTACGACTGGCTGCTTGATCGCGCCTACCTACTGGTACCCGCGCAGGCCTACGTAGGGCAGTTCCTGGATACCTTCCAGAAATACCCATCGCGTCAAAAGGCTGCCAGCTTCTCGCTGGATCAGGTGATGGAAAATTGTCCACTCCCTTGGGCGCTCCATAGCAATCTAGGTGTACAGACTAAAAGAGCTTCTTCGGAAGCCCATTTTTATTGCCTGCAAGGTGCTATTTAGACTATCTGTTCTGTAGTTCTCCCTATAAAATTGCCATTAACATCGCATGGTATTTTGCTAAACTTTAGGCAGCGAACCATTCAGGAAAGAGCACTATGATGAACACCAAAAACCCAATTCTTAACACTTTCACTTTATTAATCGCCCTGCTGATCAGCTATTCTGCCACCGCAGAAATTTACAAGTGGGTGGACGCCGACGGTAACGTGACCTTTGGCGACAAGCCCCAGGACCCTAAGCAGGCTGCCAAGGCCGAACCCGTTGAGCTCCGTGAAAATTATAAGCCTACTGAACTGTCCACGGCCCAGCGAAAAGACATTGAGCTAGACCAGAAAGCGGCTGTGCAGCGAGCCACTGCCCAGCGCAGAACCGAACTAATTGCAGAAGACGATGCGAAGGCAAAACGTAAGGCGGAAAAAACAGTACGCTGTGATGGCTTGAGGAAAGAGCTCAAGACTTTCGGCGGCATAACGGTCGATTCGGGAGGCCGTCGCTTTCACTATATAACCGACGAAAATGGGGAAGCAGTGTCGGAAGACACACAGAAGAAATACGTGAGCGACCTCAAAGCTGTAATATCCAAGGAAGGTTGCTAACCACTGTTTTTCCGGAGCCCGCTTTCCTAATAGTTGTACAAACTGAACGACGAACTACCCTGGCCATCCTAGGCCCCGAGGGCGCGTCAGAGCCGCTGTATCCTCGCCTAAGCCATCACACCTTCACTGCAACATTTAGTCTCAGCCAGCTCGCCGGGAATTGAGCTTTAGGTTGGCTTAATCAGCCCGGTATAGCATAATTCTCTGGCTACTTTCCCTGCGCATTTTCAATATTTGATGGGGTATGAACTCAATTTCTTCCAGTGCACTAGTGCCTCAGCGGCATGCACATCAACTCACACCCAATTTTGTCTTCAGGGCTGCCACCAGCTGCGTCCTGCGCTTGTGCTTTGGGCTGTTGCTATTGGGCGCTCTGGTTTCTTGCTCCGAAGATGGCGAGGAGTCAGGCCAGCCTGATAGAGAGAGAATCATTCAGTCCCTCAATGAGAACTGGCAATTCGCGTTCTCCGCACCTCTGGACAGAACTGCAATACCCAGTACGAAATGGCAGCAAATATCGTTACCGCACACATGGAATAGCAGCGATGGCCAGGACGGCGGCGACGACTATAGGCGTGCCGAGGGCATCTACCGGCGCGACCTTTACCTTGATAAACGGCATTTGGGCAAGCGGCTGTTTCTGCATTTCGACGGCGCCGCCATCAACACGAGCCTCTACATCAATGGCGCCCTCGCCGGGACTCACAAGGGCAGCTACGGGGCATTTCGCTTTGACATCTCTGACATGGTCACGATCGGTGGCTCAAATCGCATCGAAGTTCACGTCAGCAACCTTGAGGACGATACTGTTGCACCCTTGTCGGCAGACTTCACTTTCTTTGGAGGACTGTATCGAAATGTTCGCCTGATCGTGACGGAACCGCTGCACATAGACACCATGAACCACGCTTCCAGCGGTGTTTTTTGGAAGCAGGATCATACGCGAAAACCACATGCAGATCTAACCGTCAGCACTACGGTGGTGAATCAAACAACTGCCGAAAAAGCCTTTCTTGTCAGAGCACAGATAAGTGATCGCGGCGGCGCCCTCATCACCACTATTGAACGGCCGTTCACAGTAGGCGCCAATCAATCTTTGCCTATTGAACTACCTCTTGCTTTGAACAACCCACACCTGTGGCAAGGAAAGCGCGACCCCTATCTTTACACCGCTGTCGTCTCTGTCATTGAAGAAGAAACCGTGGTCGATAAAATTACGGAAAAATTGGGGCTGCGCTATTTCCGCGTAGACACCAATAAGGGGTTTTATCTCAACGGCGAGCCTTTCCCATTGCACGGTGTCAACCGCATGCCCGACTTTCTCGACAAGGGCACTGCCGTTTCCGAGGAAGATCACGAAAGAGATCTACAGCTAATGATTGAGCTGGGTGCAACCTCGACCCGCCTCGGTCATCAGCAGCGGGATCCCTATGTGTATAGACGAGCCGATGAACTCGGGTTGGTTGTTTGGGCAGAACTGTCACTAATCAATCGTATTTCAGATGACCCGGAATTCTCGGAGAATATGCGCCAGCAAGCACTGGAAATGGTGCGCCAGAATTACAACCGGCCTTCAATTGTGATGTGGGGTCTTTACAACGAAATCACCCTGCAGCCAGGGCCGGACCCAAGGCCCTTGATCGAAGAGCTCAATATACTCATAAAGGCTGAAGACCCTGACCGCTTAACCACCGCCGCCGTCGCCGCACATGCGCAGCTAAATAATAGTCTCGCTACCACGCCAGACCTGATTTCCTTCAATCGTTACGACGGTTGGTACTACGGGGAGCTCGATAGTTTCGGTACGTTTCTCGAGCGCATGCGCAAAGATGCACCTGAGTTGCGGCTTGGCATAAGCGAATTTGGCGCCGGCGCGAGCACCAAAATTCAGACTGAGACGCCGGTGATGCAAGACCATTCCGAGCAGTATCAAGCGCTTTACCATGAGTCGTACTGGGAGACGCTCAGCCAAAGCCCCTGGGTGTGGGGCAAGTACGTCTGGGTCCTGGCTGACTTTGCTGTCGACAATCGCAATGAAGGGGACACCCCCGGGCGCAACGATAAAGGCTTGGTAAGCTTCGATCGAAAAACCAAAAAAGATGCCTTTTATTGGTATCAGGCCAACTGGTCGGATACGCCCATGGTGCATATCACTAGTAAGCGTCACGCACAGAGAAATAACAACACCGTTGATATCAAGGTTTACTCCAACCTCCGCTGGGTAGAGCTGAAGGTAAACGGTGAATCGATGGGCGCCCAACTGCGAGGCGCATTACCACGCTTCCAGTGGGGTGCTGTGCCACTTAGTATGGGACACAACACCATCGAGGCAATTGCCCACAGCCCAGAAATGCCTACCAAAGATGAGGTAATTCTGACGCGGATTAACAGCAACGACACTCGTATACTGTCATCACTGCTGGGAGTAGACGTAGAGGCAGGAAAAATCTACAACGCGCCCTTTGGCGCTACGCTAGATAGCCTATCAAAGGTATTAACCTGGCCACTGGAGAGCTCTGTCTGGGTTCTTAAGGATGGTGTTGACGGCAAGCAGGACGCAGTACTCAAACCCGGTGCAAAAATACGTGTGACAGCGCAAGACGGAACGACGGTACAGGACTATGCATTACAGCTATCGCCAATTTCTGTTGCCAAGTCGGTGACAGCCAGTGCAGAAATAGTATCAGACCTGTCCATAGGGTCCATCGATATGCCGGTCATGAGCGCGCGCAAGGCAAACGATGGGATTGTCATAAAAGACAGCCAGGGCCTGATGAACGTCAATATGTGGAATACTATGGGCGGCGACAAACACTGGTGGAAAGTTGATCTAGGGGCGTCCTATTTCATCCAGTCAATAAACATTGTGTGGCCTCAACATTCCTCCATGATCACATCAGGGCCCATGGCCTACCGCGTGGAAACAGCTCTCTCCCATGCACAAACCTTCGACACTTTTTCGGAATCCTATACCGAGCAAGTTGATGCCAGTGCCAATTCCCTGGCGGGCACAACCCATGATGAACTGGACGTGGAAGGTCAGTATTTGCGAGTTAAACTTTTGAAGTCTGGCATTTTTGCGGACAATCCCACTACGGGTAGGAGCCCCGTTTACGGGGCGGAAGAAATTACCGTCATCGGCGGCCTACTACACTCAAGTGAGTACTCAGTCGACTATCAGGAGCGCAGCATTTCAATTGCTTCGCCACGCCCGGTCAGCGGTGTATTGAAAGACCTACACCCAGTGAGCGGTGGCAGCCTACGCTTCCTCTCAGCCACAGGAAGAAGGCTAGGCCCACAAAGTGTTGTGAAACATGGCACCGTCGTCATCGCCAGAGACGCAGGCGGGCTACTAGCAGAAAAATACACGGTGCATTAAATGACAGCTGCCATAACACGCAAACGCTTAATGAAGGAAATCGGCATTAAGAACGTGCTGATACTCTTGTTGTTCTGGGGTTTCTATACCCCTATCAGCGTGACAGCAATATTGCAGATACCGCTTGAGGTGCAGGAGTCGGTAATATCTTTGATGGGATTTCTGATGGCAGCCGCCATTATAGGCGCGTTTGAACTGTCCTACACGCGCACAAATCTCAACGACAAGCTGCAGCGCTATCTTGCCCATGTTACCAAGTTCATGTTGTACACTTCGATACTGTTGTTAATGGAGATCGCCCTAACAGCAATACAAGTTAGCGGCGGCACCTTCGTCTGGGTGATGGTCATGGCAGCCGCCCCCGTCTCCTTCTCTCTATTTCTGTATGATTTTTGGGACGCGCTGCGAGCACTGGATGTAACAAATACCTTAGTCGATGCGGATTAGCTCCATAATCGAAATCAACCCAAGGACACAATAGCCATGCTCGAGACCACCGGCCAATACGCAGATGAAGCGCAGCAACGTGTTGTCGCGATGAACTTGAAAGAGAAAGTGGGCCTGATGACCGGCCGCGGTCTCACCAAACTCATCCTTCCCATTCATTTCTTAGTCTTCAAACAATACAACCGCGCGCCCTACCCCAACAATCCAGTTCTCAGGCTGGACGTTCCCTCCATTAAATTTTGCGATGGCCCCCGGGGTGTCGTAAGTCAAAACTCAACCTGCTTCCCAGTGGCCATGGCTCGCGGCGCCACCTTTGACGTCGCATTAGAACGCAGAGTAGGCGAAGTGATCGGCAAAGAAGTGATCGCGGCGGGCGGCAACTATTTTGCGGGTGTCTGTATCAATCTGTTACGCCACCCTGCATGGGGACGGGCACAGGAAGTGTACGGAGAAGATCCCCATTTGCTGGGCCAGATGGGCGTTGCTGTCACCCAAAGCGTACAGGCCTTGGGCGTAATGGCCTGCCTCAAGCACTTTGCGATGAACAGTATGGAAAATGCGCGCTTTAAAGTGGACGTGAACTGTTCGGAGCGAACCCTACGAGAAGTCTATCTCCCGCATTTTAAAGACTGTGTAGACGCTGGCGCCGCCAGTGTGATGACAGCCTACAATCAAGTTCAGGGCGAATACTGCGGCCAAAACAAAAAGCTGATTCGGACAATTCTAAAAGACGAATGGGGCTTCAGCGGTTTTGTGATCACTGATTTTATCTGGGGTATTTACGATACCGTCACTGCGGCAGAAAGCGGTATGGATATCGAAATGCCCTGGCCCACACATTACGGAAAAAAATTGGTCAAGGCCGTTAACAATGGGCGCGTAGACGAAAAACATATAGATGAAGCCGCCACTCGTATCACCGGTACCACTCTGCGCTTCAATGAAATACTTAAGAAAAACAACTTCGATCAATCCGTCGTCGCCTGCGAAGAACATCGCCAACTCGCTAGGCTGATTGCTGAAAAATCCATGACTCTGCTCAAAAACGACAATAGCCTTCTGCCACTAAAGCGCGAGACCGTAAAGCGCATCGCAGTCCTGGGCAAACTCGCTA
>JBLFWP010000093.1:0-6892 GCA_047611225.1 Halioglobus sp.
CGCTTCAAGGCAATGTCCGCGATGCAGCGGATGGGTTACAGACGCTTGCACAAGCGCGACCTTGAATCTGTTGCACCGCCTGAAATCGACTAAAATATCGCGCGCTGCGCACAGTAGACCGAAACCCGGAAAATGGTGGAATTCATGATCCACGGACAACGCCTATGTGGCGATATAACCTACACACTCAATGGCGAGTTTTTGTACCTGTATCACTGCCATTGCGCGGAGTGCCGTCGATTCAGCGGTTCTTCCCATGCGACCAACACCATGATTCATGCAACGGACCTGCAGATAAGCGACTCCAACAACAAACTGACGGTGTTTGCTCTAAGCGAGGGCGCTCGCCACTTCTGCTCCTCCTGCGGGGCTCCCATTTACTCCACTGCCGATGGCGGTGAAATCGCCGCGCTTCACTGCGGTAGTATTAGCAACCCACCGAACAAAGCCCTTGAAGGCAACCAGTGGACATCGGAGAAATGTCCCTGGGTGATCATTGATGAAAGTTTGACGAATTTCGAACGAGGGCCTAAGTAGGGTTATTATAGTAATTCGCCACTAAGGCTGTGCCACTTCCCCGGAATCGAAACATATCATGCCCGAGAAAACCCCAGACAACGTTATTCTCGCAGTGCGGCATTGGCTAGAAACCGTTGTCGTGCAACTGAATTTGTGTCCCTTCGCCAAACGAGAACTCTCCTGTGACACAATTCGCTTTACAACAACGGCGGCTGGTAACGAGGAAGACTTACTTAGCGCACTGGGATCGGAGCTAAGGCATTTACAATCGAATCCCTCTATTGAGACAATACTTCTCATTCATCCGCAGGCGATGCAGGATTTTTTCGACTACAACCAGTTTCTCGATAGCGTTGACACCTTGCTGCAGGAAATGTCATTGCAAGGGATTTTTCAGGTTGCCAGCTTTCATCCTGACTATCAGTTCGGCGGCACCGCAGCGGCGGATGCTGAAAACTACAGCAATCGCTCGCCCTATCCTTTGTTACATATCTTGAGGGAGGAGAGTCTTGAACGGGCTATCGCAAGCCACCCGGATGTCGCCGCAATACCCGAAAGGAATATCGCACTGTTGCGCAGGATAGGAACCCAACAGATGCAGAGCTTATTGGCTGCCTGTACGGAAACACTCAACTAAGAATGAGCGTACTGGGGTGGTACGTCCTAGCGCCGTCACGCTAGTGCCTTTCGGCCTGTCCTTCAGGGTTCTTCAGGGTTAGGTCAGCGAACCACTACAGGTGTAGGCACGGTTGTAGCGATTTGCACGGCACAGTGTCAGCATTCGATATCGGCCAGCAAGCCTTCGGGATTGTCAGAATAATCCCTGCTGGACGCGATGGTAGGGCTGGAATTTTTCACCACCTCGGGTTGAAAGCTATGGCACAAGCCTGCAGTGGCCTGCAGGTTTTCTGGAGACAGGGACTGCATGTCGACCATACGACCCAAGGCGATCATCACCGCTCGACGTAGTACCAGCGCCGCCTCAGCGCGATCCAGATCGAGCGAGTCAGTCCACTCCCTAAAACCGCGGCCCATGGAAATCCCCTTGTACTGATCAGGGCCCGTTATGTCATTGCCCTGCACTTGCCAAGCCATCACCAATTTACCGTCACAGTAAATTTGTGGTGCTGTACTTCCCATCATCGCGGGTTCATCCGACGCACCACTTGCAGACACCCTGTCCGGCACCATGGCGTCGTATCTTCTATGCAAACGGCCCTGTGCCGCATGGGCTATCGCCAGACTGAGCAAGTCATACATATGGGTGCAATGCATGCGCATATTGGTATGTTCGCCCAGCGCTGTTGAGCGCGCTTGCAGCGGCACGCCTACTGCCTCTTGTAGAACGCCCACAGCGCCAGGACAAGTATCCCGCGGGTAACGACTGGCGATACCGTTTACGGCGGTGACCCTCTCACCGTCGTGACTCATCTCAATTCCGAAGTGGTGAAAGTCATCCTCCAACCAGGCAATGACGCGATCATTTTCTGTTTGCAGGTTAATGGCGCGACGGGCGCAAGTTATTAGTTCAGCCATGTCAGAGTTTCGCTGAGGTATACATGGCGACAACGCAGGCTCCACCCAAACCTAGATTGTGCTGCAAGGCGGCTCGCACATTGTCTACCTGACGTTTCTGTGCCTGACCACGCAGTTGCCACACCAGTTCCGCACACTGCGCTAGCCCTGTGGCGCCGATAGGGTGTCCTTTCGACAGCAAGCCGCCTGAAGGGTTAACCACCCATCGTCCTCCATAGGAGGTAGCTCCATCACTTACCAACTTTTCGCCCTCTCCGGGGTCACACAGCCCCAGCCCTTCATAGGCGAGTAACTCCGCCGTGCTAAAACAATCGTGCAATTCAATCACCTGGACATCCTGGGGTCCTATGCCAGACATTTCATACACTGCGGCAGAAGCGCGCTCACACATTCCCGCACCCGCAATGCCAATAGGCCCCCGAGCGTAGTCTTCCTTCATATCTGTAGCCATGGACATTCCCGCGATCTCCACTGCACCGGGGTGTGGGTTCTTCTTTAGCCACGTCTCGGATACCACCACGGCCGCAGCGGCACCATCGCTGGTAGGACACGCCTGTAATAAAGTGAGCGGATCGTGCACCATTCGCGAGGCCAACACCTCTTCCAAAGAACAGGCTTGCTGATATTGAGAGCGTGGATTATTGACGGAATGGAGGTGATTCTTCACTGCTATTTTGGCAAATGTTTCTGCTTTTGTGCCGTATTTCTCCATATGGTCGCGCCCGGCATCACCAAACAAACGGGCGGCGATCGGTGCCTTTTTTTCCTTCGCCGTGTCCTTGGCAATTTCCTCCAGACCAGGCATCTGATTTTCCAGCGGGCCCTTCTGCATTTTCTCGAAACCCAGAGCCAGTACACAATCGCTTAGCCCTGACCTCACGGCGTTGAAGGCGAGATACAGTGCGGTAGAACCTGTGGAGCAATTATTGTGAACGTTGTACACGGGGATGCCTGTCATGCCTATACCGTACAGAGACTGTTGCCCCAAGGTACTCATACCGTTGATATAGCCGCAATAGGCCTGTTCCACTGCTGTGTAGGGTACATCAGCGTCCTTTAACGCATCTGCCGCCGCAAGCTGTGCGAGAGATTTGATATCATCCTCACAGCGCTTGAACGGTGTCATACCAACACCGATAACAAATGCTCGACCAAAATTTGCCATTGTCGTACCCTCTAACTCGCGTCTATTTCACGTGAGGCTAGGCTGCAAGGACTCGCGTACTGCCCGCCACTTTAACTTCGCCTTCTTCATTGCGCAGCGAAACCTCAGCTTCAATTATTTTACCTTCCTCGGTTTCTTCTTTCGCGGTGATAACAATCTTTGTGCTCAGTGTTTCTCCCGGCCAGGTCTGTTTGGTAAAACGTACACCGTAACTTTTGAGGTTCCCAACACCCGCCCAATCGGTCACCGCTCGACCCAGCAGGCCCATGGAAAACATGCCATGGCCAAAAACTCCCGGCAGCCCGGCAGCCTGTGCCTTTACTTCATCAGTATGCATTGGATTAAAATCGCCGGAAGCCCCGGCGTACTTCACTAAATCGGTTCGGCTTAAGGTGTGACTGACCACAGGCGCCAAATCACCTTCTGATAAAGCCTCGTAGTTCAGTTTCAACTGCGCTGTGCGCATGGCTATGCTCCTGCATTTATGAGACCCGACGAATCGGCGTGATCTTTTCTTAAGCGCGGTGGATGAGGTTAAATGTCTCGGTAACGAGAGGCTCTCCCGCTTCGCTCTTGTACTGGGTTTGCGTGACGACAAAGGTCATTACCTTCCCTTTTGACTCGCGCGAATAAATATCGGTAATCTTGCCTTCAAAATGCAGCACATCGCCACACATCACACTCTGGTGATAATCAAATGCCTGCTCACCGTGCAGAATGATGCCGCCATCCTTCATCAGCTCAGCGATTATTGAAGCTAGGGATATAGTATCGGCAGCATCGGACATGTCAGGCTGCTCTTCAAGATACGCTCCCTGAAACCCCGCGGCGAAAGTCCAGGTAGGGGGAACGACAGGCGCATCAAAACCGGCATCGGCGGCAGCGCTGGCATCGTGATAAACCGGATTACCGTCTGTTACGCCCTGCGCAAACCGGCTCACGGCACCGCGTTGAACGTGGATAACACCCCTGCCGGTGGTTTTACCAATACAGTCCGGTAAGTTCATTTCACCATATCCTCAATCTATTCCCAACAGCGCAAGCCCGCAGGTCTGGGGGGCACCTCCAAGGTTGTGGCTGAGCGCCATCGTGGCGCCCTTCACTTGTCGCGCTCCCGCCCTGCCCTGCAGTTGCAACACATTCTCGTAAATCATGCGAACACCCGTCGCTCCGGTGGGATGGCCGAATGTTTTCAGACCGCCGTCGGTATTCACAGGTAATTCTCCGTCCAATGCAAAGGTGCCGCTGGCTATGTGTTCTTTCGCTGAGCCCTTTTCTATAAAGCCCAGATCTTCGTAAGTCAGCAGTTCTGTCATGGTGAAACAATCGTGCACCTGTGCCAGATGAATCTCTTTGCCAGGATTGCCTATGCCCGCTTGCTTATAAATATCTTTGGCGGCGGCTATGGTTGGTTTCCAGGCTAGAAAATCGAAGCTAGGGTCTGATTGAGGATTGGCCGACAACGCGATGCTGACGCCTTTTACTGATACCGGGTCCTCGCGAAAAGACCGAGCGAGATTCTGTCGCGTAAGGATTATAGCCGAGGCGCCGTCGGACTGAGCGGCACAATCATAGAGTGTGAAGGGCCAGGAAATCATACGCGCATTCATCACGTCATCTACCGTGATCTCTTTCTTCAACATAGACTTGGGCGCCAGCGTACCGTTGTGGTGATTCTTGACGGCAATTTGGGCCAGCTCTTCACGGCCAGCGCCGTAGGTTTCGAAATACCGTGCACAGCACAGAGAGAACCAACCTGCTGGTGTCATTGGCAGGCCACGGGCGGAATTCATATGGATACTGGGCCCGGAAACGCCTCTGTCTTTGGGTTTGTCATAACCCACTACCAGAACAGTGTCATGCATTCCCGATGCAACCGCCGCCACACCATAACGAAAGGCATCTGTGCCGGTAGCGCAATAGTTTTGTACTAGAGATACGGGGCGTTCAAACAGCTTCAACGACTCGGCAACTTCCGCCGTGCCTCTGGACGGATAAACCGAACCACAAAACACGGCCTCAATTTGTTTCTGAGGGTCGTCAAGTCCGGCGTCCGCATACGCCTCGTAAGCCGCCTCGACAATCATATCCTCCGGGCTCTGATGCCAGTTCTCGCCGAATTTACAACAGCCCACCCCGACAATGGCTACCTTATCCTTCAGTTCGCCACTCATGAGGCCACCTCCGGCAAGGGTCTACTTTTCCAGAAGTAATTCGGTTTGTTACCCGCTTCGTGAATTAGCCTGAAAACAAATTCAACCGGTAAGTCACAGCGCAGTTGATCAGTACTGGCGTCTGTCATCTGCACATACACTCGGGCGCCGTTGTCCACTTCACACATACCGACGATCACCGGAGGTTCCGGGCTGGGAAAAAAGTAATCGAAGCTGTAACTCATGACCCTACCGGGGCGATCAGAAAGCCGAACCGCTTCAAACTGATCTTTGGCCTGACAGCGATAGCAAACCCGACAAGCGGGGAAATGCACAGTGTCGCATTGCGTACAGCGCTGGCCGTGAAAACTGATATCAGAATCACGCTCGCGGTAATGGACGGTTGCCGGAACACCATCACCACCACGGCGATCGTGTTCACTGGCATCCAGATGACGCGATTTCAAATAGCTGTCGTAGGAACGCAGTGGCCGCCTACGATCTATTCCCCACTCAATAGTATGGGCAGGCGCAAAACCTGAACTTTGAACACCCAGTGACAGCACCTCGGCACCGTCACCGTAAAAAGCCACCAGCAATTTATCGCCTTCCCGTGCCTTCTCAAGCGCGGCGACTAGCAACAACGGCACGAAGGCCGCTCCGCAATTACCAACTTTTCCGAACAGCGCGCCTTGCACATACTCAGAGGGTATGCCCACTTTTTTCGCAGCTTCGCCCAGGCTCCTGGCATCGGGGCCATACAGCACAGCCGCTGTATAATCTGCGCTAGATGTATGTGTCTTGGTGTAAAAACCCTCTATCGCCGCAACCATGTTGTCGCTGTAACCGTGCATTACATTAAAACGATCTTCCCAATTGCGAATGTAGGGATCGTGTTCGCCGCGCCATACGTCATATATTTCGTCGGCAATGGCAAAGGAATCATCGATGGTAGCCACCACATCGCCAGCGCTAATCAAAAATGCCGCTGCTGCATCACCAAAATTCATTTCTGTGGGTGAGCGTGGTGCAGCCATTCTTGAATCTGCCGCCACCACCAAAATTATTTTGTCAGGCTCTGCGCGCACAGCATTGACTGCGGCCAGAAGTGCTCCAGCTGCCGCTCGCAGCGTACCACCAAAATCATTTGTAGCGATATCTGAGCGGAAATCCAGCGCCTTGGCAATAAAGGCTGCGCCTTGCTTCTCCCTGAACGGCGAGGTGGTAGTGGCGAAATACAAGCCATCGATGTCCTCGCGATTTAATCCGTGCAAGCAATTAGTACCAGCGGCGACCGCCATAGTGATGGCATCCTCGTCAAAGCCTGCAACGGCTTTTTCGGGACCACCTTCTTTTGCTCTTCCCCCGTGAATCATCGCCAGAGATAAACGTGTTGCAGGTATATAGCTACCGTAGGCGACGATTCCAACCGTTTGATCTGACATGGCTACTCTCTTTAAACGTTATTCCAGCCGCTTTATTTTGGCTCCGGCACTTTTACACCGTCAGAAAATGGATA
>JBLFWP010000094.1:0-6842 GCA_047611225.1 Halioglobus sp.
GAATTCGCCAGGGACAGGTATTTATGTGCAGATTGTATCAATATCATTGACTTAACTTGGCAGTACCGCAGAAGTACTTTTATCCGTATTATATTTTTCTGACCCTAATCTTGATGGCTATGCTACCCTCAATTTATCTATTTCTACGGTTTTCAAGGAGTAAGTCTATGTTAAATAATCGCTTTTATTGTTCTGCAGTTTTCACATTGGGCATGATAGCTTTTCCCTCTCTGGTGCAGGCCGGAACAACCACAGCATTCAGCATCACCTTTGAGGTACCAGCTACGGCGGTTCCCGCCCTCAGTAACCCATTATTGATAGCGCTGGGTTTGTTGCTTGTCGTATTGGCCGCTCGTACGTTGCATGCGAATAAGGGTGCGCAGAAATTCCTGAGCGTGGCACTGATGGCTGGTGGCTTGGCCATAGGTGGGGTTGGCGTTGACCGCGCTGTAGCGCAGGGGGCCGTGAGTTATATTTTCGGACCTGAGGACAGAGGCTGTGAAGACGTTGAGAGTGTGGGATACAACAGACTATTCTCTGGTAATAGCGTTGTCAATAATTGCGATGACACAGCCACCGTCACGGCGTTCAGCAATTCAGTATGCTTCCCGATCAATGACGATGGAGATTGTGGTCAACTCGCTCCCGGGGCCTCATGTACACTGCCTACTGCAAACGATGAGTGCGGCTGAGGATAGCTGCCACTGCAGCTCATAAAAACACAACACGATGCAGCTGTGATTGAAAAAATATTGGGCATCGATACCAGCCGCCCGGCTGCGCTCAATAGTACTCGGGAACAAAGGCTGCCCTGTCGGGGGCGGCCTTTTTACGGTACTGGCAAATTAAGGATACTGCCAAGTTAAGTCACTGTAATTGGTAGAATCTGCCCGTGAATACATACAAGCTGTTCGGGCGGTTCTGACAAATCAACTCCTCGGGACCGAGGGAATCTAGCCCTTGGCCTCAAGCCACCGCCCTACTCCACTCATTGAACGCACTGACCCTAAGATCACGATAGTGTTGCGCCCTCACCAGATGCCTACCAAGATTGAATAAATTACTCACTGCAGCATGCGCGCCCAGAAAACGCTGAGTCTGCCTCACTGACTTGAACTTTCGCATCCCTCGCTCTCGCACTCTGGTCGCCTCATGCGATTGTTCCGCTCGATTATTCTCATGCTGATGAGTACCGTGGATCGTCTCAGGAATCAGTTCGCGATGAGCCACTCCATAGCTGCGCAATTTGTCCGATATGATTTTCCTAGGCTCAGTACAATGTGCTCGCAACAGCCGTTTGAAAAAGCGCTTTGCAGCGACCCATCCCTTTTTGCCTGAAGAAAGACATCAACAACCTCCCCGTCCTGGTCAACAGCTCGCCACAGGTAATGCTGCTTGCCATTGATCTGAATGGTCCGGCAAACCGGTGAACACTTCATCGATGTAGAAGGTATCGCCATACCCTCTATGCCTACGCTTCAGCCGACGCGAATAGAGCGCGCCTAACTTGATACACTAGACACGAATGCACTCATCACTGACTGTGATGCTGCGTTCAGCCAGCAAGCCCTCGATATCACGATGGCTCAGATTGAAACGATACTAGAGCCAGGCAGCGTAGGAAATGATGTCAGGCGGGAATCGATGTCGCTTATAGTTATTCATAAGCCAATTCTAACAATTCCAGCGAGTTTATTTGGCAATACCGCCGCAAACGCTACGAGGCTATGGCGACTTCCTGCGGCCAACTATAAAGAAGGGTAACAACACTAACATGGTCAGAATTGCGACAATGATATCTGTACCAAATTGCTTCGCGATTGCATTCGCAACCAACTGGCCAGTATGCGAGTAACCGGGTGGGGGCGGTACCACGGCATGTTCTTTTTCAAAGCGTTCGTAAGCCGACAACATTTGCTGAAAGCGCACGGGCAACTCGCCCCTGAGATCCACAACCTCTCCGGGATCTGTCACGATGTTATAAAGGTGCCATTCTCCATCGCCCAATGGCGGGCGGTTAAGCACAAGCTTATGTTCTCCTTGAAACAAAACCCCATGCCCGGTGAGTTCGTAACCTATCGTATCTTCTTCTGCATAGACGCGATCAGTATTACCCGCTATTACCGGGCCTAAATCACGGCCGATGATGGGCAACACGGCTCTTCCGGCGTAGCGCTCACCAGGTTGCTCCACCTCAGCGAACGCAAGAATTGTCGGCGTAATATCCGTTGCCCAGGCAAATGCATTAGTGAGCTCAGGTACGGGCGACAAAGACGCGCCTGCAATAATGAGCGGCACGCGCATTCCACCCTCGCCCACATAAAACTTGTTAAACGCAAACGGGCTCGCAGCCGCACTGGCAAAGCTTGGGCTGATGGTGTTGTAACTACCTTTAAGACCAAGTGTTTCGTAGTCCAGGTTATAGCCAAGGCTTGCGGGCATTCTATTGACGGGAAATGCACGAGGGTCATCCGGGCCGCTCGCTTCGGCGCCGTTGTCCGAGGTAAAGATAAAAATAGTATTCTCTATCTCACCCCGCTCCTTCAGGAACGCTACAAGCCTGCCAATATGGAAATCCATCGCCTCGATCATGGCGGCATAAACAGCCATGCGCTTTGACTCGTAGCGTTTACGCTCTTCGCTGAGCGCCGCCCAATCCCGTGTGCTTGCCATACGCACCATACTGGTTTCAGGTGGGACGACACCCAACTCGGTTGCACGGTCGCGGCGCTCTCTGCGTAAGGTCTCCCACCCACTGTCGTATCTACCCATGTAGCGATCAATATATTCCTGCGGCGCCTGTACTGGAATATGTACCGCCTGAAAAGGCACGTAGGCAAAAAAGGGCTGGCCGTCCTGCAAGTTGCTATCAATAAATTCAATCGTTTTGTCGATCAGGAATCGGGAGGAATAGAAATCATCAGGCAATTCATACCGCTCACCATCAGCAAACCAGTTGGCCCGGTCGTAGATGGGTATATAAGGCCGTTGCTCCCAGTTATCCGCCCCGGAATCTGCCAACGCCATGGTGCGTTGAAAGCCGCGGCTGCTGGGAAGCTTGTGCGGTTCCATACCAAGGTGCCACTTGCCGGCCATATAGGTGTGGTATCCCGCGTCTTCCAGCAGCGTTGCCACTGTCACTACATTGCCTCCCAATACACCCTGATAATGCGAGTGCGCCCGTTGTTCGGGAGCCAGCATTTCGGGGATATTGGGAACTCCTGCTAAATGATTGTCGACACCGGTCAGCAGCATGGCTCGCGCCGGCGCGCAATTCGCGGCGGTGTGATAATTGGTGAAACGGATGCCCTGCTGCGCCAGCAGCGACAAATTTGGCGTGCTGACTTCACTGCCATAGGGCGCAATATCTGTAAAACCAAGATCATCCGCGAGAATAAAAACAATGTTCGGTCGACTATCCTGCACATTATCTGGCTGCACAATCTCCTTCTCAGACTGACTCGCGCTGGAAAAATTGCTAGCTAAAACAAGTAGAGCAGCGACACAAAAAGCCAGCGGCATAATCGCTGCAGGTCTCATCGTCAGCTGTTCTCGTGGGACAATCGACGCGATGCCACCAGCAAAATCACTGCCACAACGATCTCTGGTGCAATTTTGTCAGTGGCAAGTGCGGCGTCATGCACCAGCCAGGCGATCACGCGCCCAACAGCGGTAAGTGAAAGCAAGATAATCGGTGGGTAATACCAAACACGCTGCCCACTTACCAGCGCGGTCAACATGCAGACTCCCAGCATCAGAAAATAGGCAGACATATCACCCACCTGGGAGCTCAGCCCGACGCCTGTGGCCAATGGAAAACCAAAATCCGGCGCAATGCCCGCGGGGTTTACCAGCCAGCGCAAACCCATTGTCACAAACAACACTGCGGGCAGTGCAACCAGCACTTTCAAAATTTTGTTCATAGAAGGCTCAGTCTTGGTAAGAAGTTGCGGCAGTCTATCCGCGGCCAGCGATAACGGCCATCATCTTCTGCGAAGTTTCGCGTCCAGAGTTTTGATTCTGCCCCGTCACAAAACGCTTCTCATCATCAACGGTTACATGAGTGGCGAACATATCCCGAAATGCTGCCTGGCTCTCAAATACAACGCCCGCTTTGCGCAATTCTGTCTCAGGATGTAAGGGTGTAACTTCAATACCGAACTCTTTGATCTGCTTGTCGGTAACCCCGGTCATGCGCCTGCCTGCAATCAGCAAGCTTCCATCACTGTCTTTCGCATTGATCAACCCCAATACACCATGACAAACGCCGCCAATGACTGGATTGAGCTCACCATAGAAAGATTCACTGATTTTCTGGGCCAGCACGGTCGACTGACCAAGGTCGTAAGCTGCGCCCCATCCGCCGGCCAGAAATACGATATCGTATTGGGTGAAATCTACGTCATCTATCTTGAGCGAGTTTTGTACTTTCGCCAGTAGTACCGGGTCGGAGAGAAAGCGATCGTCCTCAGCTGTCTTGATGATGAATTGCAGGGTCTGCGGATCAACAGGAATCTCTCCACCCTTGATGCTGGCGACATCAACGTCCATACCTGCGTCCAGAAAATTGTAGTACGGGTGTGTCATTTCGGAGGCCATAACACCAGTGGGTGGCCCTTCCATCTCGCCGGGCTTGGAGAGCACAGCGTGGCTGGTGGTAATCACCAGGGCGCGCTTGCCTGGGGGAAGCTCAATCTCAACACCGGTGTACTCCGGATGCAGCCCCGCCTTATGCAGCACAGTGGGCAGCGCAAAGGCTACGACAGCAGACAATGAAACCAGTACAACAAGGACAATAGATACAGTTTTCTTCACGAAGGTTCTCCAAAGCAGATCAGTAGCAAGGCGCGCATTTTACGGCACAATCACCTGCGCATAGAACATCGACAACTGCATATCCATTGTGCAAATATGCACATATGGACTGGAGTCATCTTGAATATTTTCTCGCCGTAGCACGCGCTGGATCACTGAGCGGTGCCGCAAAACGCTTGCAGGTGAACCACACCACGGTAGCGCGAAGGCTGGACAAGCTGGAACAACAGCTGAAAGTACGTCTGTTCGATCGCCTGAGTAGTGGCTACAGGCTCACCGAGGATGGCCTGGCACTGGAGCAGCAGGCACTTCAGGTGGAAAAACAAGTTAAACGCATTCCCGGTATCTTCAGTGCCAGCGAAGCGGATCTGAGCGGCTCGCTCAAAATAAGTAAGCCCAGTAGCGCCGTTCTCAACCTGGCGCCCATGCTGGCGCAGTTCCACCGGCGCTACCCCAATATTGAACTGGAACTACGAGCCACCGGCGCGCACACGAACATCAGCCAGCTGGATGCCGACGTTGCAATACGCTTAACCAACAACCCACCGGAAGATCTTATAGGGCGGCGATTAGGACGGCTGCCTATAGCACTGTACGGTAGCGAAGCGTATTTCAAGAAGCTCGGCTCCGAAGATCCTGCGCAATGTGATTGGATAGTCTGGGAGGATGAGGGTAGCTCACTGACCATGGAAGCGGATCTGAGGAACCGCCTGCCCGACGTAAAAATTGCACTGCGCACCAATAGTTACAACGAACTCTATGAGGCGGTAAACGCGGGCATGGGTGTGGGCCTCCTCCCCCCCCTTAAACTACCAGGCAAGCACAAGCTACGTGCACTGACCTCCCCGGGAATTGATTATGGTATCGACGTTTGGCTGCTGAGCCATCCGGATCTGCGCAAAAGAGAACGCGTCAATGCGTTTAAACGTTTTATCGGGGAACAGCTGGAGCGGTTTCTTGCGGAGAAAGTCCAATGACAGAGTTTGGGCTGAGTTAAGCCCCCCACTCCTGACTGGCGAAATCGCCGTTAAAGAAAACGGGGGAATCTCAACCCGAGAGCCCGCCTCCCAGTCACTGTTACGCGAACCCCAGAGAGCATAAAACCCGCTAAATCGCGGGCTTTTTGGTGTTTCCGTGGGTCGTTTCCAGTGACGGTCTCCAACTCACAGACTGTATGGCGGTGGTGGCAGTCTGGGCAGGGATTGTCTTCGGAAAATTCCCTGAAAACAGGAAATCTTCAGGGAATTTCCCAGTTTTCTTAGTATGTCCAGCCCAGGGAATTGGCCTGGCGCACCGATTTTCTTAATGTCTTTCTGGCTTCCTGCCATGATGTGAGCAATTTAACAGGGGTTTTTCAGGGTATACGTGTAAACGCTATCTCCGTACCCGCCGCAGGCCACCTTGAAGTAACGCTCTCCTGGTTGGCCGAATATGATTCCAATCTTTCAATGTATCAAGGCTAAAGTCACCCTGAACAGAATACTCAAGCATAGCTTTACGAAGGAACATCATAATGATAAAAGTCACACCGCTTGCATCCGCTCTGGCTCTGGCTCTTTATGGCACTGGCGCCCTGGCCCAAGGCCTCCAACTGGAAGAAGTCATCGTCACCGCCCAGAAGCGGACCGAGAGCCTGCAGGACGTACCGATCGCGATCATCGCCATGAGCGGGGAGAAGATTGATGATTTCGGCATCACTGGCCTCGAAGAACTCACCCAGTACACGCCCAACGTCACTATCAACAATGGCGCCGGAACGCCGAACCTGTTTGTGCGCGGTGTGGGTTCCGGCACTAATGCCGGTTTCGAACAATCTGTGGGTATGTATATAGACGGTGTGTACGCCGGGCGCGGCGCGCTGGCGGCCGTACCCACCACCATGGATCTGGAGCGGATAGAGATTCTCAAAGGGCCGCAGGGCATTTTGTTCGGCAAGAACACTGTGGCGGGTGCCGTGAACATTACATCGGCTAAGCCCACAGACGAGTTCGAAGGCATGGTAGAAGCATTGTACTCACCCGACCATG
>JBLFWP010000095.1:0-6253 GCA_047611225.1 Halioglobus sp.
GAGCTGGCCGCCCGAGAGGGCTATGAATCGGTGGAACACCTTAAGCGTTACACGGCTCTGGGTTTCGGTACCGATCAAGGCAAGCTGAGTAACATCAACGGCCTGGCCATTTTGTCCAACGTACTGGGGCAGAGTATTGCGGAAACCGGCACTACCATTTTCAGGCCCTCTTACACCCCTACAACCTTTGGTGCGATTGCCGGGCGAGATGTGCGGGGGTTTTTCGACCCCGAGCGCTATACATCGGCACACAGATGGCACGAGGAGCACGGTGCCGAGTGGGAAGACGTTGGCCAATGGAAGCGGCCGTGGTATTTCCCGCTTCGGGGCGAGTCCATGGATGAGGCTGTTAACCGCGAGTGTCTGGCGGTGCGTAATAGTGTGGGTATGTTGGACGCATCCACTTTGGGAAAAATCGATATACAAGGTCCCGATGCAGCCGAGTTCCTGAACCGCGTTTACACCAACGCTTATTTGAAGCTCGCGCCCGGTAAGTGCCGCTACGGGATAATGCTAAAAGAAGATGGCATGGTATTCGACGATGGTGTAACCGCCTGTCTTGGAGAAAACCATTATCTGATGTTTACGACCACCGGCGGCGCAGCGGGCGTGCTGTCGTGGTTGGAGTTATGGCAGCAGACAGAGTGGCCGGAGCTACAGGTGTACTTCACTTCGGTGACCGATCACTGGGCTACGGCGACCATTACTGGCCCCAATGCGCGCAAGGTAATCGAGAAAGTATGCAGTGATATAGATTTGTCTGCAGGTGCCTTCAAATTTATGGAGTGGCGCGACGGTACGGTAGCCGATATCAAAGCGCGAATATTCCGCATCAGCTTTACCGGCGAATTGTCCTACGAGGTAAACGTGCCCGCGCACTACGGGCGCTACATGTGGGAGAGGCTGCACGAGGCAGGCCAGGAGTTCGATATTACGCCCTATGGTACCGAGACCATGCACGTACTGCGGGCAGAAAAGGGCTTTATCATCGTAGGCCAGGACACCGACGGTTCGATGACACCGCAGGATATGGACATGGACTGGGTGGTGGGCAAGAAGAAGGAATTTAGTTTTATTGGCCAGCGCGGACTCTTTCGAGAGGATTGCCAGCGTGAGAATCGTAAGCAACTAGTGGGCCTGAAAACACTGGAGCCAAAGACAGTACTGCCCGAAGGTGCTCAAATCGTCAACGACCCCAATCAAACACTACCGATGTCTATGCAAGGGCACGTTACCTCCAGCTATTACAGCGCACATTTGGGGCACTCTATTGCTCTGGCCGTGGTCAAGGACGGGCTGAAGCGCAAAGGAGAAATTGTTCATTGCCCGTTGGCTGATGGCCGCACCATCGCCGCTGAAATTGTCAGCTCGGTTTTCTACGATCCAGAAGGAGAGCGTCACAATGTCTAGTTCTATGCCATCGCAAGAAGGGGAACTGGATGCGCGCGTTCGCAGGGAATCGCCACTGCACTATGTAGTGGATGAAGTAACGGCTGTGGTTGTCGGTCAACGCAGCGCAGAAACGGGCGTTGTAATTCGCGAATTTCCAGACAAGGGTTATCTCAATCTGCGAGGTAACCCCGAAGACGAAGGGTTCCGCAGGGGTGTGGCAGAAGTGCTGGGTGTCGAGCTTCCGCTGGAGCCGAGTAGCTTTGCCACCAACGGCGACAACAGCGTGTATTGGTTAGGTCCCGACGAATGGATGGTGATCGTGGCAGGTGGAAGTGAGGTGAATATCGAAGGCGGTTTTCGCCAGAGCCTCACCGGGCATTTTTCCGTGGTCGATGTGAGTGGTGGTTTCATCTCGCTGAGACTGTCAGGTGAAATGGTGAGCATGGTTCTAAAGAAATCCAGTGTATATGACTTCGATCCCAGCGGGTTCCGAGTAGGACGCTGTGTTCAAACTACGTTTGCCAAAGCCTCAGCGCTGGTTTTCAAAAATGCTGATGGCTCTTTCGGTCTGGTGTTTCGTCGTAGTTTTTCCGACTATCTGTATCGCTGGATCATTGATGCTGCGGATGAATATGGTATCGCGTCAGAAGGCTAGCGTAGAGTAGACGTGGGCTTTTCAAGTACAACTCTATGCCCAGAACATCGATCGTAATCCATACGGGGAGGGGCTATGACAAAATTATCAGGTAGCTGCATGTGCGGTTCGGTGCAGTACGAAATTGCAGGCGATTTGCGCGACGTTATTGGCTGTCACTGCAGCCTCTGCCGAAAATCCAGCGGGCACTATACGGCTGCAACAGCAGTCGCACCTGAAAACCTCACCCTATTGATCAGCTCCGGCTTGAAGTGGTATAGATCATCAGGCGTAGCGCAAAGAGGTTTTTGTGATGATTGCGGCAGCACGCTGTTCTGGCAGCCGGATCACCAAAAGCATATCAGTATTTTCGCGGGAACACTGGACGACCAGACTAACCTTTTCCTCACTTCACACATTTGCACGGATGAGAAGGGCGACTATTACACTATAGAAGAGAAAACTGTGGGCTCAGTTTCGCGTGAGCCTATGTCGTAGGGGGCGCAAAGAAAAACACACTAGGCCAGTTGATTCCTTTTTTATTGGGTTTAGAGGCTGGCTATTATGTTGCCGTTTTTTTCCTGAAGTTTTGGTTGCGGCGCAAGCCTGCATTCAGCTTCATTCGGAAAAACACACTCTCCCGTCGCTAGATCAAACTCGTAACCATGCCATGGGCAGCGCAGCCTGCCTGTTGCAATGTCTAAATCCGTAAGGGGGCCCATTAGGTGTGGACAAATCGTCGAGTGAGCTATTAGCACACCATCGCGTTCGCGCAACTGATATTCACGCTTCTGTAATTGAAAAATGATTGTCTCGCCACTGGTCAATTGCTGATGAAGAGAGGCGGCACTACCCAGGGCTACGTCCGCTGCCTTATCGCGGTCTTCCAACAAACGAAGATGACGCTGCCGCATCATCGCTTCATCCTCATCCCAGAGCTGTGTGTACAGCAACACAATGGCCTTGCCAAAAGCGTCCATGTTCTGCGTATCCACATCAGGGAAATAGAACTCAACATGTACGCGGGTCTGTTCTCCATTCGCAGTCAGCGTGGTCCAGATCTCCGACACCTGCTGTCCACTTAGATAGGTCCTTGCGACATAGCGCTCTTCATCTGCAATAGTGAGTTCAACATGATCTGTGTGCGCAGCGTCCGACCAGGTGCGCCAACCCCAGTCTCCAGCCTCGTCTAATTCGATGTGATCAAAAGTACTTTCATGCAGGTAGGGCAGGTGGGCCCAGTCCAGTACGTTTTCCCATGCCCGATTGAGTGGTGCATTGACCAGACGATCATAGGTCGCGACCAGTGATAGGTTGAGGCCGTTGGGATTGAGCATTTTCGGTTTGAGTTGGTTGGCGGGCATAGTGTGTTTTATGTGATTTGAGGTGACTAGTCTAACTCAGTTCCTCCATCCCCAAGCTTGTTCCTGGCTAAGATGTTGTCAGTTTATTTTACACTTTGCCTATTGTGCGCGGGCGCTAGATTTTGCAGTCCGCGCTGCACGCGGCATTACCAATGTTGGAACGAATCTTGCATCCCTTGGGTTTCTGACTGTTGCTCGCTGTCACCATGGATAACAAGAATGAAAGTAAGTTTCTTCACCCTGCTGCTCATGGTACTGCTCTCGTGCCCAGCGGCGGCAAGCCCGATGTTATCGCCAGACGGCACCACGCTGTCTAACGTGGTCGTTGGTACAGATTTGTACGACATCACCTTCGTAGATGGTCCGATTCTTGACACTTATTCCCTTGCTCAGGTGAGTGCCCCTGGCTGGGCTGACTTGGCCAATTCGATTTCCGCGGGCGTGTTCAATGCGCTTACCAGCATGACAGATATCCCCGTGGATACTGATATTCATGGCTGTGAAGTTCCCCTGTTTTTCCCTGGGTGTTATTTGTTCTTACCAGACGACACGCATGTGTTCGACAACCGCGATTGGTTTGAGGACAACACTCGAATAACCTATTTTCAGGGTAATTGGACTATGAGCCCTTTCAGCAGTATTAGCGTAACAACGGCACATGATTCTTCAGTACCGGGCGTGTCGCCGCTTACATTTATCACCTTCGAATTGGTGGGTGAGATTCCCGCTCCGGCTTCCTGGCTGTTGCTTGTGTTGGGTCTGCTAGGGCTTGCCGGTTCGCGTCGCAAAAAATTTATTTAACACGGGCAATAAGAATGTTCGGTCTATTCCCTTCAAGAGATAGTGCAATGCAGTTGGGCAATCAAAATAATCGCAGAGGACGTGTTATGAAGACGAGATTACTGCAGTCAACCTTGGCTGTTTGTGCCAGCCTGCTACTAATTAATGGAAGTTGGGCTCTGGATGAGCTGGACGGTACGTCTGTTACCTGTACCCAGACCAACCCCTACGGCAATGCCTACTTCGGGGATACCCATGTGCATACAACTTTTTCTGTTGACGCTTTTACGCAGGGCGTAGATACAACACCGGATCAGGCCTACCGCTTCGCAAAGGGCGAACAGATAGGTTTACATCCCTTCGATGAGTTCGGCCTGCCTACGCGCTTTGCTCAATTGGAGCGGCCACTGGATTTTACGATGCTCTCGGACCACGCTGAGTTCTTCGGCGAGTACAGTATTTGTAATGATCCGGGTAACCCTCTTTATAACAACAGTAACTGCCAGCTTTTGCGACAGCGAGACAACGCCGCATTTTTGGGTTGGAACGTTTTGTTGGGCGCTTTGCGCGATAATGTCACTCGCTTTGATTTTTGCGGCCTGGGTGGCAGTATTTGTACGGATGAAGCAGATGACTTGTGGCAGCAGACTCAGCACGCAGCAGAACTGCATTACGATCGTAGTTCCGATTGTGAGTTCACTACTTTCATAGGGTATGAGTATACGGGAGCTCCGGTTACAGTCGGCCCATTTGGTTTAGAAGCGCTGAACTATCATCGCAACATTATGTTTCTAAACTCAGTGGTTCCGGATAAGCCTTCTAGTTATCTGGACGCACCTTATGCGGAGGATTTATGGGCGGAGCTGCAGGCGGATTGTCTCGATATTGTCGATGGCAGTAATGAGTGCCAGGTGATGACTATTCCGCACAACTCAAACATAAGCCAAGGGCTATTGCTTGAAACCACCAAGAGTAACGGGCAGCCCTACGGTATAGGGCTTGCAGTACAGCGATTCAAATTCGATCGCCTGTTGGAAATAATGCAGCACAAGGGCCAGTCGGAATGCCTGCCCTCAAGCGGTGATGAGCTGTGTGACTTTGAGATCGTGCCCTGGGGACATCTGGCGGGTAATTTCATTAACCCGACGGAGCCCCGAAAGGAAGGCTTCGCGCGTGAAGGCTTGAAAGTCGGGATTGCGAAAAAAGCGGAGCTTAAAGGCGTGAATATTTTCAAATATGGTTTTGTTGGTGGAACCGATACCCACCTTGGAACACCGGGGCTGGTCGATGAAACAGTAGAGTATCCGGGCCATGGGGGAGCCGCCGAAGGGTCCGGCCCTGGAGCGGGAAGCCCGGGGATAACAGATGCTCCGCAGTTTAATCCAGGCGGCCTCACAGTAGTTTGGGCAACCCAGAACAGCAGAAGGGCACTGTACGACGCCATGCATCGCAAAGAGGTTTACGCCACCAGTGGCCCTAGACATATTTTGCGATTCTACGGCAGCTGGCAGAATGACCTCCCTGCGAATATCTGCTCACTCCCCAATCTAGCGCAGCTTGCATTCAATGATGCGGTTGCCATGGGGGGCACACTGCCAGCCACGGTTCCTGGTGATACCACACCGCAGTTTCTCGTATCAGTCCTTAAAGATGCAGGCACCTTGGCAAATCCGGGCAATGATTTACAGCGAGTACAGATTATCAAGGGTTGGACCGACTCCCTTGGGGCCACCCATGAGAAAGTCTTCGAGGTGGCCGGCGATCCCCTTAATGGTGCCAGCGTAGATGTGAATTCCTGTGCGGTAAGTGGTTCCGGTTTTGCTTCACTCTGTGAGTTGTGGCAGGACCCGGAGTTCGATCCCACGCAAGATGCGTTCTACTATGCACGGGTTATTGAAAACCCCAGCTGTCGCTGGTCCCAGAAGCAATGCCTTGCATCGCCTGATCCTATCGATTGTGGCCTTCCAGGCTCGATACCCACAGGTTTTGAATCCTGCTGTGATGTCGAGATCCCCAAAACGATACAGGAACGATCCTGGTCTAGCCCTATCTGGTTTGACCCAGCTCTGTACATGCCTCCCGG
>JBLFWP010000096.1:0-6044 GCA_047611225.1 Halioglobus sp.
CCACACCGAGCGCATTTACACCTTGGTGGCGCGGGATAAGATATTTCAAGACATCGTAGAAGACCCTACAATCATGGCCCTGTGTGATGCGCTGTTTATGCCCAACTATTTACTCACCGCCAGCCAGGCGATCGTGATTGGACCGGGTGAGACACCACAACCTTGGCACACAGACGATTCCTTCTACCCGGTTCCCAGGCCACGACCCATGATCAGTATCTCCACTATTGTGGCTGTGGATGGTTTCACACTGGAAAATGGCGCCACCGAAATGGTGCCTGGAAGCCACTTGTGGGACGACGAGAAAATCGCCGGGCATTACAGTAGCGGCGACTACGAAACAGATCTGGAGCTGGTTGAGCGCTTGGCCGACGAAGCTGTGCCTATGGAAGTGTCTGCCGGTTCCTGCCTGGTTTTTGCCGGTACCGTTTTGCACCGTGGTGGCGCAAACAATAGCAGCGGTAGCCGACGAGCGTTTTCGAATCAGTACTGCGAACCCTGGGCGCGGGCGCAGGAAAACTTCTACCTCGCTATTCCGCCCGAGGAAGTGGCACAGATGTCACCCAAAATTCAATCGCTGTTGGGTTACTCGATTCACTCGCCTTTTATGGGGCAGATCACTGCCAGCCATCCACTCAAAGCATTGCAACCTGACTGGGTGCCACCCGCGTATCGAAAGTAATTATTCGAGCGGCGCAGACACTAACGCTGTTACTTTTTAACAGAATGGAAAGTTCGATTGACCTAAAATGGGTATAGGCGCATTATTGCGCTGCGCTGAAGACACAAGCCAGCGCAGCAAAACACAAAATCAATTTTCGAGTAAGACCAATGAACACCCTATTCACAGACATGCTTGCAGTACAGGCGAAACATGATACGCGACACGGCTCGATTACCGTGACGCCGGTCTGCCTGATGGCAAACAATAGGGTTTTGGGACGCACTTGAAGTAGTTAGTATTTAAAAAGGGCCTCCGAGACACTGAATCCGGAGGCCCTTTTTTTTACACGTTATTAATGCCTCCACTTTTCAGTGTTCCGGACTCAACGGGACAAGAGAAGTGAGCATCGCAATACATAAAAATATTAAAACCGTTTACCTGCTGGGCTTTTTTCAGAGCTTCATGGTGGTAATCCCCGTGTTCGTGCCCTTGTTGCAGGGCTACGGCCTGTCCATGAGTCAGGTGATGCAAACCCAGGCGATTTTCGCGCTGACAATTGCGTTGTGCGAAGTCCCCTCAGGTTACATCGCAGATATTTTTGGGCGACGCCAGGCCATCATGATCGGTTCGGCGCTCAACGCTGTGGGCTTTACTTCCCTGCTGGGTGCAGACACCTTTGTGGATTTCTTAATCTACGAAACCATTTTGGGTGTTGGCTTCAGCCTGATTTCCGGAGCTGACCTTGCCATACTTTATGATACCGAGCTGTACCTCAAAGAGAAGGGATTGCCCGGCGGTGCTGGACCGGGTAAGTCTCTGAGCAGACTGATTGCAGTTGAAGCAGCCGCTTCTGGTATTGCCGGCATCGTGGCTAGCGTATTGCTGCTGTGGTCTCTTGATGCGGTGGTAATGCTGCAGGCTGTTACCGGTGTAATGCCTTTGATACTGGGATACTACTTGATTGAGGTGCCCAGGCCCGTAACGGAGGTGAACCACAAAGCCAATGCCAAGCAAATTCTGGGCTTGCTACTGTTCGGCAAGCCGGTGGTGTTATGGACAGCGCTGGCGATCACCGTGTTCGGCTTGATGGCGGTTTACGTATTCTGGATTTACCAGAAGTATTGGGAGATTCAGGGCGTACCCATTGAGCACTACGGTTACATCTGGGCGGCCTTTGCGATGACCGTGAGCGTCTCTGCACGCTATGCCGGTGCGCTTGAACAAAAGCTGGGTACTCGCGGTTTGCTCTGTCTGGTAGGCGTGTTGCCTATGATAGGCTTGGTGGGCATGGTGACAGGCTCTGGCTACAGCGGCGTGTTGTTCGGCTTTGCCTTGCAGATGTCCCGCGGGCTTAGCATGAGCCTGTTCTATGAGGCCTTGAACCAGCGCGTACCAGGTGATTTTCGAGCAACCGTCAACTCACTGGTAAGCATGGGTGTGCGTAGTGTGTTCATTGTTACCGGGCCGCTGCTGGGCTTCGCACTGGACCGCTACGGCATGGAGTCCACACTGCTGTTTATGATCGCCGTGTTTGCGCCGCTCATTTCACTGGTGCTTTATCCATTGGTGGTGCGTATCAAGCGCGAGGACAAAAGCACCAAGCCACAAGTGGTTCCCCTGTAATACGCGGGGAACTACTCGTTTTTCCTACCCGCCATTAGGCATGGCCTGCTCTGCATTTCAAGGTAAACTGGGGAACAGGAGGATTCACTTATGCCCAACAACAGCGACGCCTTTGCGATCGCCTCCCCCACAGTTTTTGACGGTGAACAGTTCCACGAGGACTATTGTGTTGTCGTGCGCGGTAAAAGCATCGTCCAAATTCTGCCCACCGCAGAGTGCCCTGCTGATATTGCGCGGATAATCCTACCGACTGGCATTTTGGCTCCGGGGTTAATTGATTTACAGGTAAACGGAGGCGGTGATGTGATGCTGCACAACGCACCGAGTGTTGCGGCTATCGAAACCATACAAGCGGCACACCGGGGGCTGGGAACCACAGCCATGTTGCCCACATTGCTAAGCGACAGCCGAGATACCCAGAAAGCGGCTATAGACGCGGTAAGCGCGGCCTGCGCCGGCGGCAACCCCGGCGTTCTCGGCCTGCACATAGAAGGGCCTTACTTTAATAAGGAAAAACGGGGCGCTCATAGCGAAGATCGCATCCGCCCACCAACACAACAGGACGTAGACTGGCTCAGCGAGCCACGCGACTTTACCCTCGTACTCACCCTGGCACCGGAAGAGGTGAAGCTGGAGCATATCCAACAGCTGAGCAACAGCGGTGTGGTGGTTTGTGCCGGGCACACACAAGCCAGTTATGCGCGTATGAGCGAAGCAGTTGCTCATGGCTTGCAGGGCGTGACGCATTTGTACAATGCAATGGGACCTGTGACGGCCAGAGAGCCCGGAGTAATAGGCGCTACGCTGGACATAGAACAGCTCTGGGCCGGCATTATCGCTGATGGTCATCACGTGCACCCTGCCAGTATTCGCATGGCGCACCACGCCAAAGCGTCCGGCAAGCTCTTACTGGTGAGCGATGCGATGGCCACCGTCGGTGGCAGCCAATCAAGTTTCACCCTGTACGATGAGGAAGTTCACGAGCAGGACGGGAGACTGGTCAATGCCCAAGGGAATCTGGCAGGCAGTACCATCGGTATGATCGATGCCGTACGCTATTGTTATCAGGAGGTGGGCATTGCGCTGGAAGAATGCCTGCGCATGGCTTCGCTGTACCCCGCTAGGGCGGTTAAACGCGAAAGCACACTGGGGCGACTCTGTGAGGGCTTTCGAGCAGATCTAGTCCACTTCGACGAGAACTTTCAGGTACACAACACCTGGCTGGCGGGGCAGCAACAGTCTCACCACACCTTCATCAAATCCTAGACTTTAAGCGAGGTTAATTTTTTGCGCGAACATAGCGGTAGAACAATTACATTTTCATCCCGGAGAACATTATTAGTCAGCGTGCTGCTGTGCTTCGCACTTGGCGTTAACGCCGAAAACGAATCAATCCCTATGGACGTCGATGGCAGAAACTTCAACCTGCCTGCAAAAGAACTAACGGCTCTATGTGAGGATGCACTGACTCAAGCGCAAAATGCGTTCACGACGATAGAGAACGACACACGGGTGGCCACCCTCGACACTATATGGCGGCCCCACGATGAAATGTATATCGGCCTGCAACGAATTCAGCACGTCTGGTATCTAAAATCCATTCACCCGGAAACGAGCATTCAGGCCGCGGCTGAGAAATGTATCAACGACTTCTCGAGTTTCGCTACCTCCGTAGACCTCTCGCAAAAATTCTATCAACGAGTAGCGAGCATAGACCTGGAAAAACTCAACAGCACCGAACAGCTGATGGTAGAACGGCGTCTGCGTGATTTTCGTAAGGCTGGAGTGGACAAAGACGAGGCCACCAGAGAGCGCGTGCGAGAGCTGATCAGTGAGATCACTGAACTGGGCAGCGAGTTCGACAAAAACATACGCTCTGACAAACGCTACGTTGATACCACCCCCACCGCACTGGTGGGTCTGCCCCAGGACTATATCGATGAACACCCTGTAGACGAAAATGGTCTGATTCGAATATCCACAAGCTATCCCGATTATTTTCCGGCAATGAAGTACAGCGCCGACGACGAACTGCGCAAGCAGCTTTTCATAGCCGCCAAAAATATCGCCACGCCAGACAATGAAAAAGTCCTGAAACAGCTGATCGCCAAACGCTATGAGCTGGCCCGTCTATTGGGTTATCCCAACCACGCCGCCAGTGCGATGGACAGCCTCATGATTGGCTCACCGCAATCAGCTCAAAACTTTCTGCAACGCGTAGGCAAGCAGGTAAAGAAACCCGCCGCAAGAGACCGCGACATTTTATTGCACCGGTTGCACGAAATTGAGCCAAAAGCAAAGCGGGTCGAGGCCTGGCAAACCTCCTACCTGTTTAATCAGGTACAACAAGAAAAGTACGCCCTGGATTCGCGAGAGATACGCACCTATTTCCATTTCAACAGGGTACAGGCAGGTATCTTTCAGCTGACCAAAGACTTATTCGGGGTGGAGATTGTTCCCTGGGTTACCGACACATGGCATGAGGACGTCACTACTTGGGAAATTCGCGAAGGCGGCAAAGTCATCGGACGTTTTTATCTCGACATGCACCCGCGGGAAGATAAGTACAAACACGCAGCCCATTGGACGCTGCGCACTGGCCTCAAAGATAGGCAGGTTCCAATCTCAGGAATGGCCACTAACTTCCCCAAAGCTCTGATGGAGCACGGGCAAGTCACCACCTTTCTCCACGAATTTGGCCACCTGCTCCACAATGTATTTTCAGGTACTCAGGAATGGCTGGACATCTCGGGCATGTCCATGGAGCGGGATTTTGTAGAAGCGCCCTCGCAGATGCTGGAAGAGTGGGCCTGGGATTACGACACGCTGCGCTTATTCGCAGTGAACAATCAGGGAGAATCCATTCCCAAGAAGCTGGTGGCGAAAATGAACCGCGCCCGTAATTTCGGTGAGGCCGTGGGTACCTCCACACAAATCTTCTACGCCACGCTAGCACTCAATTACTACAACAGGGAGCCGGCCAGCTTCGATCTACTGCCCCTACTGAAGGAGCTGCAGCTGGAGTACGGCTCGTACCCCTATGTGGAGGGAACCCATTTTTATAACAACTTTGGCCACCTCAACGGGTATTCCTCCAATTACTATATGTACCAATGGTCAAAGGCAATTTCTACGGACCTGCTCAGCGGCTTCACGCGCTCGGGTCTGCGCAGCAAGGCCACCGCCTCAGCTTACCGAGAAAAAGTATTGGCCCCGGGGGGCTCTAAGCCTGCCGCGCAGCTGATTGAGGACTTTCTTGGCCGACCTTTCACACTGGAAACCTACGGGGACCATCTGGATCAGCTCAATTGAGTCTCCAGCCATGGCAATTCAGCGGGTCTAGCCTAAACTGATAGGAATAGCTTGAGGATCCTCTGCTCAAACGTTGGGCAGCACCCCTGTAAATCAAGGAAACAAAGATGCAGCAGTTGTCCGGGCAAGATGCCATGTTCCTGCACGCAGAGCTGGATGGCCTGCCACAACATATTGGCGGCGTTAGTATCTACGATCAGTCCACAGTGCCCGGTGGCGGCAAAGTACGCTTCAAACAGATTCTTTCAATGCTGGAGGACAGGGTTCACCTCTCCCCTATCTTCAGACGCAAGCTGGCTTTTGTTCCCTATGGTCTGGGCCGGCCGTACTGGGTAGAGGAACCAGACTTCGATATGGAGTACCACGTGCGCCATATCGCCCTACCCAAACCTGGCGACTGGCGGCAGCTGTGCATTATGGCCGCGCGCATTCACTCCCAGCCTCT
>JBLFWP010000097.1:0-5299 GCA_047611225.1 Halioglobus sp.
ACAGCGATAACACCCAATATCCAAGAGCTGGAGGGGCAGTAGCGCGCGACTTCCAGACCTACCGCGTAAAACACTTGAGGATCCATGGCATAACCACCCCACCGCTCTGGCTGCAATATTTTGAAGAATCCTGCCGCCGCAAATTCCGCTACAGTTTCGTCTGGTACGCGAGTGTTTGCCCGGCAGGCAATACGGCGCTCGGCCAGTGCCGGTCCCATTGCTCGTGCGGCCTCAATAAGCTGCTTGGCGCGGGGGCTGTCCATTGTGTAATCGCTCATTCTCTCACCTGTGTCGTATAGAGTTGATCTGAATTGTGTCTGGTGCTCGCAGCAGCATGCGCTGACTACCATTGAATTTCCGTTGCAGTGGATCTACCTAAGCATTCCGGTTACAGCTTCCGCCGAGCAAGCTCTTCCTATCCTAGACCCATTTGCACCCTAGCAATGTAGGGGATTACCGGGGCTCGCTGCATCCTCTATTTGGGGTATCAGGTTATGTAATGGCTGTTAATCCAGCCTCTATTCAACAACCGCATCTCCAAACGTCGTCGGATCGCCAAAAAACGCTCGGTGGGAAGGAGGCTGCTGTCCATTGATGTCGGTGAGCCCGTACTCAAGCGCCAATTCGGCCCCAATCCAAACCTTTGCACTTTTTTGCATGAGCTGGGGATCCCGCGCGAGGGCATCAATCACTCTGCCGGTAAACTCCGGCGACTCGGCGGTGGCTGCCATTTCGCCGTATTGTTCGGGCGCCGCGTCGAACACCCGTTGCGTGCGCTCCGTTAGCAACAGCCCCATCCAAATAGAGACGACCGCTACCTTGTGCGGCTCAAAATCGATGGCCATATCGTGAGACATTTTGTCTACTGCAGCCTTACCGGCGCCATAGGCTGGACCGTGCATGTAGATGCGCCCACCAAAAGAAGACGTATTCACAACCAGCCCCTCGCCATTGGACAGCAACAGCGGAGCCGCGTACCAGGCAGCGACATAATGCGAACGCATCCCGACGTCCCAAAGCTCGGTAACGCCGATAGGCTTTTCCCAAAATGGGCCACTCTGGGTTAGCGCATCATGTAAACTGGTAGCGTTGTTCACCAGAATATCCAGCCGCCCTTGTTCGCGGGTGACCTGATCAAACAACGCCTTCACGTCGTCCTCCCTTGCGTGGTCACAATGCACTGCAATCCCCTTCCCGCCAGCTGCGGTTACAGCCTCTGCAGTTGCCTGCACTGTACCTGGTAACGGAGCGTCCCCTTCATTACGCGTTCGCCCGGTGACATAGACTGTGGCTCCCGTGGCCCCCAAAGCGATAGCAATTCCTTTACCTGCGCCACGGCTAGCGCCTGTCACTACTATTACTCGATCTTTTTCCAAGCCCATCTTAAATTCCTTAGACTGCGTGTTGTTGTACGCTATTGTCAGTTGTTGTAACGGAGCTACGACCTTAGCATCCGCTGTTGCCTCATCTCTCATGTAGACTATAGTATCGCCGCACAATCTTAATCACGCCAACGCGCTAGGCCAAGATGTCCGTACCCGTACAGATTAAACTGTCATTTACTTTCTGTGCTTTGGTGTTTTATTTCGCCACTGTCAGCAGTACCTCTGCGAGAGCTCTGGCACACACTGACGCCACTAGCCGCTCCTGGATGCAAGCCATTGGGACATTACGGGTTCCGGGCAGCCGCAGAGTGGAAGGACGCTCTAGCCATCATGTAGAAGATTGTAGCGCGACACTGGTAGCCGCTACCCAACACCAGCGTGCAGACACCATAATTACCGCCTGGCATTGCCTGGAGCACTACAGCGACCTCACTAAGCCGATCACTTTTTCCCTGCGCTCCCAGTCCGGAGAAATTATCACAGTGAAGGCTAAGCGACTCGCCGATGGTGGCAGTATGCTTGCCGATTGGGCGGTATTGCGTCTGCAGCAGGCGCACCTATTCAATGAGTTCACGCCGATCTCCATCCATAGGGGCCGCGCTAATCCAACGCAGCCGATCATCATGGCGGGTTATTCGAGAGAGGTAGTAGAGGAAAAAATAGCCGCCTCTGCTCTGACCGCGCCATTGATCAAGGAGGCTGGCGGTACAGCGCGGCCCTTCAATATAGACCCTGACTGCAATATCACTCAACAACACCGCAATACCACGGATACCGATTGTATGGCCCAAAAAGGTGCTTCCGGCGGGCCGGTGATACAACTGAATAAGTCTGGAAAAGCCTATTACTGCGGCATCATTTCAGAGGGTGACGGCGAGGGTTTCAGCACTTTCGTCCCGGTAACTCGCTTTCGCAGTACGATTAACCAGTATCTGCGATAGGGGCGCTACTGCTGATCAATGACTCTACCAGGGGTTTGACTAGGATGTTGACTGACGTTTTGGCGGCGCTGCGCCAACATGAATCTCACCACGCTGCGCGGCCAGCTCCATTTGCTTTTGGCGCTCGCGAAAACGTAGCTTTTGATCTGCAGTCAAAGTGTCGTGGCAGTGAGGACAGCACACACCCTGCTCGTAAAAACCAGAGTCCTTGTCCTGCTCGGTGATGGGGTGTCGACAGCCATAGCACTGGTCATATTGTCCTTTGTTAAGCTGGTGATCTACCGATACTCGGTTATCGAAAACAAAACACTCGCCTTCCCATGTGCTCTCTTCTGGCGGCACTTCCTCAAGGTATTTTAATATCCCACCCTGTAAGTGGTAGACCTCTTCAAAGCCTTCCTTGAGCATGAACGCTGAAGCTTTTTCACAACGTATACCCCCGGTGCAAAACATCGCCACTTTTTTCTGTTTACCCGGGTCAAGATGTGTTCGAACGTATTCCGGGAACTCTCGAAAATTGACTGTTCTTGGATCAAGCGCGCCCCTGAAGCTGCCAATGTCGCATTCATAATCATTACGCGTGTCTAGCACCAGAACATCGGGGTCGCTGATCAGGTCGTTCCAATCATCGGGCTTAACATAGCTGCCCACACGCTCATTGGGATCTACACCAGATACACCCATGGTGACAATTTCATTTTTCAATTTGACCTTCATCCGATGGAACGGGAGATGGTCATCAGTGGATTCTTTGTGCGCGAGGTCAGCGAAACGCTTATCTTCTTTGAGATAAGACAACACCTGATCCACGGCCTCACGGCTACCAGCGATGGTGCCATTAATCCCCTCCTGGGCGAGCAGTAAGGTGCCGCGAGTGCCGGCATTTACGCAGGCATCCAGCAGGGGTTCGCGCAGCTCGTGGTAGTCGTCCAGTGTGACGAATTTATACAAGGCGGCAACAACTACGTGCTCACTCATACCTAGCCCTGCTCTGCATCTGCCTTACTGCCACCAAGGCACTCTGGAGATTCCGGCGCACCTTCCTCACGCAGCTGCCATTCCTCAGGGGAATAGGTGTGCAATGCCAACGCGTGGACCGGGCCCTCGAGTTGCGCCGCCACCGCAGCATAAACTGCCTGATGGCGCGCCACTTTACGCTTCTCGGTGAAGCTTTCGCTAACCAGCACCACACGGAAATGCGTCTCTGAATTGGGCGGTACACTGTGCATATGGCTCTCGTTCGCCACATCCAGAAAAACTGGGTCGAATACCTGTTTGAGCTCACGCTCTATTTCTTGCTGAACAATCATCTAAACCTATCCGGTAGTTGGAGCGCGCTAGGTGAGCGCTAGCCTTGTTTTGATACTGTTTGGGGCTCAGCTAATTATAACCAAGCCAGACTAGCTGTAACAGCTCTCTCACTCAGGTCTTGCGCGGCCGCCTACTGCTACGAAACTGGCCTGGGGTTTGTTGGGTCCACTTTTTAAAGGAGCGATGGAAAGCACTGGGGTCGGTGAACCCCATTTGCAGTGCCACTTCATTAATTGATAGCTCCGGCCGGTCCAGACACAGCATGGCCGCTTCACAGCGAGATTCATCCTTTAATTGCTGAAAGGTTGTGCCTTCCTTTTTTAGGCGGCGCCTAAGCGTGGGAGCCGACATATTGAGGGCGCTGCTGATTGTCTCGAAACCAGGAAAGCCCTCACTGAAATCATGTCCGATCATGGCCTTCACCTGAGCGGAAAGGTTGTTGCCATCACCGCTCGTTTCCATCATCAATAGTTGGTAGGGCGCGGTCCGCAGAAACTCTCTTAGGGAATGCTCTGTATGCACAATAGGCCAGGCCAGGCACTCACTATCGAAATACAGCAAATCATTGGTCTGATTGAAATTCAGTGGACAGCCAAAAAGACTCTCATACTTCTCCAACCGCTCTGGCTCTGCCCCGGTGAAATCTACTCTACGCAGCTCTATAGGGCGCCCACAAAGCCAACCAAAAAAACGGTGCCACATGGATAAGCCGTAAGCATCTGCAGCAGCTACCTGCGGCCTCCCTTCGCGCACCATAGTGCGATAACCGACTCTTGCGAACTGCTCACTAAAGTTGGCGTAGAGCTGGCTGCGTTCATCAAAAAACGTACGATAAAACTCTGAGGCTCGTTGGATGGCCTGCCCGAGATTGTCACAGGAAATAATGCAATAACACATCATGCGAAACGCACCAGGCGCCACCAGCTCACTGCCAGTGGTACCAAAGGTTTCATCCTGCAACAGGCTCAGTACACTCTGGTATACGCGAGAATACTGCATGGCGCTGATCTCGCTACGATATGACGGATCTGCCTCATCCAGAGGATCGAATTCCAGGCCGGCCTCATTGAGCATGAGGCTAAAGTCATAGCCGCGCTCCCCTGCCATTCGCAGCAGGGTTCGCACAAAGCGAGTGGGGACGCGCTCACTCATAGGGGGCAGTGACTCGGATTCATCAGGTCGCGTATCTTAACAGAAGGGCGGCCCCATATGCAGATACCTTACGGCTGGCAGGGGCCTGCTGCAGCGGCTCCAGAGGGGATGAAAACCCGGGCAAGACCCCGGCCCAGTGAAGGCGTATACTGGTGCAGAAGAGAAGCTCGGAATCGCCTTATGGAAGCGCGCTACAACATTTACTATGCCGGACAAATCATTGATGGCCACGACGCCGTTACTGTTCGCAAGAATCTGGCAAAGGTTTTCAATGCCGACGAGGCTACGCTCAACAAACTGTTCAGCGGCAAGGCCCAGCTACTAAAACGCGACTGTGACAAAGACACTGCCCTCAAGTACAAGTCAGCAATGCAGACAGCGGGCGCGCTCCCCATTCTCAGAGAGCTGGATACTGCACCCAGCGATGAGAGTGTGACCGCCGCCCAGAGAATTGCAGCCCTGGCTGCAGCGGCTGAACCTGCCGCAACCGCGGCCGCAGCAGATAAAGCC
>JBLFWP010000098.1:0-5002 GCA_047611225.1 Halioglobus sp.
AAGGGCAAGGGTTGGGTGTACAGCAATTTGTTGGTGCCGGAGGATACAGCTCGCACTGCGCAGCTGAGACAGTGGCTCAGAGCGCTATCTAAGCGACCAGAGGTCGTGGTGGTGGTCTCCCACGATTTGGGCGATATCCAGGACAGTGGCCTGAGTGAATTTGTACGGTAATGTCATACACTCCTGCCCGCGACAAGTGTTGCCCTCAGGCGATACACTGTGCGCTCGATATTTGGGGGTTTAAGGCTAAACCATGCGTTATCGCTGCAAAGCACTGCTGTTGAAAATTGAATCCGTTATTCTCTGTGTTTTGCTCGCAGCCTGCGTGGCCGCTCCTGAGTCGACGAGCATTCCAGGGAAAGGTAAAACCATCTGCGACACCTACCTTTTTATGAGTATGTGTGTGCAGGATGTATCGGGAGATGACACAGTAGACATGGTGTACTTCACCGATACCCTGGAAATTTTTATGTACCAAGCGGGCAGGGAAGATGCAGTGGTTGAGGTCATGCCTTTTCACCGCTGCGCGGTGCCTCTCGATGAAAAAATGCAGGACACTACCAATCGAATTCTTGCTCGTGTGGATATGAAAATAAGCGAAGAAATAGCGATCACCCGTGAGTTGATTGACAACTATCTCACGGCCAAGCCGGAGATCGACGCTTGTAACGCTGGCTTCGAAGACGCCAGTGAGCCCAGGCGAGAATTTCTTTTTGAAGATGAAGAATGGGAGGATGAGTAAGCAGACGATGACTGACAGAAAACAACTACGGGTTGGTATTATTGGAGCCGGCCCAGCGGGAATCGCGACGGGCAGAGAGCTGAAGCTCCAGGGCTTTACCAATTTCACCTTGTTTGATGCACTCGATGCCCCAGGAGGAACCTGGCGTCTGCATACGTATCCAGGTTTGGCCTGTGACGTTTGGGCGCATTCCTACACCTTTTCCTATGCACCCAACCCAGACTGGACCGCCAGTTTTGTCGATCAGCCTGAGATACAGGCTTACCTCGCTCGTTGCGCTACCGACTTTGGATTGGACCCTCACATAAAGCTGAATACCCGTATAACCAGCGCGCGGTATCAGGAGGGAGGTACCTGGTTGTTACGCACCAGTGATCAAGAGACCTTTGAAGTAGATGTTGTGATCAACTGCATGGGTAACCAGCACACCCCTTTATTCCCAGATGCGCCTGGTATGGATTTGTTCGAGGGCGATAGCTGGCACGGTACACGCTGGAACCACGATGTGGATTTGAAGGGCAAACGCGTTGCGATTGTTGGCTCCGCTGCCAGCGCTGTACAGATTGTTCCAGAGGTGGCGAAGGAGGTTGCGCACCTTACCGTCTTGCAACGTTCGGCAAACTGGATCATGCCTCGCGGCAAGAAACTGTATTCGCAAAAACAGCGCCAGCGAGCGAAACGTTTTCCCGTCATCATGAAGCTGGTTCGAAAGTGGCAAAGTTTATTGATGGGTCAGGTTGAATACGCAGTGACCCATGGACACAAACGCATGGGTCAATTTGAGAATATGGTGCGAAAGTTTATCGATCGCAGCATTGATGACCCAGCTGTACGCGAAGCGCTACTGCCGGACTCAAAATATGGCTGTAAGCGTGGTCTTGTCTCAGATGATTTTTATCCTACGCTGAATCGTGACAACGTAGAGCTGATTGCTTCCGGGCTAAAAGAGGTGACATCGAAAGGCATCGTCACCGCGAACGGACGCAACGTGGATGTGGACGTGATTATCTATTGCACCGGCTACCGTATTCTCGACTTTGACCGTTTTGAAATTATTGGCTGCGGCGAACAGTCTCTTGCCGATGCCATGGGGGACAATCCACAGGCTCACAAAGGTATAGCGGTGCCAGGGTTTCCAAATTACTTCTTTGCAGTTGGACCCAATGGACTCGTTCTGAACGTTTCCTACTTTGTAACTGTTGAAAAGAATGTCGAGACAATAGTGCGGTTGCTGAGTGATATGTGTGAGGCCGGTGCCAAACAGATTTCTGTCAAAAACGAAGTGGTGCGCGATTACCATGAATGGATGTCAGATCGGTTCGAGCGTTTTTCATGGGGTTCCAGTGACTGTAATAGCTACTACCGGAATGTCTCGGGTCATGCACCATTCCTGTTTCCGGGCAACTTCAAGGAATACCGGCAGCTGCAGGATGAAAGCGGCCTTCACGAATATGACCTAGAGTAGAGCGACCTTGTCCCAGTCAATTGCCAGGCTAGCGAGGGCGGGGCGAACTCAGCCCCTGGTAGCCCTGTTGGTCATTATTGCGACTTTGCAGCTTGGCATTTTTCTATTTTACTTTTCTCTCTCAATTCACCCGCTGCCGCGCTGGGATTACTACGATTGGGTGGTGGGCTATCTCAATACGGACTCCTATGGGCAGTGGCTTTGGACGTTACACAACGAGCATCGCGTTGTAACCAGCAAGCTTCTAGTGTCGGCAGATGTAGCGCTTTTCAATGGCCGCCTTTACCCGGTTGCCATTTCAGTTTTGCTACTGTTTATTTTGGCCAGTGTCGCCTTGTGTCGGTCAGTGCTGCAGGATCTCGACGCATCGTCTGGGCAGAAGCTTGCGGTGTTGTCTGTTGTAACGGTGATTCTGTTCCCCACTTTTGCTCTAGATAACTTTGCCTATCCCTCTAACATGCCGCTGACACTGGCGGCTGTATTTTTTGTTCTGGCGATTTCGGCATTTCTTAAGGGGTCTAACTCCCCTAAATCAAGAGAATCAATTTTTTGGTACTGGGTAAGTATGGCTGCAGCGGTTTGCTGCAGCCTGTCTTCGCTCAACGGACTCTTGGTGTGGTTTGTGCTGGTCTGGATGGCCTGGCGGCTGAGTCGATTTACGCTGTCAAGTCTGCTCCCGATACTGTCGATTGGAGCCCTCCTGATCGGAGGTTATGTTATGAACAGTTCTGGGGTTTTCAGTGACCAGCTGGAGCTTGGTTCATGGTCAAGGCTGCAGCAGTTATTGGATTACCTGATAGCATTTTATGGGATGCCATGGGTAAGTGTTCCGATGATGGGGGTCACAGGTATTGTGATTGGTGCCGTGATGGTTGTCTCCTTGGGTGCTGGAGTAGTATTTAAGGGGCTACTAAGTAAACGGATTAGCTATGTGGAAATGCTGGGAGTAGCCCTTCTAATGTTCAGTGGCGGTACCGCAGTGATGATAGCTATCGCCCGCGAATCCCAGTTTGCACTTCCGGCACATCGCTACACCATTTTTGTGTTGATGGCGCATGCGGGTCTTCTCCTGATGTTCTTGCCGGCGGTTTTGAGGATATTGAGCAGCTACGCTACGCGGCGTTCCATGCTCATTATTGTTGGGGTATTGGGTGCTACCATTATTGTGCAGCAAATTCTGATAGGACAGTTTGCCGCGAGTCGGGCGCAACATTTCGCGCAACTGAGGGACGAAATTCTCGCGGGGAATGATGCATCGGAGATTAGTCGGCAGCTTTACCCCAACCGTAAGCAGTTTAAAGCGCGCTTGAACATCCTCAAGGAACACAAGCTGTACATTTATCGCGAGGAACAATAGACGCGCTATCTCCCAGGGCGCGGATTTAATCATTCGTTGCGTCATCCATTGGGGGAATAAATGGCTGCAACGGCAGCTTGCCCAGCCTGTTGGCTGTGGCATCACGATGATACTCCAGCCCCAATTCAAAACTTACATGCTCACCGAAGCCGCGTTTTTTTCTCGTGTCAAAAAGATAGTCGAATCAGGGTCATGGCAAAAGGTGGCTAGTGCACAGCGGGTTATATTAAGGAGTAATAGACTGCTGGAGATTGGGGGTTGGTAGCTCGCAGCTTCATTGATGGAGCTGCCGGATTTTTCATCGCTTAGAGATGACTAGGTGTTTATTGATGGTGCGGTGAGGCTGACGCTAACACTCTGACCTGGCAGGTCAGAGTGTTATTTCTAAAGGAATAGATCCCCAGATTACATGTCAACTCCGCCATTACCACCGTTTAGGATGCAGACCACCAGAATGTCGCAGGAATCATCACGTTCCAGAATGGTGCCCGGATCGTCATTGCAGGTGCCCAGGAATGAACCGCCGCCATTGCCGCCATTGCCGCCATTGCCCGGATCCTCCAAAGTGCAGCCCGGAATCACGGAAATATCAGTAATTTTCTGTGGGAAACCCGTGTCGTTGTAAACACTACTAAAACCAGCGCTTAGAATTGAAACATTACTGCCGTTGGGGTCTGAAAACTGTACGCCTGATATCGCATTGGCATCATTGATTAGCTTGAGTCCACTAGCGCCTGAGGCGATTGTGCCCACGGCCAAAGCCAGCACCAGAAATTGGCTGCCTGAGGTCTCGCGGTTTTTCATAAAGCGCAGTGCAATAATCCCCAGCAATGCTGCCAGAACGACCAAACCAGCGCCGCCAAGCATGGGAACATGTGTTTCGAAAGGAACGTGTGTCACCGAGCCGACGCCGGCACCACCGGCCAGAGCTACGGTGCTGGTAGAGAGCAGCGCTGCAGCGGCGGTGAGTTTTGCTAATGGGAGCATTCTTATAATCATTTTTTGAAGCCTCAAATTAGTGTGGGTTAAAAATTAGTACGGCTAAAGCCGCGGACAGTGTAGATGAGTCTCAGCCCCTGTTCAATGTGAGTAGGGAAGCGAGGACGGCCACTTGGAAATGCTGGCGGGTTTGGAGGCTGGTGCTTTGGTGTTTCAGGATTCTGGCGGTGGCAAAGGCGCCTTGGGCAGAGGGGGTCATACGCAAAAGTGATGGACCGCTGAAGATTGATGAATGGAAACTCACACCATTGTTGATTGGGTTATGGAAGCTTTCATCATCAAGGGAAGGCTAACCGTGCATAGAAGGTGCTGTGAGGATGAAGTTGGAACTCTGACCCCGGGGGGCGGGCCAGAGTGTTTATTCTGTGGGGCAGAGGGGCTACTTTATAGAGCCACTACAGAGAGCCACTACAGAGAGCCACTACAGAGAGCCACTACA
>JBLFWP010000099.1:0-4807 GCA_047611225.1 Halioglobus sp.
GCACTACATACGGCACTACATACAGTACTGCCGGGAGACTAGAGCAATCTGCTTCCAACGCATGCCCATAGTTACTAAGGACGGAAATTTGGCTACCTCAGCGCAGGACAATAGCGGCTCCAGCAGCAGCGAAAACCACTGGACACAATCCGGTCGACAGCCTCGTGTAGCGATCATCGGTGCCGGTATGTCTGGTATCGCCGCCGTAGTGAAGCTTGAAAAGGCGGGCTATACGGATCTCACGGTTTTTGAAAAAGGAGACCGTGTTGGTGGCACATGGCGGGAGAACACCTATCCCGGATTGTCCTGTGACATTCCCTCCCGTTGGTATTGCTTTAGCTTTGCACTAAAGGCCGACTGGTCGCACCGCTACCCCTACGGGCCAGACATTCAGGCTTATATGGAAGCAGTGGCGCGAGATTTTGGCGTGCAGGAGAAAGTGAGGTTTAACACAGCAGTGACTCACTTGACCTATGAGGAACCTATCTGGCGATTACAAACCGCCGCCGGTGAAGTGGAGTATTACGACATCGTAATTTCCGCCACGGGCATATTGCATCAACCCACCGTGCCGGACATCAAAGGCCTGGATACTTTCAGCGGCGCGTTATTTCATTCGGCCCGATGGGACCACTCCGTCGAGCTAGCAGGAAAAAGCGTTGGCGTAGTTGGCACCGGCTCTACTGCCTCCCAGATCATTGGCGCCATCACCAGTACCGTAAAAGAAATGCACGTATTCCAGCGCACGGCACAATGGATGGCCGCACTACCACAGAAGGAATACTCGGCCGGCTGGAACAAGCTCCTGGCCACCTTTCCCATCTTACAGCGGCTGACTTATCACTTCTATTTCCAAGCACTCGTACGCACTTTTAGCGCCGCCACGGTTGGCAACAAACGCATGCAGCGCCTGATGAACTGGGTGGTGCGAAAAAACCTCGAAGACAATGTTCCCGACCCAGAACTGCGCGCGAAACTAACACCCGATTATCAGGCCACCTGTAAAAGGCTGATTTTTTGCTCGGACTTTTATCCCGCTATCAGCAGCCCCAACGCAAACCTCATCACTGAGGGTATAGAACAAATTGAAGCGGATGGCATTCGCACCACCGATGGCGTGTTACACAAATTGGATGTTCTGGTGATGGCAACAGGCTTCAACCCCTTCGCCTTTATATTACCCACCAAAGTAACGGGTGAAGACGGCATCGATCTGGAGCAGACCTGGGACGGATCACCCAAAGCCCATCGCGGAGTCGCCGTGCCCGGCTTTCCCAACTTCTGGATGCTGGAAGGCCCCACCGGCCCGGTAGGCAACCTTTCGTTAATCACTGTCTCCGAGTATCAGGTGGATTACATCATCAGCATGCTCGATAAAATGAAAGCAGAGGGATTCAAAGCGATCGCGCCTGAACAGACGGCCTGTGATAGCTACAATGCTGCGATGGCCGAAGGGATTAAGGACACCACCTGGGTAACCGGAGGCTGCACCAGCTGGTACATGGATAAAAGCGGCGTACCGAATCTATACCCTTGGTACCCCATGCAGTACCTGGATGAAATGCACAACCCTAACTACTCGGAATACCGGCTAATCAAATAGCGGCTTGCCAATTCACGGCTGACGGGGAATAATCCGCAGCTGCCAAATCGGCATCTGCATATACCGCCCTTAGCTCAGCTGGATAGAGCGTCCCCCTCCTAAGGGGAAGGTCCCCCGTTCGAATCGGGGAGGGCGGACCATCACTAATTGTTTTCAAAATGTTTTCTTTGATAACTCTATTCTCGAATACAACTTCCTTCGTGTACTCTCGTTTATAGCATTCCTCGTGGTGCGGTCTGTCATATTTGTGTGCACAAAAAAGCCCCGCAAAGCGGGCTGTATAGCGTACATTCCAGTTTACTATCGGTTGCGTTTTGACGATCCAAGTCCAACAAGCGCCAAGCCGAATAGAGCGAGGGTTGTGGGCACAGAAACAGGCTTTTCTACATCTTTGTAGAACCAACCACCCACGACCGGAAAGGGGGAAAATCTACCGTAGACCTCCTGTCCAACAATGGCGTGATCAGATCTACCCGACGAGAGGCCGTCTTGCATTAGCGCTATATAGGACCCTAATGTGAGAAAGGGTCAGACGGTGTTACCGCTGCCATAGTTCGCGTTAATCCGGTTACGGTGCGATCAAACGCACTATTTTTGGTGGGGCGCCAACCGTCGGAGAAAAATGTGGGAGCCCATGGCGTATTAGCATCGGCGTAACCGCTTTGAGCGGAGCCTAATATGTCCGCTCCTATGTAATAATTGAATAAGCCGTACATATCTTCGACGGAAGCCCAAGTCCATCCCTGCATGTCAAACCCATTTAGCTTACCTATACCGCAAAAACCTACCGGACACACTGCGGACATATCATCTTCAAAAAGACCGACAAGCAGGTCTACCTGAGCCCACTCTTTGCCGTCGACAGATATGGTATCCGTGATGGGAACTGCAATTGCCTCTGTTGCCCATCCCGTAATGACGAGTAACACGCAGATCGCAATCTCTTTCATAGCCATTTTACCTCCTCATTCTCATTGGATACTAAGTACCAGGAGCAAGATTCGGGCCACCACAATAACCACGGGGCCTGAGGCGCAATCCAGTGGAGCCCTAGCTGGGAAATGGAAAGATTGTTGACAGTCGTTCACCCTACTTCAGGGGCAAACAACCCCTCTGCGGTGAGAAGTTACAGGAAGTTACAGGACACCCATGTAAATCTGCGCGCATAGACTATTATTGATGGGTGTCCTCAACTAATCTCTCAACTAATTCTTTGCTGAATAACCGCTTATCGACCCATGGCAGACTAATTCATAATTTAAAATGACTCCTCGTATAGCGGACATTCACTAACTAGCTGCGTTAGACTACCCAAACATGTGGCAAACACTTCATTCTCTAGAGCTAAAAACCGATATCATGACGAGAAAGACACTGTCTTTGAAGGTGAAAAGAAAGAAAGAATCAGCACAAGCAGATGAGGTCGTCAAAGATGTATCTCATGGTGACCCTCAAAAGCGTTTTTTAAATGGCATTGCCATTAATCCTTGTCAGTGTATTCGCCTGGAATTAGGTTCTGGACAGCTCACCATACGAGCGATGGATTTGATCACGCCAATCGGAATGGGGCAGCGGGGTTTGATTGTTGCTCCACCGGGCTGCGGAAAAACCACCCTTCTAAAACATATTTGCCAGGCTGTGGGGGAAGCTTATCCCGAGATAAAGCTCTATGCGTTACTCATCGATGAGCGGCCGGAAGAAGTGACTGATTTTAAGCGCAGCGTACCGGCAGAGGTACACGCCTCATCCTCGGATGAAAGCTATGACCAACATGTTCGTGTGGCCAATGACCTTCTTAGCACCGCCCGCCGGCAAGCTGGCGAGGGGCACGACGTAATGATTGTCATTGATTCTCTCACAAGGCTCTCACGTGTACATAATGCAGAGCAAAAGGGCCGCGGTCGTACTATGACGGGCGGGCTTGACGCTAGAGCAATGGAAATACCACGCAAGTTGTTTGGCGCAGCTAGAAAAATAGAGAATGGTGGCTCGCTTACCATTCTGGCGACGATACTCGTTGATACCGGAAGCCGGATGGACCAGGTGATATTTGAGGAGTTCAAGGGCACGGGTAATATGGAAATTGTTTTATCGCGCGAGGTTGCAGAACAACGAATTTTTCCCGCGCTGGATATTGCTAAAAGTAGCACGCGCCGTGAGGAGCTTCTTCTAGACCCGAAAGATATCGAAAAGGTAAGAGTTTTGCGCAGAGCACTTACTCACCTTAAACCTATAGAAGGCACTAAGAAGCTTGTTGAGTTACTTGGGGAATACCCAACGAATGCAGAGCTGCTGAACCGTTAATTGCCCAGTGTGCGTCTCCTACTAAAACCCAATATTGTGAGTGCTATGCCTAGTAAAGGGATAGTAGCAGGAATGGATACTCCAGCAGGCGTGTCGCGAAACAGCCAGGCCCCGGGAGTGCCGCTAGGCAGCGTCCCGTTGTTATCGATAACCGTTATATTTTCGGCAAAATAATTCGTCGCTTGAACATAGGGGTGAATGGTGGCTCCGCCATCAGACGCATAACCGGCTGCGTTGCGGTATGGGCCAAGAAAGGGTACAAAATCAAACGTTGGTTCAAAGCCCCACACGTCAAAGAAGTCGTTTACTTCGGAATTGATTTCGTTCGATATAAGAAATGTAGAGCTTATTCCGCCCGGAAAAAGATTGGGCATGGTGGTGTGAAACAGCTCACCAATGTCCAACAACGAGGCCCACCTCCACCCGGCCAGGTCATCACCTCCTAGTGAGCCGTTACATGCGCCTGTGACCGGGTCGCACACTGTGGCGATATCTCCCCAGCTGTATCCGACAAAATCGGCGGGTTGCAGCCACTCGCTCCCATTTACTTCGACGGGGTCCATCAGTGCAGCATTCACCGACCCAACCCAACCAAGTGCAAGCACGACTAATAACCCACCAATCAACTTGGACATTCATGTTTCCCAGAGAGAAATTACAATATCAATTAGACGCGCAAGAGTCAGGCCACGTCAATGAACTTAAGGGCTATGGCGATACCAGTTAGAGTTCTGCTGGGGAGGTGTAAAGAAAGCTGGCAGGGATACCCTGCCCTCGAACGGATTTACAGGAAACGTATTTATGGTGGGATTTACAGACAGAATTTACAGGACACCTATGTAAATCGGAGCACATTGACCAGTATTGATGACTATTTTGATGGGTGTCCTGTATTACTCT
>JBLFWP010000100.1:0-4107 GCA_047611225.1 Halioglobus sp.
AGTGTTTTGCTGTGAAACTCTGGTATCGGGGCTTCCTTATGAATACCCGTGGCCTTTTCAAGTACCTGGCGGAAACTGTCATTTCTGTTGAAGGCGTTCACCGTGATATCAACTAGTGGAATTGATGTCAGGGAAAAGACTTTGTCGGTACTGGTTAGCACTTTGTCGCGCAGCTTGGCACCGTTTTCTTTGTAGTTCAGCGCTTTGGCGCGCAGCATTAAATGAGGGAAATCCACAGCCCATTCGTGAGGCGGCACGTAGGGGCACTTTGTCATGTAGCAAAGGTCACACATGTAACACTGATCGACGACTTTGTTGTAGTCGGCTTTGTCTATACCGTCTACTTCCAGCGTCTCCGATTCGTCGACCAAATCGAAAAGGGTTGGGAAAGAGTCGCACAAGCTGACGCAGCGGCGACAGCCATGGCAAATGTCGTAGACGCGCTCCAGCTCAGCCTCAAGCTTTGAGCGGTCCCAAAAATCGTCGGTCTTCCACTCAATGGGGTGGCGTGTGGGTGCTTCGAGACTACCTTCTCTCACGGATTACCCCCTGGTTGTTGTACAAGGATGGAAAAAGAGCGGATCAACCTGGATGTTGACCCGCGGGGAAGTGCTTAGTCGTCTAGTGAGTCCAGAGCTTTCTGGAATCGGTTGGCGTGGCTGCGTTCTGCCTTAGCGAGAGTTTCCATCCAATCGGCGATTTCGTCGTGGCCTTCATCTCTAGCGGTTTTTGCCATGCCTGGATACATGTCGGTGTACTCATGAGTCTCACCGGCAATTGCAGCCTTCAGGTTGTCAGAGGTAGGGCCAATAGGCAGGCCTGTAGCTGGATCGCCAGTCTCTTCAAGGTACTCGAGGTGGCCGTGGGCGTGGCCTGTTTCACCTTCCGCAGTAGAGCGGAATACAGCGGCAACGTCATTGTAGCCTTCGACATCGGCCTTTGCCGCGAAGTACAGGTAACGACGGTTTGCTTGTGATTCACCTGCGAATGCATCTTTCAGGTTTTGTTCAGTTTGGCTGCCTTTAAGTGACATGCTCGATCTCCTGATTGTGGGGCTTTTAGTATCGTGTTTTTGTAGCAAAGTGTGTTCTGGCTATCCCAGTAACAGTAGTACAGCTTACTAAATAAGCCTAATCAATTGCCACTACCATAGCGATTTATTATGGCTATTAAACCCTGCGTAAGATCAGGGAATTTTGTTGCCGGTGTAAATAGTATTGGCCTCATTGGAGCTGCGCTTTTTGCCGGTGGCATTCAGAATGTCTTCCAGCACCATATAGAGGGCCGGCACCAGGAATAGCGTGATAAATGTGCCCAATAGAATACCAAAGGCCAGTGAAATGGCCATGGGGACAAATAGATGGGTAGACGTAGTCTTATCCATCATGATGGGTGTTAGTCCGACAAAGGTGGTGATGCTGGTCAGCACAATTGGCCTGAAGCGTACGCTCCCAGCGTGGCCCACAACCCACTCCAGAGACTGCCCCGATTTTCGTTGTTTGTTGATGTAGTCAACTAGCACAAGGCTGGAGTTAACCACTACACCCGCCAGAGCAATAATCCCCAATAAGGAGAAAAATACGAGGTCCCTGCCTAAAAAGTAGTGCCCCAGTATGGCGCCAACTGCGCCAAAAGGAATAACGCTCATAATGACTATAGGTTGCAGATACGATTTAAGAGGGATGGCCAGTAGTGCGTAAATCAGGAGTAGGGCCAACACAGATGTACTCATGATAGAACCCAGCGACTCGCTGCGTTCTTCTGCCTCGCCAGACAGCCCATAACTGACACCGGGGTGGCGTTCCAATATGTGGGCCAGTTCATTGGATTGAATTTGACCGATAATTATCTCCGGCGTTGTCTGGTTCCGATCAACATCTCCGTTGACCGTAACAACGCGGCGACCATCGACACGACGAATGGTAGTGTAGCCCCGCCCCAGTGTGATTTTTGCAACGCTGGAGAAAGGCACCTCAGTGCCATCGGCCGTGCGAATACGCATGGCTTCGAGGTCTCCAAGGGAGTGCCGCTCATCTTCTGGATAGCGCACCATCACCCGAATATCATCTCGCCCACGCTGCACCCGCTGAGCCTCGTAGCCGTAAAAGGCCTGGCGTACCTGCTGCCCCAGATCCTGTAGGGTGAGCCCAAGGTTGCGTGCTTCAGGCAACAGTGTGAGTTGCACTTCCTGCTTGCCCGCCCGGAAGGAGTCACTGACATCCAACACGCCAGGGTAAGCTTGTAAGGCAACTCGCAGTTCTGCGGCTGCATCGCGCAGAGCGTTAAAGTCCTTGCCATAGAGTTCGAAGGATAGCGCCTTGCCGATGCCGAATGACTCGGAGGTGAAGTTCAACTCAATCGCATCCGGAATCCCACCTGTCAGCTCGCGCCAGCGGTTGGCAAACACCATGGTAGGTGTGCCGGCATAGTCACGCGGAAGATTTAATTCAATACCCACTTCCGCCAGGTTACTCTGCGCCCTTGTCGTATTCATGATGCTGCCTTTGGGAATAAAGGAGCCTATGCTGCTGAAAATATGGGCAACTTTACTGTCTTCATCAGGGCCTAGATCTTCGTCTAGCTCCTGTCGCAAAACTTCTGCAGCGCGCTCCAATTGTTCTACGGCGATGGCTGTTTTTTCAACCGGCGTCCCTTCCCCCATGGTGAGTGTGGCATACAGATGGCTACCTTCTACGCCGGGGAAAAATTGGAATTGCATGCGCCCGCCGGCAAAGAGAGACATGGTAATAATCAATACCACAACGGCAAAACTCACAGTCGCGTATCGCCATTCCAGAACACGGGCTATTGCGGGCAGGTAGTATTTGGTGGCAACGGTTTCCAAGGCGGTAGAGATTCCTTCCTGAAATGTGAGCCAGCGATTTAGAAGCCGGTTTTCTCCCGGCTTTTGCTCAGGCTTGCGGTGTGCAAGATGCATAGGCAGGATCAGCTGCGATTCGATCAGGCTAAAGGCGAGGGCAATGATCACGGTGTAACCCAGTGGCGCGTAAAATCCGCCCATCGGGCCGGGGATAGTGATAATGGGTATGAAGGTCGCCATGGTAGTGAAAACACCAAAAATAACGGGTAGTGATACCTCCTGGGTGCCGTCTACTGCGGCCTGTAGTCGGCCCTTGCCTTGCTGCTCGTGGCTGTATACCCGTTCGCCTATTACGATGGCGTCATCCACCAGTACGCCCAGTACTAGGATCAAAGCCATCACCGATATGGTGCTGATGGAAATGCCTATCACGGGAAACAAGGCTACAGTCCCGAGAAGGGCCACTGGGACACCGGCGGCCACCCAGATGGCCAATCGAAACCGCAGGAATAAGGTGAGAATCAGCAGTACAAGAATAAGACCGCTGCGGGCATTCTTAGATAGGACATTAAGCCTGTCGACCATATCCTGTGATTCGTCCTGCCAGATGGTTAGCTTTATGCCCTCAGGTAGTTCGCTCTGCACTTGCTTGAGGTAGGCCTTCACCTGAGTGGCGATAAGCATGATGTCTTCCTGCCCAACTCGGGACACTTTGAGTGCCACTGCAGGCTCGCCATCAAAGCGGGCTTGTAAATCACTGTCCTCAAAACCGTCTACCACGGTGGCGATCTCACCGAGGGTGACGCTAGTGCCATCAGTGCGGGTTAGCACCACGATGTCTTCGAACTCTCTGCTGCGATAGGCCTGGCCCTTTGTGCGCAGCAGGATTTCGCCGCCCTCCGTCTTCAAAGAACCTCCTGGAATATCCAGGGAACTCTGTTCTATAGCTTGGCCAATGGCGGCGAGGGTAAGGCTGTGACGTCTCAGAGTTTGCTCGGAGACATCGATTGAAATTTCGTAGGGCCTCGCAAACTGCAGTACCACTTGAGAAACGCCAGGCAGGGCAGCAATGCCGTCTCTGACCTGCTGGCCTATCAGTTTAAGTGTGCGCTCGTCGGCTGGCCCTGAAACAGCAATCTGCAGTACTGTAGCAATGAGGGTGACTTCAGCAGTAACCGGTTGTTCTGTTTCTGTGGGGAAGGAATCGATCGCATCGACCTTGCTCTTGATATCGTTTGCCACCTTGGTTTTGTCCACGCCTACAACCAACTCAACTGTTACGGCGC
>JBLFWP010000101.1:0-4051 GCA_047611225.1 Halioglobus sp.
CCGGCCGTTGGGGGTCCCCTGGCAGGGGAATTCAATGTTGAATTTACCGCGCTGGATCTGGGCGGAGAGCTGGATCGCTTTCAGGCCCGTTTAAACGATCGCGAGCAGCAGCTGGATATTCTGGAATCGATGCTCAATGACCGTAAGCTGCGTGATGAGCGCTGGTTGTCGGGCCGTCCTGTTCAAAAAGGTTGGGTGTCTTCCCACTACGGGCAACGCACCGACCCCTTCACTGGCAAGCCCGCAATGCACAACGGCCTGGATTTTGCCGGTGTGGATGGTTCTGATGTAATCGCAGTTGCAGCAGGGGTTGTTACTCTTTCTGAGCAAAAGAGTGGTTACGGGCATATGATCGAACTGTCTCACGGCGATGGCTACGTGACCCGCTACGGCCACAACAAGAAAAACCTGGTCGATACAGGTGATGTTGTACACAAGGGTGATGTTATCGCCCTTATGGGAAATAGCGGTCGCTCCACTGGTGCTCACGTGCACTACGAAGTTTATAAGCACGGCCGCTCGGTAGACCCTTCCAGTTATGTTGCCAGAACCCGCCGCTGAACGATTCTCCAACGCGTAATTCGCTTGCCACCAGTATCGCTGGGATGGCTGTCGCTATTTAAATCTTCTAATTCCAAAATGATGAATTGCCATGATTAGCAAAACTCTGAAAACTATTTTCGGTACCCGTAATGGCCGTGAGCTCAAGCGCATGGGCAAAGTGGTTAAGCAAATCAATGCTTTCACGGACGATATAAAGGCGTTGGATGATACAGCCCTTGCCGCGAAAACAGATGAATTCAAGGCGCGCCTGGCCGATGGCGAGACCCTGGATAAAATACTTCCTGAGGCCTTTGCCGTTGTTAGGGAAGCTGGCGAGCGAGTGTTGGGGTTGCGCCATTTCGACGTCCAGTTGGTTGGTGGTATGGCCCTGCACGAAGGCAAGATTGCCGAGATGCGTACGGGTGAAGGTAAGACTCTGGTGGCAACCCTACCGGCCTACCTGAATGCGCTCACCGGAGACAGTGTTCACCTGATTACGGTGAACGACTACCTGGCGAACCGTGATGCTCACTGGATGGGGCCTCTGTATAACTTTCTGGGCATCTCTTTCGGCGTCATTAAGTCCGGTCAGGCGCCAGAAGAAAAGGCAGCTGCCTACCGTGCCGATGTGGTGTATGGCACCAACAACGAATTTGGCTTTGATTACCTGCGGGACAATATGGCTTTTTCGCTGCAGGATCGCACACAGCGAGGCCTCAGCTTTGCCATTGTCGACGAGGTGGATTCGATTCTGATCGATGAGGCCAGAACGCCGCTGATTATCTCTGGTGCGTCTGAAGACAGCTCCGAACTCTATAAACGCATCAATCGCTTGATCCCCTCGCTCAAGCCGGACACCACGGTTGAAGTTGAAGGTGAGCCCGCTGAGGCCCAGGAGGGTGAGGCCGGTCATTACACCATTGACGAGAAGCAGCGTCAGGTTGAGCTAAATGAGGCGGGCCACGAGTACATTGAAGCTAAGATGATCAGTGAAGGTCTGCTGGAAGAAGGCGATAGTCTGTACGGTGCCACCAACCTGAATTTATTACACCACGTGTATTCAGGGCTGCGTGCCCACGTTCTGTACCAGCGTGATGTTGAGTACATCGTGCAGCAGGGTCAGGTTGTATTAATAGACGAACACACCGGGCGCACCATGGCTGGTAGGCGTTTGTCCGAGGGCCTGCATCAGGCGATAGAAGCGAAGGAGGGTGTCTCTATACAGAGCGAAAGTCAGACTCTTGCTTCAACTACCTTCCAGAATTACTTCCGTCTCTACGGCAAGCTGGCCGGCATGACGGGTACTGCCGACACTGAAGCCTTCGAATTCCGCCAAATTTACGGTCTGGAAGTGTTGGTCATTCCTACCAACGTGCCACAGCTTCGTGATGACATGAATGATCTCGTTTATCTCAGCGTGGAAGAAAAGTTCGACGCTATTTTGTCTGATGTGAAAGAGTGCATGGGCAGTGGTGCTCCTGTGCTGGTGGGTACAGCATCCGTTGAGACCTCAGAGGCTATGTCAAAGCGCTTCAAAGAGGGTGGCGTTGAGCACAAGGTTTTGAACGCCAAGTATCACGAGCAGGAAGCGGAAATTATTGCTCAGGCCGGTAGGCCTGGCGTCGTAACCATCGCCACTAACATGGCGGGCCGGGGTACAGATATTGTGCTGGGCGGCAATCTTGAGTCGGAACTCGCTGCTTTGGGCGAAGTCGATGATGCAAAGCAGGCTGAAGTGCGCATGGACTGGAAAAAGCGCCATGATCAAGTTTTAGAAGCAGGTGGATTACACATTCTCGGTACCGAACGGCATGAATCACGCCGTATTGATAACCAGCTGCGCGGTCGTGCCGGCAGGCAGGGCGACCCGGGTGCGTCGCGCTTCTACTTGTCGATGGAAGACAACCTCATGCGTATCTTTGCCTCAGACAAGGTGAAGGGTTTCATGCAGGCGCTGGGCATGGAGAAGGGCGAAGCGATTGAGCACCGCATGGTGACCAATGCTATTGAAAAGGCGCAGCGGAAAGTTGAAGGGCGCAACTTCGATATTCGCAAGCAGTTGCTGGAATACGACGATGTGTCTAACGATCAGCGGCAGATTATCTACCAGCAGCGGGATGAGCTACTCGGTGAAAGTGATATTTCCGAGACCATTACAACCATTCGCCAGGATGTGGTGCAAGAGGCAATAGACAGCTACATCCCACCCATGAGTGTGGAGGAGCAGTGGGATATTCCCGCATTGGAGAAACAGTTGGAAGGGGAGTTTGCAATTACTCTCCCGTTGCAGAAATGGCTGGATGAGGACAACTCTCTACACGAGGAAGCACTGCGCACAATGATCTTTGACGCGGTGCAAGTGGCTTACGATGCGAAGTCTGAAGCGGTTGGCCCAGATATGCGCAAGATAGAGAAGCAGATAATGCTGCAGGTACTCGACACGCTATGGAAGGATCACCTCTCGACAATGGATCATCTGCGTCAGGGAATTCACTTGCGGGCCTATGCGCAAAAGAACCCCAAGCAGGAATATAAGCGCGAATCATATGAGCTGTTTCAAGAGCTTTTGTCTAGCTTGAAGTACGAGGTGGTGAAATTTTTGAGCCACGTAACAATCCAGAATCCCGATGAAGCCGAAGCGATAGAGCGGCAGCGTCGTGAGGCTGCCGAACGAGAAAAACTGGCCTTCCAGCACGACGAGGCAACTGGCATGGGAACTGATCCGTCTCCGTCAGAGGGGGAAGAAGAAGCGCCAGCGCAGCCTTTTACCCGTGAAGAGCCCAAGGTAGGGCGTAACGAGCCCTGCCCTTGTGGTAGCGGCAAGAAGTTCAAGCAGTGCCACGGCAAGCTGTGATCCTACCAGGCGAGTCCGTTATTGAGCCCAGGAGATAGCATGGCGGTAGGTGAGGCAGCATTGGAAACCTTACACCCGGTTGCGGGTGTTCGTTTAGCAGCGGTTAGTGCGGGCATAAAGACGCCAGGTCGCAAGGATTTGGTGCTGATAGAACTGGCGCCTGGAAGTCGCTGCGCTGGTGTGTTTACCCAAAATGCGTTTTGCGCCGCACCAGTCACGGTCGCCAAAAAACACTTGAACGCCAGCGGCCACCAGCCACGCTATCTTCTTGTAAATACGGGGAATGCCAACGCGGGCACAGGTGAGAAAGGTATTGCCGACGCGCTAGAGTGTACATTAGCTGTGGGCGCAGCGGCGGCGGTTGAAACAAGCGTCGTACTGCCTTATTCCACCGGTGTGATCGGCGAAGCGCTACCTGTAGAGCGCATAGTGAAAGCTATCCCCGAAGCGTATGAAAGGCTTTCTGCCGAGGGTTGGGCCGACGCCGCTCAAGGCATTCTCACCACTGACACCCGTCCTAAGGGGAGGTCGGTAAAGTTCGATTGCGAAGGTCACAGCTATACAGTCACTGGCATCGCCAAGGGTGCTGGCATGATCAGGCCGAACATGGCGACAATGCTGTCTTACATCGCTACTGATGCGGCGATAGAGCAA
>JBLFWP010000102.1:0-3827 GCA_047611225.1 Halioglobus sp.
GGGTGCCCTTCGGGTTTCACGGCGTGTGGGTCGCAGACGAGGCCTAGTGCCGCGACTGAGCACGATCGATAAGATTGACCGGGAAGCCTCCGTCTTGGCAAGACCTATCATGCCTCTTCTATTCTCGATCGTGCCTTTCACCATGGCCTTCGGGCGGCCCACCTTCAGGTGCACAGACGAGCTCGGCATCTGCATGCGGCGGAACAATGCAGGTTCCCGGTACGTCGCCTCGACGACCTGAAAAAGAACAAGCGCCTTTCTCTGCCTGATCGGCACAGGCCTCAAAGGCTTGCTCTGGAGGCCCGCGTCTCTTGCTGGAATCCTTGTCGGATTCGGCGTGAGCAATGGTTGAGGAAAGAATGGTCGCGAGAATCGCCGCCAATGTGATGTTGTGCGTCGCTCTTGAAATCGTCATGTCAGTTTCCTGGGTAGGTGTTCGCTGCCCTCCGACCGTACTTGGTTCGTGGGGTGCCGTGTAAGACTTCGGTTGTAGCCAAATGTCTGGTATCAGTTCCCGTTTCGATTACTAGTCCGGTTGTTGTTTCCCCGCCTATCGGGCCCAGGATTGCTTTGGGGCGAAACCTCCACGCGAAATACATAGTCCGGGAGCTCATCTGAAATATCTGTGTTGCGTCAAATGATATCCGCCAAGACGGTTTGCTTAAGGTCGCTGACTTGCTGCGGACCAAGCTTAAGTTCATACCAGAACCGATCGCCATCGCGAAGCACCGTAAACTGATGAACCAAAATCACTCGTAGTAGTTCACCCACCACCGCGCCATCAACATGGTCTTCGAAAAGTCCGCCTACCCAGATGTCGACCTGATCAACGTTGTCATACACGCTGGCCAATCGCTGCTGGAGCTCGGCATTGGATGTAATATCGGAGAAACTGGCCGCAGGCTCTAGCCCCAATTCCACGCGCGCCTGGTTGTATCCGGGCAAACCATGATCGCGTCCGCGCTGAATATTCAGTGATACCAAATCGAAGCCATCGCTACCCGGCGCTCCAAATAAGAAGTTACGAATATCATCAGCCTCGTCAGCATCCAGCTCCTGACAAATCTGAGTCGCAAGGCCGAGCAATATCGGATCAATACCTGTTTCTTCTATCGCGCTGGGTGAGAGAAATGCGTTGCGCAGTGGCAGGTTGCCAGCCTCCATAACTTCCATGTTTTCATCTAATCGCAACAGCTGTGTACTGAGCAAGCTGTGACCTAACCTGTAGGCAGCTGTGGAGAAACTGTTTGTGATGCTCGCGTCTATCTGCGGTTGGTAGCCTCCATAAGGCGGCAACGCGTTCCCGCCCAACAACAGAGGGAGAAATTCCCGATAAGTAATCACCTGCATTTGAGCCCCAACTGTCTCGCGCGCACGTTGATAGGCGTGCTTTCCGCTAATGCTGGGATTTTGCAGCAGAAGTCCGTCGATCAAACGATTGTGCTCTCGTACAAACAAAGTGTGCATCGCAGTAAGTGCCACTTGTTCATTCGCCCTGACATCTCCTGCCAGGAACATCTGCTCGCTCACACCACCGGCGTTGGAAAGGCCATCAATATTATAGGGGAGTAAACCGCCCTCACTTGTCATCAGGTAGCCGTTGCCGCCGAATGCCGGCAACGCTGCAGCACGCTCGTCGTCTGAGCCATAGACGTTGGAGGCATCGATCCAGCCAGAAATTTCGTTTAGCTGCTGTCTGGGGTTGCTGGTACTGGTTCCGCTGTTTATGTCATAAACCGAACGGTTGAATTGCAACTCCCTTTCGCCGATGTTGCCTGTGTCGAACCAAATGTCGCCTGCAGGAATTGCAATGCTGGCATTTTCAGCGGGGTCCACACCATCAGTAAGATCGATGTCATGATCCAGAAACTGGCCCCATTGGCAGAAAAAATCTGTGGCGCCCATACTGTTGGGAATTGACTCGGTTTGCGCTGCCACGGCATTACTGATTTCGCGCGGGCCGGCTACTCCTGTCGCTGCCAATGCCGCAATACCATCCGCATAGTCCGGAGACAGCAATCGGAAAAGCGTAGTGCCATGACTATTCATGCCACGAATATGCAGATTGTTTCCGCTGCCATCGATACTGCGAAAGGCTGGGTCCACGGGCATCTGTGTGGTCAAAGGATTGGGGTTACGTACAATACGATGTATAAGCGAAACCGTTTCTATCTCTTCAAGGCGCTGCTGATCTTCAGGAGAGGTCACGGTGCATATCGTTGACGCGCTCCTCATCACTAGATCCCTGCGGATTTGCCGAGGGCAACTGCTGCGAGATAACAAAAGCGGAGTTCAAGGAGATAACGATTGCGAGTGGATAGTAAGCTTTCAAGTTCTTGCCCATAACGTGGCCCTCGGTAAACGAGTCACAACCTTACGAGAACAATGTGCATAAACTGTGCAGCAAACTGAGAAAAATAAGGAAGAGTCCTTGAGCTGTGCGCTGACTTGAACCCATAGACGATTAGAAAATTTGCGCGGCCCTCGCCTTGAACCTATAACGCGCCCTCTTATTACTGGATGAGATTAGCGGCCCTTCGATGCGATTTATCGCTCATTCATTTCCTATTTCACTAGTTGATCCCTTTTTGTGTATTCTAGGGCTTCGCACCTAGAAAACGCATGGAAAGCTCGGTCATGTTCAGGAAAATCACGGCGGTAACACTTTTCGTTTCTTTCGTAGCTAAGTCTACTTCTGGCCTGATAATGTTCGTCATAGAAAAACCATCCTTCACCATCCAAATGCATCCAGTGCACAAATTATTTGGCCTGTTACTGATTTTGTCGGAGATCGCCCACCTGAGTTTCAATTACCGAACCTTACTGGGTTACCTGGAAACAAAGACCGTTGCTATCTACGGTGGTGCTGCGGTCGCGGTATTAATCCTGCTCTACGGTGTCGAGATGAATAATGGGGTTCCTGAAGCTATCGCTACACCGATGGATACATTGGCGGCTAAGGCGGAGTTACAGGAATGATGTCGAATATCGAGGCCTTTCTGGTTTTCGTGATTTTCAGCTGTAAATGTTAGCGGAGCTCTTCCCTCTCAAATTAGGTCGAAACTATCTTTTAGTATCGATGCTCTCCTTCCTCGTGGGCTGCGGTGAGGTCCGATACTACGCACAATCTGTGAGCGGCCACTTTGATGTTTTGAGCCGATCAGAAGAGATCCAACATTTGATAGACGAAGGGCTGCTGGCCACAGAAACGAGCGCCAAGCTACAACTGGTACTGAAGTCTCGAGAGTTTGCGACATCCATACTCCAGCTATCGATCAACGACAGCTACACCTACTACGCCGATTTGAGTAGAGACTACGTCGTTCAAAATTTGTTCGCGGCTGAAGAGTTTTCGACAGAGCTGTATTCCTGGTGCTATCCCGTTATTGGATGCGCAAATTACCGAGGATATTTCGACCAGAAGATGCTAAACAAAGACCATGATAATTTGAAAAGCGAGAATTACGATACCTATGTTTCGAAAGTGACCGCCTACTCCACTCTAGGCTGGTTTAGCGACCCAGTACTGAACACTTTTATTGCGCTTCCAGAATACCGTCTCGTTGGGTTAATTTTTCATGAGCTTGCGCACCAACAAATCTATATTCAAGATGATACGAACTTTAACGAATCCTTTGCAACCGCGGTGGCGCAGGCGGGCCTGGAACAATTCTATGCTCAAAGTGATGATGCAAACCAATTAGTGCGGTATCGGGAGGATCAGCAATTGCAGAACGCTCTGATCGATATTGCGGTGCTGGCCAGAAATAAACTGGACGAAATTTATCAACAGTCTCTGCCAGAGAACACTAAACGCCAGCAAAAGC
>JBLFWP010000103.1:0-3607 GCA_047611225.1 Halioglobus sp.
CCGGTATCTTCTAGCTTCTTAATCTGATCAACCCACAGTGAGGAGTTAGAAATGACAATTGTAAGCCGAGTGCCTGATGTAGTATTCAAAACCCGTGTGCGGGATGAATCCGTCGAAGGCGACAACCCCTACCGCTGGGAAGACAAAAGCACCGTCGATCTGTTTGCAGGCAAGAAAGTGGTAGTGTTTTCTCTGCCCGGAGCTTTTACCCCAACCTGTTCATCTAATCATCTGCCGCGCTACGACGCGCTATATGAAGATTTTCAGCGTGAAGGCGTTGACGCGATAATCTGTGTGTCGGTCAACGATGCCTTTGTGATGTTCCAGTGGGGCAAGCACGTAGGTAACCAGAATATTTTTCTGCTACCTGATGGTTCCGGTGAGTTCACCCGCAAAATGGGCATGTTGGTAGACAAAGCTAATCTCGGTTTTGGCATGCGCTCCTGGCGCTACTCGATGCTGGTTAATGATGGTGCTATTGAGAAGATGTTTGCCGAGCCAGAGTTCAGCGACAATTGCCCCACGGATCCTTTTGAAGTGTCCGATGCTGACACCATGATGGCCTGGCTTAAGGGCACCTCTTCAGAAGGGGTTGCGGCACCGCAACGCGCTTTCGTCGGCTAACTTGTCTAAGGCCTGTCTATTGTTTGTTGTTAACGTGACCTGGCCTGCACCCATTATTGCAGCCAGCCTCCTGTGGCCTGCAATGGCTGTTGCGAATTTGGTGGCGTTACCCACACGGCAAGAGCGAGTGATTCAGCTTCGATCGCGCTTTGTGGTGTGGGCAATGTCCAGCTATTGGTGCTGGAGCGTTTAGATGAGTGTTCCAGTACTGAGAATTGGTGTATCAATTCTCGACCACGATTCTCGCCGCCGGCTACTTCTGTTGCGATGTTGAAGCCGAGAAGTGCTACCTGCAGATCCAGGTGCTCTTTGTCTCCCTTTTTTTTTAGGCGACCTGTATTCACCATTTTCGACTTTCACTGCAAGAATGCCAGCCGAATTGTTGATTCTGGGAAGCGCCTTACCACTGTACCAGTCGCGCCACTCATTGCCGTTGAGCACAAAGCCGGGGGTGTAAACCGAGTTAACGCCACCTTGTTCTTTGTAGCGTCGCTGCCGCAGAGTGTTCTCTGATCGGCTGAGAGGGTCTTTCCAGCCTAGGTAGTTCCAGTAGTCCACGTGAAAGGCAATCGGCACAATACTCTGCCAGAGGTTTGGATCGTCTTTCAATTTACTGAGCCAGGCTTCTGCGGGAGGGCAGCTGCTACAACCCTCAGAGGTATAGAGCTCCAGTAGAGCAACTTATTTATCGCCGCTATTAAAGGAAAGGATTTCCTCGTTGCCTTGAGTGGCATTCAGCGCCGCTGCAAAGCCAGCGCCGAGTACGAGAATTAATCCGAAAGTGAAATTGCGCATATCAGCACCCTGTAGTTGTAACCAGAATGAGTCGCGCGGCGAATTACCAATAACCGCTGTGCTGGCTCCTGTCTGTTAGAGGAGGGTGCCTCTGCTTAGTTCAACCAGGTGTTTGCGTCGCCTTAATCATAAGCATTTTGTCGATCTGCATGTCATCTATGGTGTGACCAATGCCGCCAACGCCTAGCCCGGATTGGCGCAAGCCGGCGAAGGGCATGCCGTCCTGACGGAAAGCGGTGTGATCGTTGATCATTACGGCGGAGGCATCTATACGCTGGTATATGTGCATCGCTCGATCGATGTCCTGGCTAAACACGGCCGCCTGAAAGGCCACTTCCAGATCATTGGCAGCATCAATTGCAGTATTCACATCGTGATATTCGTAGACGCACACCAGAGGTCCGAATATTTCACGTGTGCTAACTGCAACCAGCGGTGAAGGGTTGTACAGCACCGTTGGTGCGTAACAATTGTTGTCCATTGCGTACGCGCCACATAGTGCCGCTGCTCCAGCGGTAACCGCTTCCTGAATCCAACTGTCGATACGCGCTATTTCTGCGGGGCGAATAAGTGGGCCTACCTCGGTTTCTTCATCCAAAGGGTCGCCAACTTTCAAGGCATTCGCGCCGCTAACAAGTCGTTCACTTAGTTCTTTAGCAATACTGTGGTGGGCAAAGACGCGTTGTACGGAAACGCAAACCTGCCCGGCATGATAAAAGCCACCCTTGAGTATTGCGGGTACTGCTTTGTCGAGATCCGCTGTCTCGTCCACGATGACGGGCGCTACACCGCCATGCTCGAGTGCGCAGCGTGTCCCGGGGGCGAGTTTGGAACGCAGCATCCAGCCCACTCTAGCGCTGCCAATAAACGAAAAGAAAGCCACACGAGAATCGGTCACCAAAGTGGATGCCAGTGTCAGAGATTCAGGAAGGGCCACCTGACACCATGCCTCGGGAAGCCCCGCCTCGCGCAGTAGTTTGACGAAGCGCAAACAGGACAGAGGAGTATCCTCAGCCGGTTTCACAATCACTGGGCAACCGGCAGCGATGGCTGCTCCAACTTGATGAACTATCAGGTTCAGAGGGTGGTTAAAGGCGCTAACCGATACCACCACACCAATAGGCTCCTTTTGTGTAAACCCCATGCGCATTGTGTTCGGTTGCGGCTCTTGCAGAGGGATGACTTCTCCCGCGTGCGCGCTGATGTGTTCTGCGCACATTTTGACGCCTTCTATAGCGCGGCTGACTTCAACACGCGAGTCCATTAACGGTTTGCCACCTTCGGCTGCAGCGCCAAGCGCAAGTGCCTCTGCCTGATCCTGCATAAGGCTAGCAGTGCGCTCAAGAATGTCGCGACGTTCGGCCACGCTTGGCCATGCATCTCTGTCGCGAAAAGTTGCGAAGGCCAGCGCCAGAGCCTCTTCAATATGTTGCTCGCCGCACTGCTCGACAGTGGCTAGTACAGCGCCGTGGTACGGAGAGGTGACCTTAAAATTGCCCGTACTCTCGGGACCAGTGATCATCAGTGGGAAATGTTCCGTCATGATGCGTGCGGCCTCATTGTCGTGTTGATGGTATTTTCTCGCGCGGATCGCGTTGTGTAAATTAGGATGGACATGATATTTCGCCCAGATGCTGTGTGAGCTTCATGTTCTCCCGGTAGTCAATCGGCACCACTACCAGGCTGGGACCGGTTTCTGCGAAGGCCTGTTCCAGGGTGCCCTTAAAATCTTTACTATCGCTGACGAAATGACCGCCCCAGCCAAAGGCTGCCGCCAGTTGCATCCAGTCCGGATTGCCAAAGGCGAGGTCGGTGTGATGGCCAAACTCCGCTTCTTGCTTCCAAGCAATGAGGCCATAGGCATGATCTTCCCAGACCATTGCGACCAAATTACAACCCAGGCGTTTGGCGGTTTCCATTTCCTGCACATTCATTAAGAAGCCGGCATCACCGCTGATGGAAAGAATTTTTTTCTCCGGGTGAATGATGGATGCGGCAACCGCACCTGGCAGGGAGAACCCCATCGAGCAAAAGCCGTTGGGAATCAGGCAGGTGTTGGGTTCATGGCACTGATAGTGGCGCGCGATCCACATTTTGTGCGCGCCTACATCCGACAGTAGAATATCTTCGGGCCCCATGACCTGGCGCGCGTCCCACAGTACTTTCTGCGGTGTAATTGTGCCCTGTG
>JBLFWP010000104.1:0-3349 GCA_047611225.1 Halioglobus sp.
GCAAGCCTCTTCCAGCGCAATCAAGTGGTCCTCGTGATGCTCAATTAGATAACGCAGTCGCTCGTGCAGACCATAAAACGGTGTGTTGTGAGCCGGCAGTACCAGCGCGTCATCCGGCAGGATGTCGAGAAAGTGCTCATGGGAATTCAGCCAATCCTTGAGGGGATTCCCTTCAGGCTCAGCGCCACTGACACTGACATTGGAGGTAATCCTGGGAATCACCTGGTCGCCTGAAATCAAAATGTTGTGGGCTGCACTGTACAAACAGGCATGCTCTGGAGAGTGGCCTGAACCCACCACGATCTGCCAGCGGTTGCCATTGATGGTGAGCGCGCCACCGTCTGCAAGGCGCCTATAGGCGGTAGGCATCGGTTTGATGTAGGGGCCGAATCCGCCAAAATGCTCCTTTGCTGTTTCAATTTGTGCATCCGTATAGCCGCAATGGCGCAGATAGACTTCCGAGTGCCAGGAGAAATGTTCCTGTGTTGTTCTGCTAAACGATAACCCGGTAAAGTACTCTCCGGTAGTCATGTAAAAGGGCACGCGCCACTTCTCTACCAGCCAGCCAGCCATACCAATGTGGTCCGGGTGGTAGTGTGTAGCAACAACGGCCTTAACAGGCTTGCCCTTGAGGTGTTTCTCAAACACCTTCTCCCACAGTTCCTGGGTGGGGTCGATTGCAATACCAGTATCTACAATCCACCAGCCGTCGGTGTCCTCCAGCAGGTAGAGATTGATATGGTCCAGTTCCATGGGGAGAGGCATACGCAGCCACAAAATACCCGGTGCAACTTCCTTTACCTCACCCGACTCCGGGGCGTCTTCAAACAAATATTTCAGCATGGGATGAGCTTTACAGCCCCAACTCCTTAATCAGCGCTAGCACATCATCATGGTGAGATTTGGTTTTGACCTTGGCCATGATGTGCTTGAGTCGTCCGTCCTTGCCGATAATAAACGTACTGCGTATGACCCCCATGAATTCACGGCCCATAAATTTCTTCAGCCCCCACATGCCGTATTTATCGGTAATGGCATGATCTTCGTCTGACAGCAGCGTGAAGTTCAAATCCTGCTTCTCAATAAAGCGGCCCAACCGCGGCACTGCATCGGGGCTTACGCCAAGCACTACTGTGTCTAGTTTCGCCAGCGCCTTTTTGCTGTCGCGAATACCACAGGCTTGCACGGTGCAGCCCGGCGTCATTGCCTTGGGATAAAAATACAGCACGACATTCTTCTTGCCGGCGAAATCCTTGAGGCTGACCTTGTTACTGTCTTGATCCAACAATGTAAAGGCCGGTGCCTTGTTGCCAATTTTTGGTAGTGCCATGCGAAAATGACTCCTGCGGGGTCTAGGTGTACTGGGTGTGTAGAGTGTGTTTAGTTCGGAATTGAACTGCTTAAAACGTAAGTGTTTGAGCTATGAAATTCTGCGCGACTCTGACACGGGCGCCTATTTGGGCTTGGGTCTGTGATCGATTGCTGTGACACGTACCGGAAAGCTACCCTCTACCCTATCGACAAAAAACTCTTTGAGGGTTTCACGGATAACCGGGAAGGCGATATTGTCCCAGGGGATATCTTTTTCGTCGCATAAAACTGTTTCCAGGCTTTCGGGCCCCACGCCAAATTCACCCTTGTCTATGCCACAGAGATAAAACATATACACCTGGCTGATATAGGGCACATCGAATATTCGATAGAGTTGCAGGTCGGTCGCCTTTGCCATAGCCTCTTCCCAGGTTTCTCTGGCAGCGCCCTGTGCAGTGGTCTCCTGGTTCTCCATGAAGCCCGCGGGTAAGGTCCAATAGTTTTTTCTTGGTTCAATAGCTCTCTTGCACATGAGTACTTTGCCATCATGCACAGGAAGACAGCCCACGATCACACGGGGGTTGGTGTAGTGAATAAGTTCACAACTACTGCAGATATATCGCTGGCGGTCGTCACCTGCAGGAATCTGTAGGACTACTGAATTGCCACAACTGCTACAAAATCTCATGGAGAGAAAACCGTAATAAACATGCGCTACAGTATAGTGCTTCCCAGAGGTATTAGAACAGCCAGAGCGGGAAGGAATAGCTGTTTTTTTGAGAGTCGCTGAACCCCGAATCGGGCTCGCTGGAACAATTTAGCTCAGCTGACGATAGCCGCCAGAGTAAAACAGCAACGGTTCACCGTCTGTGCGCCCCTGCATTTCCTTTACACGGCCAACGATAATCAGATGGTCACCACCCTGATGGGTAGCCTCCAGTTCACACTCAAAGCTCACCAGAGCGTTGTGCATAATGGGGGAGCCATGGGTGCCGGCGCTAAAGTGTTCTGGATCCAGTTCGTGCTGACCTTTCTTCGCGTACTGATTGGAGTGGTCTTGTTGCTCGCTGGAAAGCACGTTTATAGCGAAGTGCTTTGGACCCGCGAATGTATCGTAAACATCAGAATTATTTTGCAGGCTCCACAGTACCAGCGGTGGATCCAGGGATACGGAGGAAAACGAGTTGGCCGTCATGCCTACCGCTTGATTGTCTTTTGACACGGCCGTAATGACACACACACCAGTGGCGAAGCGCCCTAGGGCATCTCTTAATTCGCGACCATCAATACTCATTTGTCGTTGCTCCGTTATCGCGGGGGTAATTGCGATGTGATTTCTCTATTTATACCTGATTATGGTGGGTATTGGACCTTAGTGGCCGCCCAAACACATCCCCTATTCAGGCTATTTCTGCTCTGGCGGCTGCGCCCAACGGTCTGCACGACGCACATCATCGGTTCGCTCTGCCACCCACTGGGCCCCCTGTGGCCCCAGTTCCTTCTTCCAGAAGGGCGCGCGGGTTTTTAGGTAATCCATGATAAATTCAGCGGCTTCAAAGGCGGCTTCGCGGTGTGCTGATGATACGCCCACCCAGACTATCTGATCACCGGGTGCCAGGGGCCCTACTCTATGAACGACAGACGCGGCCAGTAAAGGCCAGCGCTCAGCTGCCTCCTCCATTATCACGGTAATACTGGATTCGGTCATACCCGGATAGTGTTCTAACTCGAGGATGGCTACTTCCCGCTGTTCATTGGCAGCGCGTACGTAACCGGTGAACGCAACAACTGCGCCCTCTCTGGCAGCATAGCCTACAAGCGCAGCTTGAAGACTGCTGACGTCGAAGTCCTCGGCCTGTACTGCAACGGTGCAAGAGGTGTTGCTTGGCTGCTGCGGTTCCTCAGAGACCATATCAACCGCCTGTTACGGGAGGAAAGAATGCAACTTCATCGCCATCACTCAGCGTGCAATTGGCGTGGGCAACGGACTGATTGATAGCGCGGATGAGATTGTTCTGTTGCAGGACTGCGCGCCATT